>NZ_JBICZP010000056.1:0-1063 GCF_043202015.1 Kitasatospora sp. NPDC048239 | reverse complement strand
GACCGAAGGGTGCGGTGGGTTCGGTGATGTCGCCGAGGAGGTTGGTGAAGAACTTCTGGTGTTCTTCGCGGGGGATGCGGAGGCGGGCTTGGGCGACGAAGTCGCGGAAGGGGAGGGGGGTGGGGAGTTGGTCCTGGTGTCCGTTGAGGTGGGCGCGGACTTCGTCGAGGACGATGGCGAGGGCGGTGTGGTCCTGGATGAGGTGGTGGATGTGGAGGGCGAGGAGCCAGCGGTCGGTGTGGGGTTCGGGGGTGGTGTAGGCGCGTAGGAGGGGGGCTTGGGTGATGTCCATGGACCGGCCGGTGGCGGTCAGGAGTCGGGTGGCGGTGTCGGCGCTGGTGGTGTCGGTGTCGTCGGTGTTGTGGGGGAGGTGGATGGTGTGGGTGGGGAGGGGGGCGTTGCGGGTGACGACCTGGAGGGGTTCGCGTTGGCCGTTCCAGATGATGGCGGTGCGCAGGATGTCGTGGCGGTTGATGACGTGTTGGAGGGCGGTGAGGAAGTCGGTGAGGCGTTGGTGGGTGTCGAAGGCCATGAGGGCCGGGAGGACGTAGACGTCGGTTCCGGTGTCGGCCTCCATGAGGTGGTGGAAGAAGATGCCTTCCTGGAGGGGGGCGAGGGGGTAGATGTCGGCGATGTTGGGGGCGCCGCCGGGGATTTGGGTGGTGAGGTGGTTGATCTCGTCGGTGGTGAGGTCGGCGAGGGTGATCATGTCGGGGGTGATGGTGGTGGTGTTGGTGGGGATGAGGTTGGGGGGGACGGGGATTTCGTGGTGGGTTGTGGTGGTGGTGAGGCCTGCGACGGTGGGGGAGGCGAAGAGGGTGCGGACGTCGATGGGCAGGCCGTGGTTGCGGAGGCGTTCGACGAGGGTGACGGCGAGGAGGGAGTGGCCGCCGAGTTCGAAGAAGTTGTCGTCGATGGTGACGGTGGGGAGGCCGAGGACGTCGGCGAAGACGGTGCAGAGGGTTTCTTCTTCGGGGGTGCGGGGTGCGCGTCCTGCGGTGGTGGTGGTGTAGTTCGGGGCGGGGAGGGCGTTGCGGTCGAGCTTGCCGTTGGCCGTCAGCGG
>NZ_JBICZP010000055.1:0-1119 GCF_043202015.1 Kitasatospora sp. NPDC048239 | reverse complement strand
GGCCGGGCGTCGTTGGAGCACCGGGCCGTCGTGATCGCCACCGACCGCGCCCAGGCCCTCGACGCCCTCGACGCCCTCACCCACGACACCGACCACCCCCACCTCATCCGCGGCACCGCCACCACACCCGCCCCCCTCGCCTTCCTCTTCACCGGCCAAGGCAGCCAACGACCCGGCATGGGCCGCGAACTCTACGACACCTACCCCGCCTTCGCCCAAGCCTTCGACGACGCCGTCAACGCCCTCGACCCCCACCTCGACCGACCCCTACGCGACCTCGTCTTCTCCCGACCCGACACCCCCGAAGCCCACCTCCTCAACGAAACCCGCTACACCCAACCCGCCCTCTTCGCCCTCGAAACCGCCCTCTTCCGACTCCTCCAACACCACGGCATCCACCCCGACCACCTCGCCGGCCACTCCATCGGCGAACTCACCGCCGCCCACGCCGCCGGCATCCTCACCCTCCACGACGCCGCCCACCTCGTCACCACCCGCGCCCGCCTCATGCACAACGCCCCCACCGGCGGCGCCATGATCGCCATCCAAGCCACCGAACAGGAAATCACCCCCCACCTCACCCCCCACGTCACCATCGCCGCCATCAACACCCCCACCAGCCTCGTCATCGCCGGCGACCACACCCAAACCCACACCATCGCCCAACACTTCACCAACCAAGGCCGACGCACCCACACCCTCAACGTCAGCCACGCCTTCCACTCCCCCCACATGGACCCCATCCTCGACGACTTCCACCACACCGCCACCCAACTCCACTACCACCCCCCACACACCCCCATCACCACCCACGGCAACCCCACCGACCCCCACCACTGGACCCAACACATCCGCCAACCCGTCCGCTACCACGACACCACCACCACCCTCACCAACCACGGCATCACCCTCCACCTCGAACTCGGCCCCGACCCCGTCCTCACCCCCCTCACCCCCAACACCACCCCCACCCTCCACCACCAACACCCCGAAACCCACACCTACCTCACCGCCCTCGCCACCACCCACACCCACGGCCACCACCCCACCACCCACCCACCCACCACCACCCACACCAACCTCCCCACCTACCCCTTCCAACACCACCACTACTGGCTG
>NZ_JBICZP010000054.1:0-1140 GCF_043202015.1 Kitasatospora sp. NPDC048239 | reverse complement strand
CGGCGGTGACGGTGGGGGCGCCGGACTCGACGCCGTCGGCCTGCATCTGCTCGGCGAGCTTGAGGGCCTCCTCGATCAGGGTCTCGACGATCTTCGACTCGGGGACGGTCTTGATGACCTCGCCCTTGACGAAGATCTGGCCCTTGCCGTTGCCGGAGGCGACGCCGAGGTCGGCCTCGCGGGCCTCGCCGGGGCCGTTGACGACGCAGCCCATGACGGCGACGCGCAGCGGCACCTCCATGCCCTCGAGGCCGGCGGTGACCTCTTCGGCGAGCTTGTAGACGTCGACCTGGGCGCGGCCGCAGGAGGGGCAGGAGACGATCTCCAGGCCGCGTTCGCGCAGGCCGAGGGACTCCAGGATCTGGTTGCCGACCTTGATCTCCTCGGCGGGGGGCGCGGAGAGCGAGACGCGGATGGTGTCGCCGATGCCCTCGGCGAGCAGGGCGCCGAAGGCGACCGCGGACTTGATGGTGCCCTGGAAGGCGGGGCCGGCCTCGGTGACGCCGAGGTGCAGCGGGTAGTCGCAGGCGGCGGCGAGCTGGCGGTAGGCGTTGATCATCACGACCGGGTCGTTGTGCTTGACCGAGATCTTGATGTCGCGGAAGTCGTGCTCCTCGAACAGGGAGCACTCCCAGAGCGCGGACTCGACGAGGGCCTCGGGGGTGGCGCGGCCGTACTTCTCCAGGAGGCGCTTGTCGAGGGAGCCGGCGTTGACGCCGATGCGGATCGGGATGCCGGCGTCCTTGGCGGCCTTGGCGATCTCGCCGACCTTGTCGTCGAAGGCCTTGATGTTGCCGGGGTTCACCCGGACGGCGGCGCAGCCGGCGTCGATCGCGGCGAAGACGTACTTCGGCTGGAAGTGGATGTCGGCGATGACCGGGATCTTCGACTTCTTCGCGATGATCGGCAGCGCGTCGGCGTCGTCCTGCGAGGGGCAGGCCACCCGGACGATCTGGCAGCCGGACGCGGTGAGCTCCGCGATCTGCTGGAGCGTGGCGTTGATGTCCGCGGTGACGGTGGTGGTCATGGACTGCACCGAGACGGGCGCGTCGCCGCCGACCGGCACGTTGCCGACCATGATCTGCCGGGAGAAACGGCGCTTGGCGAGCGGCTTGAGCGGCAGGGACGGAATACCGAGCG
>NZ_JBICZP010000053.1:0-1154 GCF_043202015.1 Kitasatospora sp. NPDC048239 | reverse complement strand
TCCCGGCGCGGGGAGCTCCTGGACGCCCTGGCGGCGCTGGCCCGCGGCGAGGAGGCCCCCGGCCTGGTCACCGGCACCGCCCGCGAGGACACCGGCCGCACCGTCTTCGTCTTCCCCGGACAAGGCTCCCAATGGGCCGGCATGGGCCGCGACCTCTACCAGACCTCACCCGTCTTCCGCACCCACCTCGACACCTGCGCCCAAGCCCTCGACCCCCACACCGGCTGGAACCTCGTCAACACCCTCACCGGCACCGACGACACCTGGCTCCACCACGTCGACACCGTCCAACCCGCCCTCTTCGCCACCATGGTCGCCCTCGCCCAGACCTGGCGCACCTACGGCATCGAACCCGACGCCGTCATCGGCCACTCCCAAGGCGAGATCGCCGCCGCCCACATCGCCGGAGCCCTCACCCTCGACGACGCCGCCCGCATCGTCACCCTCCGCTCCCGCACCCTCAAAACCCTCGCCGGCACCGGCGGCATGACCTCCATCAACCTCCCCGCCACCCACGTCCAAGAACTCCTCACCACCAACAACTGGCACCACCACCTCACCATCGCCGCCCACAACGGCCCCACCAACACCATCGTCGCCGGCACCCCCCAAGCCCTCGACACCCTCACCACCCACTGCGAACACCACAACATCCGCGCCCGCCGCATCCCCGTCGACTACGCCTCCCACTCACCCCACATCGAACCCCTCCACCACCACCTCACCACCCTCCTCGCCGACATCAACCCCCAACCCACCACCCACATCGCCTTCTACTCCACCCTCACCAACACCCACATCCACGACACCACCACCCTCAACGCCGACTACTGGTACGAAAACCTCCGCCGACCCGTCCAATTCGAAGCCACCACCCGCACCCTCCTCGCCAACGGCCACACCACCTACATCGAAACCAGCCCCCACCCCGTCCTCACCACCAGCATCCAGGAAACCGCCGAACACACCACCACCCACACCACCACCATCCCCACCCTCCGCCGCGACCACGGCACCCTCACCCACCTCCTCACCAACCTCGCCCACGCCCACACCACCACCAACACCCCCATCAACTGGACCCCCCACCACCCCACCAACCCCACCCCCACCAACCTCCCCACCTACCCCTTCCAACACCAGCACTACTGGCT
>NZ_JBICZP010000052.1:0-1326 GCF_043202015.1 Kitasatospora sp. NPDC048239 | reverse complement strand
GCCGCCACCGTCACCTCCCGCACCCCGCGCGTCTCCAGCGGCCGCCCCGAGCTGACCGAGGCCGCCATCGTGGTCTCCGGCGGCCGCGGCGTCGGCGAGGCGGCCGGCTTCGGCGTGGTCGAGGAGCTCGCGGACGTGCTCGGCGCGGCCGTCGGCGCCTCGCGCGCCGCCGTCGACGCCGGCTGGTACCCGCACACCAACCAGGTCGGCCAGACCGGCAAGCAGGTCTCGCCCCAGCTGTACGTGGCGAACGGCATCTCCGGTGCCATCCAGCACCGGGCCGGCATGCAGACCTCGAAGACCATCGTGGCCGTCAACAAGGACCCGGAGGCCCCGATCTTCGAGCTCGCGGACTACGGCGTGGTCGGCGACCTGTTCGCCGTCCTGCCGCAGCTCACCGACGAGGTGAAGAGCCGCAAGGGCTGAGCCTGAACACCTGGGGCCTCTCCTTCGGACTACACCGCCCACCCGGCGTGATCCGGGGGAGGGGCCCCTGGCCTGTCCGGCGCCAGGGCCCTTCCGGTCCTGTCGCCGACGTGCAGACCGCTTGAGGCCGAGGCGCAGCGTGGAGGGTGTGGCACCGGGTACCCGGTGCCACACCCTCCTTCGCGTGTTCGCGAGGCCCGCAGGCCCCCGGCCTCACTCCGCGAAGGCCGCCAGGTGCTGGGTGAAGCCGCCCTGGTTCGGCGGCAGCGGGCGCGGCTCGACCGGCTCGACCGGCTCCGGCTCCTCGTGCGGGAGCAGGATCAGCTCGGGCTGCTCCGAGTCCGCGGACGGCGTCAACCGGACTCGGGTGCCCACCGGGACGATGCTGCGCAGACCGTTGACGACACACCACACGTCGAAGCCCTCGGCCATCCGGATCAGGGACTTCTGCCGGGCCAGCGGCGTGCGCGCCTGCTCCACCGCACAGCGGCGCACCACGCCGGTGCCCTCGCTGCGCTCCAACCGCAGGTCGGTGGAGCCGCAGGTGGGGCAGAGCAGCCGCTGGAAGGTGGGGTTGTGGCACCAGTCGCAGCGCTGGAAGTGCAACGCGACGTTCTCGGTGTCGGAGTCGATTGCTGAGTGGACCACGCTGTCATCTCCCTGCGCTCGGACTGTCGGCCTTACGCGAAAAGAATAGGGAACTCAGTGCCGCCATGTGAAGGCACTGAGTTCCCTTTTTGCTGCGCCCATGCATAATGAAGGGTACTGAGTACCGTCGCGAAACAGGAGTACCGATCATGAGCCAGGACTTCGATCTCTTCCGGATCTCCGAGGAGCACGGGATGCTCCGTGAGGCGGTGCGTTCGCTGGCCGAGGCGAAGATCGCTCCGTTCGCGGCGG
>NZ_JBICZP010000051.1:0-1478 GCF_043202015.1 Kitasatospora sp. NPDC048239 | reverse complement strand
CTCGACACCCTCCAACACCACTACGACACCACCGACATCCGCGCCCGCCGCATCCCCGTCGACTACGCCTCCCACAGCCACCACGTCGAACCGCTCGAAGCCGAACTGGCCCGTCTGCTGGGCGACATCACGCCGAAGAACACGGAGATCGCCTTCTACTCCACCGTCACCGGGGACGTGCTCGACACCGCGGAGCTGACCGCCGACTACTGGTACCGCAACCTGCGCCAGACCGTCCGGCTGGACGACACCGTCCGGGCCCTGCACCGGGACCGCTTCGGACTGTTCATCGAGAGCAGCCCGCACGCCGTCCTCACCTACGGCATCCAGCAGACCCTGGACGAGCTCGACGCCGACGCAAGCACCACGGTGCTCGGCACGCTGCGCCGCGACCACGACGACCGGCAGCAGTTCCTCACCGCCCTCGGCCGGGCCTGGACCGTCGGCGCGCCCGTCGCCCGGTGGGCCACCGAGGACCGGCCGGCCGCCGTCCACACCGAGCTGCCCACCTACCCGTTCCAGCGCACCCGGCACTGGATCGGCCCGCTGTCGGCCGGCAGCACGCCGACGGCGCTGGGGCTCACTCCGACGGATCACCCGATCCTGAAGACCGCCACCACCCACCCCGACGGCACCACCACCTACACCGGCACCACCAGCCTCACCACCCACCCCTGGCTCACCGACCACACCATCCTCAACACCCCCCTCCTCCCCGGAACCGCCCTCCTCGACCTCGCCCTCCACGCCGCCCACGACCTCAACCACCCCCACATCGAAGAACTCACCCTCCACACCCCCACCCCCCTCACCACCCAACCCACCCACCTCCACCTCACCACCACCCCCGACACCCACCACACCGGCCAACGCACCCTCACCATCCACACCCGCCCCCACACCACCAACCCCCACACCCCCTGGACCCACACCGCCACCGCCACCCTCACCACCACCCCCACCAACAACCCCACACCCACACCCACCCCCCACACCACCTGGCCCCCACCCGGCTCCACCCCCATCAACCTCACCGACCTCTACCCCCGACTCGCCCACCACGGCTACACCTACGGCCCCACCTTCCAAGGCCTCACCCACGCCTGGCACAACGGCACCACCCTCCACGCCACCATCACCCTCCCAACCACCCCACCCCCCAACACCCCCATCCACCCCGCCCTCCTCGACGCCGCCCTCCACCCCCTCCTCGCCACCAACACCCACAACCCCACCACCCTCCACCTCCCCACCACCTACACCCACACCACCCTCCACACCACCCACCCCACCACCCTCCACACCACCATCACCCCCCACCCCACCAACCCCAACACCCACACCCTCACCGCCACCGACCCCACCGGCACCCCCGTCATCACCACCACCCTCACCACCACACCCACCACCACCACCCACCTCACCCACACCCTCACCACCCTCACCACCCCAACCCCCCACCACCCCAACCTCCTCGA
>NZ_JBICZP010000050.1:0-1555 GCF_043202015.1 Kitasatospora sp. NPDC048239 | reverse complement strand
ACCAACACCCCCATCAACTGGACCCCCCACCACCCCACCAACCCCACCCCCACCAACCTCCCCACCTACCCCTTCCAACACCAGCACTACTGGCTGGAGTCGCCGCCCGCCCGAGGCAACGTCACCACCGCAGGCCTCGGCTCCATCGACCACCCGCTCCTGGGCGCCGTCGCCAGGCTGGCCGACGGCGAGACCACCCTGTTCACCGGACGCGTCGCCCTGGCCACCCACGGCTGGCTCGCCGACCACACCATCGGTGAGACCGCGGTCCTCCCCGGCACCGCCTTCGTCGAACTCGCCATCCGCTCCGGCGAGGAGAGCGGCCACACCACCCTCGACGAACTGGTCCTGCACGCGCCGCTGGCCCTCCCCGAAGGCCGGGCCGCCCAGCTCCAGATCACCGTCGGCGGCACCGACGAGCGCGACCGACGCCCCGTCACCGTCCACTCCCGTCCCGAGGACGGCGACCAGCCCTGGACCCTGCACGCCGAGGGCCTGCTCGGCAGCGCCCCCGTCCGCGGCACCGAACTGCGCAGCTGGCCGCCGCAGAACGCCGAGGCGCTCTCCGCCGACGCGGTCTACGACCAGCTGGCCTCGATCGGCCTCACCTACGGCCCGGTCTTCCAGGGCGTCACCGCCGCCTGGCGCGACGGCACCGACTTCTACGCCGAGATCAGCCTCCCCGAGGAGCAGCACGGCACGGGCTTCGCCCTCCACCCCGCGCTCCTCGACGCGGCCCTCCACCCGAAGGCCGCCGACACCCCGGGCACGATCAGGCTGCCGTTCGCGTGGTCCGGCGTCGCCCTGCACGCCACGGGCGTCACCACCGCCCGCGTCCGGATCGTCAGCAGCGGCACCGACCGGCTCGCCGTGCACCTCGCCGACGACTCCGGCGCCCCCGTCGCCACCATCGGCTCGCTCACCGTCCGCCCGCTCGACCCGGCGCTGCTCGGCGGCGGCGGGCAGGACGACCTCCACCGCCTCCAGTGGACGAACCTGCCGACCCCGACCGCCACGGCGGCCGAGCCGTTCCTGCTCGCCGACGGCGACCTGGCGGGCCTGCGGGCGGCCGTCGACGCCGGCGGGGCCGTCCCGGACACCGTGCTGGTGCAGGTGCCCCGGCAGGCTCCCGAGGAGACGGCCGGCACCGCCCTGCCCGGGGCGGTCCGCACCGGCACCGCCCGGGTGCTCGGCCTGCTGCAGGACTGGCTGCGCGACGACCGCTTCGCCGCCGCCCGCCTGGTCGTCGCCACCTCCGGCGCGGTCGCCGTGACCGCCGACGAGACGCCCGACCTGGCCACCTCCGCGATCTGGGGCCTGGTCCGGTCGGCGCAGAGCGAGCAGCCCGGCCGGATCACCCTGGTCGACTCGGACGGCCTGCCGGCGTCCGACCGGGCGCTGCCCGCCCTGCTCACGGCCGACGAGCCCCAGCTGGCCCTGCGGGACGGCCTCGCCCGCGTCCCGCGCCTGGTCCGCGGCACCACGGCGGGCGAGCCCGCCACCACCCCGTGGGACTCCGAGGGCACGGTCCTGATCACCGGCGGCACCGGCGGCC
>NZ_JBICZP010000049.1:0-1621 GCF_043202015.1 Kitasatospora sp. NPDC048239 | reverse complement strand
CCGGTGTCCTCGCGGGCGGTGCCGGTGACCAGGCCGGGGGCCTCCTCGCCGCGGGCCAGCGCCGCCAGGGCGTCCAGGAGCTCCCCGCGCCGGGAGCCGACCACCACCGCCCGACGACCGAACAACGTCCGCCCGTCCAGCGCCTTGGCCACCGACCCCGGAGTCAACTCCGGCTGCTGCTCGACGAATTCGCCCAACCGGGCGGCCTGCCTGCGCAGCGACTCCCCGTTGGTCGCGGACAGCACCCAGGCCGTCGGACCCTCGGCCTCGGCGCCCGCCTTCGCCGTCTGCGTGGTGTCGCCCTGTTCCAGGATGACGTGGGCGTTGGTGCCGCCGATGCCGAACGAGGACACGCCCGCCCGACGGGGGCGACCGGTCTGCGGCCAGTCCCGCCGTTCCGCCAGCAGTTCGACGGCTCCTGCGGTCCAGTCCACGTGGTGGGTCGGCTCGGCCAGGTTCAGGGTCTGCGGGAGGATGCCGTGCTGCATCGCCATGACCATCTTGATGACCCCGCCGACACCGGCCGCCGCCTGGGCGTGGCCGATGTTGGACTTCAACGAGCCCAGCCAGAGCGGCTCTTCACGCTCCTGACCGTAGGTGGCGAGCAGGGCGTTGGCCTCGATCGGGTCGCCCAGCGACGTGCCGGTGCCGTGCGCCTCGACCGCGTCGACCTCGGCGGCGGACAGTCCGGCCTGGGCGAGGGCCTGGCGGATCACCCGCTCCTGGGAGGGGCCGTTGGGGGCGGTGAGCCCGTTGCTGGCGCCGTCCTGGTTGACCGCCGAACCGCGGACCACGGCCAGCACCCGGTGGCCGTTGGCCTTCGCCTTGGACAGCCGCTCCAGGACCAGCACGCCGACGCCCTCGGCCCAGGAGGTGCCGTCCGCCGAGGAGGAGAACGGCTTGCAGCGCCCGTTCGGCGCCAGACCGCGCTGGCGGCTGAACTCCACGAAGGCCACCGGGGTGGCCATCACGGTCACGCCGCCGGCCAGCGCGAGGTCGCACTCGCCCTGCCGCAGCGCCTGCGCGGCGAGGTGCATCGCCACCAGCGAGGAGGAGCAGGCGGTGTCGATGGTGACCGCCGGGCCTTCCAGCCCCAGGGTGTAGGAGACCCGGCCGGAGGCCACGCTGCCCGCGCTGCCGGTGGCGATCATGCCCTCCAGCTCGTCGGGGACGGCGGCCATCGACGGCTGGTAGTCGTGGTACATCATCCCGGAGTAGACGCCGGTGCTGCTGCCGCGCAGTGACCTGGGGTCGATGCCGGCGCCCTCGATCGCCTCCCAGGAGGTCTCCAGCAGCAGCCGCTGCTGCGGGTCGACCGCCAGTGCCTCACGCGGCGAGATGCCGAAGAAGCCCGCGTCGAACATCCCCGCGTCGTACAGGAATCCGGCCTCCCGGCAGTACGACGTCCCCGGACGCTCGGAGTCGTCGTCGAAGAAGTTCTCCAAGTCCCAGCCGCGGTTCGACGGGAACGGGGTGATCCCCTCCCGTCCGTCGGCGACGAGTTGCCAGAGGTCCTCGGGGGAGGTGACTCCGCCGGGGTAGCGGCAGGCCATGCCGACGATGGCGATCGGGTCGTCGTCGACGGCGGTGGTGCGCACGGTGGTGGCGGCGGTCTTCGAGC
>NZ_JBICZP010000047.1:0-2012 GCF_043202015.1 Kitasatospora sp. NPDC048239 | reverse complement strand
CTTCAGGCGCCGCTGCTGCTGCCCGCGGACGAGGGTGTGCAGCTGCAGGTGGTGGTGGGTGCACCTGAGGACGGCGGACTGCGGCCGGTCACCATCCACTCCCGCCCCGAGGACAGCGACCAGCCCTGGACCCTGCACGCCGAGGGCCTGCTCTCCCCCGCCGCGGCCCTGGGCACCGACCTGACCGCCTGGCCCCCCGCCGACGCCGCACCCGTACCGGTCCAGGGCATGTACGACCACCTCGCCGCCCTCGGCCTCGACTACGGCCCCGCGTTCCAGGGCGTCACCGCCGCCTGGCGCACCGGAGACACCGTCCACGCCGAGGTCGAACTCCCCGAGCACGCCCACCCCGACGCCGCCCGCTTCGGCCTGCACCCCGCCCTGCTCGACGCCGTCCTGCACACCATCAGCCTCGGCCGCGACGGCGGCCTGGACCAGACCCTCCTGCCGTTCTCCTGGAACGGCGTCGCCCTGCACTCCGCAGGCGCCACCACCCTGCGGGTCCGCGTCACCGGCACCGCCGGCCACACCGTGGCCCTGCACGTCGCCGACGCCACCGGCTACCCCGTCCTGACCGTCGACGCCCTCGACCTGCGCCCCGTCACCGCCGAACAGCTCACCACCGCCACCACCGGCGCCGGCGCGGGCGGCACCCGGTTCACCGTCGACTGGACCGAACTCGCCCTCCCCGCAGCCGACCCCCAGCTGTCGATCGCCGAACTCGCCGACCTCGACAGCCTCGACAGCCTCGACACGGACGGCGTGCTGCCGGACGCGGTCCTCGCCAGGATCCAGGCCGCGCCCGGCGACACCCCCGACGCGGTCCGCGCCACCGCCCACCACACCCTGCACCTCCTGCAGCGCTGGCTCGCCGACGAGCGAACCACCGCCTCCCGCCTGGTGGTCACCACCCGCGGCGCCGTCGCCACCGACACCCCCGACCCCGCCCTCGCCCCCGTCTGGGGCCTGGTCCGCGCCGCCCAGGCCGAACACCCCGGCCGCCTCGTCCTCGCCGACCTCGACGACACCCCCGAAAGCCTCACCGCCCTCCACCGGGCCCTCACCACCGACGAACCCGAACTCGCCCTCCAAACAGGCACGGTGAGCGTCCCCCGACTCACCCGACTGTCCACCGACCCCGCAGCGCAACCGGCCCTCGACACCCGCGGAACGGTCCTGATCACCGGCGGCACCGGCGGCCTCGGCGCCATCGCCGCCCGCCACCTCGTCACCACCCACGGCATCCGCCACCTCCTCCTCACCAGCCGCCGCGGCCTCCAGGCCCCCGGCGCCGAGGAACTGGCCGCCGAGCTCGCCGAGTTGGGCGCCGAAACCACCATCGCGGCCTGCGACGCGGCCGACCGCACCGCGCTGGCCGACCTGCTCGCCACCATCCCCGCCGAACACCCCCTCACCGCCGTCCTCCACTTCGCCGGCGTCCTCGACGACGGACCCCTCACCACCATGACCACCGGCCAGCTCGACCGCGTCCTCGCCCCCAAGGCCGACGCCGCCTGGCACCTCCACGAACTCACCCGCCACCTCCCCCTCACCGCGTTCGTCCTCGCCTCCTCCCTCGCCGCCACCTGGGGCAACGCAGGCCAGGCCAACTACGCCGCCGCCAACACCCTCCTCAACACCCTCGCCACCCACCGCCACACCCAGGGCCTGCCCGCCACCGCCCTCGCCTACGGCCTCTGGACCACCGGCACCATGGCCGCCACCCTCACCGAAACAGACCTCCGCCGCCTCGCCAACGCCGGCATCCTCCCCCTCACCGACACCCAGGGCCTCACCGCCCTCGACACCGCACTCACCACCACCCAACCCCACCTCATCGCCGCCCGCCTCGACCTCAAAACCCTCACCGACCACACCCCCCAACGCCCCCTCCTGCGCCGCCTCATCACCCCCCGCATCCGCCGCGCCACCACAACCACCACCCGCACCACCACCGCCCTCCAAGACCACCTCGCCACCCTCGACGACACCACCCGCCAAACCCACCTCCT
>NZ_JBICZP010000046.1:0-2115 GCF_043202015.1 Kitasatospora sp. NPDC048239 | reverse complement strand
GGGCGGTGCGCAGTTCGGTGGGGTCGGTGGTGGTGATGGTGGCGCGGTGGGGGTGGGCGGTGCGGGTGGTGGCGAGGGCGTGGGCGGTGTCGGCGGGGGTGGCGGTGGTGGTGTCCAGGTGCGCGCGCAGCCGCCGGGCCTGCTCGCGCAGCGCCGGGCCGGTGTGGCCGGAGAGCGGCCAGATCAGCGGGGCCGCGCCCTGCTCCTCCTCCGCTGATGCCGCTGACACCGTGGCCGCCGTGGGCGATGCGGGTTCCGTGGCGTCCGCCGGTCCCGCCGCTTCGGCCGCCGGGGCCGCTTCGAGGATGAGGTGGGCGTTGGTGCCGCTGATGCCGAAGGAGGAGACGGCGGCCCGGCGCGGCCGCCCGGTCTGCGGCCAGGGCGTGTGCTCGGCGAGCAGTTCGATGCTCCCCGCCGACCAGTCGACGTGCGGGGAGGGCGCGTCCAGGTGCAGGGTGCGGGGGATCTCGCCGTGCCGGAAGGCCTCGACCATCTTGATCACGCCCGCGACGCCGGCCGCCGCCTGGCTGTGCCCGATGTTCGACTTGATCGACCCCAGGTAGAGCGGGTGCTCGCGCTCCCGGCCGTAGGTGGCCAGCAGGGCCTGCGCCTCGATCGGGTCGCCGAGCACCGTCCCGGTGCCGTGCGCCTCGACCACGTCGATCTCGTGCGCCGCCAACCCCGCGCCGGCCAGCGCCTCCTGGATGACCCGCCGCTGGGAGGGGCCGTTGGGCGCGGTGAGCCCGTTGCTGGCGCCGTCCTGGTTGACCGCCGAACCGCGCAGCACCGCCAGCACCCGGTGCCCGTTGCGGCGCGCGTCCGAGAGCTTCTCCAGGACGACCACGCCGACGCCCTCGGCGAAGCCCGTGCCGTCCGAGCCCGCGGCGAACGGCTTGCACCGGCCGTCCGGCGCCAACCCGCGCTGCCGGCTGAACTCCACGAAGATGTTCGGCGTCGACATCACCACCACCCCGCCGGCCAGGGCGAGTTCGGACTCCCCGCGGCGCAGCGACTGGGCGGCGAGGTGGATCGTCACCAGCGAGGAGGAGCAGGCCGTGTCCACCGTCAGCGCCGGGCCCTCCAGCCCGAGGACGTACGAGACCCGCCCGGACAGCACGCTCGCCGCCGCGCCCGTGATCACGTAACCCTCGACGGCCGTCGGCACCTGCGGCGTGCGGGTCGCGTAGTCGTGCGAGGAGGCGCCGACGAACACCCCGGTGCGGGAGCCGCGCAGCGCGGTCGGGTCCAGGCCGGCCCGCTCCAGCGACTCCCACGCCGTTTCCAGGAACAGCCGCTGCTGCGGGTCCATGGCCAGCGCCTCGCGCGGGCTGATCCCGAACAGCTCCGCGTCGAAGTCGGCCGCCCCGCGCAGGAATCCGCCCTCGCGGACGTACGAGGTGCCCGAGTGCTCCGGGTCGGGGTGGTAGAGCGCGTCGGTGTCCCAGCCCCGGTCGTCCGGGAACGGGCCGATCGCGTCCGCGCCGTCGGCGACCAGACGCCACAGCTGCTCCGGCGACTCCACCCCGCCCGGGTAGCGGCACGCCATGCCGACCACGGCGATCGGCTCCCGGTCCCGCTCCTGCGCCTCCTGGAGGCGCCGGCGGGTGTCCTGGAGGTCGGCGGTCGCCCGCTTGAGGTACTCGAAGAGCTTCTGTTCGTCTGCCATGTCGCCTCTGCCTTCCTCGGATTCTCTTACTGGTCCAGCGAACTGACGTGACGTCAGGCTGATCCGCCGTCGATGAGGGCGAAGATCTCGTCCTCGGTGGCGTTCTCCAGGTCGACCGCCGGCGCCTCCGGGCCCCCGGCCTTCGCCTCCAGTCGGGAGACCAGGCCGCGCAGCCGGGTCAGGACCGGGCCGGGCACGGCGGTCTCAACCGCCAGGGCCTCGGCGATGGCCGCCTCCAGGGCGTCCAGCCCCGCCGGGGCCGCGCCGTCCGGGCCGTCCGCCGACTCGGGGACGGCCAGGTCCTCCAGCAGGCGGGCGGCCAGCGACTCGGGCGTGGGGTGGTCGAAGACCAGCGTGGTGGGGAGGTGGAGTCCGGTGGTGGTGCGCAGGCGGTTGCGGAGTTCGACGGCGGTGAGGGAGTCGAAGCCGAGGTCCTTGAACGGCTGGTC
>NZ_JBICZP010000045.1:0-2133 GCF_043202015.1 Kitasatospora sp. NPDC048239 | reverse complement strand
CACCGAAGCCGACCTCACCCGCCTCAGCCGGAGCGGCGTCCACCCGCTCACCGCCACCCAGGGCCTCGACCTCTTCGACGCCGCCCTGGCCACCGGTCTCCCCCTGACGGTGCCGGCCAAGCTCGACCCGGCCGCCCTCCGCTCGCAGGCGGCCTCGGGCGCCGTACCGCACCTGCTGCGCGGCCTGGCGGGCGTCCACCGCACCACCGCCCGGGCCGGTGTGGAGCCCGGCCTGGCCCAGCGGCTCGCCGCCCTCACCGGCCGCGACCGCACCCAGGCCCTGGTCGACCTGGTCACCACCCAGGTCGCCGCCGTCATCGGCCAGAGCGACAACGGCGCCATCAACGCCCAACGGCCGTTCCGGGAGCTCGGGTTCGACTCCCTGATGGCGGTCGAGCTGCGCAACCGCCTCAACAAGGCCACCGGCCTCGCCCTCTCCACCACCCTGGTCTTCGACCACCCCTCCCCCGCCGCCATCGCCGACCTGATCGAACGCCAGATCTCCGGAAGCGCACGGACGGTGGAGGCCTCCACGCAGACCGCCGGCACCGAAGACCCGATCGCGATCGTCGGCATGGCCTGCCGCTTCCCCGGCGGGGTCGCCTCGCCGGAGGACCTGTGGCAGCTGGTCACCGAAGGCCGGGACGGCATCAGCACCTTCCCGACGGACCGCGGCTGGGATCTGGAGAACCTCTACCACCCGGACCCGGACCACCCGGGCACCAGCTACGCCCGCGAGGGCGGATTCCTGCACGGCGCGGGCGAGTTCGACCCCGCCTTCTTCGGCATCTCGCCGCGCGAGGCGCTCACCATGGACCCGCAGCAGCGCCTGCTGCTGGAGACCTCCTGGGAGGCCTTCGAGCGGGCCGGCATCGACCCGACCACCGTCCGGGGCAGCCGCACCGGCGTGTACGCGGGCGTGATGTACCAGGACTACGCCGGCCGCTTCCTGAGCCAGATGCCCGAGGAGTTCGAGGGCCAGATCGGCATCAACGGCACCGGCAGCGTGGCCTCCGGCCGGATCTCCTACACCCTCGGCCTGGAGGGTCCGGCGGTCACCGTCGACACCGCCTGCTCCTCCTCGCTCGTCGCGATGCACATGGCCGCGCAGGCCCTCCAGCAGGGCGAGTGCACGCTCGCCCTGGCCGGCGGTGTGACCGTGATGGCCACCCCCAGCGGCTTCGTGGAGTTCAGCCGCCAGCGCGCCCTCGCCGCGGACGGCCGCTGCAAGGCGTTCTCCTCCTCGGCCGACGGCACCGGTTGGGCCGAGGGCGTCGGCCTGGTCCTGCTCGAACGGCTCTCGGACGCCCGCCGCAACGGCCACCAGGTGCTGGCGGTGATCCGCGGTACCGCGATCAACCAGGACGGCGCCAGCAACGGCCTGACCGCCCCCAACGGCCCCGCCCAGGAGCGGGTGATCCGCCAGGCCCTCGACCGGGCCGGCCTCACCCCGGCCGAGGTGGACGCCGTCGAGGCGCACGGCACCGGCACCTCGCTGGGCGACCCGATCGAGGCCAACGCCCTGCTCGCCACCTACGGCCAGGAGCGTGAAGAGCCGCTCTGGCTGGGCTCGTTGAAGTCCAACATCGGCCACACCCAGGCGGCGGCGGGCGTTGGCGGCGTGATCAAGATGGTCATGGCGATGCAGCACGGCGTCCTCCCGCAGACCCTGCACGTGGAGGAGCCCACCCACCACGTGGACTGGACGGTCGGCGCGGTCCGGCTGCTCACCGAGGAGCGCGCCTGGCCGGAGGCCGGGCGTCCGCGCCGGGCCGCCGTCTCCGCGTTCGGGGTCAGCGGCACCAACGCCCACGTCATCCTGGAGCAGCCCGCGGCCGGGGATGCGGCGCAGGCGGCCGCCGAGGCCGAGGGCCCGACCGCGTGGGTGGTCTCGGCCACCACGCCCGAGGCCCTGGGCGACCAGGCCGCCCGGCTGCACAAGGCCCTGCTCGCCCGGCCCGAGGCCGGAGTCGGACAGGTCGCCGCCGCACTCGTCAACAGCCGGACGTTGTTCGGTCGTCGGGCGGTGGTGGTCGGATCCCGGCGCGGGGAGCTCCTGGACGCCCTGGCGGCGCTGGCCCGCGGCGAGGAGGCCCCCGGCCTGGTCACCGGCACCGCCCGCGAGGACACCGG
>NZ_JBICZP010000044.1:0-2641 GCF_043202015.1 Kitasatospora sp. NPDC048239 | reverse complement strand
GGCCTCCCCGCCACCTCCATCGCCTACGGCCTCTGGCACGACACCAGCACCCTCACCACCAACCTCCACACCACCGACCACACCCGAATGAGCCGAGGCGGCGTCCTCCCGCTCAGCACCGAACAGGGCCTGGCCCTGCTCGACGACGCCCTCGCCGGACACCAGCCCGTCGTCACGGCGCTCCGCCTGGACAGCGGCGCCGCCGACGTACCGACGCTGCTCCAGGGCGTGCTGCGCGCACCGCGGCGCCGCGCCGCGGCGGCCCCGGCCTCCGGCGGAGTCCCCGGGCAGGGCCTGAAGGAGCGGCTCACCGGCCTCCCGGCGGCCCGGCAGCGGCGCGTCGTCCTCGACCTGGTGCGCGGCGAGGCGGCGACCGTCCTCGCCCACCCCGACCCGGACCGGCTCGCCCCGGACCAGCCGTTCAAGGACCTCGGCTTCGACTCCCTCACCGCCGTCGAACTCCGCAACCGCCTGCGCACCACCACCGGACTCCACCTCCCCACCACCCTCGTCTACGACCACCCCACGCCCGAGGCCCTGGCCACCGCCGTCCTGGCGGAACTCGCCCCCGAACCGGCCTCCGCCAACGCCGCCGTGCTCGGCGAGATCTCCCGACTCGAAGGCCTGCTCGGCGAGTTCACCGACGGGCGGGCGGCCGAGGGGGACCGCGAACGGGACGAGGTGACCGCCCGGCTGCGCGCCCTGCTGCGCGGCTGGGACGACGCCAGGCCGGGCGCCCAGGAGGTCGAGGAGCAGGTCGACCTCGAAGCGGCCGACGACGACGAGCTCTTCAGCGCACTCGAACGCGAACTCGGCTCGGACTGACCGAGGTTCAGCACCACCACCAGCCCGGACCGGAGCGGCCGGCCGGACCGGCCAGGCCCCCGGCCCGGCCGACCGCACCCACCAATGCCAAGGGAGGCGCCACAGATGGCCAGCACCGAGGAGACCCTGCGCGAGTACCTCAAGCGCGCGACGACCGAACTCCGCCAGGCCAAGCGCCGGTTGCGCGAGGCCGAGGCCCGCGACCACGAGCCGGTCGCGGTGGTGGGAATCGGCTGCCGCTTCCCCGGCGGGGTGGAGTCGCCGACCGATCTGTGGCACCTGGTCGCCGAGGGCGTCGACGCGATCGGCCCGTTCCCGGACGACCGGGGCTGGGACACCGACGCGCTCTACGACCCCGACCCGGAGCAGCCCCGCACCACCTACATCCGCGAGGGCGGATTCCTGCGCGGGGCAGCCGAGTTCGACCACGCCTTCTTCGGGATCAGCGCCCGTGAGGCGACCGCGATGGACCCGCAGCAGCGACTGCTGCTGGAGACCACCTGGGAGGCCCTGGAGCGGTCCGGCATCGACCCGGTCGGCCTGCGCGGCTCACGGACCTCGGTGTTCACCGGACTCATCGCCCAGGAGTACGCGCCCCGGGCCGGGGAGGCCCCGGGCGAGTACGAGGGCTACTTCCTGGCCGGCAACACCACCAGCGTGGCGTCGGGACGGGTGGCGTACGTCCTCGGGCTGGAGGGCCCGGCGGTGACGGTCGACACCTCGTGCTCCTCCTCGCTGGTCGCCATCCACTACGCGCTGCAGTCGCTCCGCAGCGGCGAGAGCACCCTCGCGCTGGCCGGCGGCGCGACCGTGATCGCCCGGCCGAGCGTGTACACCGAGTTCAGCCGCCAGAAGGGCCTGGCCCCGGACGCGCGCTGCAAGCCCTTCGCCGCGGGCTCGGACGGCACCGGGTTCTCGGAGGGCGTCGGCGTCCTCGTCCTGGAGAAGCTCTCGGACGCGCGCCGCAACGGCCACCCCGTCCTCGCGGTGATCCGGGGTTCGGCGGTCAACCAGGACGGCGCCAGCAACGGGCTCACCGCGCCCAACGGCCCCTCCCAGCGGCGGGTCATCCAGGAGGCGCTGGCCAACGCCGAGCTGACCCCCGACCAGGTGGACGTGGTCGAGGCGCACGGCACGGGCACCACCCTCGGCGACCCGATCGAGGCCCAGGCGATCCTCGCCACCTACGGCCAGGACCGCGAACTGCCGGTCTACCTGGGGTCGATCAAGTCGAACATCGGACACACCCAGGCCGCGGCCGGCGTCGCGGGCGTGATCAAGATGATCGAGGCCTTCCGGCACGGCGAGCTGCCGCGCTCGCTGCACCTGGACGCGCCCTCCCCGCACGTCGACTGGGCGGTGGGCAAGGTCGAGCTGCTCGCCGAGCACACGCCCTGGCCGCCGACCGGGCGCACCCGCCGGGCCGCCGTCTCCTCCTTCGGCATCAGCGGCACCAACGCCCATGTGATCCTGGAGGCCCCCGAGCCCGAGGCGGCCGCGGACGGCGAGGAGCCGCCCGCTCCCGCGCCCGAGGCGGTCCGCGCGGAGCAGGCCGAGCTCACCGACCCGGCCGACCTCACCGGCCTCTCCGACCCGGCCGAGCTCACCGACCCGTCGCAGCAGACCCCGCGGCTGTGGCCGCTGTCCGCACGGGATCCGCAGGCGCTGCGCGAGCAGGCCCGGCGGCTGCGCGCGCACCTGGACACCACCACCGCCACCCTCGCCGACACCGCCCACGCCCTCGCCACCACCCGCACCGCCCACCCCCACCGCGCCACCATCACCACCACCGACCCCACCGAACTGCGCACCGCCC
>NZ_JBICZP010000043.1:0-2679 GCF_043202015.1 Kitasatospora sp. NPDC048239 | reverse complement strand
CCTCACCGCCGAACGCTTCACCGCCAACCCCTACGGCCAACCCGGCGAACGCATGTACCGCACCGGCGACCTCGTCACCTGGCGCCCCGACGGCAGCATCGACTACCTCGGCCGCACCGACCACCAGGTCAAAATCCGCGGCTTCCGCATCGAACTCGGCGAAATCGAAACCGCACTCACCACCCACCCCGCCATCACCCACGCCACCGTCCTCGCCCGCGAAGACACCCCCGGCGACAAACGCCTCATCGCCTACATCGTCCCGACCACGGCCACCGAGCAGGACTCCGAACTCGTCTCCGCAGCACGCGAGCACCTCCGGAAGTCCCTGCCCGACTACATGGTCCCGAGCGCGATCGTGGTGCTGGAGGCCCTGCCGCTGACGGCCAACGGCAAGCTCGACCGCAACGCCCTCCCCGCCCCGAACTACACCACCACCACCGCAGGACGCGCACCCTCGTCGCGGCAGGAGGAGATCCTCTGCGGCGTCTTCGCCGAGGTGCTCGGCGTGGCCTCGGTGGGCGTGGACGACAGCTTCTTCGAGCTCGGCGGCCACTCGCTGCTCGGGACCCGGCTGATGAGCCGGATCCGCGCGGTGCTGGGTGTCGAGGTCGGCATCCGCGCCCTGTTCGAGGCCCCGACCGTCGCCGGCCTGGCCGCCCGTCTGAGCGGGGCCGACGCCGCCCGACCCGCGCTGACCGCGGGCGAGCGCCCGAGCATGGTGCCGCTGTCCGCCGCCCAGCGCCGGCTCTGGTTCCTCGGCGAGCTCGAAGGACCCAGCGCCACCTACAACATCGCCACCGCGCTGCGGCTGACGGGCGCCCTGGACCGGGACGCCCTGCGGGGCGCGCTGCACGACGTGGTGACCCGCCACGAAGTCCTGCGCACCGTCTACCCGACCCACAACGGGCAGCCCCACCAGCGCATCCTCGAAGCGACGGCGGTCGCCCTCGACCTGCCCGTCACCTCGCTTACCGGGGCCGAGCTGGAGCAGGCCCTCGCCGACGCGGCCGGGTACGTCTTCGACCTGTCCACCGAAGTACCGCTGCGCGCCGAGCTGTTCAGCGCCTCCGCGGACGAGCACGTGCTCGTCCTGGTCGTGCACCACATCGCGGGCGACGGCTGGTCCATGGGCCCGCTCGCCCGCGACATCTCCGAGGCCTACGCCGCCCGGCTCGACGGCGCCGCCCCCGCGTGGCAGCCGCTGCCCGTGCAGTACGCCGACTACACCCTGTGGCAGCAGCAGCTCCTCGGCGAGGACACCGACCCCGAGAGCGTGCTGTCCCAGCAGCTCACCCACTGGCGCAAGGCCCTGGCCGACCTGCCGGAAGAGCTCCAGCTGCCCACCGACCGCCCCCGCCCGGCCGTCGCCACCCACCAGGGCGCGACCTACGACCTGAACCTGTCCGCCGAGCTGCACCAGCAGCTCAGCGACCTGGCCCGCTCCCGCGGCGTGACCCTGTTCATGGTCCTCCAGGCCGGACTCGCGACCCTGCTCAACCGTCTGGGCGCGGGGACGGACATCCCCGTAGGCACGCCCATCGCCGGACGCACCGACGAAGCCCTCGACGACCTGGTCGGCTTCTTCGTCAACACCCTGGTCATGCGCACCGACCTCAGCGGCGACCCGACGTTCGCCGCTCTCCTCGCCCGCGTCCAGGACGCCGGCCTCGGCGCCTTCTCGAACCAGGACATCCCGTTCGAGCGCCTCGTCGAGGAGTTGGCCCCCACCCGTTCGATGGCCCGGCACCCGCTGTTCCAGGTCATGCTCACCCTTCAGAACAACACCGAGGCCACCCTCGAACTCCCGGGCCTCGCAACCGAACTGCTCCCCGCAGGGCAGCCCCCGGCCAAGTTCGACCTGGACTTCCAGCTCGGCGAGCGCTTCGACGGACAGGGCCGGGCCGCCGGTCTCCACGGCTGGGTCACCTTCGCGACCGACCTGTTCGACCACGCGACGGTCGAGGCCGTCGCCCAGCGCTTCACCCGGGTGCTGGAGGCCGTCGCCGCCGACCCCGAGCAGCCCGTCAGCCGGATCGAGATCCTGGACCAGGCCGAGCGTCGGCAGCTCCTGACCGAGTGGAACGACACCGCTCAGGACCTGCCGGCCGCGACGCTGCCGGAGCTCTTCCAGGCCCAGGTCACCCGCACCCCGGATGCCACCGCCCTCGTCTTCGGCGACACCGAACTCACCTACGCGGAGCTCAACGAGCGCGCCAACCGCCTCGCCCACCTCCTGACCGAGCACGGCGTCCGCCCGGAGACCCTCGTCGGCGTCCACATGGAACGCTCCACCGACCTCGTCATCTCCCTGCTCGCCATCCTCAAGGCCGGCGGCGCCTACCTGCCGATCGACCCCAACTACCCCACCGAGCGCATCACCTACATGCTCGGCGACGCCCGGCCCGCCCTGGTCATCACCAGGTCCGCCCAGGACACCCTCCCCGACGGCACCGCCCGGATCGCCCTCGACGACCCCGACACCCTCACCCGCCTCGCCGGACTCGACACCGCAAACCCCCGGCCCGGCCTGCAGCCGAACCACCCCGCCTACGTCATCTACACCTCCGGCTCCACCGGCCGCCCCAAGGGCGTCGTCGTCCCCCACCACGGCCTCGCCAGCCTCACCACCGGCCAGATCGACCGCTTCGCCGTCGAACCCACCAGCCGCGTCCTCCA
>NZ_JBICZP010000042.1:0-3743 GCF_043202015.1 Kitasatospora sp. NPDC048239 | reverse complement strand
CCCACACCCACGGCCACCACCCCACCACCCACCCACCCACCACCACCCACACCAACCTCCCCACCTACCCCTTCCAACACCACCACTACTGGCTGCTGCCCAGCACACCCGCCGGCGGACCCGAACGCCTCGGCCTCGACGCCCCCGACCACCCGCTGCTCGGCGCCTCGGTCGAACTCGCCGAGGACGGCGGCCTGTTGCTGACCGGCCGGCTGGCCCTCAGCGACCACCCCTGGCTCGCCGACCACGACATCCTGGGCCGTCCGCTGCTGCCCGGCACCGCCTTCGTCGACCTCGCACTCACGGCGGGCGAGCGCGCCGAGACGCCACGGGTGGACGAACTCACCCTGGAGGCCCCGCTCCTGCTCCCCGCCGACGGCGCGCTGACCCTGCAGCTCGCGGTCGGCCCGGCGGAGCCCGAGACCGGCTCGCGCACCCTCGCGATCCACGCCCGCCCGGCCGCCGGCACCGGCGAGTGGACCAGGCACGCCGTCGGCCGGCTCACCGCCGCCACGGCCGAGCCGGCCACCGCCCCGCAGCCGAGCAGCTGGCCCCCGTCCGGCGCCGAGGCGATCGACGTCGACGAGCTCTACTCCCGCCTGGCGGAGCTGGGTTACGCGTACGGCCCGGCGTTCCGCGGCGTCCGCGCAGGCTGGCGGCGAGGTGACGAGCTGTTCGCCGAACTCGCGCTGCCCGAGGAGGTCCGCGACACCGCGGCCGGCTACCCGCTGCACCCCGCCCTGCTGGACGCCGCCCTCCACCCGCTGGTGGGCCGGGCGGCCGCGAGCGCCGACGGGCTGCCGCTGCCGTTCTCCTGGTCCGGCGTGGAGCTGTCCGCCTCGGGCGCCGACGCACTGCGCGTCCACTGGCACGGATCGGCGCTCGACGCCACCGACACCACCGGCCGTCCGGTGCTGAGCGTCGAATCGCTCGCCCTCCTGCCCGTCCGGGCCGAGCAGTTGGCAGCCGCCGACCGCCCGGCCCAGGACCTGTACCGGCTCAACTGGACGCCGATCCCGGCCGCCGCATCCTCCGCCACCGCCGCATCGACTCCGGCGACACCGGTGGCACTGGTCGCGGGCCTCGGCGACCTCCCCGCCGACGAGCCCGTCCCGGCCGTGGTCGCCGTGGCCGCCGCCGCCGGCCGGCCCGGCGTCGCGGCGGCGCTGGAGCTGCTGCGCTCCTGGTCCGCCGACGACCGCTTCACCGGCGCGCGACTGCTCCTGCTCACCCGCGGCGCGGTCGCCGTCACCGACGCGGACACCGTGCCCGACCCGTGGGCCGCCGCCGTCTGGGGCCTGCTGCGCTCCGCCGAGGCCGAGCACCCCGGCCGCTTCGCCGTCGCCGACCTCGCCCCGGACGCGGAGGTCGACACCGCCGCCCTCGGCACCCTCGCGGCCGCCCTCGCCGCCACCGCCGACGAGCCCCAACTCGCCCTGCGCGACGGCGTCCTGCTCGCCCCGAGGCTCGCCCGCGCCGACGCGCCGTCGCGCCCCGCGCCCGAACTCGCCGACCGCACCGTGCTCGTCACCGGCGGCACGGGCGCCCTCGGCCGCGAGGTCGTCCGGCACCTGGTGGCCCGGCACGGCGTGCGGCATCTGTTGCTGCTCAGCCGGCGCGGCTCGGACGCCCCCGGCGCCGCCGAACTCGCCCTGGAGCTGGCCGAGTCGGGCGCCGAGGTCCGCTTCGCCGGCTGCGACGCGGCGGACCGGGACGCGCTGGCCGCGGTGCTCGCCACTGTGCCGCCCGAGCGGCCGCTCGGCGCCGTGCTGCACCTGGCGGGCGTCCTGGACGACGGCGTACTGGCCGACCTCACCCCCGAGCGGCTGGACACCGTCCTGCGTGCCAAGGCCGACGCCGCCGAGCACCTGCACGAGCTCACCCGCGAGCTCGACCTGGACGCCTTCGTCCTGTTCTCCTCCATCACCGCCACCACCGGCACCGCCGGACAGGCCAACTACGCCGCCGCCAACGCCTACCTGGACGGCTTGGCCGCCCACCGCCACGCCCTCGGCCTGCCCGCCACCTCGCTCGCCTGGGGCCTCTGGGCCGACCAGGACGGCATGGCGGGCGGCCTCGGCGCGGCCGGACTGGCCCGCTGGGCCAGGGCCGGACTGCCCGCGCTCGGCACCGAGGAGGGCCTGGCCCTGCTCGACGCGGCCCTGCAGCACCCGGCCCCCGCCCTGGTACCGGTCCGCTTCGACCCGGTCGCCCTGCGGGCCCGCGCCGCCGCCGGCCCGCTGCCGGCGCCGCTGCGCGCCCTGGTGCGCGCCCCGCGCCGCCGGGCCGACGCCTCCCCCCGGGGCGGTAGCTCCTGGGCGGACCGCACCGCAGCCCTCGGCGCGCCGGAACGCTCGCGCACCATCGCCGAGTTGGTGCAGACGACGGTGGCCACCGTGCTCGGCCACGCGACCCCGGCGACCATCGACGCCACCCGGGCGTTCAAGGAGCTGGGCTTCGACTCGCTCACCGGTGTCGACCTGCGCAACCGCCTCGCCGCCACCACCGGCCTGCGGATCGCCGCGACCGCCGTCTTCGACCACCCGTCCCCGGCCGCGCTCGGCGCCCACCTGCAGTCCCTGCTCCCGGGCGCCACCGCCGCCCGCGGACCGGTCGAGCCGGTCACCGCCGTCGCCGCCGACGACGATCCGATCGTCATCATCGGCATGGCCTGCCGCTACCCGGGCGGTGTCGCCTCCCCCGAGGACCTCTGGCGGCTCGTCACCTCGGGCGGCGACGCCATCGGGGACTTCCCCGCCGACCGCGGCTGGGACCTCGACGCGCTCTACGACCCGGACCCGGAGCGGATCGGCACCTCGTACACCCGCCAGGGCGGATTCCTCGCCCAGGCCGCCCGGTTCGACGCCGAGTTCTTCGGCATCAGCCCGCGCGAGGCGCTGGCGATGGACCCGCAGCAGCGGCTGCTGCTCGAAACCGCCTGGGAGACCTTCGAACGGGCCGGCCTCGACCCCGCCACCGTCCGGGGGACGCGCGCCGGGGTGTTCGCGGGCGTGATGTACAACGACTACGGCTCACGACTGGCCAAGGCCCCCGAGGAGTTGGAGGGCTACCTGCTCACCGGCAACACCTCCAGCGTGGTCTCCGGCCGCCTGGCCTACACCTTCGGCCTGGAGGGGCCGGCCGTCACCGTCGACACCGCCTGCTCCTCCTCGCTGGTCGCGCTGCACCTCGCCGCGCAGGCCCTGCGCCAGGGCGAGTGCGACCTCGCACTGGCCGGCGGCGTCACCGTGATGTCCCGCCCCGACACCTTCGTGGAGTTCAGCCGCCAGCGCGGCCTGTCCACCGACGGCCGCTGCAAGTCCTTCGCGGCGGCCGCCGACGGCACCGGCTGGTCGGAGGGCGTCGGACTGCTGCTGGTCGAGCGGCTCTCCGACGCCCGCCGCAACGGGCACCGGGTCCTGGCGGTCGTCCGGGGCTCGGCCATCAACCAGGACGGCGCGAGCAACGGCCTCACCGCCCCCAACGGGCCCTCCCAGGAGCGGGTCATCCGGCAGGCCCTGGCCGCGGCCGGCCTGCGGACCGGCGAGGTCGACGCGGTCGAGGCGCACGGCACCGGCACCCGGCTCGGCGACCCGATCGAGGCACACGCGCTGCTGGCCACCTACGGACAGGACCGCGAAGGGGCCGAGCCGCTGCTGCTGGGCTCGTTGAAGTCCAACATCGGCCACAGCCAGGCGGCGGCCGGGGTCGGCGGCATCATCAAGATGGTGCAGGCGATGCAG
>NZ_JBICZP010000041.1:0-4193 GCF_043202015.1 Kitasatospora sp. NPDC048239 | reverse complement strand
CACACCCTCCCGGTCAGTGGTGAGATCGTCCGCGAAACGACGGTCACCCGTCGCGTCCGGCACGTGCTTCACACAGACAACGATCCTCAAGCTCACGGCCTTGTCTCCTGTACTGGTCTCGTCCGGCGGCTGCGGCTGTGCAAGCGGGCGCGAACTCGGCACGCACCCGCTCCGGGCAGCGTGTTCCCGTGCCGGTCCGGAACTTCCTGGCAGCATACTCGCCAGTATTCCAAGGGTCACTACTGGCCAGTAGCTTACGCTGCCGGGCCCGTCCGAACGCCCCGCACGGCACCCGCGACGGCCAGGGGCCCGGGCCGGACGGGAGCGGCGGGACGGCTGCACTGCCGTCCCCGCCCATCCTGCCCCAGCCCGCTGCCGCTACCCCCTGACTGCGCGGCACATCCCCTGTGAGATTTGCCGCCACCGCGGCCCGGCCGAGAAACACCCGGCGCGGGCCGCCCACCAGGCACCCGCCGCGGGGTCCGGGTCAGACCGCCTCGCCCAGGGCCGCGATCACGTCCGCCCGCCGCGGCAGACCGGCCGCCCGCCGCACCACCCGGCCGCCCGCGTCCAGCACCAGTACGGTCGGCGTCCGCAGGATCTCCAGCCGGCGGACCAGGTCCAGCTGCGCCTCCGCGTCCAGCTCGACGTGCACCACACCGTCGACCATGCCCGCGACCTCGCCCAGCACCCGGCGGGTGGCCCGGCAGGGCTGGCAGAAGGCGGTCGAGAACTGCACCAGCGTGGCCCGCTCGCCCAGCCCCGTACCGAGCTCGGCCTCCGACAGCCGTACCGCCCCGTCCTTCGTCCGCACCCGCAGCCTCCCGTCACGCTGGGCCCGCAGCAGCCCGAACGCACTCGCCCCCGCGAGCACGGCAACGCACACCACCAACCCGGTCATGCCCACCAGTCTGCGCCAGCCCCACCGGCCGATGACAGGCAGCCCGGCCCCGACAGGCAGGTCGACCACCGGGCCCGGGCCGCGTAGCATCGCCGGGTGGACTCCGACCGCCCCGCACAGCCGCTGCTGACCACCCGCCTGGTGGTCGACCTGTGCCGGGCCACGGCCTCGCGCTGTCGCTGACGCGCCCCGCCGCCCGCCCCGCCGCGCCCCCACCTCCGGAGCCCCCGTGCAGATCGACCCCCGCGGACCGCGTTTCGCCGCCGTGCTCACCACCCTCGTCCTCGCCGCCGCCCTGATCAGCGGCAGCGGCATCCTGCTCGCCCTCCAGGCCGCCGTCTTCGCCCTCGGCGCCATCGCCGGGCTGCACTACTCCCCGTACGGACTGCTGTACCGGCGGCTGATCCGCCCCCGTCTCGCGCCGCCGACCGAGACCGAGGACGAGCGCCCGCCCCGCTTCGCCCAG
Organism: Kitasatospora sp. NPDC048239; assembly: GCF_043202015.1. Lineage (NCBI taxonomy): Bacteria > Bacillati > Actinomycetota > Actinomycetes > Kitasatosporales > Streptomycetaceae > Kitasatospora > Kitasatospora sp. NPDC048239. Next base: position 2,826 of record NZ_JBICZP010000041.1, on the reverse strand, counting down.
GGCGTGGGCCTGGTCTTCGCCGCCGTCGGCACGCTCGGCTACGTCGCCGGGGTGACCTGGCTGGGCCTGCTCGCCACCGCCGTCGCCCTCGCCGCGGCCTTCCTCAACGCCGCCTTCGGCTACTGCCTCGGCTGCGAGACGTACCTGCTGCTCCGCCGCGCCCGGGGCCGGCTGGACGCGACCACCTGAGCGACCCCGTCGGCACCCACCGCGTTCATCACATGATCACCGGCTGATATTTCGCTTGACGGCCCGCCTCAGGTGACAGCGGGCACTCGTTCGGGGGATCATCTCCGTGTATCACCCGTGGCCGCCGCGGCGTGCCGCGCCTTCGGTCGGCCCCCACGTACGGCACGGGTCCCGCCGTACCGGGCCCACCCGCCCGTGGAAGTCAGGACTGACCGTGGCAGAGTTCGTGTACCCGCCGGTGATCGGTGCAGCGCTGACCGTCTTCCGCGCGCTCGACGTGCGGATCAAGATCGTCGGCGCCGAGAACATCCCCGCCAAGGGCGGAGCGGTGCTGGTGAGCAATCACATCAGCTACCTCGACTTCCTCTTCGCCGGCCTCGGCGCCTACCGCGGCGGCAAGCGCAAGACCCGGTTCATGGCCAAGGACGACGTCTTCAAGCACGGTGTCTCCGGCCCGCTGATGCGCGGCATGAAGCACATCCCGGTCGACCGCGCCGACGGCCAGCCCGCCTACGAGGCCGCCGTGGCCGCCCTGCGGGCCGGCGAGGTGGTCGGGGTGTTCCCCGAGGCGACCATCAGCCGCTCCTTCATGCTGAAGAAGTTCAAGACCGGCGCCGCCCGGATGGCCGCCGACTCCGGCGCGCCCCTGCTGCCCGTCATCCTCTGGGGCACCCAGCAGCTCTGGACCAAGGGCCGCCCCAAGACCCTGACCAAGCGCCACGTCCCCGTCACCATCATGATCGGCGAGCCGATCGAGCTGGCCCCCACGGACAAGCCCGTGATGGTCACCCGTCGGCTGCGGGCCGCGATGAGCGAGATGCTCGACCGCGTCCAGCGCGACTACCCCGGCAAGCCCTCCGGACCGGAGGACAGCTGGTGGCTGCCCGCCCAGCTCGGTGGCACCGCTCCCACCCTGGAGGTGGCCGAGGCCGAGGACGAGGCGGAGAACGCCGCGAAGGCCGAGCGCCGCGCCGCCGGCAAGTAGCCGGAGCCCGCCGACACGCCGTACTCCGTGTGACCGAGCGACCGCGCGCCGTCGCGTGTCGCCCGGTCACCCGCGCTTCCGATCTGACACAGTGACAGCTTCCCCGGGGGCCTCCTGAGTCGGATACGGAGTTGACACGCGGATGACCGGCAAACGGCTGACGCTCACGACCGCTGCCCGCGCCTGCGCCTGTGCGGGCGCGCTGATCGCAGGATCACTGCTGAGCGGGTGCGGCGCCGAGCCCGGCGAGATCCCGCTCAGCGAGATCCGGGCGGACCCGCCCACGGCGGCCCCCACCCCCGAAGCCGTGATCGCCCCGGCCTCCGCGCCGAGCGCCCCGGCCGGTGACGCCGCCGCCACCACCGCCCGCAACGGGTCGATCGCCAGTCGGATCTTTCTCGACACCCGGCGCAACGCCAGCGCCATCCTCACGATCGGGCCCGACGGCACCGGCGAGCACCAGCTCACCCAGCCGCCCCAGGGCGCGCGCGACGACAACCCCGACTGGTCCCCCGACGGCGCCACCATCGCCTTCGACCGGTCCACCGCCGGCACCGCCTCGGCACGGGTCTGGCTCGCCGGCACGGACGGCGAGGGCGCCCACCAGGTCGGCCCGCTCTGCGAGGAGGGCGCCGCCGACTGCATCAACGAGCAGGAGAGCCACCCCGCGTTCTCGCCCGACGGCAGGCTGCTCGCCTTCAACCGCTCCTGGGGCTCGCTCGACCCCGCGACCGGGCAGGTGCAGTACTCCGACATCTACGTGATGAGCCCGGACGGCTCCAGCGTCCAGCGGCTCACCTTCCTCACCAACGACAAGCCGTACTCGGGCCAGGTCACCAGCCCCAGCTGGTCCCCCGACGGCAAGCAGCTGGCCTTCGAGTACCGCACCAGCGCCACCGGCCAGCCCGCCAACGGCCGGGCCATCTTCTCGGTCAACGCCGACGGCACCGGCCTGCGCCAGCTCACCCCCTGGGAGCTCCGTGCCGGCGACCGCGCCAGCTGGTCACCGGACGGCACCCAGATCGTGTTCACCACCTTCCCGGCGGGGCCTGAGTTCGCCCCCGGCGGCGGCATCTACACGATGCACGCCGACGGCACCGCCATCGGCGCCCTCACCCCCGGCCCGTCCGGTGTCTTCTACGGCCTCGCCTCGTACGCTCCGGACGGGAAGTCCATCGTCTTCGCCCAGGCCCCCGCGGACGGGAACGCCGACCTCTACGTCATGCGGAGCGACGGCAGCAACGTCACCCCTCTCACCAACACCCCCGACCGCTGGGAGAGCCGCCCCGACTGGGGGAGGGCGGCTCCGACCTCACCGACGGAACCCGCGACGCCCACAGCGCCCCCGACACCCACGGCGGCCGCGATGCCTGCGGCGCCTGCGGCACCCGCTTCGCCCGCTCCGTCGGAGTCTGCGCCTTCGGAGCCTGCGCCCTCGGCGTCGGCGCCCGCTGCCCCGGCGGCGTCGGAGCCGGCGCCCTCGGACCCGGCGACGACGGATCCGGAGGAATAACCCGCAGGAAAGGGCCCTGCAAAGGGCCTCTTTCACGGCCCTGGAACGCAAAGAACCCCCACCCGGAATCGGGTGGGGGTTCTTCGGAATGATTGTTCGGCGGCGTCCTACTCTCCCACAGGGTCCCCCCTGCAGTACC
>NZ_JBICZP010000040.1:0-4497 GCF_043202015.1 Kitasatospora sp. NPDC048239 | reverse complement strand
CGCGGACGCCTACGACCAGGTGACCGACGCCTTCGCGGCCCATCTCGACCGGCCGCTACGCGACATCGCATTCGCCGAGCCGGGCAGCGAGGCCGCCGCACTCCTCGACCGCACCGAATACGCCCAACCCGCCATCTTCGCCCTCGGCACCGCCCTCACCCACCTCCTCGCCACCCGAGGCATCCACCCCACCGCCGTCCTCGGCCACTCCATCGGCGCCCTCACCGCCGCCCACACCGCCGGCATCCTCACCCTCCACGACGCCGCCCACCTCGTCGCCACCCGCGCCCGCCTCATGCAACAAGCCCGCACCGACGGCACCATGACCGCCATCCAAGCCACCCCCGAAGAAGCCCTCACCGCCCTGCACGGCCACGAACACGCCGCCTCCCTCGCCGCCGTCAACGCCCCCACCTCCATCGTCCTCTCCGGCGACCGCGACACCCTCACCACCATCACCACCCACTTCCAGGCCCAGGGCCGACGCACCAAGAACCTCACCGTCAGCCACGCCTTCCACTCCCCCCACATGGACCCCGTCCTCGACGAATTCCGCACCACCGCCCACCAGATCACCTACCACCGACCCACCCTGGCGTTCATCTCCGACCTCACCGGCACGGCCGTCGAAACCACCGACGCCGACTACTGGACCGACCACATCCGCAGCACCGTCCGCTACCACGACGCCCTCCAGAGCGCCGCCCGACTCGGCACCACCACCTACCTCGAACTCGGCGCCACCCCCACCCTCACCCCACCCACCCGCGAAACCCTCGACACCGCCCACGTCCTCCCCCTCCTACGCCCCGACACCCACGAACCCCACACCCTCCTCACCACCCTCGCCACCGCCTGGACCACCGGCACCGACACTGCCGGCACCACCACCCGACCCACCACCACCCACACCCCCCTCCCCACCTACCCCTTCCAACACCAACACCTCTGGCTGGACGCCCCGCCCCGCCGCGAGGGCCGTCCGTCGGAGCACCCGCTCGCCGAGGTGGTGGTCGAGCTGGCCGATGACGGCGGCGCGGTCCTCACCGGCCGGCTCTCGACCCGCACCCACCCGTGGCTGGCCGACCACGCCGTCCAGGACACCGTCCTGCTGCCCGGCACCGCACTCCTGGACCTCGCACTGCACACCGCCGCCCGTCTGGGCTCCGGGCGGATCGGCGAACTGACGCTCTTCGCCCCCGCCGCCCTGGTGGACGGCGAGCCGCTGGAGATCCAGGTCACCGTGGCCGGTCCGGACGCCGACGGCCGACGCGAACTCGCCGTCCACAGTCGCCCGGAGGGCGCCGCCGACTGGGCCCGCAACGCCACCGGCTGGGCCACGCCGAGCACCGCCGACACCGACGCCGCCCAGACCGACACCGACGCTGCCGGCACCGCCGACCTCGGCGCCTGGCCCCCGCCCGGCGCCACCGCGCTGGCAGTCGACGGCCTCTACGACCGGCTCGCCGACCAGGGCCGCGGCTACGGCCCGGCCTTCCGCGGGCTGCGGGCCGCCTGGCGCTCCGGCGACGACCTGTACGCCGAAGTCCACCTGCCCGAGGGGCCGTTCGGCGACCCGGCCCGCTTCACCCTGCACCCCGCGCTGCTGGACGCCGCCCTGCACACCCTGCTGGCCGCGGACGCCCCGGCCGACGGCGGGCTCCGGCTGCCGTTCTCGTGGAGCGGCGCCGAGGTGCACGCCACCGCCGCGACCGCCCTGCGGGTCCGGCTCAGGCCCGACGAGCAGGGCGGCCTCACCCTGCACGCCACCGATCCGGCGGGCGGCCCGGTCCTCACCGTCGAACGCCTCGCCCTGCGCGCCCTCGCCCCGGACGCGCTCACCGGCGGCGCCGGCCCGCTGTACGCCACCGCCTGGCAGGCCGTCCGCGCCGTGACCGCCGACGGGTCCGCACCGACCTGGGCCGTCCTCGACCCACACGGCGCGCTGCCCGACCTCGACGCACTCCGCCTCGCCCACCCCGAGGGCGGGCTCCCGGACACCGTTCTGCGAGCCATCACCGATGACGGCGTGACGGCCCCGCCGAAGCTCGTCCGCTCGGCGGTGGCCCACTATCTGACGATCGTTCAGCAGTGGCTGGCCGAGCCGCGGACCGCCGGTGCGCGGCTGCTGGTGCAGACCTCCGGCGCCGTCGGCACCGGCCCCGCCGAGGCGCCCGCCGACCTGGCCGCGGCCGCGCTCCAGGGCCTGGTCCGCAGCGCGCAGAGCGAGCACCCCGGCCGGCTCGTCCTGCTCGACACGCCCGCCACCGCCCGCGGCACCGAGCCGCCGGTCGCCGACCCCGACGTCCTGCGGGCCGCCTTCGCGGCCGGCCCGGAGGAGCCCCGACTGGCCCTGCGCGAGGGCGGCCTGCTGGCCCCCCGCCTGGTCCGGACCCCCGCCCGCCCCGACGGGGAGCCCCGGGACTCGTTCGGCCCCGAGGGAACCGTCCTGCTGACCGGAGCCACCGGCTCCCTCGGCGGGCACATCGCCCGCCACCTCGTCACCCGGTACGGCGTGCGGCGGCTGCTGCTGGTCAGCCGCCGTGGCGCCGAGGCCCCCGGGGCCGACGAACTCCGCTCGGAGCTGGAAGAGTTGGGTGCCGAGGCCGAGTTCGCCGCGGTCGACATCGCCGATCGCGAGGCCGTGGCCGACCTGCTGGCCGAACAGCCGGTGACCGCCCTCGTGCACGCCGCGGGTGTGCTGGACGACGGCACCGTCGAGTCGCTCACCGCAGAGCGGCTGCACGCCGTGCTCCGCCCCAAGGCCGAAGCCGCCTGGCACCTGCACGAGTTGACCCGCGACCTGCCGCTCACGGCGTTCGTGCTGTTCTCCTCGGCCGCCGGTGTGCTCGGCGGCGCGGGCCAGGCCGCCTACGCCGCCGCCAACTCCTTCCTCGACGCGCTCGCCGACCAGCGCCGCGTCGAGGGCCTGCCGGGTCTGTCCCTGGCCTGGGGGCTGTGGGCGGGCGGCGCGGGCATGGGCGGCGAGCTGAACACCGCCGACCGGGCCAGGCTGCGCCGGGCCGGGGTGGCCCCGCTGTCCGTACCGCAGGCGCTCGGCCTGTTCGACGTGGCGCTCGCTGGTGAGCACTCCACCGTCGTGCCCGCCCGGCTGGACCTCGCCGGGCTGCGCGCCGCCACCACCGACGACGCCGTCCCCGCGCTGCTGCGCGGTCTCGTGGCACCCGCGCTCCGGACGGCCGCCGCAGCCACCCCGGCCGCACCCGCCGGTGCCGGGAGCGCGCTCGCCGCCGAACTCGCGGCGGCCGACCCGGCCGACCGCCTCGGCCGGCTGGTCCGCCTGGTGCAGACGCACGCCGCCGAGGCGCTGGCCCATCCGGGCGCCGACTCCGTGCCCACCGACCGGGCCTTCACCGACCTCGGCGTGGACTCGCTCACCGCCGTCGACCTGCGCAACCGGCTCGCCGAGGCGGCGGGCGTCCGGCTCGCCGCAACGGCGGTCTTCGACCACCCCACGGTGGGCGCGCTCGCCGCCCATCTGCTGGACGAACTGCTCGGCGGCGCCGACTCCCCGGCACCCGTCGCCACCGACACCCGGTCCGCCTCGGACGACCTGATCGCGGTGGTCGGGATCGGCTGCCGCTTCCCGGGCGGGGTCGCGTCCCCGGAGGACCTGTGGCGGCTGGTCGCGGACGGCGTCGACGCCGTCGGCCCGTTCCCCACCGACCGGGGGTGGGACCTGGAGAACCTCTACCACCCGGACCCGGAGCACCCCGGCACCTCGTACGCGCGCGAGGGCGGATTCCTGCGCGGGGCAGCCGAGTTCGACCCCGCGTTCTTCGGCATCAGCACCCGCGAGGCGCTGGCCACCGACCCGCAGCAGCGGCTGCTGCTGGAGACGGCGTGGGAGGCGATCGAGCGGGCCGGCATCGACCCGTCCACCCTGCGCGGCAGCCGCACCGGCGTCTTCGCCGGCGTGATGTACGACGACTACGGCGCCCGCCTGCACGGCGCCGCGCCGACCGGGTTCGAGGGGCACCTGGGCCAGGGCAGCGCGGGCAGCGTCGCCAGCGGCCGGGTCTCCTACGCGCTGGGCCTGGAGGGTCCGGCGGTGACGGTGGACACGGCCTGCTCGTCCTCGCTGGTGGCGGTCCACCTGGCGGCCCAGTCGCTGCGGTCCGGCGAGTCCACGCTGGCGCTGGCCGGCGGGGTGACGGTGATGGCCACGCCCGCGACCTTCGTGGAGTTCAGCCGGCAGCGGGGCCTGGCGCCGGACGGCCGCTGCAAGCCCTTCGCGGACGCGGCCGACGGCACGGCCTGGGGCGAGGGGGCGGGCCTACTGCTGCTGGAGCGCCTGGCCGACGCTCAGGCCAAGGGGCATCCGGTGCTGGCGGTGCTGCGCGGTTCCGCCGTCAACCAGGACGGTGCCAGCAACGGTCTCACCGCGCCGAACGGGCCCTCGCAGCAGCGGGTGATCCGCCAGGCCCTGGCCAACGCCGGCCTCACCCCCGACCAGGTCGACCTCGTCGAGGCCCA
>NZ_JBICZP010000039.1:0-4658 GCF_043202015.1 Kitasatospora sp. NPDC048239 | reverse complement strand
GCCGCTGAGGTCGGTGCGCATGACGAGGGTGTTGACGAAGAAGCCGACCAGGTCGTCGAGGGCTTCGTCGGTGCGTCCGGCGATGGGGGTGCCGAGGGGGATGTCGGTGCCGGCGCCCAGGCGGTTGAGCAGGGTCGCGAGTCCGGCCTGGAGGACCATGAAGAGGGTCACGCCGCGGGAGCGGGCCAGGTCGGTGAGCTGCTGGTGCAGTTCGGCGGGGACCTGGAGGGGCAGGGTGGCGCCGTGGTGGGTGGCGACGGCCGGGCGGGGGCGGTCGGTGGGCAGCTGGAGCTCTTCCGGCAGACCGGCCAGGGCCTTGCGCCAGTGGGTGAGCTGCTGGGACAGGACGCTCTCGGGGTCGGTGTCGTCACCGAGGAGCTGCTGCTGCCACAGGGTGTAGTCGGCGTACTGCACGGGCAGCGGCTGCCACGCGGGGGCGGCGCCGTCGAGCCGGGCGGCGTAGGCCTCGGAGATGTCGCGGGCCAGCGGGCCCATGGACCAGCCGTCGCCCGCGATGTGGTGGACGATCAGCAGCAGGACCTGCTGCTGCGGCCCGGTGGTGAACAGCTCCGCGCGCAGCGGGATGTCACCGGAGAGGTTGAAGGTGTGGCCCGCCGCGTCGGCGAGGGCCTGCTCCAGGCCGGCCTCGGTGACCTCGGTGACGGGCAGGTCGAGGGTGACCGCCGTTGCTTCGAGGATGTGCTGGTGGGGCTGCCCGTTGTGGGTCGGGTAGACGGTGCGCAGGATCTCGTGGCGGGTCACCACGTCGTGCAGCGCGCCCCGCAGGGCGTCCCGGTCCAGGGTGCCGGTCAGCCGCAGTGCGGTGGGGATGTTGTAGGTGGCGCTGGGTCCTTCGAGCTCGCCGAGGAACCAGAGCCGGCGCTGGGCGGCGGACAGCGGTACCGCGTCCGGGCGCTCGCCGGCGGTGAGGGCGAGCCGGGTCGTGCCGGCTCCGCCGAGGCGTCCGGCCAGGCCGGCGACGGTCGGGGCCTCGAAGAGGGTGCGGATGCCGACCTCGACACCGAGTGCGGTGCGGATCCGGCTGACCAGGCGGGTGGCGAGCAGGGAGTGGCCGCCGAGCTCGAAGAAGCTGTCGTCGATGGTCACCGAGGTGACGCCGAGGACCTCGGCGAAGACGGTGCAGAGGGCTTCCTCCTGCTCGGTCCGCGGTGCCCGGCCGGAGGCGTCGGTCGCGTAGTCCGGGGCGGGCAGGGCCTTGCGGTCGAGCTTGCCGTTGGCCGTCAGCGGCAGGGCCTCCAGCACCACGACCGCGCTCGGGACCAGGTACTCCGGCAGGTGCTGCTGGAGGTCGCCGCGGATGGCGGCGGCGAGCGCCGCGTGGTCGTCGCCGCCCGGGGTGCCGTCGCCCTGGACCGGGACGACGTAGCCGACCAGGCGCTTGTCGCCGGGGGTGTCCTCGCGGACGATCACGGTGGCCTGGGCGGCGGACGGGTGTGCGGCCAGTGCGGCCTCGACCTCGCCGAGCTCGATCCGGAAGCCGCGGATCTTCACCTGGTCGTCGGCCCGGCCGGCGAACTCCAGGGTGCCGTCGGCGCGCCGGCGCACCAGGTCACCGGTGCGGTACATCCGCTCGCCGGGAGTGCCGTAGGGGTTGGCGACGAAGCGCTCGGCGGACAGGCCCGGGCGGTTCAGGTAGCCGCGGGCCAGGCCCTCGCCCGCCGCGTACAGCTCACCCACCGCTCCCGGCGGGACCAGCTGCAGTCCGCTGTCGAGGACGTAGAGACGGGTCGCGGAGATCGGGCCGCCGATCGGCACGCCGGCCCCGCGGTCGAGGTCGGCGGTCCGGATCGTGTGGGTGGTGGTGAAGGTGGTGTTCTCCGTCGGCCCGTACCCGTTGAGCAGCCGGACGTGCGGCAGACGCTCCAGTACGGTCCTGCACTGCGGCACCGAGAGGACGTCGCCTCCGGCCAGCAGGTAGCGCAGGCCCCGGAGTGCCTCGACGTCGGACTCCACCACTTCGTGGAAGAGCCCGGCGGTCAGCCAGAGCGCGGTCACGCGGTGCGAGGCCAGGAACTCGCGCAACTCGAAGACGGACAGCCCCTTCGGCGGGGCGATCGCCAGGGCGGCGCCGTTGAGCAGGGCGCCCCAGATCTCGAAGGTGGCCGCGTCGAACGACACCGAGGCCAACTGGCCGATGACGTCACCGGCACCCAGGTCGACGTAGCCGCTCTCCCACACCAGTCGGCCGATCGCCTGGTGGGGGACGGTGACGCCCTTGGGGCGGCCGGTGGAGCCGGAGGTGTAGATGACGTAGGCGGGGTGGTTCGGCTGCAGGCCCGGCCGGGGGTTGGCGGCGTCGAGGCCGGCCAGGCGGGCGACGGTGTCGGGGTCGTCGAGGGCGATCCGCGCGGTGCCGTCGGGCAGGGTGTCCTGGGCGGACCCGGTGATGACCAGGGCGGGCCGGGCGTCGCCGAGCATGTAGGTGATGCGGTCGGCCGGGTAGTTGGGGTCGATCGGCAGGTAGGCGCCGCCGGCCTTGAGGATCGCGAGCAGGGCGATGACCAGGTCGGTGGAGCGTTCCAGGTGGACGCCGACCAGGGTCTCCGGACCGACGCCGTGTTCGACCAGCAGGTGGGCGAGGCGGTTGGCGCGCTCGTTGAGCTCCGCGTAGGTGAGGGTTTCGTCGGCGAAGACGAGGGCGGTGGCGTCGGGGGTGCGGGCCACCTGGGCGTGGAACAGCTCCGGGAGCGTCGCGGCGGGTACGCCACGGGCGGTGTCGTTCCACTCGGTCAGGAGCCGGTGGCGCTCGACGGGGTCCAGGACCTGGATGCGGCTGACGGGCTGCTGGGGGTCGGCGGCGACGGCCTCCAGCACCCGGGTGAAGCGCTGGGCGACGGCCTCGACCGTCGCGTGGTCGAACAGGTCGACGGCGAAGGTGATGGCGCTCTGGAGGCCGGCGGGCCGACCCTGCGCGTCGAAGTTCTCGCCGAACTGGAAGTCCAGGTCGAACTTGGCGGGGGCCTGCCCTGCGGGGAGCAGTTCGGTTGCGAGGCCCGGGAGTTCGAGAGTGGCCCTGCTGTTGTTCTGAAGGGTCAGCATGACCTGGAACAGCGGATGCCGGGCCATCGAGCGGGTCGGGGCCAAGTCCTCGACGAGGCGCTCGAACGGGATGTCCTGGTTCGAGAAGGCGCCGAGGCCGGAGTCCTGCACCCGGGCGAGGAGCTCGCCGAAGCTGGGGTCGCCGTCCAGGTCGGTGCGCATGACCAGGGTGTTGATGAAGAAGCCGACCAGGTCCTCAAGGGCTTCGTCGGTGCGTCCGGCGATGGGGGTGCCGACGGGGATGTCGGTGCCCGCGCCGAGGCGGGAGAGCAGGGTCGCCAGGGCCGCCTGGAGGACCATGAACATCGTGACGCCGCGGGAGCGGGCCAGGTCGGCGAGCTGCTGGTGCAGCTCGGCGGGGATGTCCAGGTCGTAGGTCGCACCCCGGTGGGTGGCGACGGCCGGGCGGGGCCGGTCGGTGGGCAGCCGCAGCTCCTCCGGCAGACCGGCCAGCGCCTCGCGCCAGTGGGCGAGCTGCTCGGACAGGACGCTCTCGGGATCGGTGTCCTCACCGAGGAGGTCCTGCTGCCACAGGGTGTAGTCGGCGTACTGCACCGGCAGCGGCTCCCAGGTGGGGGCGTGGCCGGCGAGCCGGGCGGCGTAGGCGGTGGACACGTCCCGCGCCAGCGGGCCCATCGACCAGCCGTCACCGGCGATGTGGTGGACGATCAGCAGCAGGACCTGCTGCTGCGGCCCGGTGGTGAACAGCTCCGCGCGCAGCGGGATGTCACCGGAGAGGTTGAAGGTGTGGCCCGCCGCGTCGGCGAGGGCCTGCTCCAGGCCGGCCTCGGTGACCTCGGTGACGGGCAGGTCGAGGGTGACCGCCGTCGGTTCGAGGATGTCCTGGTGGGGCTGGCCGTCGGCGGTGCTGGGGAAGACGGTGCGCAGGACTTCGTGCCGCTCGATGACGTCGTGCAGCGCGGCCCGCAGGGCCTCGCGGTCCAGGGCGCCGGTCAGCCGCAGTGCGGTGGGGATGTTGTACGTGGCGCTGGGGCCCTCAAGCTCGCTGAGGAACCACAGGCGCTGCTGGGCAAAGGACAACGGGATCATCAGAACTCCTCCTACCTACGCCGCGGCCGCAGAGCCGGCCTGGCCTTCTTTTGGGTTTCGAGTCGTGTGGCGAGGCCGGCGACGGTGGGTGTTTCGAACAGGGCGCGGATGGCCACCTCGGCCCCGAGCGCGGTGCGGATCCGGCTGATGAGGCGGGTCGCGTCGAGGGAGTGGCCGCCGAGTTCGAAGAAGTTGTCGTCGATGGTCACGGAGGTGACGCCGAGGACCTCGGCGAACACACCGCAGAGGAGTTCTTCCTGTGCGTTGCGGGGGCTCCGCCCGGACGCGCTGGTCGTGCGGGTGGGTGCGGGCAGGGCGTTCCGGTCGAGCTTGCCGTTGGCGGTGAGGGGCAGGGCCTCCAGCTGGACGATGGCGCTGGGGACCATGTAGTCGGGGAGTTCCGAGGCGAGGTGCTTGCGCAGCAGCTCGGTGTCCAAGACCTCCGGTGAGACCGGGACGAGGTAGGCGACGAGGCGCTTGTCGCCGGGGGTGTCTTCGCGGGCGATGGCGGTGGCTTGGGCGATGGCGGGGTGTGTGGTGAGGGCTGC
>NZ_JBICZP010000038.1:0-10352 GCF_043202015.1 Kitasatospora sp. NPDC048239 | reverse complement strand
TCAGCACCGACAGCAGCGCCTTCGGCATGTCCAGCTCGTCGAACGCCTCGACGGCCGGCAGCGCCGGGGTGGTGCTCACCGGCATCGCGAACTCGGTCCTCCCGGAGGACCCCTGGCGGCCGCCCTGGCCGGAGGGCCGGCGGCCGCCGGCCGGGCGGGAGCCGTAGAAGCCGCTTCCGCCGGAGCGGGAGCTGGCGGCGGAGCGGGAGTTGGTGTTCTGGTACGGGGAGCGACTGGAGCGGTTCATACGAAAACCTTCCTCAGGGCGGCACGTCTCGAGGATGGCTCTGCAGCGCGGGGCGCCGGCGGAGACCGCTGGGGAACGGGCCGGAAGTGTGACGGACGGGGCGTGGACGGTGAAACCGTGCGGCACGTCACCTACGGTCGGCGCTCACCTGAAAGGAAGGGAGCGAAGAACCTCGAGCCGTGGGTTGTCACGGCAGGGCGCCGATCCGGACGCGACGCTGTGCGTCTCGCGTGGGGATGGTCGCCGGTGGCGGAGCCGGGGGCCTGAGCGGCCGGGGTGTATCGCGGCGCAATGCCGAGAGGCCCGCACCGGGCATGTACGCGGTGCGGGCCCCTCGCTGCTAGGCGGGTGCCATGGCAGAACTACAGCGGACGAATGTTCTCCGCCTGCGGGCCCTTCTGGCCCTGCGTGACGTCGAACTCGACCTTCTGGCCCTCGAGCAGCTCACGGAAGCCGTTGGCGTTGATGTTCGAGTAGTGGGCGAAGACGTCCGGGCCGCCACCCTCCTGCTCGATGAAGCCGAAGCCCTTTTCCGCGTTGAACCACTTCACAGTGCCATTAGCCATAAAAAAACTCCTTCAAGGGGCTGTCCGAAGCCCGCACCGTGCGGGCCCCGAGTCGCCGCGATGAGCACCCACCCGGGGAAGAGCCGGGAAACAAAAATGCGCCTGCGATACATCGAGCAGGCGCACACAAAGTTCATGGGAACCACTACTGCAACTAAAACGACTCTAGCAGGCTCGGGCCCGCCGCGGTGGATTATTTTTCCCCCCGGCCCCGCGGACACCGCTCCCGGCCCTGCCGCCCCCGAACCGCCGAAATCACCAACACCCCTCACTCCCAAGCAAGTTGGAGTCCCATCCATCCGCCACGCCCGGGCCGCCGACGCCACCGTCCACACCTCCGAAACGACCCCGTCAACGACACCGAAATGGACCCCCACCACCGCCCCGGCCACCCCTGACATCACCGGAGCCACCGACCGCCCGATTCCCATTCCGCCCCGCCCGAATTCCAGAACCTCCCCAGGAGCCACCCCCGCTCCTTCCAAAACCCCCCGAAAAGTCACGCCGAAATCACCCCGCCCAAGCAGGTCCCCACCCGTCAAGGGGGCGCCGTCCGGTCGGCGCCCGTGGGTCTTCAGGCCGACCCGGTCCGGCGCCCGGCCGGCGGTCCTGGGCTGCGGCCGGCGCCACCCCGCCCGACACGCCGCAGACGGGGCCGCCGCGCCCTCGGTCGGACGCCTGAACCCTCCGGGGGCGTCTTGTGACGGTCCGTCGGATCCTGTCAGGATCGCCATCAGGCGTTTCCCCCAACGGAATGTCGGCGAGACACACCTGGGACCGTACGAGGAGACCGGATGACACGAGTGAACCTGCGGGCCGCGTTCATGAGCGGCCTCGCGTCGACCATCACGGCGCAACAGGTCTTCACCAACCGGGTCGACGAGGTGGCCGCCTTCGGCCGGTCGCTGGAGGGGCTGCACCGGGCACTGGACGAGGCCGAGGTCTCACCGGTCGTCGACCGTGCGCAGGGGCGTCGCAACGTCCTGACGTTCTACGGTGTGGGCGGCATAGGCAAGACGACGCTCTCCCATGAGCTGGAGCGGCGCCTTCTCGCCGAGGCATCGGCCGACGGGCGCGACGACGTCGTGGCCGTGCGGGTCGACGTCTCCGAGGACGGCGCCTGCGACATCGAGGGCCTGCTGCTGCGTCTTCGGGCCGGTCTCGGCCGACTGGGAGACCGCTGGCCGGCCTTCGACCTGGCACTGGCCTCCTACTGGTCCCGTGCCCACCCGGGAGAGGCCCTGCAGGACTTCCTGGACGCCTCGCCGGCACTGCGCCGGGCCTCCCGGAGCATCGGTCTGGGCGACCAGATCGCGGAGAGCGTGCGACAGGTCGACCCCGCCGGCCTGGGCGGCCTGGCGGGCCTGGCGCACCGTGCGGCCCTGGCCACCTACCGGGCGATCCGCGATCGCGTGCGGGAGGGGCGCCTGCTCTCCGACTGCGAGCTGTTCGCCGAACTCGTCGAAGCGGACGCCGACTACGAGACGCTCTCGTACTTCCCGTACCTGCTGGCCTGGGACCTCGAACAACTGCCCCGACGCGGTCGGCCGCGCCGACGGCCGAGCGTGTGCGTGTTCCTCGACACCTTCGAGGTGGTCAACGGGCGAAGCGATCGCGCGGTGGAACGGTTCGTACAGCGCTGTGTCTACCTGATGCCGAACGTCCTGTTCGTGGTCACCGGTCGAAACCGGATCGACTGGGCGGACACGGGCGCCGGTGGCGAGCTGGACTTCACCGGCCCGCACTGCTGGCCCCATCTGCACTTCAGCAACGACACGGCCGAGCCGCGGCAACACCTCGTCGGGTACCTCTCGGACTCCGACGCGGACAGCTACCTCAGCGAGGCACTCACCCGGGACGGCGAGCCCGCCATGTCACCCGAGGTGCGGGCGCGCGTCATCTCCGGCGGCCAGGGGCTTCCCCTGTACCTGGACCTGTCGGTGTCGCACTGCGCCGAGCTGCTGGCGCGCGGCAGGCAGCCGTCGGTGGCCGACTTCGGCGGATCGTTCACGGCGGTGGCCACCCGGTCGATCCGGGACCTCCCGCGCGAGGAACGCGACCTGGTCCGGACCGCCGCGCTCACCGATCGGGTCGGCGCCGAGCTGCTGCGGGCGGGCCAGCCGGCCGTTTCCGACGGGAGCGTGGCGCGGTTCCTGCGACGCCCGTTCCTGACCCACGACGACGCCTATGCGCTGCCCTACGCCCTGCACGCGGCGCTGCGCCACGCCATCAGCGAGGCCGACCGGTCCCTTCCGGACGGCTGGTCCGACCGCGACCGCGGCGAGGCCGCAGCCCGGTTGCTGACCTGGCTGGGAAAGCGCTCAGGGCGCTCCGGCGGGCGCGTGGCGACCGCGCAGGCCCTGGAGGCAGGGCTCAAACTCTCGGCCGGGTACGGGGTCTTCGACGACTGGATGGTGCGGGCCGCGCAACGCCTCGTCGAGGCGGGGCAGTGGACGGAGATCGGGGCCGGGCTGACCACGGGCCCGGCGGAGGTGCCGGAGTACCAGGCGATCCGCGGGGCGATAAGGGGCGTCCAGCTGCGCCGTACGGGCCGGGTGGAGGAGGCGATCGAGGTGTTGAGCCATGCCGGCGCGGGAGTGCGCTCCGGCAGCCCGGCGGCGCAGCTGGTGCGCGTCCACCACGCGCACGCCCTCCGCAACCACGGCGACTACACGGTGGCGGCCGAGATCTACCGCGGCCTCCTGGGAGGCGAGTTCGACGCGGTCGCACGCTACTGGCTCGCCGACTACGACTACCTCAACGGACGCTTCGCCACCGCCCTCGCGTCCCTGCGGGAGCAACCCGGCCGAGGACCGGAGGACGAGGGTGAGCGGCTCCGACTGATCGGGCACATCTGGCGGGTCAACGCCCGCTTCGAGGAGGCGACCGCGACCTACACCGAGGCCATCACGCTGGCCCGGCGCGAGGGGCTGGCCGCCGCGGAGGCGAAGGCGCTGGCCAACCTGGCCCAGACGGCCTGCTGGTCCCCGGACACGGCGGCCGTCAGCGACGCGGCCGGCCGGGCCCGGGAGCTGCTCGACCTCGTGCCCAACCCCGTCGAGCTGGTCAAGATCCGTTCCGCCGAAGCGGTCGCCCACGCGATGGCCGGAGACGCCGAGGCCGCCAGGGCGGCGGTCGGTGACACCCGGCAGCTGGCGGACGGGATCTCCTACCGGGGCGGCCACAACCTGGCCGACGTGGCCGAGATCCTCCTCGGCGCGCTCGCCGGAGACCACGACGGCGCCCGCCGCAAGCGATCCGAGCTCGACGAGCGCACCCGCAGCTCGGGGGGAAACACCTACTGGGTTCCCATCACGACCAGCTGGATCGACGGCGCCCGCACGGCGGCGGAGCACGGCCCCGCCGTCGACTGGGTCGACGGTCCGGCCGCCTCGCTGGGCCGCTGGGCCGAGGTGGTGGCCCACCGATGACGGACACCGAGGCGGGGAGACGGAGACGGAGACCGAAGTGGACGAGGAGAGCGGCACCCCATGACTGACCTGGTACGTGTCGGCCTGGTCGGGGTCGGGACCATCGCGCAGACCCATCTCGCGGTCCTGGCCGAACGGGCCCAGGTGACACTGGAGTTCACCGTGGACCCCGGGCACACCGAGCCGGTCCGGTTCCGCGGCGGGCACCCGCCCCACTACCCGCGCCTCGCCGACGCGCTCGAAGCGCACCAGCCCGACCTGATCGTGCTCGCCACCCCCACGGACACGCACGCGGAGCTGGTCGGCCAGGTGCTGCTGCGGTCCACGGCCCGGGTGCTGGTCGAGAAGCCCCTTGTCCACGATCTCGACTCCCTCTCCCGGCTGCGGGCCCTGGAGCAGACGGCCGACGTGCGGGGCCGCCTGTTCACCGCGCACCACTTCGCCTTCTCACCGGAGGTGGACTGGGCAGCGGAGCTGATCACCGCGCACCCCGAGTGGGGGCCCGTCACGGCCGTCACCTCGGCCTTCTACGACCCCTACGTCCTCAAGGGGCCCCAGGCCTTCACGTCGTACACCTCCAGCTGGATGGACTCCGGGGTGAACCAGCTCAGCATGCTCACCCGGTTCGTCGACCTCAGGGCGCTCACCTCCGCGCAGCAGACCGACGGCGGCGCGAGCGCCTGGTGCACTGCCGAGTACCGCTCCCGGGGGGCGATCGGGACGGCCCGGCTGCGCAGCAGCTGGCTCACCGGCTCCAGCAGCAAGGTGAGCAGTCTCGTCCTCGGCCACTCGGGGGTGGAGGTCTGGATCGACCACACCGCGCTGACCGGCTTCGCCGCCCGGGGCGGCGATCTCCTCGCCACCCACGGCAGCGACGGTCGGACCCCCAGGAAGATCGCCCACTACCGGCCGCTCTACGAGAGCCTGCTGTCGGACCGGCCGGACCCGGTCCTCGGCTTCGACGCCGCCGCGACCATCACCGAGATCCACCACACGATGCCCCGCTCCGACGACGACCTGACCTAGGACGACCGTCCGGTCAGGGGGTCAGGGGGTCAGGGGGTCTGGGGGTCGGGCGGGGGCTGGTGGGCTGCGGGGGGTAGGAGGAGGGTGGCCACGGCGCCGCCGTCGGGGTGGTTGGTGAAGGTGAGGGTGGCGCCGATGACGCGGGCGTGGCCCTGGGCGATGGTCAGGCCCAGGCCGTGGCCGCGGCCGCGTTCGCGGACGCTGGTGCGGAAGCGCTGGGGGCCGTGGTGGAGCAGGTCGTCGGGGAAACCGGGGCCGTGGTCACGGACGGTGATCCGCAGGCCGTCGACGTTCAGCAGGACGGGGCCGGTGCCGTGGCGGTCGGCGTTGACGAGGAGGTTGCCCAGGATGCGGTCCAGCCGGCGCAGGTCGGTGCGGACCACCGCGTCGGCCTCGCCCGCCACCGTCACGGTCGGCTCCGTCAGACCGGTCAGCGTGACCGTGCGGCGCACCGCGCGTTCCAGCGGTACCTCCGACAGGTAGGCCGTCTCGGCGTCGGCGTCCAGCCGGGACACCTCCAGCAGGTCCTCCACCAGCGAGCGCAGGACCTGTACCCGGTTGCGGACCAGTTCGGTCGGGCGGCCGGGGGGCAGCAGTTCGGCGGCCGTCACCAGGCCGGTGAGCGGGGTGCGCAGCTCGTGCGCCACGTCGGCGGTGAACTGCTGCTCGTCCTCCAGCCGGCGGTGCAGCGCCCGGGACATCGAGTCGACCGCCGCCGCGAGATCGGCGACCTCGTCGCGCCCGTCGACCAGTTCGCCGATCCGGGTGTCCGTGCGGCCGGCCGCGATTCCGCGCGCGGCGGCCGCGGCGGTGCGCAGCCGGCGGCTGATCCGGTCCGCGACCATGACCCCGGCCAGCACCGTGGTGAAGACCGACGCGGTGACGGCGATCAGGATGATCCGGTCCAGGTCGGCGATGGCCTGCCGGTCCTGGGTGAAGTCCACCCGGACGGAGAGCACCCCGCCCTGGACCGCGCCGGCCGCCCACATGGCCTCGCCCTCGGGCCCGGCGGCCAGGACCGACCCCTGCCGCTCGTCGGCCGCCAGGTTGCGCAGCCGCGCCGGGAGCGCCGGATCGTCCAGGGCGGCGGTGCGGCCGGTGATCGTGCGGTTGAGCTTGTACGAGGCCAGCGAGGAGTCGAGCGCGGCGAGCGCGGAGCTCCGGGCCTGGTCCACGTGCTGGCGGACCATCGCCTGGTGCACCAGCAGGCCGACGGTGACCGCGACCAGGACGGATATCGCGGCGACGGCGGTGGCGATCTGGCGGCGCAGCGTCATACCGGCCGCCGCAGCTTGTAGCCGAAGCCGCGCACGGTCTCGATCCGGCCGGCGCCGATCTTCGCCCGCAGGCGCTGCACGTGGACGTCCACCACCCGGGTGTCGGCGCCCCACTCGTAGTCCCAGACCCGTTCCAGCAGGCTGGAGCGCTCCAGCACGATGCCGGGCGCGGCGGTGAACTCCAGCAGCAGCCGCAGTTCGGTCGGGGTGAGCGGGACGAGCCGACCGTGCACCCGGACCTCCATGCTGTCGGTGTCCACCTCCATCCCGTCGAGGCTGCGCACGGTCCGGGCGGGCGGCGCGGGCGCAACAGCGGATGCGGGCGCAACAGGGGATGCGGGCGGGGCGGGCGGGGCGGATTCCGTCGGGGTGAGCGGTGCCGCCGCCGGTACGGGGGGCGGTGGCGGGGTTTCGGCGGCCGGGACCACCCGGACCCGGCGCAGCACCGTGCGGATCCGGGCCACCAGGACCGCGCTCTCGAACGGCTTCACGATGTAGTCGTCCGCGCCGGCCTCCAGCCCCGAGACCACGTCGACCGGGTCGGTGCGTGCGGACATCATCAGGATCGGCAGCTGGCTCTCCTCGCGGATCCGCCGGCACAGGCCGACCCCGTCCAGGAGCGGCAGCATCACGTCGAGCAGCAGCAGGTCCGGGCGGACGGCCTGGAAGGTCTCCAGTCCCTCCAGGCCGTCGGCGGCCGTGGAGACCGGGAACCCGTACCGCTCCAGGGCCATCCGGGTGGCCTCGCGGATCACCTCGTCGTCCTCGACGATCAGGATGTGCGGCTGGGCGGTCGGGGCGGCGGGGTTCATGGCTTCGCTTCCGGGGCGGCTGGGGTCGGACGGACGGGGGAGGGGGCGGCGGGGGAGGGGAAGGCCGGGCGCGCGGAGGCGTCCCCGGCGCCGGCTCCGTTCCCCGGTGCGGAGGGCCGGCTGGGGGCGACCGCCCCGGGGGCCGGGCGGCTCGCCCCGGGCATCACGGTGGGCGTGGCGGTCGGCGGGGCGGGGACGGCGCCGGTCTCGGCGGGGCTCCCCTGGCCGGAGCCGGGGATCGGGCCGATCCCCTCGACCTTCCGCTCCACCAGGGCGAGCCGGACCCCGTCCCAGCGGTAGTGGCTGCTGGTCCGGACGTAGACCGTGGTCGGCTCGTACAGCCACAGCTCCGGGCCGATCGTCTCGGCGCTGAAGCCCTTCTGTACCTGGACCCGCAGCACGGGGACGACACGGTCCCCGGCCACGGTGTAGACGTGCAGCACCACCAGCTCGCCGGTGCCGACGGCGGTGAACAGTTCGTCCCGCCCGTCACCGGTGAGGTCGCGGTGCTCGGCGCTGCGGACCTCACAGGCGGGGCAGCCGTCGAGGGCGCGCCGCTCCTCCGCCGTCACCCCGGGGTCCTTGGCGAGCACGGTGCGGGCGTCGAGCACGGTGATGTCCTGGCCGGGCACGGTCACGTCCGGGATCGGCTGCGGCGGCGGATCGGTGGCCCGGCTGCCGTCCGCGGTCGGGGAGACCGGGGGCGGGGCGGCCGCCAGGTCCGACCAGAGCGGCTGCGGTACCGGGGGCGGTGTCACCCGCCCGGTCACGCCGTTGTCGCGCAGTTCGCCGGGCGTCGCGCACCCGGCGAGCGAACCGGCCAGCAGTCCGAGGAGCCCGGCGCCCGCCGCGGCGGACACCCGTACCCGCAGCCGGCTCCGAAGCGCTGCTGCCATGGTCGGATCCCTTCCTTCCAATCTGCTGGTCTGCCTGATCTACCTGAGCTGCGGAGATCCGCCGGTTCGTGCACGGCGCCCAGGTCCTGTCCGACAAGGCCTAGGTCGTCCGGAGGGGAGCCCCCGGTTCCGCCCGGGCGGCCGGGGGCGGCCGGTGTCCGTCGGCCTCAGCGGTCCATGATCCCCCTCCGGCCGCCGGGGAATCCGGGCGGGTACGGCTGGGGGTGCGGGTAGGGGGAGCGGGACGGGAGCGGGTGCGTGCGGCGCCGTGCGGCGGGCACGCGCGCGGGTGGGGCTCGCGGCGGCGGCCGCGAGCCCCACCCGCACCGGGGCCTGCTCAGGTGGCCAGGTCCGCCAGGATGATGATGTTGTCGGTCCAGTGGCCGTCCGCGCCGATCCGGCCGCCACAGGTGATCAGGTGGAGCTCCGGCGCCTTGGTGTCGCCGTAGACCGTCTCGGTCGGGAAGTCGTCCTTCGGCGCCTGCAACAGGGTGCGGACGCGGAAGGAGACGGTACTGCCGTCGGCCCGCCGGACCTGGATGTCGTCACCCGCCCTGAGCTTCGGCATCGCATGGAAGACGGCCGGGCCGTGTGCGGTGTCGTAGTGCCCGATCAGTACGGAGGGGCCGGTCTCGCCGGGGGTGGGGCCGTTGCGGTACCAGCCGACCTCCGAGGCCCGGTCGGCGGGCGGGACCTCGACCGTGCCGTCGGCGTTCAGGCCGAGGGCGGTGACCGGGGCGTCCACGCCCGCCGCCGGGATGAGGAGCCTGGTCGGGACCGAAGCCGCCAGCGCCCGAGGGGTGGGGACGGGAGCGGCGGGTGCGCCGGGCGCGGAGGGTGCGGAGGCCGTGGCGGGGGCGGCGGCGTTGTGGACGGACGTCTCCACCCGGACCACCGGGGTCTCCGGACCCGAGAGCGCCACGGTGGCGCCGACCACCAGGCAGAGCAGGCCCGCAGCGGCGAAGGCGGTTCGGCTCAGTCCGCTCAGGCCGGGTGCGACCGTTCGGTGGCCGTGCCGACCGCCGGGGCGCGCCCCGCGGCGGCTCTCATGACGCCGGGCCCGTCGGCCACCGTCGGCCGACTGCTGCGGATGCTCCGCTGCTCCCACTGCTTCTACTGCTTCGAGGGTCCCGGGCCGCCCGTCGTCCGGCAGGGGCCCGCCGCCCCGCCCCGGTACGTGACCGTACGGGGGCGGGGCGACGGGGTGCCCGGAGGGCCCGGAACCGGTGTCAGCCGCGCGCACCGGAACGGCGGCGCAGGAGGGCGAAGCCCAGCACACCGGCACCGACGGCGGCCACGGTGCCGCCGCCGACGAGCATGACGCCGGAGTTGCCGTTGGAGCTGGAGCCGTCACCGGCCGCGGCAGCGCCCTTGGGCACCTCACGGACCTGCGGGGCTCCCCCGCCGTTGGCCTCCGGCCGGGGCGACGGGGTGGCGGTGACGGTCGCGCCCGGGGCGGCCGGGGCAGCGCTCGGCCGGGCCGGCGGGCTGATCACGGGGGCGCCCGCCGAGCCGCCGGCGGGAGACGGCGTGGCGGTGGGGGTGGCGACAGCCGGGGCGGCGGACGGGGCGGCCGGGGCGCCTCCGTCGGCCCAGGCCGGCCCGCCGGCGACGACGGTCATCAGGGCGGCGCCGGTGAGGGCGCAGACCGCCAGGACGCGGCGGGCGGGCGAGTGGTGGGTACGGCTCTTGGTCATGCGGTGGATCTCCTTGGTCGTGGACGGTGCCGCGGATCCCGTACGGCTCCGCTGCGGTCCGCACCCGGCCGGAGGTGGCCGGGGCGACGTCAGTGACGCTAGGGAGGCCGTGTCGCGGTCCCCGGCCGGTCGTGTCACGACGGTTCATCGGCCGCCCATCGGCTGTGTAACGGCGGCGGGGCGGGTGTGACGACCGGGTCGCGGCACGCGGGTTCGGGCGGCATGGCCGGCCGGCGGCCCGGGCAGGGGCAGGTGGCCCTGGCTGGGGATTTGCCTGTGGCGCCAGAACGAAGTAGTGTCCTTAAGTCGCTCGGCTGGGAGCACCGGACACGCATTGGCGCGGACGGTCCCGGGGCGGCCAATCCCTGCAAACACCACACCCGGTTCGGGCTGGGCTGCG
>NZ_JBICZP010000037.1:0-11569 GCF_043202015.1 Kitasatospora sp. NPDC048239 | reverse complement strand
GCTGGTCGGCGGTCGCCAGCTCGGTGACGGCACCCAGCAGCGGGTGCTCCACCGCACCGAGACCCGCGGTGGCCAGGTTCGCACCGGCCGCCTGCGTCTGGATCCAGTAGTGCTGGTGGTCGAACGCATAGGTGGGGAGGTCCACCGGTGCCGCCTGCTCGGGCAGCAGCGAGGACCAGTCGACCTCGACGCCGCGGGCCCACAGGCCCCCGAGGGCCTCCACGGCGGTCCGGACCTCGGGGCGGCCCTTCCGGACCAGCGCCACCGCGCCGACCTGCCCTTCACCGGACACGCTCTGCCTGGTCATCGCCGTCAGGACGGCGTCGGGGCCGACCTCGACGAAGGCCGTCGCCCCGGCCTCCACCGCGGCGGTGATGCCGTCGGTGAAGCGCACCGCGTCGCGGACGTGCCGCACCCAGTACTCCGGGTCGGTCAGCTGCCCGGCCTCGGCCAGCGCACCGGTGACGTTGGAGACCACCGCGATCGTCGGCTCGCTGAAGGCGATCTGCTGGGCGACCGCACGGAACTCCGCCAGCATCGGATCCATCAGCGGCGAGTGGAACGCGTGGCTGACCCGCAGCCGCTGCGTCTTGCGACCTCCCTCGGCCAGCGCGGCCGCGATCGCCGTAACGGTCTCGTCGTCACCCGAAATCACCGTCGCGTTCGGCCCGTTGAGAGCGGCGATCGACGCCTTGCCCTCGCGCCCCGCGAGCAGCGGCAGCACGTCCGCCTCGCCGGCCTGGACGGCGACCATCGCACCGCCGGTAGGCAGCGCCTGCATCAGGCGGCCGCGGGCCGCCACCAGCCGGGCCGCGTCCGCGAGTCCGAACACGCCCGCGACGTGCGCCGCCGCCAACTCCCCGATGGAGTGCCCGACCAGGATCCTCGGCTGCACGCCGAAGGCCTCCAACAGCCGGTAGGCGGCGACCTCGAAGGCGAACAGGGCGGGCTGGGTGAAGCCCGTCTGGTCCAACTCCTCCGACTCGAAGCACAGATCGCGCAGCGAGCGCCCGAGGTACTGGTCCAGTTCGGCACACGCGGCGTCGAAGGCCTCCGCGAAGACCGGGAACCGCTCGTACAACTCCCGGCCCATACCCGCACGCTGAGCACCCTGACCGGTGAACAGCACGCCCACCTTCGGCGCGCCCTGTGCCACCCCGGTCGGGACGTCACCCTCGGCCAGCCCCAGCAGCCCGCCGAGCAGCTCCTCGCTATCGTCGCCGAGCACCACGGCCCGGTGCTCGAACGCCGTCCGCGACCGCAGCGCCCGCGCCACCCCGCCGAGGCTCGACTCGTAGTCCGCCTCGATGAACTCGGCCAGCCGGTCGGCCTGTCCGCGCAGCGCCTCCGCACTCGCGGCGGACAGCAGCCACGGCGTCGGCCCGGCGGCCGGGGCCGCCTCGGCGGGGGCCTCCTCGGCCGCTCCCTGCTCCACGATGACGTGCGCGTTGGTGCCGCCGATGCCGAAGGAGGAGACGCCGGCCCGGCGCGGACGGTCCTCCGCCCGCGGCCACTCCTGCTCCTCGGTCAGCAGCCGCACCGCGCCGGAGGCCCAGTCGACGTGCTCGGTGGGCTCCGAGACGTTCAGGGTCCTCGGCAGCACGCCGTGCTGCATCGCCATGACCATCTTGATCACGCCGCCGACACCGGCCGCCGCCTGGGCGTGGCCGATGTTGGACTTCAACGAGCCCAGCCAGAGCGGCTCCTGGCGGTCCTTGCCGTAGGTGGCGAGCAGCGCCCGCGCCTCGATCGGGTCACCCAGCGGCGTGCCGGTGCCGTGCGCCTCGATCGCGTCGACGTCCCCGGTGCCCAGCCCGGCCTGGGCCAGCGCCTGCCGGATCACCCGCTCCTGGGACGGCCCGTTCGGCGCGGTCAGGCCGTTGCTCGCGCCGTCCTGGTTGACCGCCGAGCCGCGCAGCACGGCCAGCACCCGGTGGCCGTTGGCCTTCGCGACCGACAGCCGCTCCAGCACCAGGATGCCGACGCCCTCGGCCCAGGAGGTGCCGTCCGCGTCGGTGGAGAAGGACTTGCAGCGACCGTCCCGGGCCAGGCCGCGCTGGCGGCTGAACTCCACGAAGGTCGAGGGCGTCGACATCACCGTCACGCCGCCGGCCAGCGCGAGTTCGCACTCGCCCTGCCGCAGCGCCTGGGCGGCCAGGTGGATGGCGACCAGCGAGGAGGAGCAGGCGGTGTCGACGGTGATCGCCGGGCCCTCCAGCCCCAGGGTGTAGGAGACCCGGCCGGACGCCACGCTGCCCGCGCTGCCGGTGGCGACCATGCCCTCCAACTCCACCGGCACGGCGGGCAGCGGCGGTTGGTAGTCGTGGTACATCACCCCGGCGAACACGCCGGTCCGCGAGCCGCGCAGCGAGCGCGGGTCGACCCCGGCCCGCTCGATCGCCTCCCAGGAGGTCTCCAGCAGCAGCCGCTGCTGCGGGTCGATCGCCAGCGCCTCACGCGGCGAGATCCCGAAGAACCCGGCGTCGAACAGCCCCGCGTCGTGCAGGAACCCGGCCTCCCGGCAGTACGACGTCCCCGGGTGGTCCGGGTCGTCGTCGAACAGGCCGTCGAGGTCCCAGCCGCGGTCCGACGGGAAGGCGGAGATGCCCTCGCGCCCCTCGGACACCAGCCGCCACAGCTCCTCCGGCGAGGAGACCCCGCCCGGGAACCGGCAGGCCATGCCCACGATCGCGATCGGCTCCTGCTGGCGGTCCTCCATCTCCCGTACCCGACGGTTGACGTCCCGCAGCTCCGCCGTCGCCCGGCGCAGGTACTCGCGCAGACCGCTCTCGTTGTTCGACATCGCCAGTCCCCCAGCTCAAACAGTTGGACCGCACGCGCGGCTCACGCAGCTCGCACAGCTCGAAAATTCCCCGCGAAGAGTCGGCCGCGGGCAAATCGGAAACCAATACCGACAATCCCGCGAAACGCTACCCCCGGGTCACCGGGCGTTCCCATCCCCTACCGCCCCACCCCTGCCCCTAATCTGACCACCATTCGGACGAAATGCCGCCGGGGAATGTGGCCCCCGTCACTCGGCGCGGCGCCGGGCTAGGGGTCGGCGGCGAGAACCCTCCAGGCCCGCCGCCTAGGGGGTGGTAGGGGCTACCTGGAACCGCCCCGCCGCGGGAAGGATGAAAGTCCTCCTAAGGCTGTTCACCGCGAGGATCGGGTACCGACATGGGCGTCCGAAGCATCGATGAACAGAAACAACACATCATCGAGCTCGACCAAGGTTTGATAGCAGTCGTCCGCCGGCGCACCGAAGCCGTCGCACGACTGCGCACGATGCGCCGCGAAGCCGGCGTCCGCCAGGTGGACCTCGCCTGGGAGAACGCCGCCCTGGCCGAGTACCAGGCGGCGCTCGGCAGTACGGGCACGTCGCTCGCCCTGGCCCTGATGGAACTGGGCCAGCGAGCCGAACTGCCCGCCTCGGCGCCGTCGGGCGCCGGCACCGACCCGGCCGCCGCCACGGCCTCCGCCGCAGGTGGCGGCAGCGGGGCGTTCCTGAGCACCCCCGGAAAAGCACCCGGAACTTGTGAGGATCCGATGGACGAATTCGGCACGCACCGCGGCGTCGCCCTGGTCACCGGCGCGGCCGGCGGCATCGGCCGGGAGATCGCGCACGCCCTGGCCGCCCAGGGGGTCGCCGTCGCCCTGCTCGACCGGGACGAGAACGGCCTCGCCGCGGTGGAGGCCGAACTGCGCAAGGAGGACGCGCTCGGCGTCCCCTACGCCCTGGACATCGCGGACGCCCGCAGTGTCGCCCGGGCGGTCGCCGACATCGAGGAGCGGATCGGCGCCATCGACTACCTGGTCAACTGCGCCGGCGTGCTGCGCCCGGGCGACGCCGCCGAGTTGACCGAGGAGGACTGGGCGGCGACCTTCGCGGTCAACGCCACCGGCACCTTCGTGGTCTCGCAGGCCGTGGTCAACCGGATGACGGCCCGCCGCTCGGGCGCGGTCGTCACGATCGCCTCGAACGCCGCCCACACCCCGCGCGCCGGGATGTCGGCGTACTGCGCCTCGAAGGCCGCGGCCGCGATGTTCACCAAGAGCCTCGGGCTGGAGGTGGCCCGGCACGGGATCCGCTGCAACGTGGTCGCGCCGGGCTCCACCAACACCGGGATGCTCACCGCGCTCTGGGGTGGGCAGGGGTCGGCCGAGGCCACCATCGCCGGTTCGCCGGACACCTACAAGACCGGCATTCCGCTCGGCCGGATCGCCGAGACCCGCCACATTGCCGACGCGGTGCTCTTCCTCCTTTCGGAGAAGGCCGCGCACATCACCATGCAGACCCTGACCGTCGACGGTGGCGCGACGCTGGGGCAATGATCGCCCGCCGGACCGACGGCGGCCGAAAGGGTTTCACATCATGGGAATTCCGAAGATCGCACCGTACCGCATGCCGCAGCGCGGTGAACTTCCGGAGAACGTCGCGCAGTGGTCGGTGGATCCGCAGCGCGCCGTGCTGCTGGTCCACGACATGCAGAAGTACTTCCTGCAGTCCTTTCCGGCGGGGCAGTCGCCGCTGGTCGAACTGGTCCAGAACAGCGTGCTCATCCGGCAGAAATGCTCCCGGCTCGGTATTCCGGTCGCCTACACGGCGCAGCCGGGAAGCATGACCGAGGAGGAGCGCGGCCTCCTGGTCGATTTCTGGGGACCGGGGATGACCGCCGAGCCGGAGCAGCGCGGAATCATCGACGAGCTGGCCCCGGAGGCCGGTGACCACGTCTTCACCAAATGGCGGTACAGCGCCTTCCACAACACCGACCTGCTGCAGACCATGCGCTCGCTCGGTCGGGACCAGCTGATCATCTGCGGGGTGTACGCACACCTCGGCATTCTGATGACCGCGTTCGAGGCGTTCGCGCACGACATCCAGCCGTTCCTGGTGGTCGACTCGGTGGCCGACTTCGGCGAGTCGCAGCACCGGATGTGCGTCGAGTACGCCGCGCAGCGCTGCGCGATGGCGGTGACCACCGAGGACGTCCTGACCGGTCTCGACGCGCCCGTCGGCGCCCGGGCCGCGGCGGTCGCGGTCCGTTGACGCCGAACCGCCACCCCGACGCGAAGCCTCGGCAGTCCCGAAAGGACGCGACATGACGAGCCCGTACGGGGACTCCGCGCTGGACGCCGTCCTGGTCGCCGATCCCCCGCCCTTCGCCCTGCTGCACCGCCCCGAGGCGAGCGGCCGGCACCAGCTCGACCTGCTGCTCGGCCGCCCGGTGCCGACCGGCTCGCTGGCGGAGGTCCCGGTCGGTCCGGCGACGGCCACCGGCCGGGCCCGGTACGACACGCTCGTCCTGCTGCCCTTCCGGCAGATCGCCGAGCGGGGCTTCGCCGTGGTGGACGACGGTGCGCCGCTGCTGTCGATGGTGGTCGACACGCACACCGCCGTCCCGGTGGAGGAGGCCCTGGCCCGGATCGCGGATCTGCCGCTCCAGGTGGCCGAGGGGGCCTTCGACGTCGACGACGACGCGTACGCGCGGATCGTGCGGGAGATCATCGGCAACGAGATCGGCCGCGGCGAGGGTGCCAACTTCGTCATCAAGCGCTCGTTCCTCACCGAGATCGCCGACTACACGCCCGCCGCCGCGCTGACGGTCTTCCGCCGGCTGCTGGAGCTGGAGTCGGGCGCGTACTGGACCTTCCTGATCCACACCGGCGAGCGGACCTTCGTCGGGGCGACGCCCGAGCGGCACCTCAGCCTGAGCGGCGGCACCGCCGTGATGAACCCGATCAGCGGCACCTACCGGTACCCGGCCTCCGGGCCGACGCTGGACGGGCTGGCCGCCTTCCTGGCCGACACCAAGGAGGCGGACGAGCTCTACATGGTGGTGGACGAAGAGCTCAAGATGATGGCGCGGATCTGCGAGCGCGGCGGCCGCCTGTTAGGCCCGCAGCTGCGCGAGATGGCCCATCTCGCCCACACCGAGTACTTCATCGAGGGCACCACCGACCGGGACGTCCGGGAGATCCTGCGCGAGTCGCTGTTCGCCCCGACGGTCACCGGAAGCCCGCTGGAGAGCGCCTGCGGCGTGATCAGCACCTACGAGCCGGCCGGCCGCGGCTACTACAGCGGCGTGGTGGCCCTGCTCGGGCGGGACGCCGACGGTCCGACCCTCGACTCGGCGATCCTGATCAGGACGGCCGAGATCGACCGGGCGGGCCGGGTCAGCGTCCCGGTCGGCGCGACGCTGGTCCGGCACTCGGACCCGGCCTCGGAGGTTGCCGAGACCAGGGCCAAGGCCGCCGGTGTGCTGGCCGCCATGCTGCACGGGCCCGGGCGGTCCGGCGGCGGCGCGGCGCCCGGACTGGCCGCCCACCCCCAGGTCCTGCGGGCCCTGGAGAGCCGCAACCAGACCCTCTCCTCCTTCTGGACGGACAAGTTCGAGGACCGCGCACAGCCGCTGCCCGGACCGGCCGGCCGCCGCGCCCTGGTGGTGGACGCCGAGGACACCTTCACGGCGATGCTCGCGCTGCAGCTCTCGGCCTTGGGCCTGGACGTCGAGGTGCGCCGTTTCGACGACCCGGGCACCGAGCTGGCCGGGTACGACCTGGTCGTCCTCGGGCCCGGGCCGGGCGACCCGCGGGCCGTGGACCACCCGAAGATCGCCTACCTGCGGTCGGCCGTGCGCCGGCTGCTGGACGACGGCACGCCGTTCATGGCGGTCTGCCTCAGCCACCAGGTCCTCAGCGATGCGCTGGGCTTCCGGCTGGCCCCCCGGGAGGTCCCCAACCAGGGGGTGCAGAGGCGGATCCCGCTGTTCGGCCGGGACGAGCTGGTCGGCTTCTACAACACCTTCGCCGCCCGCAGCGACGAGGACCGGGCCCCGCTGCCGGCCCTCGCGGCGCGGACGGGCGAGGTGGAGGTCAGCCGCGACCCGGCCACCGGGGAGATCCACGCACTGCGCGGCCCCGGCTTCTGCTCGATGCAGTTCCACGCCGAGTCCGTGCTGACGGCGGACGGGCCGCGGATCATCGGCGACCTGCTCGGCCCGCTACTGGCCGGCCGCTGACCCTCCCGGGCCGCACCGCAGCACCGCAGCACCTCAGACCCCGCAGCACCTCAGACCCGCAGAACGTGCGCAAGCGCGCGGAAGAGACAGAGAGAAGGACGAGGACATGGCTGAAGCCACCTGGGGCGGGCCGGCGTTCGATCTCGACGCGTACCTGGCGCGCGTCGGCCTGGAGCCGGGGATCACCCCGACCCTGGACAACCTGCGGGCGCTCCAGCGCGCCCACACCGCCGCCTTCCCGTTCGAGTACCTGGAGATGGTCCTCGGGCGCGGTCTGCCGCTGGACATCGAGAGCATCCAGAACCGGATGGTCGGCGGCCGGCGCGGCGGCTGCTGCTACGACCAGTCGGTCCTGTTCGCCGCCGCGCTGGAGGCGATCGGCTTCGACGTGACCGCGCGCGGCGCCCGGATCCGGCTGGGCGCCAAGGTCCTTCGGGCCGTCACCCACGGCTTCACGACCGTCGCCCTGGACGGCGAGGAGTGGCTCACCGACGTCGGCTTCGGCGGCGAGGGCATGCTGGAGCCGATCCTGATCTGCGACGGGTCGGAGGTGCAGCAGGGCGGTTGGACCTTCGGTCTCGAACTGGAGGAGGACGACACCTGGGTGCTCCGCTCCCTGCACGGGGACGGCTGGTTCGACCTGTACGCGTTCCGGATGGAGCCGCGCTACCCGATCGACTTCGACATGATGCAGCACTACGCCGGGGCCGGCTCCGGTTCGGTGCTGGCCGGGTCGATGGTCGTGCAGCGCACCGAGGACCACGTCCGCTGGACCCTGACCAACAACTCGCTCTCCCGGATCCAGCCGGACGGCGCGATCGAGGTCCGCCAGGTGACGGTCGGGGAACTGCCGGAGCTGCTGGACTCGGTGTTCCACCTCACCCTCGACCCGACCGACGCCGAGATCCTGGTCAAGGTCTTCGAGAGCCACCGCTGACCCTGGCTCCGCCACCGGCCCTGTCGGCCCCACCCGGGCGCCGGCAGGGACGTCGGGCTTTCCCGGGCTCTCCGAACTCCCCGAGCCCCGGCTGCATTTCGTTCGTTTTCTTTCGTTTCTTTCAAGGCTTTCCCACCGCGCGTGATTGTTGAAGGGCTGAACGCCGTGACGTCGAACGAGGACAAGCTCCGCGATTACCTGAAGCGGACGACCGCCGACCTCCGGAAGGCACGGCGTCAGCTCCGCGACATGGAGGACCGCGAGCACGAGCCGATCGCGATCGTCGGCATGGGCTGCCGCTTCCCCGGCGGGGTCACCTCGCCCGAGGAGCTCTGGCAGCTCCTGATGGACGAGCGGGACGCCGTCGACGCCTTCCCGACTGACCGCGGCTGGGACCTCGACGAGCTGTACGACCCCGAGCCCGGCGCGCCCGGCAAGTCGTACACCAAGCGCGGCGGATTCCTCTACGACGCCGCCGACTTCGACCCGGACTTCTTCGAGATCTCGCCGCGCGAGGCGGTCGCGATGGACCCGCAGCAGCGCCTGCTGCTGGAGACCTCCTGGGAGGCCTTCGAGCGGGCCGGCATCGACCCGACCACCGTCCGGGGCAGCCGGACCGGCGTGTTCGCCGGCGTGATGTACCAGGACCACGCCGGGCGCTTCCTGCAGAACGCCCCCGAGGAGTTCGACGGCTACCTGCTCACCGGCGCCGCCGGCAGCGTGGCCTCCGGCCGGGTCTCCTACACCCTCGGGCTGGAGGGCCCTGCGGTGGCCGTGGACACCGCCTGCTCCTCCTCCCTGGTCGCGGTGCACATGGCCGCCCAGGCGCTGCGCCAGGGCGAGTGCACGCTCGCGCTCGCCGGCGGTGTCACCGTGATGGCCACCCCGAGCCTGTTCATCGAGTTCAGCCGGCTGCGCGCGCTCTCCGTGGACGGCCGCTGCAAGGCGTTCGCCGCCGGGGCGGACGGCGCGGGCTGGGCCGAAGGCGTCGGCATGCTGCTGCTGGAGCGGCTCTCCGACGCCCGCCGCAACGGCCACCCGGTGCTAGCCGTGCTGAGCGGCTCCGCGGTCAACCAGGACGGCGCCAGCAACGGCCTGACCGCCCCCAACGGCCCCTCGCAGGAGCGGGTGATCCAGGACGCGCTCGCCTCGGCCCGGCTGGCGCCCTCGGAGGTGGACGTCGTCGAGGCGCACGGCACCGGCACCTCGCTGGGCGACCCGATCGAGGCCAACGCCCTGATCGCCACGTACGGGCGCGGGCGCGAGGCGGACCGGCCGCTCTGGCTCGGCTCGGTGAAGTCCAACATCGGCCACACCCAGGCCGCCGCCGGTGTGGCGGGCGTGATCAAGATGGTCATGGCGATGCAGCACGGCGTGCTGCCGAAGTCCCTGCACATCGAGGAGCCGACCCGGCACGTCGACTGGTCCACGGGCACCGTCCAGCTGCTCACCGAGCGGCGGGAGTGGCCCGCGGGCGACCGTCCGCGCCGGGCGGGCGTGGCGTCGATGGGGATCAGCGGCACCAACGCGCACGTCATCGTCGAGCAGGCCCCGGCCGAGCAGCCGGCCGAGGGCACCGAGAACCCCGACGCCGCCGAGGGCACCCCGGCAGCCCAGGGCTCCGCGGCGCAGGACTCCCCGGCGCAGGCCGGCACCGCCCCGGCCACCGACGGCGCCGTGCCGTGGGTGCTCTCCGCCCGGACGGCCGAGGCCCTGCGCGGCCAGGCCGCCCGGCTGCGGGAGGCGCTGGCCGACCGGCCGGAGCTCGACCCCGCCGAGATCGGCGCGGCGCTGCTGAGCGAGCGCACCCTGTTCGACCACCGCGCGGTGGTGGCCGGCGACGGCCCGGAGCGGCTGCTGGCCGGCCTGGCCGCGCTGGCCGACGGCGACACCGCGCCCGGCGTGGTCTCGGGCGAGGTCGCGCCCGGCCCGTGGGCGGTGATGTTCACCGGCCAGGGCGCCCAGCGGGCCGGTATGGGCCGCGGGTTGTACGAGCGCTTCCCGGTGTTCGCGGCGGCCTTCGACGCCGTCTGCGCGGAGCTCGACCCGCACCTCGGCCGCTCGCTGCAGGAGCTGGTCTTCACCCCGCAGGCCGACGAGCTCGACCGGACGGAGTACACCCAGCCCGCGCTGTTCGCGGTCGAGGTCGCGCTCTACCGCCTGCTGGAGTCCTTCGGCGCCCGCCCGGACCACCTGCTCGGCCACTCGGTCGGCGAGCTGGCGGCGGCGCACGTCGCGGGCGTGTTCGGACTCGCGGACGCGGCCCGGCTGGTGGCGGCCCGAGGCCGGCTGATGCAGGCGCTGCCGGCCGGCGGCGCGATGATCGCCGTCCAGGCGTCCGAGGACGTGGTGCTGCGGGCGATCGGCGGGAACGCCGGCGAGGTCGCCGTCGCGGCCGTCAACGGCCCCTCCTCGGTGGTCGTTTCAGGCGTCGAGCAGGCCGTGACGGCGATCGCCGACGCACTGGCCGAGGCCGGGCACCGGACCAAGCGGCTGCGGGTCTCGCACGCCTTCCACTCGCCGCTGATGGACCCGATGCTGGACGGGTTCCGCCAGGTGGCCCGGTCCGTCGCGTACGCCGAGCCGGTGCTGCCGGTGGTGTCCAACCTGACCGGTGCGGTGGCGGGCCCCGGCGAGCTGACCGACCCCGAGTACTGGGTGCGGCACGTCCGCGGCGCCGTGCGGTTCGCGGACGGCGTCGCCGCGCTGCGGGCGCTCGGCGTGGCCGCCTTCGTCGAGGTCGGCCCGGACGCCGTGCTGACCGCGATGGCCCAGGAGACCCTGGCCGAGGAGGCCCTGACCGGGGAGGCCCTGCCCGAGGGGACCCAGGGCCCCGCGGTCCTGGCGACGCTGCGGCGGGACCGCGACGAGGCCACCGCCCTGCTCGCGGCGGTCGGCGGACTGCTGACCCGCGGGGTGGCCGTCGACTGGTCCTCCGTCCTGCCGGCCCGGCCGGCCCGGCACGTCGACCTTCCGACCTACGCCTTCCAGCGGCGGCGGTACTGGCTGGAGTCGCCGCCTGCGCGTGGTGATGTGACGACGGCGGGTCTGGGGTCGATCGATCATCCGTTGCTGGGTGCGGTGGCGAAGTTGGCGGATGGTGAGACGACGGTTTTGACGGGTCGTCTGTCGCTGTCTTCGCAGGGTTGGTTGGCGGATCATGCGGTGGCGGGGACGGTGGTCCTGCCGGGGGCTGCGTTTGTGGAGCTTGCCGTTCGTGCGGGTGACGAGGCCGGGTTGGCGGTGTTGGACGAGTTGGTGCTGCGTGCGCCGCTCGTGCTGTCGGAGGGGCGGGGGGTGCAGGTCCAGGTCACCGTGTCGGCCCCTGAGGTGGACGGTCGGCGGCCGGTGACGATCCACTCGCGTCCGGAGGACGGCGAGGAGGTGTGGACGCTGCACGGGGAGGGTTTCCTGGGCGGTGTCGTGGTGGCGGGTGAGGGGTTGGAGGTGTGGCCGCCGGCGGGTGCTGTGCCGGTGGCGGTGGAGGGTGTGTACGAGCGGTTGGCGGGGATGGGGCTGGAGTACGGTCCGGTGTTCCGTGGGCTGGGTGCGGCCTGGCGTCGGGGGGACGACCTCTTCGCTGAGGTGGGGCTGCCGGTGGAGGAGCACG
>NZ_JBICZP010000036.1:0-12422 GCF_043202015.1 Kitasatospora sp. NPDC048239 | reverse complement strand
CCCAAGGTCGACGCCGCCTGGAACCTCCACGAACTCACCCGCGAACTCCCCCTCAAGGCGTTCGTCCTCTACTCCTCCCTCGCCGGCGTCCTCGGCAACGCCGGCCAGGCCAACTACGCCGCCGCCAACACCTTCCTCGACACCCTCGCCGCCCACCGACAGGCAACCGGCCTGCCCGCCCACTCCCTCGCCTGGGGCCTCTGGGCCCAGACCGGCGCCATGACCGGCGACCTCACCGAAGCCGACCTCACCCGCCTCAGCCGGAGCGGCGTCCACCCGCTCACCGCCACCCAGGGCCTCGACCTCTTCGACGCCGCCCTGGCCACCGAGGAGCCGCTCGTCGCCCTGGCGGCCTTCAACCTCCCCGCCCTCCGGGCCCGGGCCGCCGACGACAACCTCCCGGCCATGCTGAGCGGCCTCGTCCGGGTGCCCGCCCGCCGGGGGACCGCGGCCCAGACGGCCGTGGTCACCGCGGCCCCGGCGCAGCTGGCGGCCGGCCTGATCGGCCTGCCGGCGGACGAGCAGCGGTCGGAGCTGATGGTCCTCGTCCGGGGCACCATCGCCGCCGTCCTCGGCCACGCGGACCCGGACGGCATCGACCCGAGGAGCGGCCTCCAGAAGCTGGGCCTCGACTCGCTCACCGCCGTCGAGCTGCGCAACCGCCTCAACGCGGCCACCGGCCTGCGGCTGCCGACGACGGTCGCCTTCGACCAGCCGAACGCGGAGGCCCTCACGGAGCACCTCCGCACCCGGATCCTCGCCGAGGCCGCTCCGGGCGGCGACCTCCCGCTCGCCGAGGAGATCGACCGGATCACGCTCGCCCTCGGCGGGCTCCGGGCCGATGACCACGCCGCCGTCGGCACCAGCCTTCAGGCCCTCCTGCGGGCCTGGCAGGACGCCGAGCTGCGGCACGGTTCGCCGGCCGGCGAGCCGGAGGAGGCGGACCTCGACTCCGTCACCGACGACGAGCTGTTCGCGGCACTGGACGACGAGCTGGGCCTGTAGGGCTCGGCAGCCGGTACGGCGCCCGGTCGGGATCTCCCGGCCGGGCGCCGCCGTCTGTCCGGGCCCGTCTTCAAGCCCCCGCCTGCGGGCCGGTGACCCGGGTGGTTCCGACCCCCTGTCCCCTGTCCCGGCAACGCAGACAGAAGACGGGCCGGGTGCGAGAAGCACCCGGCCCGTCCGTGTCGTTCCTCGAGGTCGGTCAGATCCCGAGGTCCTCCAGGAAGCTGAACATCTCGTCGTCCGTCGCGGAGGCGATCTGCTCGGCGACGTTGTCACCGGCGCCGCCGGCCTCGGCTTCGTCCAGGCCGGCCAGGATGTCCCGCAGGCGGCTGCTCAGCCGGCTGCGGACCACCGCCTCCAGGCTCTGCTGGGCGATCGACTTCTCGATGCGGTCGAGGTCGGCGAAGAGCCAGAGGTCGTCCGCCTCCTCCTTCACGTCCCCGAACCGGCCCGCCAGGTAGCCGGCGAGGGCGGTCGAGGTCGGGTAGTCGAAGACGAGCGTGGCCGGGAGCCGCAGGCCGGTGGCCGCGTTGAGCTGGTTGCGGAACTCCAGCGCGGTGAGGGAGTCGAAGCCGAAGTCCTGGAAGGGCTTCTCCGGGTTGATCTCCGACTCGCCGGCGAACCCGAGGATCGTGGCCACCTGGGCCCGGACCAGCTTCAGCAGCCGCTCCTGCCGCTCGGCCGCGGAGAGGCCGGCCAGCTGGGTCCCCAGATCGGCGGACGAACGGGCCTCCCGCACGGCCGTGCGGCGGTTGGCGGCCGGGAGGAGTCCGCGCAGCAGCGCGGGGACGTCGTCGCCGCGGTTGCGCAGGGCGGTGGCGTCGACCCGGAGCGGGACGAGGACCGGCCGGTCGGCGGTGAGGCCGGCGTCGAAGGCGGCCAGGCCCTGGGCCTCGGAGAGCGGGGGCAGGCCCTGGCGGCGCATCCGCTCCAGGTCCGACTCGGCCAGCCACTCGCTGAGGCCGGTCCGGGCGTCCCAGAGGCCGTAGACCAGCGCCGTGGCGGGCAGGCCGGCCGCCCGGCGGTGGGCGGCGAGGGCGTCCAGGAAGGCGTTGGCGGTGGCGTAGTTGGCCTGGCCGGCGGCCAGCACCATGCCGCCCGCCGAGGAGAAGAGCACGAAGGCGGCGAGCGGCAGCTCGCGGGTCAGCTCGTGCAGGTGCCAGGCCGCGTCGGCCTTCGCGCCC
Source organism: Kitasatospora sp. NPDC048239 (assembly GCF_043202015.1). Taxonomy (NCBI): domain Bacteria; kingdom Bacillati; phylum Actinomycetota; class Actinomycetes; order Kitasatosporales; family Streptomycetaceae; genus Kitasatospora; species Kitasatospora sp. NPDC048239. The sequence goes on along the minus strand of NZ_JBICZP010000036.1, from coordinate 10,233 downwards.
AGGACCCCGTCGAACTGCTTCGGGGTGAGCGCGTCCACCAGCCCGTTGTCGCCGACGCCGGCGGCGTGGACTACGGCGGTCAGCGGGTGCTCGGCCGGGACACCGGCGAGCAGGCCCGCCAGCGCGGTGCGGTTGGCGACGTCGCAGGCGGCGACGGTGACCTCGGCGCCCAGCCCGGCCAGCTCCGCGACCAGCTCCTCGGTGCCGGCCGCCGCCAGGCCGCGGCGGCTGGCGAGCAGCAGGTGCCGGACGCCGTGGGCGGTGACCAGGTGGCGGGCGACCAGCGCCCCGAGTCCACCGGTGCCGCCGGTGATCAGGACGGTGCCCTCGGGGTCGAGGACGGTGTCGGCGGCGGCGGGCGCGGCCTGCCGGGTGAACCGGGGGACGGTCACCCGACCGGCGTGGATCGCGAGCTCGGGCTCGTCCCCGGCGGTGACACGGGCGAGCGCGGTCAGGCTCTCCGGGGTGTCGTCGCCGAGGTCGGCCAGCACGAACCGGCCCGGGTGCTCGGCCTGGGCGGCGCGGACCAGGCCCCAGACCGGCGCGAGCGCCAGATCCGGGGTGTCGCCGGCGACGCCGCCCCGGGTGACCAGCACCAGGCGGGCGGTGGCCAGCTTCTCCTGGGCCAGAAAGCCCTGGACCAGTTCGAGGGTGCGGGAGGAGGCGCTGCGCAGCCGGTCGGGGACCTCGCCTTCGTCGGCGGCGGTGATCTCCGCCAGGATGTACGGCGCCTCCGTCTCGGCGAGCGTCTCCCAGTCGCCGAAGCGGTCGGCGTGGGCCAGGCCGGTGAGGCCCTCGCCCAGGACGGCCAGGCCGGCGGGGGCGCTGTCGGCGACCGCCGTGCTCGACCAGTCGACGCCGAACAGGACGTCGGACACGCGTCCGGCCGAGGCCAGCTGCTCCACCGACACCGGCCGCAGCCGCAGCGAGCCCACCGACAGGACCGGAGCACCGGCCGCGTCGGCGACGTCGAGCCGGACGCCGTCCGTGCCGGGGCCCTCGGAGGCGACCCGGACCCGGACCACGGACGCGCCGGTCGCTTGCAGGGACACGCCCTGCCAGGCGAACGGCAGGGAGGGGCGGCCCGGCTCCACGCCCTGGACGAAGTCGCCCAGGCTGATGGTGTGCAGGGTCGCGTCGAGCAGCGCGGGGTGGAGGCCGAAGCGGCCGGCCTCGGTGTGGGCCTGCTCGGGGAGTTCGACCTCGGCGTACACGTCGGCGCCGTGGCGCCAGGCGGCGGTGACGCCCTGGAAGGTCGGGCCGTAGTCGAGGCCGAGGTCGGCGAGGTGGTCGTACATGCCGTCGACGGAGACGGGTTCGGCGTCCCGGGGCGGCCAGGGGACCAGGTGGCCGGGGTCGGCGGGGGCGACCGGGGAGAGCAGGCCCTCGGCGTGCAGGGTCCAGGGCTGGTCGCCGTCCTCGGACCGGGAGTGCACGGTGACCGGGCGGTGGCCGCTGTCGTCGGGGGCGCCGATGACGACCTGCAGCTGGACGCCCTCGCCCTGGGGGAGCAGCAGCGGTGCCTGGAGGGTGAGTTCCTCGATGGTGGTGCAGCCGGCCCGGTGGGCGGCCTGCAGGGCGAGCTCGATGAACGCGGTGCCGGGCAGGATCACGTTGCCGTGGACCTGGTGGTCGGCGAGCCAGCCGTGGGTGCCGAGCGAGAGCCGGCCGGAGAGCACCAGCTGGTCGGTGGTGGCGAGCTGGGTCACTGCGCCGAGCAGCGGGTGCTCGACGGTCGACAGGCCGGCGGTGCCGACGTCGGCCGAACCCTCGACGGAGGCCAGCCAGTAGCGCTGCCGGTCGAAGGCGTAGGTGGGGAGCTCCACCGGTGCGGCCTGCTCGGGGAGCAGGGTGTTCCAGTCGATCTTGGCGCCGCGGGTCCAGAGGGTGGCCAGGGCTTCGGTGGCGGTCTGGGTCTCGGGGCGGGTGCGGCGGGCGAGGGCGACGGCGGTGAGGTTGGTGTCCTCGGTGAGGGTCTGGCGGGTCATCGCGGTGAGGACGGCGTCGGGGCCGACCTCGACGAAGGCCGTCGCCCCGGCTTCCGCGGCGGCGGTGATGCCGTCGGTGAAGCGCACCGCGTCCCGGACGTGCTGGACCCAGTACTCCGGGTCGGTCAGCTGTCCGGCCTCGGCCAGTGCACCGGTGACGTTGGAGACCACCGGGATCGTCGGCTCGCTGAAGGCGATCTGCTGGGCGACCGCACGGAACTCCGCCAGCATCGGGTCCATCAGCGGGGAGTGGAAGGCGTGGCTGACCCGCAGCCGCTGCGTCTTGCGACCGCCCTCGGCCAGCTGCTCGGCGATCGCCATAACAGTCTCGTCGTCACCTGAAATCACGGTGGCGTTGGGCCCGTTGAGGGCGGCGATGGAGGCCTTGTCCTCGTGCCCGGCGAGCAGCGGCAGCACGTCGGCCTCGGCGGCCTGGACGGCGACCATGGCGCCGCCGGCGGGCAGGGCCTGCATCAGGCGGCCGCGGGCGGCGACGAGCTTGGCGGCGTCGGCGAGGCTGAACACCCCGGCGACGTGGGCGGCGGCGATCTCGCCGATCGAGTGGCCGATCAGCACCTCCGGGCGGACCCCGAAGGACTCCAGGAGGCGGTAGGCGGCGACCTCGAAGGCGAACAGCGCGGGCTGGGTGTAGCCCGTCTGGTCCAACTCCTCCGACTGGAAGCACAGATCACGCAGCGAGCGCCCGAGGTGCCCGTCCAGTTCGGCACACGCGGCGTCGAAGGCCTCCGCGAAGACCGGGAAGCGCTCGTACAACTCCCGGCCCATACCCGCACGCTGGGCACCCTGACCGGTGAACAGCGCACCCACCTTCGGGGTCCCGGCCGCGGTGCCCTGGACCAGGCCGACCGCTGTCCCGCCCGCGGCCAGCGCGGCCAGCCCGGTGGCGGCCTCGTCGCCGACGACGACCGCCCGGTGCTCGAAGACCGCCCGCGAGTGCAGCGCCTTCGCGACCGCCTCCGGGGCCGCCTCGGGCCGCCGTGCGACGAACTCGCCCAGCCGGTCGGCCTGTCCGCGCAGGGCCTCCGCGCTCGCGGCGGACAGCAGCCACGGCGTCGGCCCGGCGGCCGGGGAGGTCTCGGCGGCGGCCTCGTCGGCCTCGGCCTGCTCGATGATGACGTGCGCGTTGGTGCCGCTGATCCCGAACGAGGAGACACCCGCCCGGCGCGGGCGGCCGAGCTCCGGCCACGCGCGCTCCTCGGTCAGCAGCTCCACCGAGCCCGCCGCCCAGTCCACGTGCGGACTCGGCTCGTCCACGTGCAGGGTCTTCGGCAGGACGCCGTTGCGGATCGCCATGACCATCTTGATCACGCCGCCGACGCCCGAGGCCGCCTGGGCGTGCCCGATGTTGGACTTGAACGAGCCCAGCAGCAGAGGCTGTTCGCGCTCCTGCCCGTACGTCGCCAGGATCGCCTGCGCCTCGATCGGGTCGCCGAGGGTGGTGCCCGTGCCGTGTGCCTCGATCGCGTCCACGTCCACCGTGGTCAGCCCGGCCTGGGCCAGCGCCTGCCGGATCACCCGCTCCTGCGAGGGGCCGTTCGGCGCGGTGATGCCGTTGCTGGCGCCGTCCTGGTTGACGGCGGAGCCGCGCAGCACGGCCAGCACCCCGTGGCCGTTGGCCTTGGCGACCGACAGCCGCTCCAGCACCAGCACGCCGACGCCCTCGGCCCAGGAGGTGCCGTCGGCCGAGGAGGAGAAGGACTTGCAGCGGCCGTCGGCGGCCAGGCCGCGCTGGCGGCTGAACTCCAGGAACATGCCGGGGGTGGCCATCACGGTCACACCGCCGGCCAGCGCGAGGTCGCACTCGCCCTGCCGCAGCGCCTGCGCGGCCAGGTGCATCGCGACGAGCGAGGAGGAGCAGGCGGTGTCCACGGTGACCGCCGGACCCTCGAAGCCGAGCGTGTAGGAGACCCGGCCGGAGATCAGGCTGCCGCCGCTGGTGGAGGCGTACACCTCGCCCAGACCGTAGTCGTGGTACATCACACCCGCGAACACGCCGGTCCGCGAGCCGCGCAGCGAGCGCGGGTCGAGGCCGGTGCGCTCGACGGCCTCCCAGGAGGCCTCCAGCAGCAGGCGCTGCTGCGGGTCGATGCTGAGCGCCTCCCGCGGGGAGATCCCGAAGAACTTCGGGTCGAACTCAGCTGCGTCGTAGAGGAATCCGCCGCGCCGGCAGTACGAGGTGCCCTGGTGCTCCGGGTCGGGGTGGAACAGGCCGTCGATGTCCCAGCCGCGGTCCTCGGGGATCTCCGATACGGCGTCCCGGCCCTCGGAGACCAGCTCCCAGAGCTGGTCGGGGGAGGAGACCCCGCCGGGGTAGCGGCAGGCCATGCCGACGATCGCGATCGGTTCGCGGTCCTTCTCCCGGACTTCCTGGAGCCGCTGCCGGGTCGAATGCAGCTCGGCGGTGACTCGCTTGAGGTAGTCGACCAACTGCTCTTCACTGGCCATGGGTTATCGCCTTCCTCACTGCACCGGCTCAGGAGAGCCCGAGTTCGTTGTCGATGAAGCTGAGCAGCTCGGCCGCGGTGGCGGCTTCGAGCTGACCGGTCACGTCCTCCGTGCCGGCGGGCCGGGTCAGCTTCTTCCAGCCGGCCAGCAGCTGCTCCAGTCGGGCGGTGATCTCCTCGTGGTCGCCCTCCTCGGCGGCGCCGGCGGTGTTCAGGGCGATCTCGACGGCGTCGAGTTCGGCGAGCAGCCCGCGTCCGGCAACCGGCGTGCTCGGGGCCAGCGCGGTGAGCAGGTAGCCGCACAGGGCGACCGGGCTCGGGTAGTCGAAGACGAGCGTGGCGGGCAGGCGCAGCCCGGTTGCGGCGTTCAGCTGGTTGCGCAGCTCGACGGCCGTGAGGGAGTCGAAGCCGAGGTCCTGGAAGGCGCGTTCGGCCTCGACCGCGTCGGCGGAGGCGTGGCCGAGGACGGCCGCGGCCTTCTCCTGGACGAAGCGCAGGACCGCCGCCTCGCGCTCGGCCCCGGCCAGGCCGGTCAGCCGGCGCTCCAGCTCCACCACCCCGCCGGCCGCCGCCGCACCCTGCGCGGTGCCGCGGGTGGGCGCCGGGAGGAGTCCGCGCAGCAGGGCGGGGACGTCGTCGCCGCGGTTGCGCAGGGCCACCGGGTCGACCCGCAGGGGGACGAGGACGGGCCGGTCGGCGGTGAGGCCGGCGTCGAAGGCGGCCAGGCCCTGGGCCTCGGAGAGCGGGGGCAGGCCCTGGCGGCGCATCCGCTCCAGGTCCGACTCCGTCAGGCCCTCGCTGAGGCCGGTCCGGGTGTCCCACAGCCCGTAGGCGAGGGCGCTCGCGGGCAGGCCGGCCGCCCGGCGGTGGGCGGCGAGGGCGTCCAGGAAGGCGTTGGCGGTGGCGTAGTTGGCCTGGCCGGCGGCCAGCACCATGCCGCCCGCCGAGGAGAAGAGCACGAACGCGGTGAGCGGCAGCTCGCGGGTCAGCTCGTGCAGGTGCCAGGCGGCGTCGGCCTTCGGGCCGAGGACCCCGTCGAACTGCTTGGGCGTGAGCGCGCTCACCAGCCCGTTCTCGCCGACGCCCGCGGTGTGGACCACGCCGGTGAGCGGGTGTTCGGCGGGGACGGCGGCGAGCAGTCCGGCCAGTGCGGCACGGTCGGCGACGTCGCAGGCCGCGATCGTCACCTCGGCGCCCAGCGCGGCGAGTTCCGTGCGCAGTTCCTCCGCGCCCGGGGCGCGGTCACCGCGGCGGCTGGCGAGCAGCAGGTGCCGGACGCCGTGGGCGGTGACCAGGTGGCGGGCGGTCAGCGCACCGAGGCCGCCGGTGCCGCCGGTGACCAGCACCGTCCCGGTCGCGCCGAAGACCGGCTCCTCGGCGGGCACGGCGGTCTGCCGGGTCAGCCGCGGGACGGCCACCCGCCCTTCGGCGACCGCCAGTTCGGGCTCGTCGCCGGTGGCGGCGCGGGCCAGCAGGGCCAGGCTCTCCGGGGTCTCGTCGGCCAGGTCGGCCAGCACGAAGCGTCCGGGGTTCTCCGCCTGGGCGGCGCGGACCAGGCCCCAGACCGGCGCGAGCGCCAGATCCGGGGTGCCGCCGGTGACCTCGCCCCGGGTGACGATCACCAGTCGGGAGTCGGCGAGCTGCTCCTGGGCCAGGAAGCCCTGGACCAGGTCCAGCAGCCCGTACGCGGCCGCGCGGACCCGGCCCGGCACGTCCTCGGCCGACCCGGTCGGAGCCTCGACCAGCACGTGGTCGGGGGCGGACCCGGCGGCGGCCAGCTCCATCCAGTCCGCGAACCGCTGTGCGCCCGGCAGCGCGGCCAGCCGGCCCTCGCCGACCACGGCGAGGGTGCCGGAGGCGGTGGCCGGAACCGCGGCGGCGGTCACCCAGTCCAGGCCGAACAGCACGCTCGCGGCGTGGCCCGAACCCGCCAGCTGGGCGGCGGACACCGGCCGGATGCCGAGCGACCCGACGGACAGCACGGGGGCGCCGGTCGCGTCCGCGATGTCGATGGTCACGGCGTGGTCCTCGACGTAGGACATCCGGACCCGGACGGTGGTGGCGCCGGTGGAGCGGAGGGTGACGCCCGACCAGGCGAACGGCAGCAGCGTCTCCTCGGTGCCGTCCTCGCGGCCGAGCAGCAGCATCATGTGCATCGAGGCGTCGAACAGGGCCGGGTGGACACCGAACCGGGCGGCGTCGGCGTGGGCCTGCTCGGGCAGCTCGACCTCGGCGAACACCTCCCGGTCGCGCCGCCAGACCGCCTTCATGCCCTGGAACACCGGCCCGTAGCTGTAGCCGCGTCCGATCAGGTACTCGTAGGCGCCCTCGGCGTCGACCGGCTCCGCGCCGCGCGGCGGCCAGTTCACCAGGTCCTCGTCCGCGGTCGCCGGCTCCGGCGCGGCGGGGGCGAGCAGGCCCTCGGCGTGCACGGTCCACGGTGTCTGCGGGAGGTCCTCGGCGCGCGAGCAGACGGACACCGGGCGGTGGCCGGACTCGGCGGGCGCGCCGACCAGGACCTGCACCTGGAGTCCGCCCTGCTCGGGCAGGACGAGCGGCGCCTGGAGGGTCAGCTCCTCCAGGACCGGGCATCCGGCCTGGTCGCCCGCCCGGATGGCCAGCTCGGCCAGACCGGTCCCGGGCACCAGGGTGGTGCCGTGGACGGTGTGGTCGGCGAGCCAGGGGTGGGTGGTGAGCGAGAGGCGGCCGGAGAGGACCAGCTGGCCGGTGGTGGCCGGCTCGGTGACGGCGGTGAGGAAGGGGTGGTCGAGGGTGTGCAGGCCGGCGGTGGCGAGGTTGCCGGTGGGGGCCTGGCTCTTGATCCAGTAGTGCTGGTGGTCGAAGGCGTAGGTGGGCAGTTCCACCGGTGCGGCCTGCTCGGGGAGCAGGGTGTTCCAGTCGATCTTGGCGCCGCGGGTCCAGAGGGTGGCCAGGGCTTCGGTGGCGGTCTGGGTCTCGGGGCGGGTGCGGCGGGCGAGGGCGACGGCGGTGAGGTGGGTGTCCTCGGTGAGGGTCTGGCGGGTCATCGCGGTGAGGACGGCGTCGGGGCCGACCTCGACGAAGGCGGTCGCCCCGGCTTCCGCGGCGGCGGTGATGCCGTCGGTGAAGCGGACGGCGTCGCGGACGTGCTGGACCCAGTACTCGGGGTCGGTGAGCTGTCCGGTCTCGGCCAGCGCACCGGTGACGTTGGAGACCACCGGGATCGTCGGCTCGCTGAAGGCGATCTGCTGGGCGACCGCACGGAACTCCGCCAGCATCGGGTCCATCAGCGGGGAGTGGAAGGCGTGGCTGACGCGTAGCCGCTGGGTCTTGCGGCCCTCGGCGGCGAGCTGCTCGGCGATCGCCGTGACGGCCTCGTCGTCACCCGAGATCACGGTGGCGTTCGGTCCGTTGAGGGCGGCGATGGAGGCCTTGTCCTCGTGTCCGGCGAGCAGCGGCAGGACATCCGCCTCGGCGGCCTGGACGGCGATCATGGCGCCGCCGGTGGGCAGGGCCTGCATCAGGCGGCCGCGGGCGGCGACGAGCTTGGCGGCGTCGGCGAGGCTGAACACCCCGGCGACGTGGGCGGCGGCGATCTCGCCGATGGAGTGGCCGACCAGGATCTCGGGGCGGACCCCGAAGGACTCCAGCAGCCGGTAGGCGGCGACCTCGAAGGCGAACAGGGCGGGCTGGGTGTAGCCGGTCTGGTCCAACTCCTCGGACTCGAAGCACAGATCGCGCAGCGAGCGCCCGAGGTGCCCGTCCAGTTCGGCGCAGGCCGCGTCGAAGGCCTCCGCGAAGACCGGGAAGCGGTCGTACAACTCCCGGCCCATGCCGGTGCGCTGGGCGCCCTGACCGGTGAACAGCGCGCCCACCTTCGGGGTGTCCGTGGCAATTCCCTGGACGAGGCCGGCCACCGTGGCGCCCTGCGCCAGTGCGGCCAGCCCGGTGGCGGGCTCCTCGCCGAGGACCACGGCCCGGTGCTCGAAGGCCGGGCGTGCGGAGAGGGCGGCGGCGATCGCGTTGAGGTCGGACTCCTCCTGCCGGCCGAGGAGTTCGGCGAGGCGGGCGGCCTGACCGTGCAGGGCCTGCGGGCTCTTGGCGGACAGCAGCCACGGCGCCGGACCGTCCACGGGGGAGGTATCGGTGACGGTCGCGGCCTCGGCCTGCTCCAGGATGACGTGGGCGTTGGTGCCGCTGATCCCGAAGGAGGAGACGCCGGCCCGGCGCGGACGGCCCACCTCGGGCCAGTCGCGGCGCTCGGTGAGCAGTTCGACGGCGCCCGCCGTCCAGTCGACGTGCGGGGTCGGCTCGGCCACGTTCAGGGTCTGCGGGAGGATGCCGTGCTGCATCGCCATGACCATCTTGATGACCCCGCCGACACCCGCCGCGGCCTGCGAGTGGCCGATGTTGGACTTCAACGAGCCGAGCCAGAGCGGCTCCTGGCGGTCCTGGCCGTAGGTGGCGAGCAGGGCGTTGGCCTCGATCGGGTCGCCGAGGGTGGTGCCGGTGCCGTGCGCCTCGACGGCGTCCACCTCGGCGGTGGTGAGCCCGGCCTGGGCGAGGGCCTGGCGGATGACCCGCTCCTGGGAGGGGCCGTTGGGGGCGGTGAGACCGTTGCTGGCGCCGTCCTGGTTGACGGCGGAGCCGCGGATGACGGCCAGCACCCGGTGGCCGTTGGCCTGGGCGGCGGAGAGCCGCTCCAGCACCAGCACGCCGACGCCCTCGGCCCAGGAGGTGCCGTCCGCCGAGGAGGAGAAGGACTTGCAGCGGCCGTCGCCGGCCAGACCGCGCTGGCGGCTGAACTCGACGAACGCGGCCGGGGTGGCCATCACGGTCACGCCGCCGGCCAGCGCGAGGTCGCACTCGCCCTGCCGCAGCGCCTGTCCGGCGAGGTGCATCGCCACCAGCGAGGAGGAGCAGGCGGTGTCCACGGTGACCGCCGGGCCCTCCAGGCCGAGCGTGTAGGAGATGCGGCCGGAGGCGACGCTGCCCGCGCTGCCCGTACCGACCATGCCCTCCAGCTCACCCGGAACGGCGGCCAGCGGCGGCGCGTAGTCGTGGTACATCGTGCCCGCGAACACACCGGTTCGGCTGCCCCGGAGGCTGAGCGGGTCGATGCCGGCCCGCTCCACGGCCTCCCAGGAGGTCTCCAGCAGCAGGCGCTGCTGCGGGTCGGTCGCGGTGGCCTCGCGCGGCGAGATGCCGAAGAAGCCCGCGTCGAACCGGCCGGCGTCGTGCAGGAACCCGGCGTGGCGGCAGTACGAGGTGCCGGAGTGCTCCGGGTCGTCGTCGAAGAGGCCGTCGAGGTCCCAGCCGCGGTCGACGGGGAAGGTGGAGATGCCGTCCCGGCCGTCGGCGACGAGTTGCCAGAGGTCCTCGGGGGAGGCGACTCCGCCGGGGTAGCGGCAGGCCATGCCGACGATGGCGATCGGGTCGTCGTCGACGGCGGTGGTGCGCACGGTGGTGGCGGCGGTCTTCGAGCCGAGGAGCTCCCCGGCGAGGAAGCGGGCCAGGGCGGTGGGGGTGGGGTAGTCGAAGATCAGGGTGGCCGGGAGCTGGAGGCCGGTGGTGCCGTTGAGCTGGTTGCGCAGTTCGAGTGCGGTGAGGGAGTCGAAGCCGAGTTCCTGGAAGAGGCGGTCGGCGTTGACCGCGCCCGCCCCGGCGAAGCCCAGCACCGCGGCGACCTGGGTGCGTACCAGTTCGAGGAGGTGGGTTTGGCGGGTGGTGTCGTCGAGGGTGGCGAGGTGGTCTTGGAGGGCGGTGGTGGTGCGGGTGGTGGTTGTGGTGGCGCGGCGGAT
>NZ_JBICZP010000035.1:0-26565 GCF_043202015.1 Kitasatospora sp. NPDC048239 | reverse complement strand
CGCGTCGCCGCCGACCGGCACGTTGCCGACCATGATCTGCCGGGAGAAACGGCGCTTGGCGAGCGGCTTGAGCGGCAGGGACGGAATACCGAGCGAGATCGCGGTCATGTGCGCAGGGTTCCCCGGGGTTGAGGTGTCGGTCGATCCGGCCCGTTGACAACGGCCGGGGCCGGGCGCATCGACGAACGCGCGCCCGGCCACCAACGGTACGGCACGGTGGTGGCCCCGGGCACACCAGCCATACCCGTCCGACCAGGTCCTGTCCGGTCGGTCTCGGCGGATCAGCGCGCGGCGTTGGGCGCCCGGCTGGGCGTGCGCCCGGCAGGATCGGCCGGACAGGACCTAGCTGATCTTGACGGGGTTCACCAGGTCCGCGACCAGCACGAGCAGGGTGAATCCGATGAAGACACTGGCCACCACGTAGGCCAGCGGCATCAACCGGGCCACGTCGAACGGGCCCGGGTCGGGCCGCTTGAACAGCTGTGCGAAGCGGCGTCGGACGCCCTCCCAGACGGCCCCCGCGATGTGGCCGCCGTCCAGCGGCAGCAGCGGCAGCATGTTGAACAGGAAGAGCGACAGGTTGATCCCCGCCAGCAGGTTCACGAAGGTCGCGATCCGCTGGCTGCCGGGGATGTCGAGCGAGAACACCTCGCCGCTCACCCGGGCCGCGCCGACCATGCCGATCGGCGAGTCCGCGTCGCGCGGGGTGCCGTCCACCACCGAGTGCCACAGCCCGGGGATCTTGCCCGGCAGGGCGATCAGCGACTTCACGCCGCCCTCCGCCATGTCGTACATCCGGTCGAGGGATTGCCCGAAGCCCAACTGGACGACACCGCTGGTCGGCGTGAAGCCGAGGAAGCCGGCCTGCACGGTCTGGCCCTTGAGCGGGATGCCGTTGTCGCCGTACTTCTGGACGTCGTTGACGGCGATGGTCGGGTTCAGGGTGAGCTGCTGCCCGTCGCGCTGGACCACGATCGGCACGGTCTTCCCCGCCGACCTGCGGATGTCCGCCTGGAGCTGCTCGTAGCCGTGGATCCGGTCGCCGTCGAAGGAGACCACCTTGTCGCCGGGCTTCAGCCCGGCCTTGGCCGCCGGGGTCTGCGGCGCGTCCGCCGGGCAGCTGTCGGTCGGCTGGCCGGCCTTGACGATGCACTGCGAGACGGTGCCGATGGTCGGCACCGCCATCGAGACGCCGAAGCCCATCATCACCGTCAGGAACAGCCCGAAGGCCAGGACCAGGTTCATGAACGGGCCGGCGAACATCACGATGACGCGCTTCCACGGCTTGCGGGTGTAGAAGAGCCGGTCGTCGTCGCCGTCCTGGAGCTCCTCGTAGGAGGCCTCCCGGGCGTCCTCGATCATGGTGCGCCAGGGCGAGCTGCTCCGCTTGGTGATCCGCCCGTCCTCACCGGGCGGGAACATCCCGATCATCCGGATGTACCCGCCCAGCGGGATCGCCTTGATGCCGTACTCGGTCTCGCCCTTGCGGCGGGACCAGACGGTCGGGCCGAACCCGACCATGTACTGCGGCACCCTGATGCCGAACAGCTTGGCCGTGGAAAGGTGGCCGAGCTCGTGCCAGGCGATCGAGATCAGCAGCCCGACCGCGAAGACCAGGATGCCGACCACCGTCAAAACCGTTGCCACCGCTGGTCCTCCGTCATGCCACTCTGCTCGTCTTCTTGTCTTACCGCGGCCGGAGCCGTCAGCCCGCCGCCAGCTCGCGGGCCCGGGCGCGGGCCCAGTCCTCCGCGTGCAGGACGTCCTCGACCGTCAGGGAGGTTCCCGCGCCGGCCCGCCCGCCCCCGTACTGTCCGTGCTCGGCCACGACCTTGGCAACAGTGTCCACGATCGCGGTGAAGGCGAGGTGCCCCTTCAGGAAGGCCTCCACGCACTCCTCGTTGGCCGCGTTGAAGACCGCCGGAACCGTCCCGCCCAGCGAGCCCACCTCGCGGGCCAGCTCCACCGCGGGGAAGGCCTCGTTGTCCAGCGGGAAGAACTCCCAGGTGGCGGCCTTGGTCCAGTCGCAGGCCGGCGCCGCGTCCGGGACCCGCTCCGGCCAGCCCAGGCCCAGTGCGATCGGCATCCGCATGTCCGGCGGGCTGGCCTGCGCCAGGGTCGAACCGTCGGTGAACTCCACCATCGAGTGCACCACCGACTGCGGATGGACCACGACCTCGATCCGGTCGAACGGCACGTCGTACAGCAGGTGCGCCTCGATGACCTCCAGGCCCTTGTTCACCAGCGTTGCCGAGTTGATCGTCACCACCGGGCCCATCGCCCAGGTCGGGTGCGCCAGCGCGTCCGAGGGGGTGACCCCGGCCAGCTGCTCCCGGTTCCGGGTGCGGAACGGCCCGCCGCTGGCGGTGACCACCAGCTTGCGGACCTCGCCGCGGGTCCCGCCGGCCAGCGCCTGGAACAGCGCGGCGTGCTCGGAGTCCACCGGCACGATCTGACCGGGCCGGGCCACCGCCTTCACCAGCGGGCCGCCGACGATCAGCGACTCCTTGTTGGCCAGCACCAGCACCCGGCCGGCCTTCAGCGCGGCCAGCGTCGGCGCCAGGCCGATCGAGCCGGTGATGCCGTTCAGCACCGAGTGGCACTCCAGCGCGGCCAGCTCGGTCGCCGCGTGCGGACCGGCCAGCACGGCGGGCAGCGGACGGCCGGCGGCCTTCGCGGCCAGCGCCTCGCGCAGCGCCGGCTCGGCGGCCGGGTCCGCGACCGCCACGGTGTGCACGCCCAGCTCCAGCGCCTGCTCGGCCAGCAGGTCCACCCGGCCGCCGGCCGCCGACACGGCGACCACCCGGAACCGGTCCGGGTTGCGGCGCACCACGTCGATGGCCTGGGTGCCGATCGAACCGGTCGAACCGAGGATCACCAGCTCCCGGGGGGCCGAAGGGTCCTTCACCACGGGGGTGAAGCCGAGCTGCGGGTGGGCGAGCGAAGTCATGGGCCCCATTGTGTCCTGCCGACCGCTTCCACAGGACGCCGGGCGCCACCGCGGCTACGGTCGGAGCCATGCGTACCGTCATCGCAGGGGGCCACGGACAGATCGCGCTCCGGCTGGAGCGGCTGCTCGCCGACCGGGGCGACCGGCCCGCCGGGATCATCCGCCGCGCCGAACAGGCCGCCGACCTGGCGGACGCCGGGGCCGAGCCGCTGCTGCTCGACCTGGAGGCCGCCACCGCCGCCGAACTCGCCCGGCTGCTCGCCGGCGCCGACGCGGTGGTCTTCGCGGCCGGAGCCGGACCGGGCAGCAGCGCGGCGCGCAAGAACACCGTCGACCGCGACGGCGCCGTCCTGCTCGCCGACGCGGCCGAACTGGCCGGGGTGCGGCGCTACCTGATCGTCTCCTCGATGGGCGCCGACGCCGAGGCGGTGTACCCCGCCGACCCCGTCTTCGAGACGTATCTGCGGGCCAAGGGCGCGGCCGACGACGCGGTGCGGGCCCGTACCGCGCTGGACTGGACGGTGCTGCGGCCCGGCGCCCTCACCGACGGCCCGGCCACCGGCCTGGTCCGGCTCGCCCCCTCGGTCGGGCGCGGCCGGATCCCCCGGGCCGACGTGGCCGAGGTGCTGGCCGCGCTGCTCCACGAACCCGGCACGGCCGGGCAGACCCTGGAACTGGTCGCCGGCGACGCCGCGGTGGCGGAGGCGGTCGCGGCGGCCGCCGGGCACGACTGAGACCCTGCGGGGAACGCCGAAGGGCCCGGCACCACCGCGTACCGCGGTGCCGGGCCCTTCGGACGTGTCCGTCAGAGGTCGAGGCCGGTGAGGACCAGGACCTTCTCGACGGTGTAGTCGTCCATCGCGTACTTGACGCCCTCGCGGCCGACGCCGGAGTCCTTGACGCCGCCGTACGGCATCTGGTCGGCGCGGTAGGACGGCGCGTCACCGATGATCACGCCGCCGACCTCCAGCTCCCGGTGGGCCCGGAAGGCGGTCTGCAGGTCGCGGGTGAACACGCCGACCTGCAGGCCGAAGGCGGAGTCGTTGACCGCGGCGAAGGCCTCGTCGGTGCCGTCCACCCGGTGCAGCGACAGGACCGGGCCGAACACCTCGGCCTTGGCCAGGATCGCGTCGGCGGGCAGCTCGGCCAGCACGGTCGGGGCGTAGGTCGCGCCCTCGCGGGTGCCGCCGGTGAGCACCTTGGCGCCCTTGGCGACCGCGTCCTCCACCCAGGACTCCACCCGCCTGGCGGCGTTCTCGTCGACCAGCGGGCCGACGTCGGTGGCGTCGTCGTTGGGGTCGCCGGTGACCTGCGCCCGCACCTTGGCCACGACCTTCTCCACCAGCGCGTCGTAGACGGACGCGTCGGCGATCACGCGCTGCACCGAGATGCAGGACTGGCCGCCCTGGTAGTTGGCGAACATCGCGATCCGGGTGGCGGCCCAGTCCAGGTCGGCCTCGGAGGACCAGTCGGCGAGCACCACGGCGGCGGCGTTGCCGCCGAGCTCCAGGGTGGTGTGCTTGCGCGGCACCGAGTCCATGATCTGGTAGCCGACCTTGTCCGAACCGGTGAAGGAGATCACCGGCAGGCGCGGGTCCTGCACCAGGGCGGGCATCCGGTCGTTCGGCACCGGCAGGACGCTCCAGGAGCCGGCCGGCAGGTCGGTCTCGGCCAGGATCTCGCCCAGCACCATCGCGGAGAGCGGGGTGGCCGGGGCCGGCTTGAGGATGATCGGGGCGCCGACCGCGATCGCCGGGGCGACCTTGTGGGCGACCAGGTTCAGCGGGAAGTTGAACGGGGCGATGCCCAGCACCACGCCGCGCGGGAACCTGCGCACCACCGCGAAGCGGCCCACGCCGCCCGGGTCGGTGTCCAGCCGCATGGTCTCGCCGTTGGTGCGGCGGGACTCCTCGGCCGCCCAGCGGAAGACGGAGACGGCACGGCCGACCTCGCCGCGGGCCCACTTGATCGGCTTGCCGTTCTCGGCGGTGATCAGCTGGGCGATCTCCTCGGTGCGCTCGGCCAGCCGCTTGGCCACGTGGTCCAGCGCGGCGGCGCGCACGTGCGCGGGGGTCGCGGCGAACACCGGCAGGGCGGCGACGGCGGCGTCCAGCGCCTCCTCGACCTGGGCCTCGGTCGGAACGCTGACCCTGCCGACCAGACGGCCGTCCCAGCTGTTGTGCACCTCGAAGTCGGCGTCGCCGCTCGCCCGGCGGCCGGCCAGCCAGAACTCGTACGTGGTGGTCACGGTGGTACCGGCCCTCTCCTCGTCGTCTCACGGCCCCACGACCGTGGGAGCCTGAACCCGAGGGTAGGGGCGGCGGCGCGCCGACCGGATTGGCCGCGAAGTAGCGTTCGCCCTCGCCGTCACTCCATCCCGTCCAGGCCCGGTCCGGCCCCGGGGCGCTACTCCTCGCCGGAGCGCAGCGCCAGCCAGAGCTCCATCCGGACGTCCGTGTCGTCCAGGGACCGCCCGAGCAGCTCCTCGACCCGCCGCATCCGGTAGCGCAGGGTGTGCCGGTGCACGCCCAGGTCGGCGGCGGCCGCGTCCCACTGCCCGTGCCTGGACAGCCAGGCCCGCAGCGAGGCCACCAGATCGCCGCGCGCGGTGCGGTCGTGCTCCCGCAGCGGGCGCAGCAGCCCCTCCGCGAAGGCCGTCACGGCCTCCTCCCCGAGCAGCGGCAGCAGCGAACCCGCGCCGACCTCCTCGTGGTCCACCGAGCGGCGGCCGCCGCGCAGGGCCACCGCGAGCGCCCGCTCGGCCTGGGCGTAGGCGGTGCCCGACTCCTCCAGCGCGGCCGGCGCCGAGACGCCCAGCGAGAGGCCCTCGTGCTCCTCCACCGCGCCGAGGCAGGCCCGGTGCACGGCGCCGTTGTCCAGCGCCAGCACCATCAGCCGCGGCCCGTGGGCCCCCTCCTCGCGGGCCACCAGCAGCTTCTCGCCGACCCGGGCACCGGCCTGCTCGGCCCGGTCGCCCAGCTCGCCGAGCGACTCGGCGGCGTCCACGCCCTGGCCGGCCCCGGCCACCAGGACCCGTATGGTGCCCTCGGGCAGACCGCCGAACAGTCCGGCCGCCACCAGCCGGGCGGTCGCCACCTCGCCGGCCAGCACCATCCGCAGCAGCGCCGCGCCCATCCGCTCCTCGGCCTGGCGCAGCTCGCGCGAGCGCTCCAGGGTGAGGGTCAGCAGCGCCACCGCCGCGTTCAGCACGTACCGCTCGGTTGGGGTGATCCGGTCCTCGGTGCCGACCGCGAGGAAGCCCCGGGCCCGCCGGTCCGCGCCCAGCGACTGGACCACCACGTAGTCCTCGTCCGCGGTGTCTATCCCCGGCGAACGGCCCTGCAGCGCGGCGCTCGACGGTGCCGGGCGGCGGCGCAGCCGGTCCACCTCGGCGGCGAGCCGGCCGGCCCGGCGGGCCGCCCAGTCCGGGGCCACCACGGAGAGCGCGCCGGAGCCGTCGTACAGCGCCGCCCAGCCTCCCAGCCGGGCCGCCAGCCGGCGGACCACGGCGGTGGTGCCGTCCTTGCCGAGCGCCGCCCGGGTCAGCTCCTCCTGCGCCTCGAAGCTGGTGGTCACCGCCTCGTACTGCTCCGCGGCGAGCGCCGCGGAGACCACCTTGCTGATCGCGATGAACGGCGTCGGCTCCGGCACCCGCAGCAGCGGCAGCCCGCGCTGGGCGGCCGCGTCCACCAGCGGCTGCGGCACCTCGGTGTGCGAGAGGCCGACGCCGAGGCCCAGCCCCACCACGCCCGCGTCGGCCAGCCGGTGCACGTACGCCTGGAGCCGGGCGGCGGTGCGGCCCAGCTTGATGCCGGTGGTGAGCAGCAGCTCGCCGCCCTCGAGGAACGGCGTCGGGTCGTCCAGCTCGCTGGTGTGCACCCAGCGGACCGGCCGCTCCAGGTGGTCCGCGCCGGCGAGGACCGTCAGATGGAGCGAGGTGTTGCGGACGACGGAGGCGAGTGTGGGAGGCATGGCACCTTCGGGGGGAAACGACCTGGCCGCGCCATTGCGGCCGGGCGAGGAGAGGGCTGAGGGGGTGGTGAGGGTCTCTCCCTTTCATTATGGACGCTCCGGACAACGGGCACTGCCGAATCCACCTCGGCGGCGATAGGGCGCGTCCAGGTCGTCCGTTGCCCTCGCGCGGGCCGTCGCTACGCCTGCGCGGGCCGCTCCTCGCGCAGGTCCACCAGGAGCGGCGGCACCTGCTCGCCGGAGACCGCCGTCAGCGACACCACCGCGTGCCCGGCCGGCAGCGCGTGCGCCAGGTCCGAGGACGACCAGCGCAGTCGCTCCACCTCGCGGGTGGTCACGGACTCGGTCTGCGCCGTGGTGCCGGAGAGCGCCTTGCGGCCGAGCCGCCCGGCCCGGCGCAGGATGCCGCCCGAGGTGTCCGGGGCGTGCGTCACGGCCGTCTCGCTGACCAGGTGGGTGCCCCAGGCCTCGGAGAACAGCCGCCCGTCCCACGGTGCGATCCCGGGGAAGGCCATCCGGCAGCCGACCGCGCCGAACAGCGGTGCCCGCAGCGCCTCCGGCAGGTCCACCAGGGTGCGCAGCAGCAGGACGGCGCCCGCGTGGGCCCCGCGCATCCGCTGCAGCCCTCGGACGATGTGGGGGTCCAGCGCCGCCGAGGCGTCGTCCACCACCAGGCCGGCGAACAGCGAGCGGTCCTCGCGGGCCGCCGCCGCCTGCACGAACTGGCCCACCACCAGGCGCGACAGCATCCGCGCGGCCTCCGGGTGGCTGCGCTCGGGCAGCTTCACCCGGACCCGCAGCGGGTGGTCCAGCACCCGCATCGCGAACGGCGGGCGGCCCGTGCCGTCGGTCGCGAACGCCCCCTCGAAGGCTGGGCGGTCCAGCAGCGCCAGCCGGTCGGCCAGCAGCGCCCCCGGGTCGTCCGCCCGGCCGCGCTGGCGGTCGCGGTGGTCCAGGTCCCGCTCGTACGCGCTCAGCCGGCCCGCCGCGCGCAGCGCCTTCACCAGCGCCTCCAGGGCCTCCGGTTCGCCGCCGAGCAGCGCCCGCAGCTCGCGCACCCCCGGGTAGCGGCCGTTGGCGGCGTGGAACGGCCCGACCACCTGCTGGAGCGCCGTCCGGGCGCTCTCCGCGCGGGCCGTCAGCTCGTCCGGCAGCAGCGCCTCGGCCAGCCGGGCGGCCGCCTCGTCCGGGTCCTGTGCCGCTCCGTACAGGTCAAGGCCGTACGCCGAGCGGGTGTCCCCGGGGGTGATCACCACGTCGTACCAGGCGTCCGGGCCGAGGTCGGCGTCCGCCGCCCCGATCACCACCGCGCACGCCGTCCCGGCCAGCGCCTGCAGGCAGAGCGCCTCGGCCACCGGGCGGGCCAGCCGGGCGGACTTGCCCGTCCCGGCCGGGCCGACCGCCAGCAGCGAGGTGCCCAGCAGGGCCGGGTCCAGCGCGAAGCCGGCGGCGCGGTGCGTCAGCGGGTTCTTCGGCACGTCCTGCGTGGTGCCGAGGCGCACCTGGCGCAGCAGCAGGTCGTGCCGGTCCGCCCGTCCGGGCAGCTCCCGCACCTCCGAGGGGTGCGCGAAGGCCGCCGCCCCGCGCGCCGTCACCTGCTCCACGAACGCCGGCACGAACACCTGGTCCGCCTGCGCCGACTCCCAGGCCTGCTGGATCCGCACGTAGTCGACGTCCCCGACCGCCTCCGCGTCCAGCCGCCCCGCCGCCACGGCCGCCCCACCCCGCCGCAACGCCCCCCAGGGGTCGGTCGGCCGCGCAGTCTCCGCCACCCCGCCCTGCTCGGTGGGCTCCGCCTGGGTCACGGTGCGCGAGAGCAGCGGCGCCGCGAACCGCCGCCACACCTCGGTCCAGCGGCCCATCCGACCGAAGACCTTGACCACGACGATGGCCACGAGCGCATTGACCGAAAGCCCCACCACCGTTACCGCAGTATTGGACGGGTGGTCCACCCACACCGTCAGGACGATCAGGCGCAGCACCAACTGAGTGCCGTAGAGAAAGGCGAACCACCCCACCACCGCGTTCAGCCCCGCGCGCAGGAGGAGGGGCCAGGTGGGGACCTTGGCGTCCTCGGCGCGGTCGGGGTCGATCTGCCGGTAGCCCTGGCGGTAGACCCCGGGAGCCGCGTCCGGGCGGGGGGCGGCGACCCAGGCGGGGAGGTCGAAGGCGGGGGCGGCGCCCGGTCCGGCAGGGTGCCGGGGAAGTTGGTGGGGCATGGTTGTAGGGGGTGTGGCGGTGGTCCGCTCGCCGTGTTCCCGTGCCCCGTCCAGTCCCATGTACGGCCCCGCTCCCTCGCCCGCCCGGCCCGACCGTCGTCGGTCCCGCCATACCCATGCCGCCGCACCGGCGACACGCCCGCGCTCAATGTAGTGGAGCGGAGCCTGCGGGTAGTCGCATCACCTGCGCTGGCCGCCCCGGACAAGTCGGACGGCCCAGTGCTACCGAGTGGCGCATGCCCGGCCGGGGAGGGCGGCCGTAGCCTGCGAAGCACCGAGCCGAAGAGTCTGGAGAAACCCCATGAGCGCCGCAACGCCGCTCCCGCAGGAGCGCCGCCTGGTCACCGCGATCCCCGGTCCGAAGTCGCAGGAGCTGCAGGCCCGCAAGCTGGGTGCGGTGGCGGCCGGCGTCGGCACCACCCTGCCGGTGTACGTGTCCCGCGCCAACGGCGGCGTGCTGGAGGACGTGGACGGCAACTCGCTGATCGACTTCGGTTCCGGCATCGCCGTGACCAACGTCGGCAACAGCGCCGAGGCCGTGGTGGCCAAGGCGACCGAGCAGCTGGCCGCCTTCACCCACACCTGCTTCATGGTGACCCCGTACGAGGGTTACGTGGCCGTGGCCGAGCAGCTCAACGAGCTGACCCCGGGCGACCACGACAAGCGCACCGCGCTGTTCAACTCCGGTGCCGAGGCCGTCGAGAACGCGGTGAAGATCGCCCGCGCCTACACCAAGCGCACCGCCGTCGTGGTCTTCGACCACGGCTACCACGGCCGCACCAACCTCACCATGGGCCTGACGGCGAAGAACATGCCGTACAAGCAGGGCTTCGGTCCGTTCGCCCCGGACATCCACCGCGTGCCGGTCGCGTACCCGTACCGCTGGCTGACCGGTGCGGAGAACTGCGCCGCCGAGGCCGCCGCGCAGGCGATCGACATCATCAACAAGCAGATCGGCGCCGAGAACGTCGCCGCGATCATCATCGAGCCGATCCAGGGCGAGGGCGGCTTCATCGAGCCGGCCAAGGGCTTCCTGCCGGCGATCGTGGAGTACGCGAAGGCCAACGGCATCGTGTTCGTCGCGGACGAGATCCAGACCGGCTTCTGCCGCACCGGCCAGTGGTTCGCCTGTGACGACGAGGGCGTCGTGCCGGACCTGATCACCACCGCCAAGGGCATCGCCGGCGGTCTGCCGCTGGCCGCGGTGACCGGTCGCGCCGAGATCATGGACGCCGCGCACGCGGGCGGCCTGGGCGGCACCTACGGCGGCAACCCGGTGGCCTGTGCGGCCGCGCTGGGCGCCATCGAGACCATGAAGGAGCAGGACCTCAACGGCAAGGCACAGCGGATCGGCGAGATCATGCTGGGCCGCCTGCGGGCGCTGCAGGAGAAGTTCGCCGACAACGACTCGGTGCGCATCGGCGAGGTCCGCGGCCGCGGCGCCATGATCGCCGTCGAGCTGGTCAAGGCCGGCGGCAAGGAGCCGAACGCGGAGGCCACCGCGGCCATCGCCAAGGCCTGCCACGCCGAGGGCCTGGTGGTGCTGACCGCCGGCACCTACGGCAACGTGCTGCGCTTCCTGCCCCCGCTGGTCATGCCGGAGCACCTCCTGAACGAGGGCCTCGACATCCTGGAGAACGCCTTCGCCGCCGTCTGATCCGACGGCGCCCGAAGGGCGACACACCCGCCGGAGGGATGTCCGGACAGCGCTGAACGGCCCGTGGGGACCTTGGTCCCCACGGGCCGTTCGGTTGTGCGCGGGCCCGGTCGGCCGTGTGTGCGGGCCGCCGGGGAGGGCGTCCGCCGGGCGGTGAAGATGCTGTGCGGAATCGCTGAAGCCGCTCGGTGCGGCAAAGCCGTTGACGTAGTGTCATGACAGATGGACAGCGAGCCCCAGCCATTGGCGGATCCGTCCGTGGCACCGCCCCCACCGGCGGGTCCGCACGGCGGCCGCGAGGACAACCAGGCCCCTGCGAGAGCGGCGGCACACACCGAAGGCCGATCGACCGACCGTCCGACCCACACCCCCCGGGGCGCA
The DNA here is from genome assembly GCF_043202015.1 of Kitasatospora sp. NPDC048239. NCBI lineage: Bacteria > Bacillati > Actinomycetota > Actinomycetes > Kitasatosporales > Streptomycetaceae > Kitasatospora > Kitasatospora sp. NPDC048239. The sequence continues at coordinate 15,386 of NZ_JBICZP010000035.1, read as the reverse complement.
CGGAACGGCGATCATCACAGCCGCCCCGGAGCTCTCCCCCCTGCTCCGGGGCGGCTACCTCGCGTTGTCGGCCGGTTCGCGGCCTCGCCAGCGCTGCCGCTCCTGCTGGTCGCGGTGCTGGTGGCGGTGTCCTGGCAGGTGGCCGTGGACGGTCCGCTGCTCGGTGTGGACCGCTGGACCCGGCACGCCGTCCGGGAGGGCCGGCACGGCCTGCACAGCACCCTGCTCAACCACCTCGGCGCGGCGCTGTCGGACCTCGGCGGTTCCGTCCCCGCCATCCCGGTGCTGCTGGCCGGCGGCGCGCTGGCCGCCTGGCGGTCGTACCGGGCGGGGGTGCGGCGCTGGTGGTCGCCGGTGGCGGTGGCGGTGCTCACCGCGGGGCTGATCCCGCTGCTGGTGGTGCCGGCGAAGGCCTGGTTCGCGCGGCCCGGGCCGTTCGGGGTGCCGCTGGCCCCGGACCAGTGGGGCTGGTACCCGTCGGGGCACACCGCGACCGCGACCCTGTCGTACGGCGTCGCCGCACTGCTGGTGGGCCGCACCCTCGGCGCCCGCGCCCGGTGGCGGCTGGACGCGGCCGCCGCGCTGCTCGCCGCCGGCGTGGGGCTGGGGCTGGTCTGGAGCGACTACCACTGGCTGCTGGACGTGGTGGCCAGCTGGTGCCTGGGCGCCCTGGTGCTCTGGGCCCTCGTCCGGTGGCTGCCGCACGGGCGGCCCCGGAGCGCGCCCGACAGCCCGTCGGACCGGGCCTAGCCTTCGGCGGGCTCCTCGTTGCGGTGCACCAGGCCGGGCTCGCCGTTGTCGCGCCGCCACTCGACGACCAGTTCGTCGCGGGCGCCGAAGCGGACCAGGTGGCGGCCGACCACGTCCTCCAGGCCGGGCAGGTTCTCCGTCTCCCCCTCGACGGCGAGCAGCAGCGCGTCGGGGGCGGCCTCCAGGGTGGCGGTACCGGCGCCGAAGACCAGGGTGCCGCGGCCGGTCTCCTCGGACCAGTCGGCCTCGATCTTGCGGCCCATGTGGGCGGCGAGCTGCTTGGCGTAGCGGGCGGAACGGTCGGTGGCGACGCGGGCTTCTGAGCGGGGCACGGGCCCTCCAGGATCCAGGGAGGGCTTAGGGCACCCTCACTTGGATCTACGCTACCCGGATAGTGAGCCTGGCTCAACAAGTTTCGGCCCGGCGCTGCCGGAGGCCCGCGACGCACCCGTTCCCGGCCCCGCGACGCACCCGATCCCGCCCCCTCGGCGGGGCCCGGCCCCGGGCCCCGCCCCGGCCGCCGGACCGGCCGATACCCTTGGTCGAACGCCTGCCGAGGAGAGCCGCCCATGACCACCACGCCGACCGACGACGCGGCGGGCTCCTCCCCCTCCGGCCCCGTTGTTCCCTCGGATTCACCCGGGTCGCCCTCGGCCGCGCCCCAGGACACCACGGCCGAGCTCGCCGACGCGATGACCCGGGCGATCAAGCGGATCCGGCGCCGCACCGGCGAGCGGCTGGAGCCCTACGGCATCACCCCCGGCCAGGGCCGCGCCCTGCGCGCCCTCGCGCACGCGCCCGGCTGCGAGCTCCCGGGCCGGGCGATGCGGCTGAGCGACCTCGCCGACCGGCTGCACATCGCCCCCCGCTCGGCCACCACCGTGGTCGACGCCCTGGAGGAGGCGGGCCTGGTCGAGCGGACCCCGGATCCGGCCGACCGGCGGGCCGTCCGGATCGTGCTGACCGAGGCCGGGCGCTCGGCGGTGGAGCGGATCGGGCAGGTCCGGCACGAGGTCGCCCAGGAGTACTTCGGCCAGGTCAGCCCGGCCGACCAGGACGTGCTGCTGCGAGTGCTGCGGTCCGCCGAGGCCGCCTACGGGGCCGCCAGGCCGCCGCGCCGGACAGCGCCCCCGGGCGCAGCGCGGTGATCCCGATCCCGACCACCACCAGCAGCGCGGCGACGGCGGCAGGCAGGCCGAACCGCTCGCCGAGCAGCAGCCAGGCCGAGGACATCCCGAAGACCGGGACCAGCAGCGAGTAGGGCGCCACGGCGGTGGCGTCGTAGCGGCGCAGCAGGTGGCTCCAGGCCACGAAGCCGAACAGGGTGGAGACCAGCCCGACGTAGGCGATCGCGCCCAGGCCCGCCGGAGTGAGGGCGCGCAGGGCCGCCAGGTCGGCGGCCGGCCCCTCGACCAGCAGCGAGAGCCCGAGCAGCGGCAGCGGCGGGACGGCGCTGACCCAGACCATCCAGCGCAGCGCGTCGGGCGGCGCGGCCCGGCGGGTCAGCACGTTGGACAGCCCCCAGGCCACGGCGGCGAGGACGACCAGGACGAACCCGCCGAGCGGGCCGCCGAGGCCGTGGTCCACCGCGCTCAGTCCGATCCCGGCGAAGGCGATCGCCAGGCCGGCGAGCCGTCGGCCGCCGGGGCGCTCGCGCAGCAGGACGGCGGCGAACAGTGCGGTGAAGACGGCCTGGCCCTGCAGCACCAGGGAGGAGAGACCGGCCGGCATCCCGGCGTGCATGCCGAGGAAGAGCAGACCGAACTTGACCACCCCGAGCACCGCGCCGACCGCGAGCACCCACCGCCAGGCGACCCTGGGCGGGCCGACGAAGAAGACCGCGGGGACGGCGACGACCGCGAACCGCAGGGCGCAGAACAGCAGCGGCGGGAAGTTCTGCAGTCCGACGTGGATGAGGACGAAGTTGAGGCCCCAGACGGCCGCCACCAGGACGGCCAGGGCGATGTGACGCGGACTCATGGTGCCGCTCGGGGCGGCGGGTGCTGCGGTCATGCCCCGAGCATGGCCGCAGCCGACCGTGTAGCACCAGCGATGAGTTCTGAACTCCACGGTTTAGCATTGCTGCATGATGGATCTGGGGCGCCTGCGGGCGCTGCACGCGGTGGCCGTGCACGGTTCGGTCGGCGGGGCGGCGGCCTCGCTCGGTTTCACGCCGTCGGCGGTCTCCCAGCAGATCGCCAAACTGGAGCGCGAGACCCGGACGGTGCTGCTGGAGCGCCAGGGCCGCGGGGTGGCGCTGACCGACGCGGCACGCGAACTGGCCGCCACCGCGCAGGCGGTGCTCGGGCTGGTCGAGCAGGCCGAGGTGCGGCTGGAGGAGCAGCGCGGCCAGGCGGTCGGACGGCTGCTGGTGGCCGCCTTCGCCACCGGCGCGCGCGGACTGCTGCCGGGCGTGCTGGCCGACCTGCGGGTGCGCTGCCCGGAGCTGGACGTCCGGCTGCTGGAGAGCGACCCGTACCCGGCGGCCGAGCTGGTGGCCCGGGGCGAGGTGGACCTGGCGCTGGTCCAGGACTGGCCGACCGTCCCGCTGCCGGTGCAGGAGGGGCTGTCCCGGAGCGACCTCGGCGAGGATCCGGTGGACCTGCTGCTGCGCGCCGAGCACCCGCTGGCCGCGCTCGCCGCGGTACCGGTCGGGCGGCTCTGCGGTCAGCGCTGGATCAGCGTCCCGCCGGGCAACATCTGCCACGACTGGCTGGTCCGGACGATGCGCGAGGCCGGCGAGGAGCCCGATGTGCTCTACCAGGTGGGCGAGTTCGAGACCCAGATCGCGCTGATCGAGGCCGGCCTGGGGGTGGGCCTGGTGCCGCGGCTGGGCCGGGGCGCGCTCCCGCCCGGGGTGGTGGCCCGGCCGGTGGTGCCGGAGCCCACCCGGCGGGTGTTCGCGCTCTGGCGCACCCAGGCCTCGCGCCGTCCGGCGATCACCGAGGCGCTGGCCGCGATGCGCGCGCGGTGGGCGGTGCTCGGCGGGGCCTGATCGACGGACGGCCCCTCGGCCCGGCCGGCGCAATGCGCTGATCCGACGTGATCCGAAAGACGGGCCCTAGCCGGCGAAGCCGATCACCAGCCACATGAAGCCCACCCCGGCGAGCGTGCAGAGCAGGGTGGTGCGCGAGGGGTGCGGGCTGTGCGCCTCGGGGAGGATGTCGGAGGTCGCCAGGTAGAGCAGGAAGCCGGCGAAGAACCCGAGGTAGAGCCCGAGCAGGTGCTCGGGGATGGTGAACAGCAGGGTGATCCCGGCGCCGGTCACCGGGGCGAGCGCGTCCGCCGCCAGCAGGGTCAGCGCCCGCCGCCGGTCGTTCCCGTACAGCCGGGTGATCGTGTAGGTGTTGAAGCCGTCGGCGAAGTCGTGGGCGACCACGGCGATGGCGACCACCGTGCCGACCGTGCCGCCGGCCTGGAAGGCCGCGCCGATCGCGAAGCCGTCCATCACGCTGTGGCCGACCAGCGCCAGGGCGGCCGTCAGGCCGATGCCCTGCTGCCCGTCCCGCCGCTCGTGGACGTGGCCGTGCGCATGGCCGTGGGCGGGCTGGTGGCCGTGGGTGTGTTCGGCGTACTCGTCCTCGTGCCCGCGGTGGATGGCGACCGCCCGCTCCACGATGTGGATGGCCAGGAACCCGGCCGCGAACATCAGCAGCGCCTGCGGGACCCCGTGGATCTCGTCGGGCGCCTGGTGCAGCGCCTCCGGCAGCAGGTCGAACGCGACCACGCCGAGCATCAGCCCGGCGGCGAAGCCGAGCACCAGGTGGCGCCGGTCTCCGGTGTGCTGGGCGACGTACCCGCCGACCAGCGTCATCAGGAACGCCCCGAGGGCGACCAGGATCGCGGTCACCGAACCTCCCCCGTACCGGGCGGTCTGCCCATCCCGCCTCCCCCGTGTCCCGCCCGTCACCGGGCCGAGCACCGACCGGTGCCGGGCGCCCGTGCGGGCCGCTTTCCGCGACGCCGCCACCCGGCCGGGCCCCGGCCGCACCGGACCCCGCGCCCCCAGCCTCAGGCCGCCCCCGCCGCCGCGCCCGCCGAACGGGCCGTCGGGGTGACCGCCGCGGACCGGCTGCCGGGGCTGCGCGGGTGGCCCTCGTGCCGGACCTGCTCAGAGGCCGGCGGCGAGGGACTGGCCCAGATGGCTGTGGGCGAGCTCGCGGACGCCGTCGCCGTCGACCAGGTGGATGTGCTGGTGGCCGTCCTCGCCGGTGAGGTCGAGGGCGGCCTCGGTGAACCGGCCGGTGGTCAACCGCAGGCCCCGTTCGGCGGCCTCCTCCCGGACGGCCTCCGCCAGTGTCCGGATCTCCTCCTCCGCCACCGGCTCCTCGCCCCGGGAGGCCCAGACCACCCAGCGCCCGGGCAGCGCGCTGCCCGGCGGGCCCTCCCCGGTGGCGACCAGTCCGGCCGGGCCGCGCAGCCGCACGCTCCACTGGGCCAGCCCGCCCCGGGTGAGCAGCTCGCGGACCAGCTGCGCGAACTCGTTCGCCGAGAGGTCCGGCGCCGCGGGCACCGCGGCGCCCGCCAGGGCGGCGGGCTCGACGCCGGCCCGGGCGTACGGGTCGGGGGTGACGGCGGCGTCGAGCTGGCGCAGCCGGACCAGGGCCTCGTCCTGTTCGGAGTCCGCGTAGACGCCTTCGCCGTCGTGCTCCTCGTAGGGGGCGGCGGGCGGCAGCAGCCTGGTCCGGGCCAGGGCGTCCCGGTCGGCGTCGACGCTGACCAGGCAGAGCGGCTCGGCGCCCGGCTCGCGCAGCCAGCCGTTGAGCACCACCCCGGCCAGTATCTGGTCGGTGTCCACTGCGTCGGCCGCCTGCAGTGCGCGCAGCGCGAGGCGGGCGACCAGCCGCAGGTAGTCGGTGGCCCGGTCGGCCGGGGGCCGCGGCACCGGCAGGATGTCGCCGTCCGGGCCGAGCCGGTAGCCGGTCAGGGATGGCACCACGTCCAGCGGGGGCAGGTCGAGGTCGAGCACGGTGGTCCGGGTGAGCGGGCGGAAGACGGCCCGGCAGGGCGCGGGCAGGTCCTGGGTGGCGGTCTCGGCGGCGGCCAGGGCCCGCTCCAGCAGCGACTCCACGGCTGCGGGCTCCGCCAGCCGGTACGCCCGCCGGCACTCCTCCAGGCTCTGGTTGTACTCCTGGACCGCGCGCGCCCGGGCTTGCTCGGCCTCCTCGTGGACGCGCCGGGACTCGTCCGCGGCCGAGTCGGCGCTCTCCGCCTGCCGGGTGCGCCACTCCCGCAGGGCCCGCTGGTGGGTCAGCCGGGCCTTGGCCAGCTCGCGCTGGTAGCCGGAGTCCAGCAGTCGGCGGGACGGCGGGGCGTCCGGGTCGGCGACGGGCGGCTCGGCGGGTGCGTAGTCCGCCCAGCGCGGTTCGGCCTCCCCCTCCTCCGGCTCGGCGCCGTCCACCGTGTAGGGGCGCGGCTCGTAGCGGCGAAGCTGGCTCTCGAAGTCCATGGCGGAGACCGGCAGCGCCGCCCGGCGCAGCAGGCCGGCGAGCCGTTCGTGCTCGGCCTGGACGGTGACCGTGCGGTGGTGGGTCAGCGCGGCGGCCCGGGCGTGGGCCGCGACCGACTCGTCCCCGCCCTGGTCGGACGGGCCGTCACCCGGACCGCCGTCCCGCTCTACGCGCGGCCCGGTCGCCGGACCGCTCTCCGGCCCGTCCGCGCCGAGGTCGCGGAAGACCGAGGCCAGGAAGCCCGGTTGGGGGACCGTGGCAGTACCGTCGGGCTGGCCGTCTGCTGAGTACTGCATCGGTGGTCGTTCCCCCATGCTCGTCCGGCGCCTGCCCGGGGCGGCGGGCGACCGCGCGGCCCGCCCCTGCCGGACATTGTCCACCGAACGGGCGCACCGGTCAGCCAAGCCTCTCAGTTGGTCCGGGTGTTGGTCAGGTGCAGGCCGATGTAGCCGACATAGATCCGGCCACTGCCCGAGCAGTCGTCGAGGTAGTGCAGCCTGGGCGCCGTACGGCCGCCGCCGATCCGCAGGTGCGCCCCCATGAACGCGCGCCGGGAGGCGTCCACGCACTCCGGTACCGGCAGCATCCGCTCGCGCTTCCACTTGGTGTGGCTGAACACCGTCTGGGACTCCCCGCGCACGGCCTTGCGGGGCGGGAAGCGGTGGCAGCCGGCCGGGGTGCGCTCGCACCACTGTTTGAAGTCGCCGCCGGCCTCGCCGCGGACCGCCGCCTCGGCGTACTCCTGAAGAGCGGTCAGGCCGTCCCAGGTGAGCCTGGCCCAGCCCGCCCCGGCGCACTGCAGCTCGTCGAGGGCGAGCGCGTTCTTCTGGTCGCCGGTGAAGGTGAGCAGCGGGAACTCGCCCAGTCTGGTCATCAGTTCGGTGAAGGTGTCAGGGGTCTCGGGCTGCCCGTCGGCGCCCTCCGCGGTGCGGTCACCCAGATCACTCAGGTCACCCAGGTCACCCAGGCCGCCGCGGCCGCTTCGGTCGGCCGCGGCCGAGGGCCCGGCAGCGCCGCCGGGGCCGGAGCAGAGCCGGTTGGCCAGCCCGCGGACCTGGGTACCGGCATGGCGCAGCCCGGCGCCCGGCTCCTCACCGGGGGCCTGAAGCCGGTGCCCGCGGCGGCGCGAGCGGCGCAGACTGAGCCGGACCCGCTCCAGCTCGTCGGCCCTGGCCTGCTGCTCGGCGTGGTCCTGCTGCTCCTCGTGGGCGCGCGCCGCCAGCTCGGCCCGGTCGTCGTCGGCCGGGCCGGCACCGGCGCGGGGCTGGGGCGAGGGCACCCGCAGGACGGGCACGGCGGCGAGCGTCGGGGGCAGCGGCTGCTCGGCGGCGATCCGGCGCGGCTCGCGGGCCAGCAGCCCGGCCGCGCGGCGGATGTCCTCCTCGATCCGGTGGCGGGCCAGCACCGGGTGCCGGACGCCGTCCTGCCGGGAGGCCGGGTCGACCTCGGGCAGGTAGGTGCGGACGGCGCCGCCGTAGACGCTGTGGTACTCCAGCGCGACGTTGAACTCCGTGCGGGCGCCCGGGTCCAGGACGTAGGCGGTGGCGAGGCCGGGCAGCTGCTGGCAGAGCGGGCGGACCACCTCGGCGACCCACTCGTCCAGCCCGAGGTGGACCGGGACGCTGGCGACCACGGTGGGCAGTCGGCGCTCCGGGTCGCAGAGCTCGTCGATCAGGCCGTCGACCTCGCCGGCGGTGAGGACGCGCGGCGCGAGGTGGACGGCGGCGGGCCCGTCGGTGGCGTCGAGCAGCGGCAGCAGGGTGCGGGCGAGCTCGGGCACCGGTACCCGGCAAGGGGTCCGTACGCCACTGCCGGTGGTGTGCGTCTCGGCTTCCAGCCGGACCCAGGTGGGGCCCTCGGCGCCGGTCGCTATGGTGAGGGTGAGCTGGTGGGTGCCGTGCGGGGCCGGTGCGCGCAGTCGGCGGCGGTCGTAGCGGCCGGTGCCGGGGCCGCCGCGCAGCGGGCCCTGGTCGCGGTCGAGCAGGACGCGGTCGCCGAGCCGCAGGCGCTCGGCCGGGGCATCGGGACCGAGGATCTCCGCAGGCCCGGGCGGGGGCTCCTCGCAGCCCTCCTGTTTCAGCCAGGCACCGAGCCGCTGATCGGCCAGGGCGACGGCGTCGACGTGCGGAAGCGCCGTGGTGACGGTCATCCGATAAGGCGTCGCGGGGCCGCGCGGGCCGGGTAGGCCGGCGTGGGCGGGCGACGGGTAGCGGTCTGAGGTCATGCGCATACCTCCGTGGTGCGGGGTGGGGTCTGTCGTCCTCCATCGATGGGTTATTCGTCCGGTTCGGCCGGATCCTTGCCCAGGAAACGCCGTGGCCCGGAGCGGAAGTTCCAACTCCGGGCCACGTCAATTCGTTCGAGTGAATCTGCTCAAGCCGGGCGCCCTGGCGGGCCGCCATCTGCATAGGACGTCGCCGGGGGCGCGCCCGCGGTCGCGGCCGGGCGTCTCACGGCGTCCCGCGGCCGCCCCGACGGCTCGGTCGTGGCCGCGACCGGCGCCCCCGCGGCCCGGCTCCACGCCGGCTCCGCCACCGGCACGGCCAGCGGGCAGCCCGCCGGGCTGTCGTAGGAGGCGATCAGCACCACGGGTTCGGCGCCCAGGTTGCGGCCGATGTGGACGTGCACCGGCCCGGCCTCCTCGACCAGCGAGTCGCCGGCCCGGCTGACCTCCACCCGGCCGTCGTGCAGGGTGCGCGTCAGCGTCCCGGAGAGCACCACCACGTCGACCCGGCCCGGGTGGTAGTGCCAGCCGGTGTCGGCCCCCGGGGACAGGGTGATGGTCTGGACGACGGGCATCGCGGCTCGGCTTCCTGGTCGGTGGTCGGCCCAGGCTAGGCAGCCGCGGCGGGCCGCCGACACGGCTGGGCGCCGAACTGTCCGAAAGAATGTCCGAAACCCCCGGGCCGGTGCGCGATGCCGCCCTGGGCTCCGCTCAGACCGGCACCTCGACGTACGTCCGCCCGGCCGCCACGGCAACCGCGGTACCGCCGGTCGCCTCGGCCAGCCAGGTGTGGAAGGCCGCCACCTCGGGCTCCGGGACCCCGACCTCGATCCGCACCCCGGCCGCCTGGTACGCCAGGTCGCTCACGGTGTACCCGGCCGCCCGCAGGTCGTTCTCGACCCGCCCGGCCCGGGTGTGGCCGGCCGTCACGGCGAGCAGGGCCACCGGCCGCCGCTCCACCAGCCCGACCTGGTCCAGCGCCTCGGAGACCGCGCTCCCGTACGCCCGCACCAGGCCGCCGGCGCCGAGCTTGATCCCGCCGAAGTACCTCGTCACCACGGCCGCCGTGTCGGTCAGCCCGCGCCGGCGCAGCACCTCCAGCATCGGGACGCCGGCCGTGCCGCCCGGCTCGCCGTCGTCGCTGGAGCGCTCGCGGCGCTGCTCGTCGCCGACCACGAAGGCGGTGCAGTTGTGCCGGGCGTCCCAGTACTGCTTGCGGATGCCCGCGATGAAGGCCTGCGCCTCCTCCTCGTCGGCGACCCGGGCGAGGTGGCAGATGAACCGGGACTTCTTGATCTCGATCTCATGGTCACCCGCGCGCCGGATGGTGAGGTACTGCCTGGGGGTCGGCTCCGGCGTGGCGGACATGGCGCGGCGGTTCTCCCGGGAGGACGGCGAAGGCTGGCGGGGCCGGGACGGATCGTCCCGGCCCCGCCAGCCTAACCCTCGGTCAACGGCCGGCCAGCGCGTCCAGCTGTGTGCGGTCCAGGCCGGTCAGCCCGGTCACCTCGGCCGGGTCGACGGCCCCGCAGTCCAGCCCGCGCAGCACGTAGCCGCTGAGCGCCCGGGCGGTCGCGGGCTCGTCCATCACGTCGCCGCCCGCCTTGGCGACATACGCGGCCAGCCGGGCGGCGGCGGCCTCCAGCCCCTCCCGGTAGAAGGCGTAGACGGCCGCGTAGCGGGTCGGCAGGTGCGCCGGGTGCATGTCCCAGCCCTGGTAGTAGGCGCGGGCCAGCGAACGGCGGACCAGGTCGTGGTGCAGCTTCCAGGCGGCGTGCACCTGCTCGGTGGAACCGGTCGGGATGACGTTGGTGGAGCCGTCGGAGAGGCGGACACCGGTACCGGCCGCGGCCACCTGCATGACCGCCTTGGCGTGGTCGGCGACCGGGTGGTCCATGCTCTGGTAGGCCGCGCTGACCCCGCAGGAGGCGCTGTAGTCGAAGGTGCCGTAGTGCAGGCCGGTGGCCCGGCCCTCGGCGGCCTCGATCATCCGCGCGACGGTGGCCCGGCCGTCGGGCCCCAGGATCGCCTGGGTGGTCTCGATCTGGATCTCGAAGCCGATCCGCCCGGCCGGCAGCCCGGCGCCGCGCTCGAAGTCCTCCAACAGTCGGACCAGGGCGGTGACCTGCTCCGCGTAGGTCACCTTGGGCAGGGTGAGCACCAGGCCCTCGGGCAGACCGCCGGCCGCCAGCAGGGTCGCCAGGAAGAGCTCCAGGGTGCGGATGCCGCGGTCGCGGACCGCCGCCTCCATGCACTTGATCCGGATGCCGATGTACGGCGGTGCGGTGCCGTCGGCCACCGCGGCGGCGACCAGCTCGGCGGCCCGGACGGCGGCCGCGTCCTCCTCGGCGTCGGGGCGCGGGCCGTAGCCGTCCTCGAAGTCGATCCGCAGGTCCTCGACCGGCTCGCGCTCCAGCTTGGCGCGGACCCGGGCGTGCACGTCGGCGAGCAGCGCGTCGTCCGCCACGCCGAGCGCGCGGGCCAGCTCGGCCGGGGTGGCGGCGTGGGTGTCGAAGGCCTCCAGTGCCTGCCGACCCCACTCGCGTACGGTGTCGGCGGCGAAGGCGTCGGCCGGCACGTATACGGTGTGGACCGGCTGGCGGGTGCCGGAGTCACCGGGGTAGCGGCGGGCCAGGTCGGCGTCGACCGGCGCGAGGAGCGCGTCCACCGCGGCACGGGCGGCGCCTGAGAACGCGGCTCCGCCCGTCGGTCCGCTGCCGTCCGCCTCGACCTGCGACATCCGCACTCCTCCGCGCCGTGCCGGTCCGTGCCGGACCAGCGCTTCAACAATTTGTTGAGGCGAAGGTAACCCCGCCGGGATCGGGCGTCAATGGCCGACCGAGCGGTGGACGGGCCGAACGGCCCAGGCGGGTCAGTCCCTCCCGGCGGAGACGTAGCGGTCGCGCAGCTCCGGGAAGAGCTCGGCGACGTCCTTCGGGTTCACCGAGCCGTCCGACAGGGTGCCGGCCATGCCGTACTCCTTGGTCAGCCAGGCGGCGAGGCGCTGCGGGTCCGGCTGGTGGTCGAAGGTGTCGATGTAGCTCACCAGCGCCTCGAAGCAGAGGTCGGCGTCCAGACGCGCCCGCGCCGGTGCCTCCGGAACATCCGCCGCCCCCTGGTCGGCGGGCTCCTCCGGCCGGTCGGACTCCGCAGCCTGGTCGGCGTACGGCTCCTCGCGGGACGGCGGAACGGGCAGCGGGGCCTGCGCGGCGGCGGGCGCGGAGGCGGCGGCAGCCGTCGCGGCGGCGACCGGGGCCGGCGGCGCGGTGGTCACCCGCGGCGGCTTGAACCACGGCGAGGCCTGGCCCGAAACCCGGCCGGCGGCGCCGTCGTCCTGCTGGCCGACGGTCCGCACCGGCCGCTCGGTCCAGACGTTCAGCTCCTCGTGGAGTGCCGGCGGAGCCTGCTCGGCGGCGCCCGCCGGCTCGTGCTCGGCGCGGCGGCGCACCGCGGCGAGCTTGGCCAGCATCGGCACCGCCACATCGGGGGCGACCGCCGCGGGCGCGGGCTGGGCCGGTTCGGGCTGCACCGGCGCGAACGGAACCGGTACGGACTGCGCCGGGGCCGACTGGGCGGACGCGGCCTGGACAGCCACGGGCTGGGCGGGACCGGGCTGGGCGGATGCGGGCTGGGCCACCGCGGGCCGGGGCGCCGCGGCGGCGGCCTCCCCGGCAGTCGGCGCTATCGCCACCGCGGCGGCATCGGCCTTCCGCAGCTCGGCGGCCGCCCGGGACGCCTCCGCCTCGTCCAACCGGTCCAGCACCGCCGGGTCCAGCGGCACGCCGTACTTGGCCAGCTTCAGCGGCAGCAGCGCCTGGATCGGCGCCGAGCGCCGCCAGCCGCGCCCGTAGCGGAAGCGCAGCTGCGCCCGGTACACCAGGCGGTTCTGCTCCAGCCGGACGACCTCGTCGTAGGAGCGCAGCTCCCAGAGCTTCATCCGCCGCCAGAGCCGGAAGGTCGGCACCGGGGACAGCAGCCAGCGCATCATCCGGACCGACTCCATGTGCCGGTCCGCCGTGATCGCGGCGATCCGGCCGACGGCGTGCCGGGAGGCCTCGACGACCACCACGAAGAGCACCGGGATGACCGCGTGCATGCCCATCCCGAGCGGGTCGCCCCAGGACGCCGCCGCGTTGAAGGCGATGGTGGCGACCGTCAGCAGCCAGGCGGTCTGCCGCAGCAGCGGAAAGGGGATCCGCAGCCAGGTCAGCACCAGGTCCAGCGCCAGCAGGACGACGATGCCCGCGTCCACGCCGATCGGGAAGGCGTAGGAGAAGGCGCCGAAGCCCTTCTCGACGGCGAGGTCCCGCACCGCGTTGTAGGAACCCGCGAAGCCGATGCCCGAGATCAGGAAGGCGCCGGCCGCGACCAGGCCGAGCAGGCCGCGATGGGCCTTGGTGAGTGATGGGCGTGCCATTACGTCTATCAACCCCTGGATGTCGGCTGCTGCCGTACGCTGCCTCGGCTGCCAGTTCCCGCTTGTCGGGGCGCCGGACGGCTGAGCGACCTCCGGGCTCGGCCCATCGGAGTTTACTCGTACACCTGTTTCAGCGTTCTCGCAGCCCGGGGTGTCACCGCACGGCCTTCACAGGTGCCCGGACCAGGCGGTCCGCCGCCCTAGGACCACGGCCCGGAGGCCGCCCGGACCGGGGCCGGGCGGGCACCCGACGGCGGGTCAACCGACCTGCTGCGCGGTCCCGTTGAGGTAGGCCAGCACCGCCTGCACCCGACGGTTCGCGTCCTCGGCGGGGGCGAGTTCGAGCTTGGTGAAGATATTGGCAATGTGTTTGGCGACCGCGCCGTCGCTCACCACCAGCCGGGCCGCGATCGCCGAGTTCGAGCAGCCCTCCGCCATCAGCTCCAGGACCTCGCGCTCGCGCGGCGACAACCGCTGGAGCGGGCCGGGGCGGCGGGCGGTGCTCTGCATCAGCTTCGCGATCACGTCCGGGTCCATCGCCGTACCGCCGGCCGCCACCCGCCGCACCGCGTCGATGAACTGGTCGGCGTTGAACACCCGGTCCTTGAGCAGGTACCCGATCCCGCCGGTGCCGTCCGCCAGCAGCTCCCGCGCGTAGAGCTGCTGGACGTGCTGCGACAGCACCAGCACAGGCAGGCCCGGGATCTCCCGCCGCGCCTGGAGTGCGGCCTGCAGCCCCTCGTCGGTGAGCGTCGGCGGCAGCCGGACGTCGACCACGGCCACGTCCGGACGGTGCGTCAACAGCGCCTCCTGCAGTTCCGGGCCGGTCTCGACCGCGGCGGCGATGGTGAAGCCGTGCGCCTCCAGCAGCCGGATCAGGCCTTCGCGAAGGAGGTAGAGATCCTCGGCGAGGACAACTCGCACGGCAGCTCCAGGGTGATGGTGGTCGGACCGCCCGACGTGCTGTCGATGGCGAGGACACCGTCGAAGGTACCCAATCGCCGCTCGATCCCGCGCAGCCCCGTCCCACGGGTGGGGTCCGCCACTCCGACACCGTCGTCCGTCACGGTGATCCGCAGCGTGCCGGCCCGGTGGAGGATGTCGACCCAGACCTGCTCCGCGCCCGAGTGCTTGGCCGCGTTGGCCAGCAGTTCGCAGATGCTGAAGTAGGCGGCGGCCTCGACCGGGGCCGCCGGGCGGTCCGGCAGGCTCACGCACACCTCGGTCGGCAGCGCGCTGTCCAGCGCCAGCGCCCGGACGGCGTCGCCCAGTCCGCGCTCGGCGAGCACCGGCGGGTGGATGCCGCGGACCAGGTCGCGCAGCTCCTGGAGCGCCCGGGCCGAGGACTGCCGCGCCTCGGAGAGGAGTTCACGCGCGGCCGTCGGGTCGCTGTCCATCAGGTGCTCGATGGTGCCCAGGGTCATGCCGATCGCCACCAGCCGGGCCTGGGCACCGTCGTGCAGGTCGCGCTCGATCCGCCGCAGTTCGGCCGCCTGGTCGCCGACCGCGTCCGCCCGGGTCTCGGTCAGTTCCGCGACCCGCCTGGTCAGCTGGGCGTGCGAGGCGCGGCCGTCCCGGTCCAGCACCCGGCGGGCCAGCTCCACGTAGGCGCGCATCGCGAACGGCGCGATCATCACGCCGAGGGCCATCAGGGCCAGCCCCAGCACCACCGAGAGCAGGATTGCCACGGCGCCCGAGTCGATGACGCCGTACGTCCGGTAGTCCACCGGAGCCGAGAGCGCGTAGGCCGCACCGCCCGCCAGCAGCGCGGCCGGCGGCCCCGCCAGGGCCACCACCACGACCGGGTTGACCAGCATCCAGAGGACCTCGGAACGGGTCGCCCCGTCCCGGGCACCCCAGTGCAGCAGCTGCGAGAGCCGCGCGACCGTCTGGGAGCGGTGGTAGGAGTACCCGGTCCACCAGTGCCCGCGCTCGTCCGCCTCCAGGGCCGGCCGGGGGCTGTACTCGACGGGCAGCCGGACGCCGTACCAGCGCTCCAGCCGGGAGCGCGTCCGCCGGGCGACCCGGCGCACGAAGAGCCCGGCCACCGTCAGTCCCGTCGCCGAGGCCGCCAGCACCGCCATGAGCGTCCCCGGATAGTAGTACTCCAGGGCCGAGGCGACCGCCGCCCCGCTGAAGAGGGCCGCGAAGATCGGCATCACGGTGGCCGGCACGGCTCCCACCACCAGCAGCGCCAGCCGACCCAGAGCCCGGACGCTCGAGGCGATCGCCGCCTCGGTCTGGGCGCGCACCGCCGAGCCACTCGTTCGACTCACTGCTGCCACGGATACTCCTGATGCCGATACCGGTTGTCCTACGCCAGTCTTGCCTGCACCTGCCGTCGACGGCACTGGCCGTCCCACCCCGATTCCGGGGTGGACCTAGCACCACCCCGGTCGGCCTCGCATTTCAGGTGCCAGCTCGCACCGTGAATCGGTAAATCCGGGGACAACGCAAAGAACCCCCACCCGGAATCGGGTGGGGGTTCTTCGGAATGATTGTTCGGCGGCGTCCTACTCTCCCACAGGGTCCCCCCTGCAGTACC
>NZ_JBICZP010000034.1:0-31294 GCF_043202015.1 Kitasatospora sp. NPDC048239 | reverse complement strand
ACACCGGGGGCGGAACCGAGGTACACCCTCAGCCGGCCGCGGCGGGGGCCGGTGCCGGGGGTGAGGTCGCGGGCCATGGGCGCTGCTCTTTCGTCGTCGTACGAGGTTGGCAGGTCTGATGGTGCAGGTGCGGGCGGCCGACCCGGGCACGGGAAATGCTCCCCCTGCCCGGGTAGGCCGGTTCACTCTCCTGTGCGATGCACTGTCGCTTCTGCTCACTGAGTGACTTGTTGAGCAGAACGACGTTGACGCCCTCCTGTCCGAGGAAGCCGAGCGGGAGTCCCTCCGTTCGATCCCGACGAAGGGGACCACCAGGCCGCCGAGGCCGTAGACCCCGAGGTTCCCTCGCAGTAGCGAACTGGCCTCGGACGGGCGGTACTTCACGCCGCGCAGGGCGAGCGGTATCAGGCCGACGGTGACCAGGGCGTTGAAGACGATCGCCGAGGTGACGGCGGACTGCGGGCTGTGCAGGCCCATGATGTTGAGCCTGTCCAGGCCCGGGTAGATCGGACACGGGCTCCACCACAGTGGCTCAGGACCTGGCCGTGGACGGCTCCGAAGGTCCGCACGACGCCGGCGGCAGGCCGACGGAAGCAGCAAAGCAGCCGGTCACGGCCTTAGCGTCCTTCCTGACGCCCTCCATACGGCTGAATCCGGAACATTGACGCGGCCTTGATATCGGCTTCACACACCTGAGACCTCAGCCTGGCCCGAACGTGTCGGTGGTCCCGGACAGCGCGCGTCCGGGACCACCTGTCCGCATGCTGTCAGAGCTTCTCCGGCTCGGGGACGTCCCTGGCCCGGGCGGGCTCGCCCCGGCGGACCGAGCCGGGCGCGCGGCGGGCCGGGTGGTCGGCACGTGGTGCCGACGAGAGCTGCCACGGCACGCTGATCACCATCACGCCGGGTGTGAAGAGCAGTCGGCTCTTCAGCCAGAGCGCCGACTGGTTGTGCAGCAGGTGCTCCCACCAGTGGCCGACCACGTACTCGGGGATGAACACCGCGACGGCGTCGCGCGGGCTGGTGCGGCGCACCGTCCGGACGTAGCCGACGACCGGCTTGGTGATCTCGCGGAACGGCGAGTCCAGCACCTTCAGTGGCACCTGGACGCCGAACGCGTCCCACTGCGCCCGCAGCTCGTCCGTCGATTCCCTCTCCACGTCAACACTGACCGCCTCCAGGGTGTCCGGCCGGAACGCCTGGGCGTAGCCGAGCGCCCGCAGGGTGGGCTTGTGCAGCTTGGAGACCAGCACGATGCCGTGCACCCTGGACAGCCGCACCGACTCGGCCTGCGGGTCGTCGACCGCCAGCTCGTCGGCGACGCTGTCGTAGTGCCGGCGGATGCCGCGCATCATCACCCACAGGACGATCGCGGCGACCACGGCGAGCCAGGCGCCCTGGGTGAACTTGGTGATCAGGACGATCACCAGCACCAGCGCGGTGGTGACGGCGCCGAGCGCGTTGATGATCCGGGTTGGAGGCCTATCGGGACACGTCGAAGGGGCGACGGAGGCCGTTAAGGGGTCGCGTTAAGGTGTCGTCAAGATGCCCGGTCGCGCACACGCATCTAGGACAAGTCCGGCTTTCCGGCTCGGCCCCGCGCATGTCACATCCGCATCCGGAGTCGGCAGACCACCGCGTCGGTGTGGCGGCGCAGGGCCCGGTCGATCACGGCGCCGCGTCGGTTCTGCAGTGCCCGCTGCCAGGGCCGGGCCGGTTCGACCTCCGGGATCAGGACGGTGAGGCGGTCGTAGGCGTGCTCGGCGGCGAGCCGGTTGACGAAGGCCGCGATCGGTGGGCCGAGCCGGCGGTGAGCGTCCTCGATCTCCACCAGCGGCACACCCGGTTGCCAGAGCTCCCAGTCCCGGCGCAGCGCCTCCGCCCCGGCGGGGTCGTGGACGACGGTGACCGCGAGGACCTCGTCGCCGAGGGAGAGTGCGGCGGAGAGGCCGTCGCGGGTGAGGCGGGTGATCGCGGTGACGGGGACGATGACGAGGCTGCGCTGCGAGGTGAGCGGGCCGGGGACGCGGCCGAGCTCCAGGCGCTCGCCGATCCGGGCGTAGCTGCGGTGGATCGCCTCGAAGAGCAGCACCAGCAAGGGCAGGGCCAGGCAGATGCCCCAGGCGCCCTCGGTGAACTTCGTGCCGGTGACGACGAGCGCGGCGACGCCGGTGAGCAGCGTGCCGAAGCCGTTCAGGGCTGCCTTCGCCCGCCAGCGGACCGGCCTCTCCAGGAACCAGTGGCGGACCATGCCGACCTGGCAGATCGTGAAGCCGACGAACACGCCGATCGCGAAGAGCGGCACCAGGCTGTTGACGTCCCCGCCCGAGCCGGCCAGCAGCACGGCGGAGACCACCGCGAGGAAGAGGACGCCGTGGCGGTGCACCTGGCGGTCGGCGCGCAGCGCGAAGACGTGCGGGAGGTGGTTGTCGCGGGCCAGCAGGTGGAGCAGGACGGGCAGGCCGCCGAAGGAGGTGTTGGCGGCCAGGCCGAGCAGGACGACGGTGGCGAACTGCACCAGGTAGAAGCCGGCGCCGTGGCCGAGCGAGGCGTCGGCGAGCTGGGCGAGGACGGTGACGCCTTCGACCGGCTGGAGGTGGAAGCGGCCGATCAGCACGGCCAGTCCGATCAGCATCACGCCGAGCAGCGCGCCGAGCGCGACCTCGGTGTGCTGGGCGCGCTTCACGCCCGGGGTGCGGAAGGACGGGACGGCGTTCGCCACCGCCTCCACGCCGGTCAGCGCCGAGCAGCCGGCCGCGAAGGCCTTGAGCAGCAGCAGCGCGCCGACCGCGGTGGCGTTCCCGGCCAGGACGGAGGCGTGCCCCTCAGCCGCCGCCGTGCTCACCGGCGCGTCGCGGAACAGGCCCACCACGATGATCGCCAGGATCGAGAGCACGAAGACGGCGGTGGGCGCCAGGAACCAGCGCGCCGACTCCGCTATCCCGCGCAGGTTCACCGCCGTCACCAACGCCAGCACCCCCAGGCAGAGCCAGACCCGATCGCCGTACAGACCCGGCACCGCCGAAGTCAGCGCCGCCACCCCGGCCGTCACCGACACCGCCACGTTCAACACGTAGTCGATCACCAGGGAGGCCGCCGCCGTCAGCGCCGTCCGCCGCCCGAGGTGGGCCTTGGCCACCGCGTACGAGCCGCCGCCGTCCGGGAACGCCGCGATCACCTGCCGGTACGAGGCCACCAGCACCGCCAGCAGCACCGCGATCGCCGCCGTCACCGGCAGCGTGAACCCCAACCCGTACGCCCCCGCCGCCGCCAGCACCAGCACGATCGACTCCGGCCCGTACGCCACCGACGCCATCGCGTCCAAGGACAGCGCCGCCAGCCCGCCGAGCACGGAGAGACGGTGGCGCTCGTCCGCGGCTCCGGTATCCGGCGGCTCCGGCTCGGCGGTGACGGCCGGAGTGGTGACGGCTGGAGTGGTGACTTCGGACATCCGTGGCTCCATGGATCGTGGTTGTGACGATCGTGCGGCGGCCCGGAACCCTGTCTGCCGCTTCCTACGCACTCTTGACGCCGACGCCTTCGGCCTTGACGTGATCTTGACGGGCGGCGCAGTGACGCGGCCCTCGGCGTTCCCTGTCCGCCACAGTCCGGACAGGGAACGCCGGGGGCCGCGAGGTGCACCCGGTGCCGGTGGCACGCGGCACCGGGTGGTTCAGGGGGGTCGGCTCTGCCCGGCCCCGCGGACGGCGCGGCGAGTGCCGGCTGCCTGCGGGGCCGCCTGCGCGGGAACGTTGGTGCGATGGGAGCGCGCGTCCGCCCCCTGCCCGCACAACGTGCGGGCAGGGGGCGGACGGCGATAGGCGGCGCGGGCGCAGTGGAGCGGCGCCGGGCCCGTGACACGGCCGGCAGTGGAGCGGGGAGGCTCGGTCGCGGGCTACCTGTTGCGCGTGGAGAAGGAACCGAAGCCGGCGACGGTGCTCAAGCGGGCGGGCAGGGTCCTCGCACGTACGACGGGCGTGGGGATCTGAGGCGGTGTGAACCTGCCGGCTTTGTCGGTGAGAACCGGGATCGAAAGGGCCCCGCAGGATGGACCGCCGGGCGGCGCCGGGCGTTCGGTTCAGGGAACGCCCGGTCGAGGGTCGTGCTCCGGCCCCCACTCCCCTCGTGGTGGGGGCCGGAGCGGGCCTTAGCCGCGCCGACAAGAGGGAGCATGCCAACGGGGGCGGCCGGACGGCCATGCATTAGCCTCTGGGCCTAATAGTCCACATCGCGGCAGGTCAGGACGGCTGCGGGGAACCGGAGGAAGGTTCGTGATCGCACTGCGGTTCGGGGTCGCGGACCTCGCGAGGACCCGGTTCGTCATATCCCCGCTCGACCACCTGCTGGCGGGCTCGGCCCGGTTGGGCGTTCACCAGGGCAGCGGGTCGCGGAGCGAGCGCTGGTGGCGGGACGTCCGCCGCAACGTGCCCCACCGGGCCGTGCGCTTCCTCGAGGTGGTCAACGCGAGCCCGGTCGGCGTCCCCGACTTCATGGTGGCGGACCTCGACGCCGTCCGCCGACAGTTGACCGACGAGCTCGACGCGCTCCTCTCCGTCCCGCAGCAGGCCGTGGAGGAGGGTGTCGCGATGTTCGGCAGCGGCCCGGAAGTCCCGGCCGCCCTGGCCCGGTTGCGCGAGGACGGCAGCCGGGGCCTGCGCGAGGTCAGCGACGGCGCCTGGGCGCTGTTCCGGTCCTGCCTCGCCCCGGACTGGCCCGACATCCGCCGCGCGCTGGAGGCCGACATCGCCGTCCGGGCCCGCACCGCCGCCCGCGCCGGGATCGGCGAAATGCTCGACTCGCTCCACCCGAAGGCCGTCTGGCGGGACGAGGGGGTGCTGGAGTGCACCCTCGGCGAACTGGAGGGCTCCTTCGAACTCGGCGGCCGGGGCCTGGAACTGCGGCCCAACTACTTCGTCCAGCGGAGCATCAGCCTGCTGGCCGAGCCGGACCGCCAGAGCCTGCTGCTGCACCCGATCGCCGCCCCGACCGCCGAGCCTGCGGCCCGGACACCGGCTGCCGACGGCCTCGCCGCTGTGCTCGGCCCCGCCCGCGCCCGCGTCCTGCGCGCCATCGCCGGCAGCGCCTGTTCCACCACCGAGCTCGCCCAGCGGCTCGGCGTCACCCCGCCCTCCGCCTCCGCCCATGCCGTCGCCCTGCGCACGGCCGGCCTGATCGCCACCCGCCGCGAGGGCAAGCAGGTCCGCCACACCCTCACCGACGTCGGCCACGACCTCGTCCTCGACAATCCGCCACCCCTGCCACCGGCCTGAGCACCGGTCGGTGGCGGCTCGGACGGACCGTGGGGTGAGCATCCTCGCGACGGGGGCCCATGGGGGAACACCCTCATCCCGAAGAACTGACCCGACAGGCCGGGACACTGATTCGGCCGCCCCCACCGCAGCAGGCAGGCGCCGATGGACATGCCCCCGCCGAAGGCGGCCAGCAGCACCGGATCCCCGTCGGAGAACGCGTTGGCGCGGTTGGCACGGTCGAGGGCGAAGGGCACTGATGCGCTGCCCATGTTGCCGTACCGGTCCAGCACCAGGTGCGTGCGGGCGCCGGACAACGGTGGCGTCATGGAGCTGGCCATGGCGGTCCAGGCCCACGGCAGGACCTTGGGGGCGGCTTCCCTCGCGTTTCCGGCCCATGCGGCGGTGGGGCAGTCATGGATCCTCGCGCTGCACCAGGCCTGCGACGGCGCGGCGGCTGCAGTCGCCCGCCTCCCACGGTCGGCGCACCGCTCATCCGGCATCGCGCTGCCGGTCGGTCCGAATCCCCCGAAGTGACTCGGGAGTGCACGAGCCGCGGCAGCACCGGCTGCCGGTGCTCAGTGACGGTAGGCGGCTGTCGCGATCTCGACGAAGGATCGGATCAACGGGTTGGAGTCACCCTCGTTCCACACCGCCACCACTCGGCTCGGCGGCATGTCGGTCAGCGGCACCACGGCCAGCTCCGCGGGCAGGTCGTGTCCGAGCGGGGCCAGGCCGACCGTACCGTTCCACAGCACGGTCTGCAGGCACTCCTGGACGGCGCGCACCACCGAGCCCTCGCGCGGCCTGCCACCGTTCCAGTACGACTGCCAGATGGGGTCGGTGCCCTGCGGGAACTGGAACCAGCGGCGGTCGCTCAGCTCGGCCAGCCGCAACCCGTCGCGGCGGGCCAGCGGATCGTCGGCGCGTAGGACGACGCCGACCGGATCGGTCCGCAGCGCACGCACCGTCAGGGCGGTCTCGTCGAACGGCGCCCGGGTCAGCGCGACGTCGACCAGCCCGGCGCGAAGCCCGCAGGTGGGGTCGGTCAGATCGGTGTCGCGGACGCGGATGTCGATGCCGGGGTGGCTTCGGCGGAACGCGGCGGCCAGCCTGGCCACTCCCGGATCGGTGCCGTCGCCCAGGACGCCGATGGTGATGGTCCCGACGCCGGCCGCCGCGCTCACGCGTACCCGGACCCGGTCGGCATGGTCGAGTAGCGCCCGCGCCTCGTCGAGCAGCACCGATCCCACCGCCGTGAGCGTGACCCCCCTGGGCGAGCGGGCGAACAGCAGGGCCCCGACCTCGGCCTCCAGCTGCTTGATCGCCCGGCTCAGCGGCGGCTGGCTCATGTGCAGTCGGGTGGCGGCCCGGCCGAAGTGAAGCTCCTCGGCGACCGCCACGAAGTAGCGCAGGGTCCGTAGCTCCACGCTGCCACGATACCCGCGGGGTATCGGCGCCGCAGGACGGGTCTTGGACACCGGCGGCGCCCCGGCTGTGCACTGGTGAGCATGACCGAAGCAGCGAAGAGCAGCGAGCCGCTGGCGGATCCCGCCGTATCGGTGGTGGGCCCCGGCGACGGCGAGACGATCGTTCTGGGCACCACGCGGATGCGCGTTCTGGAGGACGGCAGCCACACCGGGCACCGCCTCGCGATCGCCGAGTCCGTCCTCGCCCCGCACACCCAGGGACCGCCGCAGCACCGCCACGCCCGACACGACGAGGGCTTCTACATCCTCTCCGGCACCGTGCGGTTCACCGTCGGGGACGAGGACCACGACGCCGTCACCGGCACGCTCGTGATGGTGCCGCCCGGTACCCCGCACACCTTCGCCAACCTGACCGACCAACCCGCCGTCATGCTCAGCACCTTCACCCCCGACCTGTACGTGCAGTACTTCCGGGACCTCCGGGACGTGCTCGCCGCCGACCGGCCGCTGACGCCCCAGGCCAACATCGACGCGATGGGCCGCTACGCGACCGAGCCCGCCGCCGGCCCCGCGTGACGCGGGTGGTCCAGCACGGCCCGGCCCGACGACCATCCGGGCTGTGGCGGTGGCGCCGTTCGGCGGCCCCGCCACTCGGACGACGGACCGGGCCGTCACCAAGGCTCTTGTGACCAGCGACGCAATCGACGCGTCCCCGTGAACCGGGGACCCATGAACGGGAACCATGAACATCGCCTACTGGATCGCCGCGGGACCACTCGCGCTCTTCTACTTCTACGCGGGCACGCTGAAGGTGATCCGCAGCCGCGACCAACTCCGACCGATGATGGCCTGGGTCGACCGCATACCCCTGCCTGCCCTCAGGGCGCTGGGGGCGGTCGAAATCCTCGGCGCGACCGGCCTGATCCTGCCGCCGCTGACCGGTATCGCCCCCTCGCTGGCACCGGCCGCGGCCATCGGCCTGGTACTCCTGCAGACCGGCGCGATCGCCGTCCACCTGACCGGCGAAGACCGCCGGATCGCACTCAACACCGGGCTCCTCGCCACCGCGGCCCTGACCAGCTGGCTGGCCACCGGGCTGTGACCGGGCACGGCCCCTCGACCGGTGGACGCGCCGGTGTACTTCGCCACCGTCGGCCTGCGCACCGACCTCGGCTCCCTCGCCACGCCCGCCTCCGGCTCGACCCTTCCGGCCAACCTGCTCTACCAGGACAACACCTACCTAGGCTTCGGCGCCCCGCCGTCCGACCCGCAGGCCTCCACCGCCGACGCCGGGTTCGTCGGCCCGCCCGCCACCCCCGGCTACGGCCTCGGCAGCCTCTCCGGCTACCGCCTCCTCACCGGGTCGCCCGCCCTGCGCAGCGGGACCCCTGTCATCGGTGACTTCGGCAAGGACCTGTGGGGCAACACCGCCAACACCGCCACCCCCAACCACGGCGCCTACGCCGGCACCGGCCACTCCCCCCTACCGGCCCGGGGTCCAACCACCCGGGCCGGTGCCCGCCTCGCCGGTGGACTGCTCCACGGTCCGTGATCGCGTCACCTTGCCGAGCCGCGGTGTCGAACCGAGGGAATCGAGAACCGGGTACCGCGCCGACTCAACCGAACCACGATGTCGAACGTCCATAGGTCGATACGGAGGGAGGGTGGATGAGTCAGCGATCACAGGCAGTCGCCGACCTCGTCGCGGCCAAGGGGGGCGAGCTCAAACGCTTCGCCTACCTGCTCTGTCGCGACGACGCCCACGCGGACGACCTCGTTCAGGACGCCATCGTCAAGGTCCTGGCCAGACGGCCCGTCGCCGACATCGACAACATCGAACGCTACGTCAAACGGGCGATCGTGACCGGCTCGATCGACGGGTTCCGCAAGGCCGGCGTCTGGCGCCGGTTCGCGCCCGTCATGCTCGACCGGCACGGAGAGCCGGACGTCGCGGAGGGCATCGTCGTCCAGGACACCGTCCACGCCGCTGTTCGAACGCTCGCGCCACGCCAGCGCGCCTGCGTCGTTCTGCACTACTACGACGACATGCCGGTGGCCGCGATCGCCGAGGTGCTCAACTGCTCGGCGGGCACCGTGAAGCGGCACTTGAGCGACGCCAGGAGCCACCTCGTCGCCCTGTTGGAACACCAACCGGAATCAGGGAGCTGAATCAGATGTCGTCTCAGGATGAGAGGGTTCGGGCGTACCTTGAGTCGGCCGCGGCCAACGCGGGACCGCTGCGGGTCACACCTGCGGCTCTCGCGACGGCGATCAGCCGCCGTCGGCGCAGGAGGGCCGTCGTCGGAACCGTGGCCGGCCTGGTGCTGGCCTCGGCCGCCTCGGTGACAGCGGCCGCCGTGCTCGGGCTCCCGTCCGGGGTGGCGCCGATCGGCCCGGCGAGCGGATCCGAGCCCCCCACCAGAGCAACCCCGCATGCCGGAGTGACACCGCACGCCCTGCAGTGCGGTCAGCGGCTCAGTCCCCCAATCGCCGAAGCGACCGATGCGGGCCTACGGCTGCGGGTCGACAAGGTGACAAAGGTCTCCGCCACCGCGCCGCCGGCGGTGTCCGCAGCGCTCCAGGCCGCACGGCCCGTCACCATCGACCTCGAAGGAAAAGCCCGCGGGACGCTCGCCCCGACACCGACCGCACCCCAGGCCCTGCTCCTCAAGGACGGCGTCATCGTCGACCGCTTCGGGCCGACACCGGACCCGTCACCGTCGGGTACCGGACGGGGAGGGGCCGGCGGGCTCAGCCAACCGACACAGGTGTCCCCGGACAAGCCGTGGACTTTCGATGTCCACGGCCCGTCGCTCTGCCTCGACGCCCGCTGGGACGCGGTGTGGGCGAACCCCGACCAGTACAGTCTCGTGGTCGTACTCTCGGCACCCCGGACGTACTCCGGGAGCGGGCTGACCGTTCAGGACCCGGCGGATCCGCTGCTGGTCGTCCCGGCGCCCCTGCAGAGCCCGTAGACCGCGAACGGCGGGCCGCGCCGTCCCGTGCGACGCGGCCCGCCACCGGCGGATCGGAGGCGACCGATCAGTAGAGCCGGTCCGTGAGGTGGACGCCGAAGGTGCTGTAGATGTCCGGAGCCTCGGTCCAGAAGATGCCGTTGCAGCCCATGCCGTCCACCAGGGCGCTCACGATGCCGCGCACGTGGCGCGTGCTCGCGTCGTTCAGGCCGAACACCAGGCCGCCGCTGTCACCGTGGTTGTTGGCGCACCCACCGTTGACCTGGTGTCCTATGACACCGCGAGCGGTGAATTCGCCGTAGTTCCCGTCCTGCACCGTGAAGTTCTTGACGTCCTCGTCGTCCACCTCGATGCCGCAGATCACGCCGTCGACGTAGCCGTCCTGGCAGACCAGGTCACCCTCGTAGGAGTACCGGGTCCCGACGAGCTGGAACTTGCGGAAGGTGTCCTGCGGTCCGTCGAACTCCCAGGCGGCGCTGGGCGCGTCGATCAGCACGGCGTCCCACTGTGTGGCGGTCCTGACGGCGCCACCGATGACGGAGCCGTTGCCGTTCCGGTAGACGACCCCGTTGCGGCCGCAGTGCGACGCGGTGATCAGGTAGTTGTGGCCGCTTCCGTCCTTCACCGGGATGCCGGCCGTACAGCCGCCGACTCCGAACAGGTAGCCGCCGGCGTAGTACGGCGCACTGTCCGCCCACCGGCTGCTTGTCTCGAGGTGGTGACCGGCCGTGGTCCGGATCTCCACGGCGGCTGCAGCGGCCAGGGCCGCGCCGGCGGCGGCGTCGGCAGAACCGTCCGCGCGCACAGCCTGCGCCTGTGCGGGCTTGGCCTCGATGCCGAGGACCAGACCCGATCCGTCCACCGGAACCGAAGCACTGTCCACGGTGACCGGCAGGGCGGACAGGCTTGCCTCCACCCGGTCGCGCGCCGCATGGAGTTCAGCCCGCGTGTACTTCGACTGCGGCTGGATGCGCACGAGACTCGTGTCGATCTGCGGCTGCGCGGCCTTCGCGGCGTCGATCAGCTTCCTGGCCTGGCCCACGTTGGTGACATAGAGCTTGACCGTGCCGTTCACCGGGTCCAGGGCGACCCCCGAGTAGATGTCGGCCCTGCCGGATCGGCCGATCCCGTCGAGTCCGCCGGCGAGATCGCGGAGCGGCATCAGGAGCTTGGCCTGCTCGGCGCCCGGCAGCGCCGCGATGCCCTGGATCGATGTCGGCCGTGCCGACCCGCCTGCCGCGGGGCCGGGCGGGGCCGCCGCCTGTGCCGGCTCCGTGGAGACGACGGCACCCGCCGCAAGTATCGCGGCGGCCACCCCTATTGCAGTCCTCTTGAACATCAGTCCCCCTCGATGTCCGAGGGCACCCGTGTCCGCCCCCGTTGGGCGCTGACGCTATATCGACTGCCGACAGACTCTCAAGAGACACCTTCCGGCCACCACACCTTGCTCAACTTCCCTTCCACTGCACGGCAGTTGGCTCCAGGACCGGCTCCGACAGCGGCGACGCACGAGGCCACGGCGTCGCGCACGCGGGTTTGTCGAACAGGTTCGTGGCGGGCCGGAATCTACCGCCCGTCAACTCACTTCCTGGAAACTGAAGATCGAATTCCGCCCGGGGGGGGTATACCGGAAACAGAACTGCCATCGCGCTGGATCACGGCAGCCCGCGCACGCGGCGATCGGCACAGGGGCAGGGCCGCGCGGCCGTCTGCAAAAGGTCCTGCGGGGCACAGCCCGGCCGCACTCACCCTCGGTGGTGGCGCCGGGAGCGCGGGTCTGCTGCAGTGGCGCCGGGGCGCGGTCCGGATCCATCGGAGCGCGACTGTCTGCGGATGTCGATAGCGTGCGGATGTCGGGAACGCAGCGCCGGCTCCGGCCCAGGGGCATCGGCGGCCACCACCGGCCGTACGAGGAAGCCGCACGAGGAAGAAGGAGAGCCCGCATGGCGATTCAGCGGATGGACAACGTCGGCATCGTCGTCGAGGACATGGACGCCGCCATCGCGTTCTTCGTGGAGCTCGGCATGGAGCTGGAGGGCCGGGGGGAGGTCCAGGGCCGCTTCGCCGACCAGTGCACCGGGCTCGACGGTGTCCACTGTGACATCGCGATGGTCCGCACCCCGGACGGCCACAGCCGGCTGGAGCTGGCGAAGTACCGCAGCCCCGCGGCGATCAGTGCCGGGCCGCGCAACCGGCCGCACAACATCACGGGCACGCACCGCGTCATGTTCGCCGTCGACGACGTCGAGGACACCGTCGCCCGGCTGCGCCCGCACGGCGCCGAACTCGTCGGCGAGATCGCCCGGTTCGAGGACAGCTATCTGCTCTGCTACGTCCGCGGCCCGGAGGGCATCATCGTCGGCCTGGCCGAGCAACTGCGCTGACGACCCCCAGGACGCGCTCCGCGCGTAATTCGTTTGACCCGGCGCCGCGGCAGCGGGAACGCTGCACTGCGGCGGGTGCCACGCGTGGTGGTGCCGGTTTTCAGGGAGGCAGTGCAGCAGTGGAGATCCGTCCCACGACCGACCAGGACCTCGACGTGTTCGTCGAGACGCTCCACACCGCGTTCGGGTGGTTCCCGGAGACCCCGGCCGAGGGCGGCGGCGGGCTCTGGTGGTCGGCGCTCGAGATGGACCGCAGCCTGCTCGCCGTGTCGGCGGACGGACGGCCCGTCGGCACCGCCGGCGCCTACCCCTTCGAGCTCACCCTGCCCGGTGGGGCCCTGGCCCCGACCTCCGGGGTCACCGCCGTCGGTGTGCTGCCCTCGCACCGGCGCCAGGGCGTGCTCAGCGCGATGATGCGGCACCAGCTCGCCGATCTGCGGGCCCGCGGGGAGTTCCTCTCCGTACTGCTGGCCTCCGAGGCCGTGATCTACCGCAGGTTCGGCTACGGGCCGGCGACCTACACGGCGCGGCTGACGGTGCCTCGCCGCCAGGCCGACCTCGCCCTCCCCCGGGCCCGCGCGGCGGCCGACGCCCCCGCGTCCGACGCGGACACCGGCTCGGTCGAGCTGCTTCGGCGTGCCGACCGCGGCACGATCCTGGAGGAGGTCTACGACCGGTACCGCCGCGCCCAGACCGGCGCGGTGTCCCGGCCGCACCGCTGGTGGGCCTTGCGCGCGGGGCAGCCCCCGATCTCTCCGGCGCCGCGCCACATCATCGTCCACCGCGACGCCGACGGCGTCCCGGACGGGTACGCCAGCTACTCGATCGGCGATCCCGACCACACCCTGACGGTCGACGAGATCATCGCCACCAACGACACCGCCACCACGGCCCTGGCCCGGTTCGTGCTCGGACACGACCTGGTCTCGCAGGTCGTGTTCAAGCACCTCCCGACCGATCACCCGCTGCGCTGGCAGCTTGCGGACTTCCGCGCCGGCCAGGTGGGCAACGACACCGACTGGCTCTGGGTGCGGCTGCTCGACATCCCGCGCGCGCTCACGGCGCGCGGCTGGTCCCTGGACGGCGAGCTCGTCCTCGACGTCGACGACCCGTTCCTCGGCGAGCACGGCCGGTACCTGCTGACCGTCCGGGACGGCAGGGCCGAGTGCGTCCCGACCGGGCGCGAGCCCGACCTGTCCCTGGACGTGAGCGACCTGGGCTCGGTCTACCTCGGCGGCACCGCCCCGAGCACGCTCGTGCGCGCCGGGCACATCCGGGCCCACCGCCCGGGCGCGGCCGCCCTCGCCGACGCCCTGTTCCGCTCCGAGCAGCCCCCGCACTGCCTGCACTGGTTCTGACCCCGCACGCGCCGACCCGCCGACCCGCCGCGTCCGGCAGCGTGGGCGGGTCGGGGCACCCCCGGCGAGGGGCTCAGCCCTGCGCCGACCGACCGCGGTACCAGTCGGCCGCGTCGGCCAGCCGGGCCAGCGGGCCGGGGCCCGGCGGGCACTGCGCGAGCCGCCAGATCTCCTCGCTGCAGTACCAGTGGTCCTGGCCCACCAGCGCGAACTGCCGCTCGGAGATCCGCCCGGGGTGCTCGTCGAGCAGGCGCAGGCACTCGGCCCAGGGCAGGCCCGGCCCCGGCAGTGCGGGCAGCACGCCGTACCCGGCGAGGGCCGCCAGCAGGTCCCCGACGCGGACCGGCTCGGGGTGGCTCGCGTGGTGGACGCCCGGCGCGACGGCCTCCGGGGCCGTGGCCAGGGCGGCGATCAGCCGGGCCAGGTCCCCGACGTCCACCACGGACAGCCGGCCCTCGCCGCCGTCCCAGAGGACCGGGACCCGGCGGACCAGTTCCTCCAGGGCGGGCACCACCCAGCGGTCACCGGCACCGGTCACCAGGCCGGGTCGGAGCACCACGGCCCCCGCCTCCCGGGCGTGGCGCTCCCCCGCCAGCCTGGTCCGGCTGGCCGCGGAGACGGGTACCGCGGGCACCCCGTCGACGGCGATGCCCCGGTGCGGCCCCGCGCCGTAGACGGCCGCCGTGGACAGGTGCACGATCCGGCCGACCCCGGCCCGGACCGCCGCGCCCATCAGCGACTCCGTCCCCCGGTCGTTGACCGCCTCGCACTCCTCCTCGCTGCCGCCGACCCTGGAGGCGAGGTGGACCAGCACGTCCGCGCCCTCGCACAGCCGGGCCGGCGAGTCGGCGTCCGTGAGGTCCCCGGCCAGCCACTCGACCGGCCCGCCGTCACGCTGCTGCGGCGGCGTGCGGACCAGCGCGCGCACCCGCACCCCCTGGTCGGCCAGCGCCCGCAGGGCGGCCGAACCGATGAACCCGGTCGACCCGGTCAGCGCGACCCTGGTCGTCACGCCCGCTCCGGGCGGCGGTCGGTCTCCAGGAACAGGCCCGCGCGGACCTCCGCCGGGGCCAGCCCGGGCAGCAGGTAGCGCCACAGCTCGGCGATCCGCTGCGGCAGGTCGGCCCGGCCGGTGGCGATCTGCGCCATGATCTGCGAGCCGGTGAAGCTGGCCACCAGGACGGTGGCGAAGCCGCGCTCGTCCGCCTCGGGCAGCAGGTCGCCCTGGTCGCGCGCGGCGGCGAGCTCGCCGCGGAAGCGCTCGATCCACTCCTCGTAGATCGAGTACTCGGCCAGCCCGGACTCGTCCTGCTCGACCGCCAGCCGCACCCCGCCCCGGAGCAGCACGTTGTGCTGCAGCTCGTGGGCCAGGTAGTAGGTGAGGTCGATCAGCTGCTGGAGGCCCTTGGGCTCCTCCGGGAGGTCCCGGAGGCCGTCGGCCTGGTGCATGATCACCGCACGGGCGAGGTCCTGCTTGGACTTGAAGTGGAAGTACATCGCCCCCTGGGTCGTCGAGGCGCGTTCCACGATCTTCATGATGGAGGCGCCGGCATAGCCCGCCTCGTCGAAGACCGCGGCCGCCGCCTCCAGGATGAGCTCCCTGGTACGAACCGCCCGTTCCTGCCTGACCTGCACAGTCACCTCACCCCATGTCCACCGAT
This sequence comes from Kitasatospora sp. NPDC048239, assembly GCF_043202015.1. Lineage (NCBI taxonomy): Bacteria > Bacillati > Actinomycetota > Actinomycetes > Kitasatosporales > Streptomycetaceae > Kitasatospora > Kitasatospora sp. NPDC048239. Next base: position 16,237 of record NZ_JBICZP010000034.1, on the reverse strand, counting down.
AAAGAAATCAGACGTGCTCCGTGACGAAACGGTGCGCATATGATGCTGCACCGTCTGCCCTATCAGGTCTGCCGCCACACCGACACCGATTCAAGGAAAGCGTACCCTTATGTCCAAAATCGGGACAATCACCGACCCGACCGGCGATTACACCATCACGCAGGAACTTGTCCACAAGCTGGATCCAGAAGAGGTCTTTCTCACGAACTGGCGCCGCACCGGGCCCGACTCCTTCACGGTGGCCGCACGGTGGCCCGCCGACCAGCCATTCTACCGAGCCGCCGACGGCGAGTACGAGCCGCTCCTGGTCACCGAGACAGTGCGTCAACTCTTCCCCTTGCTCTGCCACGTCGGGTACGGCACGCCGTTCGGCCATCACCTGGTCTGGGAGGGCTACCACTACGAGCTGGCACCGCACGCGCTGAGCGGCCGCGACGGCCCGGTCATGCTGGAGCTGCGGGTGGTCTGCTCCGATATCGTCCACCGCAGATCGCAGCTCGCCGCCCTCACCATGGACGTGGACGTACTGCGCGACGGAATACCCGTGGCCAGAGCGCACTCCCGTTTCACCGTCCAGGCTCCCGCGGTCTACTCCCGGCTGCGTGGTGCGAATGCGGACAGCGCGGGCGCCATGGCCGCCGCCCCGCCCGCCGCCGCCCCCATTTCGGCCCGGTATTCGGGCCGGCCCGACCCGGCCGACGTCGTCCTCACGGAATCCACGGCCGCCGGTATATCGATATCCGAATTCCCGGGGGAATTCCACGGCGCCCGCCCCGGCGGCTGGTGGCTGCGGGTCGACACCACCCACCGGAAGTACTTCGACCACCCGGTGGACCACGCCCCCGGCATGCTGCTGCTGGAGGCCGCCCGGCAGGCCGCCCAGGCCGTGCTGCACCCCCGGCCGGTACTCCCCGTCACCATGGAGGCCGGGTTCCACCGGTACGTGGAGCTGGACGCGCCCTGCCGGATCGAGGCCCGGGTGCTCCCGGACGGCCTGGTCCGGGTGACCGCCGAGCAGTACGGACAGCTCTGCTTCACCGCCGAGGTCGGCACCGCCGACCGGCCGGTGCTGGCCACGACCGCGGGTACGGCGGGGGCGGCGGACGAGCCCGGGTAAGGCCCGCCTAGGCTGTGGACGCACAGCAAAACGGGCGAACCGGACCCACCCCGGGGCCGCGAGGACGGAAAGCAGGACCCGCCGATGGGCGACGGAATGTCAGGAATGCACCACCACGGCGGGATGACACAGCTGGGCCCGTTCTCCTTCTCCGGCGTCTGGACGTGGTCGCCCGACTGGGTGTTCCTGATCGGCAGCCTGGCCGCGTTGGCGCTGTACGGCGCCGGCGTGGTCCGGCTCCACCGGCGCGGCGACCGCTGGCCGATCGGCCGGACGGTCGGCTGGGCGGCGGGCATCGGCTCGGTGATCCTGGTCACCTGCACCGGGCTGAACGACTACGGCATGGTCCTGTTCAGCGCGCACATGATGCAGCACATGGTGCTGTCCATGCTGTCGCCCATCCTGCTGCTGCTCGGCGCGCCGATCACGCTGGCGCTGCGCGCGCTGCGCCCGGCCGGCAAGGGCCGCCCGCGCGGGCCGCGCGAGCTGCTGGTGGCGCTGCTGCACAGCAGGTACGTCAAGGTGGTCTCGCACCCGGCGTTCACCATCCCGCTGTTCATCGCGAGCCTCTACGGGGTCTACTTCACCCCGCTGTTCGACTTCCTGATGCAGTACCGGCTGGGGCACATCGCCATGATGGTGCACTTCCTGGCCGCCGGGCTGGCGTTCTTCTGGCCGATCATGGGCGTGGACCCGGGCCCGCACCGGCCGAGCCACGTGATGCGGATCATCGAGCTGTTCATGGGCATGCCGTTCCACGCCTTCTTCGGTGTGGCGGTCATGATGGCCACCCACGAGCTGGTGACCACCTTCACCGAGGCGGGCGCACCGCCCGGCACGGACCTGCTGGCGGACCAGAAGCTGGCCGGCGGCATCACCTGGGCGTTCGGTGAGATCCCGACCGCGATCGTGCTGATCGCGCTGGTGTACCAGTGGATGCGCTCCGAGCAGCGGGTGTCGCGACGCCGGGACCGCGCCGAGGACCGCAACGGCGACGCCGAGCTGGCGGCGTACAACGCCTACCTGGCCTCGCTGGACAAGCGCAACCAGCGACCGGCCCCGGCGGCCGACGCCGGCTGACCCGCCCGCCGACACCACGAGACCCCCGCCCCGGCGGGGGTCTCGTCGTTCCCGACGCCCTAGGGCCGTCTTCAAACCCGCGTCTGCGGGTTTGAAGACGGCCCTAGCCCACACCTAGACCCCGCTCCTACCCCCGCCGAACCGCCCCCACTGTCTCCCCGCCCCGCCGGACGCCCGCCGCCCGAGCGGGCCGCCGACTACTTCTGGACCGTCACCACGACGAGACCGGAGTTGTCGCCGAGACAGCGGTCCTGATCGTTGATGCGCAGGAGCAGCCGCCCGTCGGCCTGGGCCTGCACCTGGCCGCCCTCACCGGCCCAGGTCACCGGGGAAGGCGGCCCGGTACCGGTCGAGCCGCTGCCGACGGCGGCCAGGAGCGCGCCGTACGGCGCGCTGTCGACGATCTTGCAGCCGGGGAGGATGTTGGCGTCATCGGCCCGGGAGTAGCCCTGGGGCCCGGTGAGGCCCACCTCCGGCTGAAGCCGGGTGTCGACCGTCCAGCCCCCCGCACCATGGGCGATCGTCACGGACTGGCCCCTCCTCACCGACACCCCGGTGTCCAGCCAGCCGGGCGTCCCGGAGGCGACCGTCATGGTGGTGCGCCGGACGTCGCCGGTCGGCACGTGGCCGGACCACTGAACCGCCTGGTACTTGAGGTGCCCGCAGTTGGCCAGTGCAGCCAGCTCCCCGGCGAAGTCCCGAGGCCTGCACGTGTCCGGGCCCAGGGCCCGGACCCACTCCTCGTCGGTGACCGGTTCGCTCGGCTCGGACGCCCGCTGCCCCTCCCGCCCGCCCGGGGTCGCGCAGATGGGGTCCACCGTGTCGGGCCCGCCGTAGCAGGAGGACTGGGCGCGGCTCTCCAGCTGGGCGGGAAGGTACGGATGGCGGGCCGCCCCGAGCGCCCGGGCGGCGATCCCGAGCGCCTTTCGGGCGCCCGGCTGGTCGGGGCTGTGCGCGGCGGGCGAGTCGCTGTCGAACATGGGGTCGCCGTAGAGCAGGACCTCGTCGATCCTGTCGTAGTACGGCTGGAGCGCGGGCTCACCTCCCGGGATCGCCGAGTACTGAAGGGCGTCGCCCAGCACCCATGCCCCCTCCGAGTAGCCGGCGAGGACGAGGTGCTGGTCCGGACAGGCCGTGGCCTGGTTCGCGATCTGCTCGGCGGCCGCACCTGCTCCCTGGGACTCGGTCTCCCGCAGGTCCTTCGGCAGTAGCTCGGGGTGCGCGGTCCCCTCGGGGTTCAGCGTGTCGCGGGTGCTCCCCGCGCGGGCCTTCGCCTCGGTGTCGGCGCTTGCCAGTGCCTTCGCCACCTCCTCTGTCAGGAAGGCGTGTTCGTACGTCGAGGGTTCGTAGTCCACCCAGCCGACGGCAAGGTTCTGCGCACCGCCGAGCGCGTCCTGCAGCTGCGGGACGACCTGGTCGTTCATGAGGCCCGGGAGGCCGAGGAACGGGCCGGGCATACCGCCCGACTTGTTCGTGATGTCGTCGTTCGGTCCGACGACCCCGCGCACGCCGATGAAGGCCCACGGCGTGCAGGGCAGCGTCGGGCCGGGCGGCTCGGTGGTGGGCGTCGCGCTCCCTGGTCCGGGCACCGACCCGGAGGAGACAGGCCCGGGTACCAGGGCGGGCGCCGCAGCGCCGGGCGAGCCCGGGGCGGCGAGGGCGACGGCCAGGACCAGAGCGGCGAGGCCGGCCCCGGCCGTCCGCTGGGCCGGGCGTTTCAACAGGTTCGCCGATTTCCGTACCAGCATGTCATCCGCTCCGCTCTCCGGTGAGGCGGTCGGTCGAGGCGGCCTCGACCCCGGGCGCACCGATGTGCCGTCCTCACTGGGCCGCCGGCAGGAGGACCACCGTCGGGGCCGCCCCGTCGGATTCGACGATTGCGGCGACCGGTTGCCGGTCGGGCCGGTAGGCGTAGCAGGCATGGACGTCGGTCGAGCCGACCGGTGGCACGCTCAGATCTCCCTGGTAGCCGAGGGTGCAGTTGTCGTCGTCCCAGACGCTGTTCTCCCGGGACGCGAAACGGGCCACACCGTCCTGGTCGATCAGCCAGATGGTGAGGTCCGTGACCTGCAGGTCCTCGAACTGGTCCGCGTTGTCCGCCTGAGCGGTGAGCCGCGTCCGGCCGGTCTCGGGCACCTGCGGGAAGTGCTCGATCGCCGTGACGGCCAGCGTCGCACTCGTGCTGTCCGGTGTGAGCGGGACCGGAGCCGGCGCTTGCGGGGTGTCGGGCTGAAGGGTGGGCGCGCAACCCGACGGGTCAGCGGGGACGGTGAGGTCGACCGACACGAGGTCGGGAATGTCCAGGCGGGTCGGGTTCACGGTGTGCGGGATCTCGCCGACTGCGGACGGCCTGACGATCGTGAGCTGACCGTTGTCATCCTGGACGTTTCCGCAGATCGCGACCCCGGTGGGGAGGGCCGGGCCTGCCACATCGTTGATCTCGGCGTCGTAGGTGGCCGTCCCCTCCGCGACCTGGAGGCTCCCACTGCCGCCTCCCAGGTGTTCGAGCGCATCGGACGGTGGCCCGTCATTGCGGATCCCGAATGCGACGGTCACCTCGTCCCAGCCCGCATGCCCGGAGCTCGGCTCCCGGAGCACCCCGAGCAGGATCGGCACGAGCCCTTCGTCTGTGTCGGCGCCGGTGCCCGCGGCCTCGGACCGGCTCCCCACGGCGGCGGGCTCAGCCGCGGAGAGAGCGGCGGGCGATGGTAAGGAGACGTTGGCCGCGGCCGCCTCGAGTCCGGTAAGAAGCACGATCGAGAAGCTCAGTCCGGTCAGAGCTGCCGTGAGAGCTGCGACTCTCGGCATGAGTCTCACCTTCCTCGTCGCCGGTACGACCTGACGACCGGCGATCGGGGAGAGTACGTGCGGGGACAAGGGGGACGGACGCCGGTAGTCGGGTGCCTGCTCTCAGCATCTGCCGCCGCCGGCGGCCCTGCAAGTCCCCCTGCCGGTGCGGGCTCGGCACCGCCCGGCTGCCTACGGTCCGGCAGCCGTCGGCGCCCCCGTCACCCGTATCGTGGGCCTGCCCCCGGCCGCGCCCGGAACCGCCCCCGGCCCCGTCTGGAACCCCCCGGCCGCGCCGGGGACGGCGGTCCCCGGGGCGACCCGGCGCCGGTCCGGCCTAGGGCTTGGACCGCTGCCGGGCCAGGCCGCTCACCAGGATGTCCAGGCCGAACTCGAAGCGCTCGTCCCCGACGTTGCGGGTGAGCGCGGCGGCCATCGAGGTGATCATCGGGTAGCGGTCGACCGGGATCGTCCCGAAGTAGTCCCGCACCTGGTCGGTGTACTCCTGCGGGTTCCCGCCGCCGCGCATCGACACCTCGAACGTGGTCGCCGTGGTGTAGAGCCCGAGCAGGTCCACGCCGTACGCGGCGGTCTGATCGTCGAGGCCGCCCGCGCGCAGGATGCCGAGCATGGTCTCGGCGACGTCCATGGCGTGCGGGGTGACGGGCACATTGGCCACCACCGCGGCCCGGGCGAGGTCCCGGTGCCCGAGCAGGACGTCCCGTGAGCGGCGCATCAGTCGCTTGATCTGCTCCTGCCAGTCCGCCGCGTCGGGCTGTTCCAGCTCGATCTCGGAGTAGGCCAGGTCGAGGACCTGCTCGACCAGCTCCTCCTTGCTCCCGATGTGGGCGTAGAGGCTCGCGGCGCCGGTGCCGAGCTCCTGGCCGACCCGCCGCATGCTCAGCGCGTCCATGCCCTCGGCGTCGACGATCCGCAGCGCGGCCTCGACGATCCGCTCCCGGCTCAGCGGCTGGCGCCGGGCCGCCGACTTCCCCTTCTCCTGCCAGTGCGCTGGCCAGCTCGGACGCGGGGCGGCGCTGGTCATCGGGGCTCCTTCGTGGTCGGCGACGGGTCCCAGACTACTTGACACGAACACCGTTCCATGGGAGAACACTGTTCGTCGCAAAAAACAGTGTTCGTTTATGCGAACATCGTTCGTTCAGCTCTCGACTACGGAGCCCCGTCCATGACCCGTCAGACCGCCCCTCCGCCCGCCACCCATCCCCCCGCCGATCCCGCCGCCAACCGCACCCCCGCCGCTTCGTCCCCCGCCAATCCGTCCCCCGCCACGGAGGGCGGGCCCGAGTCGGCCGGCTACCGGCTGCGCTGGGCCGGCCTCGCCGTGATCCTGCTCGCCGAGGTGATGGAGCTGCTCGACACCACGATCGTCGGCGTCGCCTCCCCCGCCATCCAGCGCGAGTTCGGCGGCAACGGGTCACAGATCCAGTGGATCTCCGCCGCGTACACGCTCGCCTTCGCCGTCCTGCTGATCACCGGCGGACGGCTCGGCGACCTCTTCGGCCGCAAGCGCCTGTTCGTCCTCGGCGCGGCCGGCTTCACCCTCGCCTCGGTGCTCTGCGCCGCCTCCACCGGCCCGGCCACCCTGATCGCGGCCCGGACCGCGCAGGGCCTGTGCGGCGCGCTGCTGCTCCCCCAGGGGCTCGGTCTGATCAAGACGATGTTCCCGCCGAAGGAGACCGGCGCCGCGTTCGGGCTGTTCGGCCCGGTGCTCGGCCTCTCCTCGGTGATCGGCCCGATCCTCGGCGGCTACCTCACCGACGCCGACTGGTTCGGCACCGGCTGGCGCATGATCTTCCTGATCAACCTGCCGCTCGGCGCGGTCGCGGTGCTCGCCGCCATCCGGCTGCTGCCCGCCGACCACACCACCCGCTCGGCCTCGGCCGGCCGGATCGACCCGCTCGGCGTCCTGCTGCTGAGCTGCGCCGTCCTGCTGCTGGTCTACCCGCTGGTCCAGGGCCGCGAGCTGGGCTGGCCGCTCTGGACGTACGCCGCGATGGCCGGCGCCCTGCCGGTGCTCTGGCTCTTCTCGGCCCACCAGCGCCGGGTGGTGCGGCGCGGCGGCACCCCGCTGATCGAGCCCACGCTGCTGCGCAAGCGGGCCTTCACCTCGGCCCTGGCCACCGGGCTGCTGTTCTTCGCCGCGGTGTCCGGCCTGATGCTGACCTTCACCCTCTACCTGCAGCTCGGCCTCGACTGGAGTCCGCTGCACGGCGGCCTCACGATGATCCCGCTCTCACTCGGCATCGTCGCCGGCGCGGTGCTGTCCGGCGCCGTGCTGGGCCCCCGGTACGGACGGCGCGTCCTGCACGCCGGGATGGCGGTCGCCGCGCTGGGCGCGCTCGGCATGTGGGCCAGCCTGGCGCACTGGTCCGCCGGCCTCACCAGCTGGGAGCTGAGCCCCGCGCTGGTCGTCACCGGCCTCGGCCTCGGCCTGATCATGGCACCGTTCTTCGACATCGCCCTGGCCGGGGTGGACGACCGCGAGACCGGCTCGGCCTCCGGCGTCCTCAACGCCGTCCAGCAGCTGGGCGGTTCGCTGGGGGTCGCGGTCCTCGGCACGGCCTTCTTCGGCTGGGCCGCCTCCGACGGCTTCGAGCACGGTGCGGGCTGGACCCTCGGACTCACCGGCGGCCTGCTCGCCCTGACCTTCCTGGTCGCCTTCCTCCTCCCCCGCCAGGCCCGCCCGCACGAGGAGGGGTGACCTCGCCCCCCGGAGCCCCCGCCCCCGAGCCGCCGCCCGCCCGGTCCCACCCGGCGGGCGGCGGCTCGCGGCGTAAAGGCGGCCCGGGGCGCAGCGGCGGCACCCGGCGCAGCAGCGGCCCGCCCCGCGCCCCGCGCCCCGGAGGCGGCTCCCGGCGCAGGCGAACCAGAACCCTAGGATCCGAGGATGCAAGCCCTTCTGATGGCCGCCCTGCTCGCCGTGGTGCTGCTCTCCCGGATCCAGGAGCCGAGACGTTTCGGCAACGGGGTCCTGCTCGGCCTGATCGCCGTCTGCGCGGTGCTCGGCACGGTGAGCGCGGTCGGCCACTTCTCGGCGCCGGCCGCCGACGCCGTCACGGCCGCGGTGGCGGGCGCGGTCTGGCTGAGCGGGCTGGTGGCGGCCGCCCTGCTGGTGGCCAACGGGGTCACCATGGTCCGACGGGAGGGCACCCGGCCGGCCAGCCTGCTCGCGCTGCTCACCGGCGCCGGGCTGCTCGCGCTGCTGGCGCTGCTGCTCTCGGCCACCTACCTCGGTGTCCGGGAGCTGCGGGCGGCGGCCGGCGCCGCCGTGCTGGTCGGCGGTTACGGCGCGTTCCTGCTGCTCTGCTTCCTCGGGTACACCCTGCTGTACCGGCGGCTCGCCGTCCGGCCGGGCGCGGACTACGTGGTGGTGCTGGGCGCCGGGCTGGACGGCTCCGAGGTGCCGCCGCTGCTGGCGGCCCGGCTGGACCGGGCGCTGGCGCTCTACCGGGCCGAGGAGGCCGCCGGGCACGCGCCGCTGCTGCTGGTGACCGGCGGCAAGGGCCCGGACGAGGGCTGCACCGAGGCCTCGGCCATGGCGGAGCACCTGGTCGCCCACGGCTGCCCGCGCGAGCGGATCCGGCTGGAGGAGAAGGCCACCAACACCGCCGAGAACCTCTCCTTCAGCCGGGAGCTGATGGAGCGGGAGCACCCCGGCTACCACTGCACCGTGGTGACCAGCAGCTTCCATGTGCTCCGCTCCGCCATCACGACCCGCCGCGCGGGTGTGCCCGGGCAGGTCGTGGGCGCGCCGACGGCCGGGTACTACTGGCCCAGCGCCGTGCTGCGCGAGGTGGTCGCGACGGCGCTGCTCTACCCGCGGGCGAACGCCGCCGTCCTCCTGCTGCTCGCGGCCGCGGGGGCGGTGGCGGGCCTCCAGTGGTGACGCGGGGGCCGCACAGACGCGGGGCCGCACGGACGCACAGGCCGCACGGACGCACAGGCCGCACGGACGCAGGGAGGCCCCCGGGTCGCGGATGGCGGACCCGGGGGCCTCCCGGTAGGGCTCGCGGCCGGCTCGGCGCCGACTGCTTCACCCCTGCTTCAAACCCTGCTTCGACCTGCTTCGGCTACGGTCAGCCGAGGTTGGCCAGCGCCTCGTTGAAGGTCTTCGACGGACGCATCGCGGCCGCCGCCTTGGCGGCGTCGGGCTGGTAGTAGCCGCCGATGTCGACCGGCGAGCCCTGGACCGCGATCAGCTCCTCGACGATGGCCTGCTCCTGCTCGGCCAGCGTCTTGGCGAGACCGGTGAACGCCTGCGCCAGCTCGGCGTCGGCGGTCTGCTGCGCCAGCTCCTGGGCCCAGTACAGGGCCAGGTAGAAGTGGCTGCCGCGGTTGTCGATGCCACCGAGGCGGCGGCTCGGCGACTTGTCCTCGTTGAGGAAGGTGCCGGTGGCGCGGTCCAGCGTGTCGGCCAGGACCTGGGCCCGGGCGTTGTCCGCGGTCTGCGCCAGGTGCTCGAAGCTGGCGGCCAGCGCGAAGAACTCGCCCAGGCTGTCCCAGCGCAGGTAGTTCTCCTTCACCAGCTGCTGGACGTGCTTCGGGGCGGAGCCGCCGGCGCCGGTCTCGAACAGGCCGCCGCCGTTCATCAGCGGGACGACCGACAGCATCTTGGCGCTGGTGCCCAGCTCCAGGATCGGGAAGAGGTCGGTCAGGTAGTCGCGCAGCACGTTGCCGGTGACGGAGATGGTGTTCTCGCCGCGGCGGATGCGCTCCAGCGAGAACAGGGTCGCCTCGACCGGCGACTTGATCTCGATCTGCAGGCCCTCGGTGTCGTGCTCCGGCAGGTACGCCTTGACCTTCTCGATCAGGACGGCGTCGTGCGCACGCTCCGCGTCCAGCCAGAACACGGCCGGGTCGCCGGTGGCGCGGGCGCGGGTGACGGCCAGCTTCACCCAGTCGCGGATCGGCAGGTCCTTGGTCTGGCAGGCGCGGAAGATATCGCCGGCCTCGACGGCCTGCTCCAGAACGACCTCGCCGTCGGCGCCGACCAGGCGGACGGTACCGGCGGTGCCGATCTCGAAGGTCTTGTCGTGGCTGCCGTACTCCTCGGCCGCCTGGGCCATCAGGCCGACGTTCGGCACCGAGCCGATGGTGGCCGGGTCGAGGGCGCCGTGGGCGCGGCAGTCGTCGAGGACGGCCTGGTACACGCCGGAGTAGCTGCTGTCCGGCAGCACGGCCAGGGTGTCGGCCTCCTTGCCGTCCGGACCCCACATGTGGCCGGAGGTGCGGATCATGGCCGGCATCGAGGCGTCGACGATGACGTCGCTCGGCACGTGCAGGTTGGTGATGCCCTTGTCGGAGTCGACCATGGCCAGGGCCGGGCCCTCGGCCAGCTCGGCGTCGAAGGAGGCCTTGATCTCGGCGCCGTTCGCCAGCGCGTCCAGGCCGCCCAGGATGCCGCCGAGGCCGTCGTTCGGGCGCAGGCCGGCGGCGGCGAGCGCCTCACCGTACTGGGCGAAGGTCTTCGGGAAGAAGGCGCGGACCACGTGGCCGAAGATGATCGGGTCGGAGACCTTCATCATGGTGGCCTTGAGGTGCACCGAGAACAGCACGTCCTCGGCCTTGGCACGGGCCACCTGGGCGGTGAGGAACTCGCGCAGCGCGGCGACGCGCAGCACGGAGGCGTCGACGACCTCACCGGCGAGGACCGGTACCGACTCGCGGAGCACGGTGGTGGAGCCGTCGGCGGCCACCAGCTCGATGCGCAGCGAACCGGGCTCGGCGATCACCGTGGACTTCTCGGTGGAACGGAAGTCGTTCACGCCCATGGTGGCGACGTTGGTCTTGGAGTCGGCCGACCAGGCGCCCATGCGGTGCGGGTGGGTCTTGGCGTAGTTCTTGACCGAGGCGGGGGCGCGGCGGTCGGAGTTGCCCTCGCGCAGCACCGGGTTGACGGCGCTGCCCTTGACCTTGTCGTAGCGGGCGCGGACGTCCTTGTCCTCGTCGCTCTGCGGGTCGTCCGGGTAGTCCGGCAGCGCGTAGCCCTGCGCCTGCAGCTCGGCGATGGCCGCCTTGAGCTGCGGGATGGACGCCGAGATGTTCGGCAGCTTGATGATGTTGGCGCCCGGGGTCTTGGCGAGCTCGCCCAGCTCGGCGAGGGCGTCCTCGATCCGCTGGCCCTCCTCGAGACGCTCCGGGAAGCTCGCGATGATCCGCCCGGCGAGGGAGATGTCGCGCGTCTCCACGCGCACACCGGCCGTCGAGGCGTAGGCCTGCACCACGGGCAGGAACGAGTACGTTGCCAGGGCAGGCGCCTCGTCGGTGTGCGTATAGATGATGGTCGAGTCAGTCATCGGTACTCCGCTTCACGTCTCCAACGTCTTGATGTCAAGATATCTCGTGACCGCCCCTTTACTCCACCTCCCCCCGCCCCCGGCGTGCGCCGGGCGACTCGGGCCGGCCCCGGCGGTCAGGTCCACGGTGGTCCCCGGGTGGGTGGGGGGCAAGTGGAGACCGCCGGATCGCGGCCTACGACGTGATCTGGCGCCGCTCGGCGAGGCGGGTGCCGAACGCCTCCTCGTCGGCGAGGAACCAGAGCTGGGTGCCGCGGTTGCTCTCCACCACGAAGTCGCGCAGGGCGTCGCTGGCGGCGATGTGCGCGGAGATGTCACCGAGGACGGCGAGACCGATCCGGTAGGTGACGAACTTCTGGACGATCCCGCCGGCGACCCGGGTGCTCAGCCGGAAGAAGTCGCCGTCGAGTCTGCCCGCCGGGACGACGACCCAGGTGGCGCCCTGTCCGAACGCGTCCCCGATCACGTCGGTCGCGTCGCGCTCGCTGCGGATCACCGGGCCGTCGGGGGTGAGCCGCAGGACGGTGGCGTCGTACTCAGACATGACTGTTCTCCCTGATCAGCGCGTTGATGATGACGAGCAGCTCGGCCGTGTCGGCGAGGTCCCCCAGGATGATCACCTTGAGCGTGGACCGCTCCTCGTGGTGGACGGTCTCGACCCGCAGCAGGCCGCCGCCGTCCCTGGGGCCGGCGATCGCCGCCATCAGGGTGTTGGCCAGCCGGGCGGCCTCCCGCGTCCCGATGGCGTCGATCTGGACGATCGTGGACGCGTCGGCCCGGCGCGGTTCGGGGGCCGGCTCGGGCGGTGCGGCGGGGGCGCCGGTGAACTCCTCCAGGTCCTGGCGGGCGATCCGGTACTGCTTGCCGATCCTGGTCGCCTTCAGCCGGCCGTCCCGGACGTAGCCGCGCACGGTGCGCACGTGCAGGCCCAGCAGTTCCGCCACCTGTTCCACCGAGTAGTACTGCGGCACCGGCCGTCACTCCTTTCGGGGCTTCCCTATCCTCACGCAACCTACCAGTCAGATGTGCAGGATACGGAAGGATGGTCACAACCGACCGACCGGGCGGCTCCGCGGACCGTCAGGAGTCCGTCAACGCACCGCGTCATTCGGTCAACGCCGCGTCAGGGCGGCCTCCGGCGGGGCGGGCCGGGCCTAGCGTCAAGGGAGTAGTTCCGGCAGGCCCCTCCATCACTCGGGAGCACCCGCATGGCCCGCGTCGTCTGGCACGTCCCGGTCACCGTCACCGGACGCACCACCGTCCTCCGCCTCTTCCGCCTGCGCGACGGCCGCCGCTGTGCGGTCGGCTTCAGCTCCGCCGGGGCGCTGGCCGCCCTCCTCGGGCCCGGCCAGGCCCACACCGAACTCGGCGAGCCCGCCCTGCGCGCGCTCACCGAACCGCTGGGCGTCGACGCCCTGGTCCTGGACCCGAAACTGGTGGCACCACCCGTCACCGGCCCGGTCGACCGCCCGGCCACCGCCCACGCCCAGCTCCAGCGCCGGTGACCCGCCTGCGGCTGCTCCCCGGCCCGCCGGCCGAGCCCGTCGAGGAGCGGCCCCTGCACGCGGTGGTCCGGATCGGCTTCGGTCCGGTACCGCTCGACTTCGACCGGCTCGCCGCCGAGTTCCCCGCCGTCCAGAGCGGCCTCGCCCTGGCCGGCGACGTCGACCTCGAACTCCGCCTCGCCTGCACCGGCCCCGACGAGTTACGCGCCATCTCCACCGCCCTGTTGCGGGCCGGCGCGGCCCACCTCCAGGTGGACCTGGTCCTGCGCGCCCTGACCCGCGGCCGGCCCGCCCTCCACCCCGTCCCCTGACCCGTACCGCCGACCGCCCGCGCCCCTTCCCCTTCCGGGTTCCCGCTTCCCGCCGGACGGGGAGGGGCCACGGGCGTGCCCGGACCGGCTCGCGGGTCAGGGCGGTGGCAGGACCACCGGACGCATGACGGCCACCCCGGCCGGTCAGATCTCGCGGGGGTCGCCGAGTTCCGCGCGGAGCCGGGCACGGGCGGCCGCCAGCCGGTCGACGTAGTCGGGCGCGAACACTGCGGTGAGCGTCCCGTCGAGCGTCCCGGCGATCCGCTGGACCGGTACCCACACGGCCGGGTCGTCGACGACCCGGCCCAGCTCGGTCATCTGCAGGCGGTGGAACCAGTCGGAGAGCACCAGGGCCTCGTCGGGGGTCAGGGTGATCGTGATCTTCTCATCGTCCATCGGCTCAACGTACCGTCGTGCTGTCACATGGTGGAGCCCGGTCTCCGCCGCGAGCGGAGGAGAGCAGCAGCATGGACCAGCTGACGTATGCCGAGGTCAAGGCGGCCCGGGAGCGGATCGCCGGGCGGGTGCGGCCCGTCGTGGTGGCACCCGGGGACGACACCGGACGGGTCTGGCTGGCCCTGGAGTTCCTGCAGCACACCGGGAGCTTCAAGGCGCGCGGGGCGCAGAACTTCCTGCTGGCGCACGCCGAGGCGGGCACGCTCCCGGAGGCCGGCGTGACCATCGCCTCGGGCGGGAACGCCGGGCTGGCCTGCGCCTGGGCGGCGCGCGAACTCGGCGTTCGGGCAACGGTGTTCCTGCCGCAGACGGCGCCGCCGGTGAAGGTGGCCCGACTGCGCTCCTACGGCACCGACGTGCGGCTGGCCGGTACGCAGTACGCCGAGGCGCTGGCCGCGTGTGAGGAGTTCGCGGCACAGAGCGGCGCGCTGGCCTCGCACGCCTACGACAATCCCCTGATCGCCGCCGGCGCGGGCACCGTGCTGGAGGAGATCCGCGCCCAACTGCCCGGCCTGGAAACGGTGGTGGTGTCGGTCGGCGGCGGCGGACTGTTCGCGGGGGTGGCCGCCGCGGCCCGGGAGCACGGCGTCCGGGTGGTCGCGGTGGAGCCCGTGCACAGCCGGGCGCTCAACGCGGCACTGGCGGAGGGCCGGCCGGTGGACGTCACGGTGGACTCGGTCGCGGCCGACGCGCTGGGAGCCCGCCGGGCCACGGCACTTGCCGTGCACGCTGCCCAGGATCCAGGCGTGCGTTCGGTGTTGGTCTCGGACGACGCCATCATCCGGGCCCGGCAAGGGCTTTGGGACGAGCGCCGGATCGCCGTCGAGCACGCGGCCGCCACCGCCCTCGCCGCGGTCGAGGCGGCGGAGACGGCAGAGGTGACGGCAGAGGTGACGGCAGAGGCGGCGGACGCCCTGGACGGGGAGCGCATCGCCGTCCTGCTCTGCGGCGCCAACACCGACCCGTCCGACCTGGTGGCGGCGCCGTAACCTCCGCCCTACCCGATCCCTTGACGGTCCGGCACCAGCGCGAAGGAGCGGACCTCCGGATCCGCCAGCTGCTCGGCCACGGCGCGGTCCAACAGGCGGCGCTGCTCCAGGAGTTCGGGGCGGCGTCCGTCCGGGGTGATCCGCAGCAGGTCGTCCAGGGCGGCGGCCAGTCGGCGGGTCACCTGGGGGTGGCCGGCCCCGCAGAGCCGGATCTCGGTGAAAGCCAGATCGACCATGCTGCTCCAGTCCGGCACCGGCTCGACCAGCCGGACCGTGCCCGCCCGGTCCCGGAACCGGAGGTCTCCGAAGCTCTCGTGGACGAGCATGCCGAGCAGTTGGTGGATCCGGTCGATCGCCTGGACGGCCGTGGTCGGGTCGTTGACGGCGGGCGAGAGCGCCCGGATCGCGATGTCGACCAGCTGCCGGAATCCGAAGCTGAGGTCCTGGTGCATGGTGCGGTCGACACCGACGTTGAGCGCCCAGGCGATCCGGCGCGGCCGCGGCGGCCGGGCCGCGCCCGCCACCCGGACGATCGGGGTGCCGGGCGTGATGAAGTCGCCGATCCGGGGGACGAGGTACAGCACCGCGTCGTGCTTGCGGGCGATCCGCACCAGCCGACGGATGTTGACGTCCCGCAGGACGCCCGAGCGGCCCTCGTGCAACAGCGTGAGCGCCCCTTCGGGCACCACCGGCTGCTGCGGCTCGGGCGGCATCGCGCGGTACTGGACGATGACGGCCACCGACTCGTTGGCGACCCGGTCGATCACGTGCGGCACGCGCAGCAGCCGCAGGGTGGCCTGCACGTACAGCACGAACAGCGCAAGGCTGAGCAGCACCAGCAGCACCGCGACCAGACCGGAGAAGACCGGGACGGAGGTGACCTTCGCCGGGTCGGTGGAGTCGTCGTAGCTGAGCTGGACGAGCAGCCCGAACAGGAAGGTGGCCAGGCAGACCGAGAAGGTCGCCTTGGTCAGCCGGCTGCGCACATAGAGCCTCAGCACCCGCGGCGAGAACTGGCTGGCGGCCATCTGCACGGCCACCAGAGAGATCGAGAAGACCACACCGATGAAGGTCAGCATCGCCGAAGTGACGGTCGACACCACGCTCTTGGCCGCGCCGGTGAACCGCATCAGCTCGTCCGCCGAACCGGTCTCGGCGACGCTCGCGGCGACACTGGCCTCGTCCAGCCAGGCGGTGAACCCGGCCAGCAGCATCGCCCCGATACAGGTGAGCAGTGGCGCGAACCAGAACGACTCCCGCAGGTGCTCGCGCAGCGGGGAGAGCGGACGGTAGCGGACCGCTCGGGGCGGCGCGGACTTGCGGTCGGTCATCGCCCCAGGCTAGGCCGTGGCCGACGGTTCGCGTCGGATCAGCGCGCGGCGTCGGGCGCCCGGCATTGCGACGCCCGACCGCCGGCCGGCCGCCCGGGCCCGGCCGGCGGGTGCGCCGGCGGCCGGGCCCGCTCAGGCCCGCTCAGGCCCGCTCAGCCGGGAGAGCTCCCCGATCTTCATGTGATCCACCCCGCAACGCATCCGATCGACCTTGCCCTAGCCCTGCGAGGCCGCCTCGGTCGGTGCGGTGGGCTTGGCGGGGGTGGTGGAGCGGCCGCCGCCGAAGAGCCCGAGGAACACCACCAGCGTCGGCACCAGATACAGCGCCCAGACCACCAGCTGCA
>NZ_JBICZP010000033.1:0-32833 GCF_043202015.1 Kitasatospora sp. NPDC048239 | reverse complement strand
CTGTTGAGTTCTCAAGGAACGGACACTTCCTTCGGACCGCCTTCCAGCGGGCCCTCCGGGCGCTTCGTTCTTTCGTGTTTCCAGCTTATCAGATGCTCTCCGTGCCGTTTCCGGCACTTCCCTCATCCAACTCGCTGCTGTCTTCTGCGGCTTGACGCCCCGTCCGACGTTTCAAACTCTAGCCGATCCCCGCTGCATAAAGCGAATCCGGCCGCAATCCATATAAACGGGCACACCAAATAAGACCCGAGCCGCGAAGCCGAAAAGGCAGAACGCAGCCCAGCCCGAACCGGGTGTGGTGTTTGCAGGGATTGGCCGCCCCGGGACCGTCCGCGCCAATGCGTGTCCGGTGCTCCCAGCCGAGCGACCAGTGAACACTAGACCCGCCCGGGGCAAGAAGCAAAGTCGGCGGCCCGGCTCACGGGCCGTCCGCATGTCGTCCGTGGGCCGAACCGCACAGGAACCCCGCTGGTGCCTTCCCCGGGTACGACCGGCGCGACTGCAGCCGACTACCCGAGGTCCCGACATCGCTGCGCCAGACAGCGCAACCACAGCCGCTGCGCCGAGCACGCCTCCTCCAAGGACGCCGTTGCGAAGACGCCGTCCGCGAAACCCTGCTCGACCGTCCGCGCGACGACCGCATGGAGATGGCCGACGACCTGCGCGAGCCGCTCGGCGTGAGCTCGCTCCGGGAGCCGCTCGGCCCTGGCGTCCAGCATGCTCTGAAGGCTTGTGTAGTGCTCCCCGTCCTCGTCGTCGTACAGCGTCGGTATGCGGGGCAGCTCCTGCTCCGTGAGGTGCGGTACGGGCGGCCGCGACCCCGCCGGCTGCTCAGCCTGTCCAAGGATCCGGCTGACCACCACCCGGATCTCCTCGGACCGTCGAACCTCGGCGGCCAGGTCCTTCAGCAGGTCGACCAGCCTCGCGACCCCCTTCTCGTCCTCCGCAGCCAGAAGGCGGGCCAGCTCCGCGGCGAGTGCCTGGCCCTCCGTCGCAGCCCGGTCGAGCACCTCGTGGCAGGCGTCGAGCTCGTCGAAAGCCCTTCCTGCCGTCTGTACCGACTGCCGCAGCATCGCCGTCGCGTCGCCCTCGAACCGTCCGGCGGCGCGGACGAAGTCCTTTCTCGGCATGAGCGCCATGAAGAGCCCGTCGCTCTCCTCGTCGCCCGCTTCCACGTGCACGGAGACCATGTCCCGCCCCTTTCTCCCGAGCTGTGCGCTCCCCTGAAGGCGATCATGGACCAGCCCCCTCCGGAAGGCCATACCCGACCGCTCCCCGGCACCCGGCATCGCCCGGCACTGTCGCACCGTGCGGATACGATCCTCGGCGACGCCAAGCACCTGGGGGACGAGAGCGATGTCCGAGTACGACCCGGAATTCCATCTGCGCCTACCGAACGGCGGGCCGGTCGCCCGCGGCCGGCTGCTTGCGCAGAGGGTCAACGGCAGCCGGAAGTTCCTGATCCTGGCCGGCTCGCCCGTACGGTCCGACGTGGTGCCGTCCTTCGCTCTGGGAACCACACCGGCGTACCGGATCCGGCAGGAGTTGATCGATGACGGGACGATTCGGCCGTCCGACCAGTGGGACGGCTGGCTGGAGGTCTCGGCGGACATCGAATGCACCTCCCCCTCCGCGGCAGGCTCGATCCTGGCCGGCAGCAGCGTCAACGGCTGGGAGGTCTGGAAGACCGCTGACGGGCGGCCGCTGTCCGAATTCATGGACCAGGTGTGGTGGAGTGCCGAGCGGGCCTGGCTGGTCCGCGGTTCCAACGTCGCAGGGCTGGACCTCGTGCAGGAACTCTGGCTGCCTGCGGCACTCGTCAGCCTGCCCGCCACCCGCCTCCGGCCGGAGGCCGAGCAGGGAATGAGCAAGGACCGGATCCGCACCTTCGTCGACGAGGACTACGAGTCCGTGGCGACGTACAGCCAGCGAGGCCAGATAGTCGAGGACTGCCACGCGTTCCTCTCCCGGATGAAGCCGGGTGACACGATCTGCACAGTGTCCGGCGGTCGGCTCTACCGCGCGAAGGTCATCGGAGCCGCCGAGCAAGTGGCCTCCGACGACGGACGCTCCAATCTCCGGCGGCCGGTCGAGTGGCTCCCCGGCAGCTTCCCCTATGCCGAGCTGCCTGAGGAGCTGCAACAGAAACTCTCCGTCCAACAGGACATCGTCGACCTCACAACGGTCCTGTCCCAGATCGCCGGTCTCGGTCTGACCGGTCAAGAGCGCGCCCGAGAGATCGAGGCTACGGAGGCGTCCACCACTGGGACGCCCTCCCTCGCCGTGCTCCGGGAACTCGAACTCCCCGAGCCCGATCGGGAACTCGCCGACACCCTGCACCTGCACGACCTGACGTGGCTGCAGGAGATCCGCGATCTGTTGTGGGACGAACGCCAGCTGGTGTTCTACGGACCTCCAGGCACCGGCAAGACCCACCTGGCCATGCAGCTGGCCGAGTTCCTGGGTGGCGGTCCTGAACAGGTCAAGCTCGTACAGTTCCACCCCGGCTACGCCTATGAGGACTTCTTCGAGGGTTTCCGTCCCCGGGAGGATCCGAAGACCAAGGAGGTGGCCTTCCGTCTCACCGCCGGCCCCCTGCGCGATCTGGCCGACCTCGCCTCCCGCGAGGGCAACCGCCACGTCCCGCACTTCCTCATCATCGACGAGATGAACCGCGCCAACCTCGCCAAGGTCTTCGGAGAGCTGTACTTCCTTCTGGAGTACCGCAATCGATCGGTGCGCCTCACCTACTCCGGTGACGACTTCGCGCTGCCGCCCAATCTGTTCGTGATCGGCACGATGAACACCGCTGACCGATCGATCGCTCTGGTGGATGCTGCGATGCGCCGGCGCTTCGCCTTCGTCGAGCTGTCCCCCCGGGTCGAGCCCACCAGCGGCTTGCTGCGGCGGTGGCTCAGGGCCACCCAGAAGTCCGAGGAGCCCGCCGACCTCCTGGACGCTCTCAACGCGCGCATCGACGACCCCGACTTCCTCATCGGCCCCTCGTATCTGATGAAGCCGAGCGTCTACCGGGACGGCGGCCTCGCCCGTACCTGGCGCACCAAGATCCTGCCGCTGCTGGAGGAGCACCACTACGGCGAGGGCCTGGACATCGACCGCCGCTATGGGCTCGAAACGCTCCGGGCAGGCCTTCGCCGGCAAGGGAACACGCCCACTCCATGACCACCGTCGAGCTCGTCGAGCACGCCCGTCCGGTGTCCCGCCGGATCGACTTCCCCGCTGGCCGGGCCCTCGCCGCCTCCGGGATCGTCAAGGCGACGCCCGACCCACACCTCGCCGACCACTGGCTGCTGAAGGCCGGCAGCAAGGTCGGGGCGGTGACCCTGAGCGTGCCCGGCGGCACACCGATCACTCTGCGGATCGCTCCCAAGCTGGGGATCGCGCGCCTGTTCTTCCTGCTCGGCTACAGCCTCGACCCCCGGGGCTGGCGGGACGACACAGCCGATGTGGCCGAGCAGGAAGAACTGGTTCCTGCCGTCGCCCACGCCTTCGAACGCGTCCTCCGCGGCGCCCTCCACAGCGGGCTCGTCAAGGGGTACCGGACCACCGACGAGGCCGGCCTGGTGGTACGCGGCCGCATCCGGGAGGCTGAGCAAATCCGGCGCCGCTACGGTGCTGTGCTGCCGGTGGAGATCACGTACGACGAGTTCACCACCGACACCGCAGAGAACCGTCTGCTCCGCGCAGCGACCGACCGCGTCCTGCGGTTGCCGGGTGTCGCACCCGCCGTACGCCACCGGCTCCTGCACCACCACAGCCGATTCGCGGACGTGGCGCGCCTGGTGCGTGGCCAGAAACTTCCCGACTGGCAGCCTTCACGGCTCAATCTCCGCTACCAGCCGGCACTGCGCCTGGCCGGTGCCATCCTGCGGGACGGGTCGGTCGATCACAGCCCGGGTGACGTCCGCGTCCACGGATTCCTGTTCGACATGAACCGGCTCTTCGAGGACTTCGTCACGATCGCCCTGCGGGAGGCCCTGCACGGCGGCGACGGTCACTGCCGCCTCCAGCCTCGGCACCACCTCGACGAGCTCGGTGCCATCCGGATGAGGCCCGACTTCGTCCTCTACGGCAACGACGGGACACCCCGCGGCGTCGCCGACGCCAAGTACAAGGCCGGCAAGGCAGCCGGCTACCCGGACGCCGACCTCTACCAGATGCTCGCCTACTGCACCGCGCTCGGACTCCCCGAAGGCCACCTCATCTACGCGAAGGGCAGCGCCCCCCGCACATCGCACCAGGTCCGCCATACCGGAGTGACGATCCACCAGCACGCCCTGGACCTGGAACAGCCACCGACGGGACTGCTGGCCGAAATTGCCCTCATCGCCGACCAGCTGCGTTCCACGTCCGAAGAACCCGGGCCGGGCCTCCCTCCTGTCGCCGGGCAGGTCGGGAACCGAAATCCGTCGGTCGAGGCATTCGGATTGCGCAGCTGAGACCGACCACCGCCGGCGGGCCCGGAGCCCCACGCGGTTCGGGGGACCGCACGACCGTGTCCGCCAATCCCGCTACTGCCACGAAGAGCGTCCATTACGGTGGCGAGGAGCAGTTCAAGCACCACCGGCACCATGACGAGGACGGACGTGCACACGACTCCCCTGAGCCCCGACGACCCGACCGAGATCGGTGGATTCGAACTGATCGCCCGGATCGGCCAGGGAGGCATGGGCCAGGTCTACCTCGGCGAGTCCCCCAGCGGTGAGCAGGCCGCCGTGAAGGTGATCAAGCCGTCGCTGGTGGACTCCGAGACCCGCCTGCGCTTCGCGCAGGAGGTCGAGGTCCTCAAGACGGTCTGGGGCAACCGGGTGGCGGCCTTCCTCGACGCCGACCCGGAGGCGGATAAGCCCTGGCTGGCCACGGAGTACGTGGAGGGGGCCGACCTCCGACGGCACGTCGACGTCTACGGACCGCTCCCCGCCGTGCTAGTGGCCTCGCTCGGCGCGACGCTCGCCGAAGCCCTCGCGCTGGTGCACAAGCAGGGGTTGCTCCACCGGGACCTCAAGCCGGCGAACGTCCTGCTGGGGCCGAACGGGCCCAAGGTCATCGATTTCGGCCTCGCCGTGTTCGCCGAGTCGAGCTCCTCCCTCACCGCGCCGAACACCGTCGTCGGTACGCCGATGTGTATGGCTCCGGAGCAGGCGAGCGGCGTGAAGCCATTGACCGAGGCCGTCGACGTGTACGCGCTGGGCGCCGTCCTCCTCTTCGCTCTCACCGGCCGGTACCCGTACCAGGCGGCCAACGTCCACGTGCTCTTCCACATGGTCACCGATCCGGACACCACCCCCGATCTGGCCGGGGTCCCCGCCGACATGTCCCCGGTCATCGCCTCGATGCTCGCCCAGGAGGCCACGGCCCGCCCGTCGCTACCGAGCGTCGTCCAGCAGTTCCGTGCCGTCATCGAGGCTCAGGGGCTGAAGGTCGCCCAGGCCCGTCGGCGCCTCACCACGCTCACCGCGGCCCCTCCGGTGCCCCAGCCCGTCATGCCGACCCCTGCCGCGGACGTCGCCCCCGCCGCGACGGCCGAGGCAACCACGGTCCAGGCCCCGCCCCCCTCCACATCGGCAGCCGAGCCGACCGTGGTCCTGCCCACGCCCTCGGCACCGGACGAGGATCCTGCCTACACACCGACGCTCAAGGACGCCCCGGCAGCGGCAGCCGCGCCCGCCGACGCCCCCGGCCCGGCCGCCGCCCCGGCCTCGGTGCCGACGCCCCGCCCCGCGCGCCGGTCCCTCCAGGCCCGCCGCACGGCCCAGCAGCTGCGTGAGGCGTATGCGGCAGGCGCCTCGTTCTGACCGGCGCCGCGGCCTCTCGCCGCAACCGCCGTAAGCTCTTCACCTGGTGCGTTGTCCCGCAGGGACGGTCGCCAGGACAACCGCACAGCACGATGAACACAGGAGGCAACGGGTGACCCCCGAGCTGAGCAGCGCCACACCGACCGGGACCGCGAAGGACCCGTATCCGGCGGGTGCGCAGGTCTTCGTTCGGGACGAGGTGTGGCTCGTACGGAACAGCTCGCTCACCGAGCACGACGGCGCCCGCGTCGAGGTGGTCGGCGTCTCGGACTTCGTCCGCGACCAGGAGGCGGTCTTCTTCACCGCCCTGGACGAGATCGAGCTGGTCGACCCCCGGCAGACCAGGCTCATCGCCGACGACTCACCGAACTTCCGCCGCTCCCGCCTCTTCCTGGAGGCCGTACTGCGACGGACCGCCCTGCCGCAGTCCGAGCGCGGCCTGGCCCTCGCCGATTCCTTCCTGCTGGACACCCTGCCCTACCAGCAGCGGCCGGCCCAGCTGGCGCTGTCGGGCCGCAACCTGCGGCCGCGGATGCTGATCGCCGACGTGGTGGGCCTCGGCAAGACCCTGGAGATCGGCCTCACCCTCGCCGAACTGATCCGCCGCGGCCGCGGTGACCGCATCCTGGTCGTCACCCCGCAGCACGTGCTGGAACAGTTCCAGCACGAGCTGTGGACACGCTTCGCGATCCCGCTG
The DNA here is from genome assembly GCF_043202015.1 of Kitasatospora sp. NPDC048239. Taxonomy (NCBI): domain Bacteria; kingdom Bacillati; phylum Actinomycetota; class Actinomycetes; order Kitasatosporales; family Streptomycetaceae; genus Kitasatospora; species Kitasatospora sp. NPDC048239. The sequence goes on along the minus strand of NZ_JBICZP010000033.1, from coordinate 26,320 downwards.
ATCCGGCTGGACTCGGTCGGCATCGAGCGGATCCAGCGCGAGATCCCCGCCGGCCGCAACCCCTTCACCTACTTCAAGCGCGTGATCGTCTCCATCGACACCCTGAAGAACACCGACCAGTACAAGCACCACCTGGAACGGATCAGCTGGGACGCGGTCGTCATCGACGAGTCCCACAACCTGATCAACCGCGGCTCCCTGCGCAACCAGCTCGCCCAGATCCTGGCCCCGCGCACGGACGCCCTGATCCTCGCCTCCGCCACCCCGCACAACGGCGATGCGAAGTCCTTCGCCGAACTGATCAGCCTGCTCGACCCCGCAGCCATCCGGGACCACGAGAACTACCGGGCCGAGGACATCGAGCACCTCTTCATCCGCCGCACGAAGATCAGCCAGGAGGTCCGCGAGCAGATGAAGGGGCAGTGGGCGGACCGCGGCCCCTCGCGGTCGGTCCGCTGCACGGCCACGCCGGCCGAGGAGAGGATCTTCGAGGAGCTGGCCGAGGTCTGGCTGCCCTCCGACGGCCGCAAGTCGGTCAGCGACGTACCGCTCTTTCCCTACACCCTGCTCAAGTCCTTCCTCTCCTCGCCGGCGGCGCTCAAGGCGACGGTCGAGGCCCGGCTCAAGACGCTGGCGAAGAAGGAGAGCCAGTCCGCGGTGGCCGCCGAGCGGAACGCCCTGCTCCGGCTGCAGGAGCTGGCGGGCACGATGTCCGACACGGACTCGGCCAAGTTCAACGCGCTCGTCTCCGAGCTGCGGACGATCGGCGTCAAGCCAGGATCCGACACCCGCGTCGTCGTCTTCTCCGAGCGCGTGCAGACGCTTGAGTGGCTGCGCACCGTCCTCCCAGCCGCGCTCGGATTCAAGGGCCGGGCCGCCGAGGGTGCCGTCCGCATCATGCACGGCGGCCTCAGCGACGAACAGCAGATGCAGTGCGTCGAGGACTTCGGCCTGGCAGACACCCCCGTACGCGTCCTACTCACCGGTGACGTCGCATCCGAGGGCGTCAACCTCCACCGGCAGTGCAGCCAGCTCGTCCACTACGACGTGCCCTGGTCGCTGATCCGCATCGAGCAGCGCAACGGCCGTATCGACCGCTACGGCCAGGCCCGCCCACCGGAGTTCCGCGCGCTGATCCTCACCAGTGAGGTCGAGGGCGCCAAGGACGACACGCTCGTCGCCGAGCGCCTGCTCGACCGCGAACGCGAAGCCCACCAGAAGCTCGGCACGGCGGAGGCGGTCACCGGCCTCTACCGCGCTGAGGCCGAGGAGAAGTCGCTCATCCAGGACCTGCTGCGCGGCCGCACGGTGGAGGAGTCCCTGGAGGCGCACCGCCCGCCGACTGACGAGGCCGACGGCATGGACGACTTCCTCGCCGACTTCTTCGGCTCGGTCGGTGAGGAACCCTCCGGTGAGGACACCTCAGTGCCCCGCGCAGACGTCCCGCGTCTGTTCGCCTCCACCCGGGAGTTCCTCGACGAGGCTCTGCGCGAGGTCTACCCCGACGCCCAGAGCAGCCTGGAAATGGACCGCGACGAGACCTCCGGCCTCATCTCGTTCCGTCCGCCCGCCGACCTCGTCCACCGGCTCAAGGCCCTGCCGCTCGACTACGTCCGCGAGCAGCGGCTGCGCGAGCGCATGCTCGTCACCCTCAACCGCCGCCTCGCCGAGCATTCGCTGAAGCGCGCCCGCGAGTCCTCCACCTCCAGCTGGCCGGAGATCTCCCTGCTCACCGACCTCCACCCGGTGGTGGAATGGCTCACCGACAAGGTGCTGGTGCGCCTCGGACGCCAGGAGGCCCTGGTGGTCACCGCGGACGTCGCCGAACCCACCTACCTGATCCAAGGCGTCTACTCGAACGCCCTCGGCCGGCCGACGGTGGTCAAGTGGATGGCGGTCACCCGGGACGGCGCCGTCGACGACGACATGGTGGCGATACTCCGCCGCTCCGGCGTCGGCCCCACCATGGCCAACCCCCAGAAGCATTGGCCCGTCGACCGGCTGGAGGACGGCATCCCCGCGGCGCTGGAGCGCGCGGAGGCCTTTCTGGAGCACCACCGCGAGGCCTGGGACGAACCACTGCGCGAGCCGATCGAGAAGTACCGGCTACGCCTCGGCGCCTGGGAGCAGCCGACCCTGGCCGGCGAGCGCACCAAGCAGCGGCTCGCCGGCATCGCCGACTCCCTGCTGACCACGGGCCGCCCGCTCCTGCGCGTCCTCGCCGTCCTCGCTCCCACGCCGCCCCAGGCCGTCTGACCCCTGAGAGAGCCCGTTATGACGTACGACTCCCTGGTGAACCGCGGCGACTACTTCTCCGCCCACTACCTGGCCGAGGTCCTGCCCAAGGACCTCAAGTCCGGGCTGCTGGCCACGTGGAAGGAGCGCGAGGAGGTGGCAAAGGCTGCGGCCTCCTCCGACGATGCGGAGCAGGACCCGGACGCCCTGCCGGTGACCCCGCGGGCCGGTCTGCGGGCGCTGCGCCGCCCCTACTTCCGCTCGCGGGCCGGCTTCGCCCTGCCCGAGTCCGTGGACGGTGCCGACGGTCCGGTTGAGACGGACGACGCAGCCACCTACGGCTCGCCGGCCTGGCGCGAGCAGGTGCGCCTGCTCAACGCGCGGGTCCTGCTGGCCCTCGGCTACGACGCCAAGCCCGGCACCATCACGGTCGAACGGGCCGACCAGGCCCACCAGGTGCGGGTCGCGCACAGCGAGAAGGGCCTGATCGCGCTGGACTGCGGCTGGGCAGCGGAGCCCGACGCGGCCCTGGACCCAGATGGCCCGGGCCGGCTCCTCGAACCGCTGGTGCTCGACGGGCAGCACACCGTCGCCACCGGGTCGAAGCTCGCCTCGTTCCTGTTCGCGTGCGAGGACGCCCCCCGGTATGTGCTGCTGCTGGTGGGCGGCGTGGTCGTCCTCGCCGACCGGATGACCTGGGGCGAGGGCCGCTACCTCGCGGTGTCGCTGGACGGCGCACTGGAGCGCAACGACATCAAGGTCGGTGGCGAACTCGACACGGTGGCCGCGCTGTTCGGCGCGGACTCGCTGCGCACGCCCGAAGAAGGCGGCGAGAACCCGCTCGCTGAGCTGGTCGGCAAGTCCACCAAGCACGCGGTGGGTGTGTCGAGCGACCTGCGCGACGGGCTGCGGACGAGCGTCGAGCTGATCGCCAACGAGGTGCTGGAACGCATCCGCGAGAACGAGGGCGTACGGCCCGAGGACGTCATGGAGCTCCCCGAACTGGGGAAGCAGCTGACGCGGGAGTCGCTGCGGTATCTGTATCGGATCCTGTTCCTGTTGTACGCGGAGGCCAGGCCGGAGCTCGGCATCCTGCCCGCGGACTATCCCGAGTACCAGCAGGGCTACGGGCTCGGCAGGTTGGGTGAACTCGTCGCCGAGCGGGACCTCGTGGACGAGAAGTCGCGGCGCGGGTTCTACCTGTACGAGTCGCTGGACCTGCTCTTCGGCAAAGTGCAGGACGGCTACCGGGCGCGAAAGACCCACGGAGTCGTAGAGGAGAAGACCTCGGAGGACGTGGGGCTGAGGTTCGAGCCGCTGCACTCCAAGCTCTTCGAGGCCGAGTCGATCAAGCTGATCGGCGAGTGCTCAGTACCGGACCCGCGCTTCGACGCCGACGAGACCGGCGAGGAGCGCTACCTCGACACACGGTTGCGCAACGCGACGCTGTACAAGGTGCTGCGCCTGCTGATGCTCACCAAGGGGCGGAAGGGCGAGCGCGGCGGCTTCATCTCGTACGCGCAGCTGGGCATCAACCAGCTGGGTGCGGTGTACGAGGGGCTGATGTCGTACAGCGGCTTCGTGTCGGACAAGGAGCTGTGGGAGGTCGCCAAGGGCGGCGACCCGAAGGACGGGTCCTGGCTGATCCCGAAGTCGAAGGTCGACGAGTACCCCGACACCGTGTTCGTCCGCACCCGGGACGAGGACACCGGCGAGGAAGTCCCGGTCCGGCACAAGCCGGGCTCCTTCGTCTACCGGCTGTCGGGCCGCGACCGGCAAACGTCGGCTTCGTACTACACGCCCGAGTCGCTGACCAAGGTGACTGTGCAGCTCACCCTCCAGCACCGCCTCGACCAGGACGGGACGATCACGGAGGCCCGCGAACTCCTGGACTGGAAGATCTGCGAGCCGGCCCTCGGGTCGGGCGCGTTCCTCAACGAGGCGATCAACCAAGTAGCGGCCGAGTACCTGCGGCGGCGCCAGGACGAGCTGGGCACGCCGATCGACACGGAGAAGTACCCGCTCGAACTCCAGAAGGTGAAGGCGTACGTCGCCCTGCACAACTCCTACGGGGTCGACCTCAACGAGACGGCGGTCGAGCTGGCCGAGGTGTCGCTGTGGCTGAACACCATGCACCCGGGCATGGAGGCACCCTGGTTCGGCCTGCACCTGCGGCGAGGGAACTCGCTCATCGGCGGGCGCAGGGAGGTGTACCCAGCAGAGAAGCTGAAGAAGGCCGCCTGGCTGGGGACGACGCCCGAACGCTTCCCTCTTAGGGACGCCGGTCAGGGCCTTCCCGTCACCGCGACGGAGCAGAAGACCCGCAGCGGGGATGTTCGGCGCCTGACCGAGAACGCTGTGCACCACTTCCTGCTCCCAGCCAAGGAGTGGGGGGCGATTGCGGTCGAAAAAGAGGCTAAGGCCCTCGCTCCAGAAGACGCGAAGGCCCTGAGCGCGTGGCGGAAGGCGATCACGCGGACGCCCACCGCCAAGCAGTCCGAGCGTTTGCAGGCACTGGCCCGCCGTGTCGAGTACCTGTGGGGTCTCGTCGTACGACGGCTGGAGATCTCCGAGCGTGACATCTCGCGCCGCATCGACGTGTGGGGCGCGGAGGACGGTTGGCTGCGGCAGCCCGAGCAGGCGGTCCAGCGGGAGGACGTGCTGGCCGACCTGTTGGCGGTCGACACCCCGTACTGGCGGCTCAAGACGCTGATGGACGCCTGGTGCGCACTGTGGTTCTGGCCGGTGCAGGAGGCCGCTCTGCTCGACGGCACCGACGGCCGCTACGTGCGGGCGGCGGATTTTGTGTCGGCGGACGAAACAGTACCGGAGGAGCCCCCGAGCCCGACTGTCCTGATGACGTGGCAAGCCGAAGACCTCTTCGGCGACCTCGGCGAGTCGGGGGAACTGACCCGCCAGGCCGTCGAGCGGCTGCGCACCGGGCGCCGCAGGGAGGCAGTACGCGAGCGACGCCGCCCGGTGACGGCGCTGGCTTCGCTGGACGACTGGCTGGAGTTCGCCGAGGCACTGGTTGGGACGAAGGACGTCGAAGCCGACTCCTTGGTGGGCCACTTCGAGACGCTGGACGATCTGAGCCCGTACGAGGATGAATTGCCCACCTACATGGGTATGGAGGTGGCCCACCGACTGGAATCACGCTTTCCATGGGTGTCCGTCTCCCGTGACGTGGCCGACTCTCAGGGGTTCTTCCACTGGGAGCTGGAGTTCGCTCAGGTCTTTGTGCGCGGCGGCTACGACGTACAGGTGGGTAACCCACCTTGGGTTCGGCCACGATGGCAGGAGGATTCAGTTCTGGCGGAGCTGGAGCCGTGGTTTGTATTGGACGACAAACCCAGCGTTGAAGAGTGGCGCCAGCGGAAGGAGGATGCACTCGGGGAAAGTAACTCGGCAGCCTCAAGCTATTTCACAACAGAACTTGCTTCTAATATCGGCACACTCGCATGGTTGAACTCAACACCGACACGTCCGTTGCTAGCCAGCACCCAGCCCGACATGTATCGAGCATTCATGTGCCAAGCATGGGAAAATCTCAGCAAGCACGGCATTGCCGGACTAATCCACCCCGACACACACTTCGGCGGCCCTAAGGAGCAAAACCTCAGGGCAGTCGCATATCAACACCTCCGCTTCCATGCACACTTTCACAACCGCCGCGGAGTATTTGCAGAGAATCACGCAAATACGGAATTCGGCATTCACATCTATGGCCAGACGCAAAAGGTTGACTTTACGCATATCAGCTGGCTATTTGCGCCGGAAACACTACTTGCTTCTATTCATCACAACGGCTCCGGCAAGCCCCCCGGCATCAAGCATGAAGGCCAATGGGATATTCGCCCCCATCGCGACCGCCTAATTCGAGTAACCGCGAAGGTTCTGGCCGAATGGGACCGGCTCGCGGGAAACGACACAGCAGCATCCGATAGGGCGATACTGCTATATCCAGTGACTCGAGATGAGAATTCGGCGATCTCGGCACTCGCAAATTATTCTCACAGGCTAGTCGAATTTAACCCTTGGACAAGCAGGGGATTTGACGAGTCACGAGACAGAGTCTCGGGAATCATCCAGCCCTCCACGGGGATTCCGAAGAATCTCAGCGATACCCTGCTCCAGGGGCCGCATATCGGAATCGCCAGCTCACACAACAAGCACCCAAAGATTCCATGCCGCACAAATAGGGACTGGGCGCCAGTCGATCTCACAGAGCTTTCCGCCAATGCGCAGCAAGGGACAAATTACTCACGAGCCTGCACCAGCGAGCAGTTTCTGCAGGCTCAGGAAGTATGGGGCGGCGAACCATGCACCCACCATCCTCGCATTGCTTGGCGCAGGATGATCGCTTTCGACACGGAGCGCAGTCTTTTCTCTACCCTTCTTCCTCGAGGCCCTGCCCACCTGTATACGATCAATGCAATCGGCCTCGAAGACAGCCGCCTGCTCGCCATGACGGCCGGGTTCTGGAACTCACTCAACCTTGATTATTTTATCCGAATCCTCGGACGTTCAGACCTAAACGTTGCAGATGCAGGACGACTGCCGACACCTACCATCAATCACCCCCTTGCAAACCCACTTCTGCTGCGCACTTTGCGCCTAAATTGCCTGACCAGCGCCTACAATTCCCTTTGGCGAGAACTTTTCGTGTCTATCTGGCCAGGTTCCGAGAACTGGGCCTACGACTGGCCAAATATCACGCCCCTAGCCACCCATCTCACCCCAGAGTGGGAATACAGTACTCCCCTGCGCACCGAGTACGAGCGTCGAGCCGCTCTGGTCGAGTTGGATGCGCTCGTCGCTGTCTGGCTAGGAATCAATTCAGATCAACTCGTTGCGATCTACAAATCCCGATATCCTGTACTCTCTGACTACGAGGCATCAATGTACTTCGACGCCAAGGGTCGCAAAATCGCGCGGAATCACAACACCTTCGGACACGGCCAGACCAAGGAGGACTACCTCACCTTCCTTGACCACTTGGCCAACCCCACTACTAGCCCGACCCCTGATGGCTACAACGCTCCCTTTCATAAGGCCGACCGCGAGACCGAGATGCGGGCCGCCCACGCACACTTCCAGGCGCGGCTGGACGCCGAGATCGCCGCCGGCCGCTGGACTCCCCCGGCGCCGACCACGATGTCCACCGAGGTCGCCGATAGCGCCGACGGCGATCCGAGTGCTGACATGCCCAGTGGCGAGGAAGCATGACGACCAATGAGGACTGGCTCGACGTGTCCGAGCTGCACGCCGGCCTACCTGCCTCCGAGTCTCCGAGTGAACCGGAAGCGCCGTCCGTCGAGTTCGACGACACCGGCCACAGCACCGGTGTAGAGGCGGAAGACGTCGGCGAGCGGAGCCGGGACCCTTTCGATCCGGAAAAGATCGAGGTCCAGCCCCGCAACATCACGATCTCCCTCGTACTCCAGCGGCTCCGGCGCCAGGCACTCGACCTGGCTCCGGACTTCCAGCGGCGCTCCGGCATCTGGAACGCCACGGCTCAGAGCCGTCTGATCGAGTCGGTCCTCCTGCGTATCGCGCTGCCCACGCTCTACGCGGCGGAGCGGGATGACGAGGCCTGGGACGTGGTCGACGGCGTGCAACGGCTGACGGCGATCGCTCGGTTCGTCGATCCGGACGCCATTGGGGGGAAGGAGCTCCGGCTGTCCAATCTGGAGTACCTGGACCGGTACAACGGCTGTTCTTTCCACGACCTCCCCGGGCGCCTCCAGACTCGCATCCTGGAGACAGAGCTCGTCATTCTCCTGATCCGTCAAGGGACCCCGGAGGCGGCCAAGTTCAACATCTTCGCCCGGATCAATACCGGGGGCCTTCCGCTGTCTCCCCAGGAGCTTCGGCACGCCTTGATCCCCGGGCGGGCACGCGACCTGATCGCCGAGCTTGCGGAGAGCAAGGAGTTCGAGGTGGCGACTGGCAACAGCGTCTCGCCGGACCGCATGTCCGACCGCGAGATGTGTCTACGCTTCCTGGCCTTCGCGCTAACCCCTCATGAGCAATACGACGCGCAGAACTTCGACGAATTCCTCCGGGCAACGATGCATCGCATCAATAAACTGAGCGACCGGGAAGTGACAGATCTGCAGATCAAGTTCAGCCTCGGGATGATTGCCAGCTATCTCATTTTCAAACACCACGCATTCCGCAAGCAGACCGGGGCGAGTCGACGCGCCCCGGTCAACAAGGCTCTCTTCGAAGCGGAGGCGGTGAACCTCGCCGCACTCGACAACGCCGACCTCAAGAAGCTCATGGAGCGCCATGAGGTCGTCATGGACCGGTTCAGGACGCTCATGGACGATCCGCAGTTCTTCGACTCGATTTCCAGTGGAACAGGAGACCCGGACAAGGTGAACTACCGATTCCAGTCCATCAAGGACCTGCTGCGAGGTGTCCTCGATGCTTGATCGGATCAGCCTGCGGAACTTCAAGGCCTTCGCCCAGCAGGAGATCGCGCTTGCCCCGTTGACGCTGTTGACCGGCCTGAACTCGTCCGGCAAGAGCACCGTTCTGCAGTCGCTCGCCCTGCTGCGCCAGTCGTACGACTCCGGCGACCTCGCACCCGTCGGCGACCGGGCTGCCGGCCTGCTGCTCAACGAGGAGCTGGTCCAGCTCGGCACCGGCAGGGATGTCCGCCACGAGGCATACACGGAGGAGGATCCCACCATCTCCCTGACGGTCACCGGTGATGGCTTGGAGGCAAGTTGGAGCGCGGAGTACGACCCTGAGGCCGACCACCTGCCCCTCCTCAAGGCTCCCGCCGATCCTGCCGGTCTCCTCCCGACCCTCTTTGGCCCCGGTTTCCAGTACTTGCGCGCCGACCGGATCTCCCCCAAGGACAGCTACCCGCGTTCCCATCACGCGGTGACAACCCGGGGATTCCTCGGCACGCATGGCGATCACGCCGTCAACTACCTCCGTGCGCACCAGGATGACGTGGTCGCTGCTGACGCGCTCCTCCGCACGGAGGCGTCTTCCGCCACGCTCCGGGCACAAACCGAGGCGTGGATGCAGCTGCTGTGCCCCGGGGTGACTCTGGAAGCGGTCGGGATTGACGGCACCGACACCGTGCGTCTCAGCTTCGGCTTCGGATCGGGCGTCTCCGCCTCCAACCGCTACCGGCCCTCCAACGTCGGCTTCGGGCTGACGTACTCGCTGCCGATCGTCGTGGCCTGCCTGTCCGCCAAGCCCGGTTCGCTGATCCTGCTGGAGAACCCCGAGGCCCATCTCCACCCCCAGGGCCAGACCTGGATCGCCTACCTCGCCGCTGCAGCAGCCGCAGCAGGGGCACAGCTGATCGTGGAGACGCACTCCGACCATGTGCTCAACGGCCTTCGGCTGGCGGTCAAGAAGGGGGACATCCCGGCGACCGACACCGCCGTCCACTTCCTCCGACGCGACGGCCAGCGTTGCGAGGTCGTCAGCCCGAGCATCGACGAGGACGGGCTGATCTCCGACTGGCCGAAGGGGTTCTTCGACGAGTGGGAGAACTCCTTGGAGCAACTGCTCGACTGAGCCTCCACACCTCGTTCCGCAGGCCATGACACGCACACGAAACCCAGGGGGGCGCCAGTGTCGCTGACCTTATTCCTCAACGAACTCTCCTGCGACTCCGACGCCGGCCCGCGGGAGGTGGACACGGCGATGGGCGGGTTCGTCGAGACCTTGCGTCACCTTCGCGGCTGGCAGAGCATCGCCCTGGTCACCAAGAGCCCGCTACCGACGGCCGAGCTGGCTCGCGGATACCTGTACCAGCAGTGGGTGAACGAGAACGCCCGGAACCGCGAACGCCATCGCTTCCTGCTCGCGCTGCGCAGCCGATCCCCGTTCAGGGATGCTCTGCCGCTGACCATCGACACGAGCGAGGTCGAGTACCAACACGGCGGCCGCCTGGCCGAGGGCGTCGGGTTCGCCCACCTCACCGACGGCCTCGCTGTCAGCCTGCCCGTCTCCCCGAGATGGGCGACCTCGTGGCTCGATGTCGACATCCAGCACCTCACCGAGGACGGCATCGAGAACAGCCGTGACCTTGCCCGGCACTGCTCCAGCCCGACGGAGGCGGACGAGCACAAGGTCTGGGCGCAGGATGCTGGCACCTCCGCTCTCACGACTCCGGACGAGATTCTCGCCGCTTGGGACGAGTTCTTCCCACACCTCCAGACGATCCCCCGCTTCGAGCGCTGCCTTCGCCGCCTCGACGTGAAGTGGCTCCGGCCGGTGCGCAAGCTGCTGATCGGTCTGGAGGCGACGGCGGCCGGCTGGGACCCTGCAACGTCGCCCGAGCCCAAGTGGCAGCACCCACACATCACCCCGGAATCCCAGAGCCGTCAGCACCTGTGCACCTTCGCCGACCTCGATGGCAAGAACCAGTGCTTCTCGTGGCACGGCCGATTCACTCCGGGGACGGGACGGCTGCACTTTCGGCTCCTCCACGAGGAGCGGGCGTTCCGACTCGGCTACGTCGGCGACAAGCTCGGTAGCGACGCGGAGTCTTGAGAGGCGGCCGTCCCGGGTGCACGCCCGGGACGGCCGTTCTCCCAACGACGTAGCGCGCTCTCCACTCAGATCTGACTCGCGGAGGCGAACCGGACGAACGCCGCCCAGTCGGTCGGCTCGACACGCAGGACCGGCCCTGCCGGGTCCTTCGAGTCACGGACGTGAACGGCAGTTCCCATCAGCGCCACTTCTACGCACTGACCGCCTTCCTCGCTGCTGTAGCTGCTCTTGACCCACTTCAGGGCCGATTCATCAGCCTTCATAGCTCTCCCAACAACCGCTCGACGAACCCCAGGGACTCGTGAGGCGTGAGCGCCTGAGCGCGGAGGATTCCGTACTTGACCTCCAACCCACGGACCAGATGCCGCTCCGTGTGTACGTGGCTCACGTTCTGCACCTCAACGTAAGCGATCCTGCGCCCGTCCCTCGTCTCGATCAAGGTGAACGGCCCAGCGAGCCCTGCGTTCTGGACCCGGTGCAGCGGCATGACCTGAACCTCTACGTTCCGCTGTTGCCCGACCATCAAGATCTGCTCCAGCTGACCGCGCAGTACATCCATGCCACCAATGGGTCTCCGCAGCACCGACTCGTCGATGACGAAGCTCATGATGGGGGCGGGGCGCCTGGCGAAGAGGCTCTGGCGAGCCAGTCGGGCGGTAACACGCTGTTCGATGACGTCATCATCCAGGGGTGGTCGCATCATTGAGAAGACCGCACGCGCGTATTCGTCGGTCTGGAGCAAGCCGTTGACCACAAGGGCGTCGTAGACGTGCAACTCCACCGCCTCCGCCTCCAGCTTGGCGGCATCGCGGAAGAACGCGGGGTACCGCGCCCGCGCGACCTCGTCCTGCATCGCGGTCAGGACACCACCCGCTCCCAGCGCCTGATCCGCCTTCTCGATCAGCTCCGGCCGGGGGATCCGCCGGCCGAGCTCCACCGAGGCGATCTGGTCCTCGCCGTACCCCAACCGCGCGCCCAACTCGGCACGGGTCAGGCCCTCACGCTCGCGGAGGAGCTTCACCTGTCGCCCGAAGGAGCGCAGAAACCCTGCGCCGTCGTCCTGTTCCGCCATGCCGGCCACCTCCGACCCACCACCCTCAACGGGACCGCCCACCGCGGGACCTCACCACGCATCCGCACACGATCGGCCATCGAAACGATACGGACCGCAACCAGCCGTCGTGTCCGGAATCCCGCGGATTCACACCCGCTACGCCGCAGGCACGACCGCCGCACCGCGCAGCAGGTCGCGTGCACGTTCGGCGCCACGCCGGTTGCGCTCGGCGGTGGCCACGTCCAACCCGGCCGCGGGAGGCGCAACTCCCGTGCAACGCAGGCAGATCGTGCCACCACCCGCCACCGGATCCGCGCAGCGCGCGCACTCCCCCACCCCACGGGGTGGCGCGGCGCCAGGCGCCGCCACCGCCGGCATCCTGCGCTCCAGGCGCGCCCGCACGAAGCCCGCCGGCGCGAGTACATGCGGGGGCAGATCGTCCAACAACGCATCCCGCAGCCGCCCGACATCCGGATCCCGGGCCAGCCAGTCCGCCACCAGCGGGGCGAGGTCCAGTACTTCGACCACCCCCAGCCGCAGGCGCCGGTCCCGGGCGGTCAGCCGCCCGAGCAGTCCGGCCGCAGCGGCCCGGGCCTCCTCGTCGGCGTCAGCACCCTCGCCCGGCCTCGCCGAGAGGGAGGAGGTGTTCCCCTCGTTCTTCTCCCCCTTGGGGGAACTGCCGACCTCCCGACCCTCCCCCTCACCGAGTGCCGGGTTTCGGACCGCAGCGCGCCAAGCCTCCTCGATCTCGTCCGCCTCCGTCAGCGACACGCTGCTGACGAGAACGCGGGTCGTCCACGTCCCCTTCGTCGGGTGCTGGGAGCGCCGGACGTGCAGGAACCCCTCCTCGATCAGCTGTGCCCGCGCTCCGGCGACGGCCGTGCGTCCCTCGGGCATGCGCTTGCCGATCGTGAGGACGGTGTCCCGGCTTCCGGGCGGCAGCGACAGCGCCCAGAGCAACAGCGTCTTCGCCGTGGCCCGCAGACGCGGGTGGCGGACGATCTCGTGTGACGCCCGTACGTAGCGCTCGGGCGCGATAAAGTGAACGTGCATGAGGAGGTCCAACTCCCTGTGCCGGACCCCGGGGTGTTAGCGCACCGCCGGGGTCGACTATTGATCTGTAGCCGGACGGTAGCACGCGGTGACCATCTCCCGCCCCCCGAATCTGCGAACCGGACGCCTTCGGTATCAGCCGGACATGGCGCACCGTCAACTTCAACAGCACACCTGCCGTCCGGCCGCAGAGCACAGCCATGCCCTGCGCGGCGCCGAAGGAGAGACACACCCGCTTCGGGTCGAAGCGGGGAGCATCCCAGGAAAGCCGTTCGGCCAGATTGCCAAACCGCCTTCCAGGAGCTGTCATTGGCGCTTGTAGTGGAGGCCTGGCGCACGGTCGAGGTTCAAGGAGAAGCCGTCAGGTGCGGCCTCGTGCCCGTCGGCCGAGTGCAAGGTCAGCCGGTAGCCCGGGCCACTGTGGCTGAGCGGTCCTGAGCTGACGAGTCGATCGCCACTGCCTCGTCGCCATAGGTAGAGGGTGCCGCACGTGCGGGTGAGCCGGAGTGTTCCGGGTACCTCGGTGCAGACAAACGAACCGAGACTCGCGTGGCCGGCGATGTCGGGCTGGGCGCTGCCTCCGATTGCGTGACTAGGGTGTATGGAAGCCACGGAAACCTCTTCCGTTGCTCTGGCGAGTACGCCCTCCAAGTCGTCGAAGACACTCCTTCGGAGCTCGATGCAGAGCCTCGCCGCGACACGGTCGGCGGCGATGGTGTCGCTGTTGGACATGCAGGCGACCCGTGTCCCCGTTGCGGTCAGGTGAGCTGCTGCCGAGAAGCCGTGCTCGTGGCCGTAGTGGAAGACACCGCGCTGCACAGGGCGGGTATCTGCATACAGGCCGGCTCCGTACCGAAAAGGGGCGTGGTCAGCAGACCGGTACGGGACGACGTTCTGGCCAGGCAGTTCGAGACTGGCCTGGTGCCAACGGTCGTAGAGGTGGCCGAGCCAGCGGTCGAGGTCGGCCGGGGTGGTCCAGAGGGCACCGGGGCCGGGCAGGGTGGCGTGCTGGGCGAGCAGGGCGGCCACGCCGTCGATCACCCGCATCCGGTGGTCGCAGTAGGCGTCCTGGTCGTCGGCCGGATTCATGCGCCAACGGGTGGCGACACAGCCTCCACCGCAGGTGCTGCGGTAGTCGCAGGTCGTGCACTTCTCCATCAAGGCCTTGCCCTGCGTCAGGAGATTGGAGCCCTGCTGGGCCTCGGTGATCTCGCGTTGGTCGTTCGTCGTGGCCAGGAGGGTGAGCTGGGCCTGGGGCCAGGGCAGTTCGTCGCAGCTGCCGAGGCGACCGTCGGGGTAGAGGGTGAAGACGTGGTCGCACTTGAGGTCGGAGAAGTGGCAGAAGCCCGTCCCGAGTCCCCGGAGGCGCCGGATGGTGGAAACGGCCGGTTCGAGCTTGATGCGGGCGAAGTGCCCGGCGCTGATCCAGTGCGCCGTGGCGGCGAGGACGAACTCGGCATACTCGTTGGGGTGAATTGCCCAGGCCGGTCCTTCGTCGGAGGCCAGCGCTGCCTGTTGGAGCAGGCGGCTGGCCGAGGTACGCCGACCCGTTGCCGCAGTGGGTCGACGGATGGCAGTGTCGAAGCAGGGCACGAAGCTGACCGCGTTCACCGATCCGAAGCCGGCAAGGTGGTCGAGGACGGCCTCGGCCCGGCCCAGCACAGCCGAGGTCACGGCGGCGATCACTCCGACGCTGCGGCCCCGCTCGGCCAGCAGGTTCAGCGCTCGGGCGACCCGGGGGTAGACCGGCTCCCCGTCGTAGCCGACTCGCCAGGCGTTGCCCTGAGCGTCGCCGTCCAACGAGATACCGATCTGCAGCGTCGGGCAGAGCTCCTCGAAGAGGTCGAGCCACTCCTCGTCGAGCAGGACACCGTTCGTCTGCAGGGTCACGCGGACGACCTTGGGCAGGACGGCCAGCTCACGGAGGATCTCGGCGATGTGCTCCCTGCCGGCGGTCAGCGGCTCGCCCCCGTGAATCTCGACGGCGAGGGGACGGCCCCGGAAAAGAGTGGCCAGACGCCCGATCTGGGCGGCGCTGACCCGGGCTCCTCCGGGTGCCTCCTTGCGCTTCTCGTAGCAGTAGAGGCAGTCGATGTCGCAGGTCTCACCTCGCGCCTTGACGATGACCGACACCGCGGTGGCGGTGTCGTCGGAGTCCAGGCTCCGGTAGAGCTGTTCGATCCCGTGGTGCTGCCGTTCGGTGGTGCGGTGCATCGACTGCCTCCTCACTGCCGTGATCGGATGGGGTTAGTCGGACAGGCGGCCCAACAGGGCGCCCTGGCCGGACTGGAGGATGTGTGCCGCCTCCAGCGGGATCCAGAAGCACTCAAAGTGGGTGGGCTCCTGCTCGCCGTCGTGGTCCTCCTGGCTCATCCACCGCTCCGGGGTGGGCTCGGTGAGCTCCAGGTGGAAGACGTGCCGGTGCTGGATCTCGAACCGGTACGGGCTGATGTCGTACTCGGTCTCGCCGAGCTTGCGCACGACCTTGAAGTCGGTCAGGCCGGTCTCCTCGCGGGCCTCGCGCAGGGCGGCGGCCTCGGGGGTCTCCCCGGGGCGGATGCTACCGGCGGGCACCTGGATGCCGACCTCCTCGTAGGTGTAGTCGGTGTGCCGGAACACCAGCAGCCGTCCGTCGCGCACGACGTAGACGAGCACCTTTTCCTTGGTGACCTTCTCGGGCATGGATGCGTCTCTTCCTTGGTGGATGTGGTTGAGGCCGAACGTCGACTCGGGTCGTCCGGCCGCTGTCCCGATTCGGATCCGGGGCATCCTGGATCTCGGGGAGCCAGCGATTCTATGGGGACTGATGGAGCGTCAAGGCTGCTCCGTCGTAGCGGATGGCACTTGATCAACCCACCCGCGTCCCGACCTCCGGCGCCGGCCTCGGTCGGCTCGGTCCAGCGAACCCGAGATGGCCGAGCGCCCTTACGTCCTCCTGAGTGTCGCCACCTCCGTGGACGGCCATATTGACGACACGTCACCACAGCGCCTTCTGCTGTCGAACGCCGAGGACTTCGACCGTGTCGACCAGGTCCGAGCGGAGTCCGACGCCATTTTGTGCGAGTCGACGGCCGCCCCGAGCCCTGGACAGGGCGGCCGAGCACGATCCCTGTCGCCGGCGGCACCGGCGGTCTGACGCCGAAATGAGAGACGAATCCTCCCGCACCCGCCGTCGCCGGTACTGCTGGTTGCCGCCTGGGGCAGGTGGTGTCGGGCACAGGCGGTATCGGCTACCTGGGCAGCTGCAGGGTCGTGGCTACCTTCGTTCCCATCCCCACGGCCTACCTGAAAGGACCTTCGCGACACCCGTGTACGCCACCGCCCGACCGCCGTACAGGCGTTGGCCGTACGCGCGACACAGCTGGTCACAGGCCTGACGCGGCGGCAGGCTCCTCACCATGACCTCCCTGCACAGCCCGGAGCCCGCCGAGGCAACAGCTCCTGTCCGCGAGTTCGCCATGCGGTTCAGCTCCACCCCGCGCGGCGCCCGGCTCGCCCGCCGGCTCGTCTCCCACCGTCTCGACGACTGGGGGTACGGCTACGACTCCCCGCTCAACGACACTCTGGCCCTGATCACCGCCGAACTCGCGGCCAACGCCGTCCGCCACGGCCACGTCCCCGGGCGGGACTTCGCCGTCCGGCTCACCGAGCGCCCCGACGTGCTACGCATCGAGGTGTCCGACACCCGAACCGAACGGACGCCGCCGACCGCCCTCCACATCCCGTCGGCCGATGCCGAGTCCGGCCGGGGCCTGCTCCTCATCGCCGCCCTCGCCGACCGCTGGGGCACGGCCCCGCGCCCGGCGGCCCCGGGCAAGACCGTCTGGGCGGAATGCCGGCGCTGAGCTGTCACGGGCGACGGCCCACCATCGGACTCATGGTCACGCTTGAGCAACCGGCTGGTGAGAACCCGGCCCGATAGGTCGGTGCCGCACTATACGGTGTGATCCAGTGATCCACGCTCCGTGAGAGCGCACGTCGAAGGAGTCCGCCGTGAGGCCCACCCTGGCCGCCGCGCAGCTGCGCGGCAGTCTGACGCAGTACCTCACGACGACGTACGCCCTCGCGGACGAGGACACCCGCGGTGCGCTCGAACGCTTCCTCGGGCACCCTGAGACCGGGATCTTCCGTGGTCCCTACCTACGGATCAGGACGCCGTTCCACGTAGCGGACGAGGGCTGGCAGCGGCACCTGGAGTGGCAGCCCGGCTTCCCGCCGTACCGGCACCAGGCCAAGGCCTGGGAGCGGCTGAGCACGCTGCACGGCCCGGCGCGGCCGACGCTGGTGACGACGGGAACCGGCTCCGGGAAGACCGAGTCCTTCCTCATCCCCGTGCTGGACCACTGCCGCCGGGAGAAGGCGCGCGGCCGGCGAGGGGTCAAGGCCGTCCTGCTCTACCCGATGAACGCCCTGGCGACCGACCAGGCGGGGCGCATCGGCGACTACCTGGCACAGCCGGAGCTGGCGGAGGTCACGGCCGGGCTCTACATCGGCGACCGCCCGGACACCGACTTTCGGCGGGTGATGACGCGCCGCGAGGAGATGCGGGTCTCGCCGCCGGACGTGCTGATCACCAACTACAAGATGCTCGACCTGCTCCTGCAGCGCGGCGAGGACCGCCCGCTGTGGGAGGGTGCCGAGATCACGCACGTGGTCCTCGACGAGTTCCACACCTACGACGGGGCGCAGGGCACCGACGTCGCCATGCTGCTGCGGCGGCTGGCCGCCGCCGTCGGAGCCACCCGCCCGGGCAGCCCGCTCGGATCGATCTGCCCGGTGGCCACCTCCGCGACCCTCGGCGAGGGCCGACCGGGCGGCCAGGCCGGCGGCATCCTCGACGTGGCGGCCCAGGTGTTCGGCATGCCGTTCACGCCGGACTCGCTGATCGGCGAGGAGCGGATGTCCGCCGAGGAGTTCACCGGTGCGGTGGACTACGAGCTTCCCGAGCCGCCGACCCCGCAGGAGGTCATCACGGCTTCGGGCGGCCCGGGTGTGGAGTCGAACCCCGAGCTGCTGGACCTGAACGGACTCGCCGCCCGCATGCTGGGCCGCTCCGGGCTCGATGCCTTCCAGGTCGGTCGGATGCTGCGGCGCCACGACTACACGCACAACGTGCTGGCCCTGCTCGACGGCGAGCCGCTCGACGAGTGGGGCCTGCGGGACCGACTGGGCCGCTTCGGCTACGCGTGGGGGCGTACCGCGAGAGAGAACCCCCGGCTCGCGCTGCAGGCGCTGTCGCGCTTCGTCGCCCTGCTGTCCGCCGCGCGGGACCCGGACTCGGACGAGCGGCGCCCGCGCCCGCTGTTGCACGTGGAGGCCCACCTGTGGGTCCGGCCGGTGACCCGGGTACTGCGCGGTCTCGGCGGCGCGCCGGAGTTCCGCTGGTACGAGGACGACCGCACGGCCGCCCGCCGTAGTGCCGCCGCCGCCCTGCCGGTGGACAGTGAGGACGGCGACTCCGGCGGCCGGCCGCCGAGCGGTTCACAGCGGCCTGCGGCACTCCCCGGCGCGGACACCGCGGTCCGACCGGCGCAAGTGCACCTTCCGGCCGTCTACTGCCGCAACTGCGGGCGGTCCGGGTGGGCGGCACTCTCCCCGGAGGCCGATCCGCAGCAGCTCGTGATGGCGCACGACAAGATCTGGCGGGCGGGTGTCGGGCGGGACAAGCGACGCCTGCGCTACTTCATCTCCGCGACCAGGGCGGAGAAGCGGGAGGCCCTCGCCGCCCTCACCGGCTCCCGTCCGGCGGGCGGCGGTGCCGACCCGCTCTCCGTCGTCGTGCTCGACGGTGCCCAGGGCACCTACCGGATGCCGGTGGCCGCCGACGACGGTGATCTGCTGGACGCCTGGTTCGCGCTGGCGCTCCTGGACAAGAAGAGCGCCGACAAGGCTGCCACGGACGACCGCTGCCCGGCGTGCAACACCGACAACGGCATCCGCTTCCTCGGTACGGCACTGGCCGCGCTCGCCTCGGCGACCGTCACACAGCTGTTCACCGGAGGCGACATCGCGCTCGTCCCCGAAGAGCGCAAGACCCTCGTCTTCAACGACTCCACCCAGGACGCCGCACACCGGGCCGGGTACATCGCGAACGCCTCCTACAAGTTCTCCCTCCGGTCCTTGCTCGCACACAACCTGGAGGACTCGAGCGCGGCACTCCCGCTGAACGACCTGATCGGGAACGTCCTGGACGCGGTCGGCGACCCCGCCACGCTCGCCGCCGTCGTCCCGCCGGACCTGCACGACGAGGCCGGCGTGGACCGCGTGCTGTCCGGCCGCGGCACCGGCGACGCGCGCACCTGGAGGCTGATCGGCGAGCGCCTGGCGTTCGCCACCGTCATGGAGTTCGGCCTGCGCTCAAGGCTCGGGCGCACCCTGGAGCTCACCCGCACGGCCGCCGCCGAGGTCGTCCTGGAGGATCCCGAACGCGTTGCCGCTCTCGCGCGTGACCTGCACCTCGCCCTGCCCGGCCAGTTGGTCGTCGCGGAGTCGATGCCCACCCCCGAGCGCTACGTCGCCTATGTGCGCGGGCTGCTCGAACGTCTGCGCCAGCGTGGCGGGGTGCGGCACCGCTGGCTGGAGCCGTGGATGAAGGACGCGGGCGTCACCTGGTTCAAGATCTGGGGAGGCCGCCCCGACGGCATGCCGGCCTTCCTCGACAGCATGGCACCGCCCCGGTTCCTGCTCGACGGGCAGAAGGACAAGTCCCACTTCGACACGGTGTCGGGCCGCGGCGGCTGGTACCAGGACTGGACCAGGCGGTGCCTCGGGCTGGACTCCGCCGGCGCCACCGAGTACCTGCGCCGGCTGCTGCCCGCGCTCGCCGACGAGCGCGTCCTGGCCTTCCGCACGGCCCAGGACCGCACCACGCGCGTGTACGGGCTCCAGCCTGGGCACATAGAGGTGCGGCTGCTCGACGACCCGATCGTCAACAAGGCCTTCGTCAGCTGTGAGGACTGCGGCTGGCAGCAGGTCGTGCCGCCCGAGCGGCGCACCCGCTGGTACGGACACCCGTGCCCACGCTACCGCTGCAAGGGAATCCTGACCCCTCCGCAGAACGGCGCCTCCCGCACCGGTGGTACCACTTCCGGCTTCGGCGGCGTCCGGGAACGCGACTACACCGACGACTACTACCGGCGCCTCTACCTGACCGGCGGCACCTTCCGGGTGGTCACCGCCGAGCACACCGGCATGCTCACCCGCCCCGAGCGGGAGCGGGTCGAGCGTGCGTTCCGGTCCGGCACGCACTACACCGATCCCAACGTGCTGTCCTGCACCCCGACCCTCGAACTCGGCATCGACATCGGTGACCTGTCCGCCGTGCTGCTCGGTTCGCTGCCCAACGGACCGGCGAACTACGTCCAACGAGCCGGTCGCGCCGGGCGGAAGACCGGCAACGCCCTCGTCGTCGCCTTCGGCGGCCGCAGGGCCCGCGACCTGTACTACCTCGACGATCCGCGCGAGATGATCGCGGGCGACATCGTACCGCCGGGTTGCTACCTGTCGGCCGTCGAAATCCTCCGCCGCCAGTACACGGCACGACTGCTCGACCTGGCCGCCGCCGGGGAGCTGACCACCGCCGACGGCGAGCGGCTGCAGCCAGTGCCCAGGCTGGTATCGGTACTGTTCGGCACCGGCGGTTGGTGCCAGGACCTTTCCGACGCGGCGCTCACCCACGGAAAGGCCCTGGTGGAGGAGTTTCTGGCACTCTTCCCGAACGGCACCGGTCCGGACGACGACGCTGATCCGGACGACGACGCCGGCGTTTCCGATCATGCGGCCGACGAACTGCGCGCCTACGCCACCGGCGGCATCGCCCGCTCTCTGCAGGAAGCCGAGGAGGCCTGGGTCCTCCGCCGTGAGGAGCTGAAGCGGCGCCTTGTTGCCATCAACAAAGCCGTCGACGCCCTCGTACCGACCGACCCGGAACAGGACCGCGAGCGGCGCGAGCTGCGCGCCGAACTGCGAAGCACGGCCGACCTCCTGGGCGCGCTCAACCGGGCGAGCGCCCACGGCACACTGGTCGAGCTCGGGCTGCTGCCCAACTACAGCCTCGCCGACACGACCACCAAGCTGGAGGCCACCCTCTACTGGCGTGAGGACCCGTCCGAAGAGGACGGCGCCACCACGAGTTCCGGGGATCCGGCGGGCGGGACCGCCCGCGTCTACCGCAGCGAAGTCCGGAGCTACGACCGCTCGCGTCGCCTCGCGCTCACCGAATTCGCTCCCGGCAGCAGCTTCTACGTCAACGGCTACCGGCACGTGGTGCGCGCCCTGGACATCGGCAGCCCCGAGCGACGGGCCTGGTCCGTCTGGCGGCTCTGCCCGTCCTGCGGGTTCGTCCGCACCGAGAACGCGCTCACCGACACCACCCCGTGCCCGCGCTGCGGCGGCCGCGCGATCGCGGACTCCGGGTGCGTACAGTACGTGCTCCAGCCGCGGCAGGTGGTGGCCCGCGACAAGCGGGACGACGCTCGGGTCCGCGACGACAAGGACGAACGGGAGTTCCGGCGGTACTCCGTCCTCACCGCCGTCGACATCGACCCGGACCAGCTCGCCCCCGGCTCGTGGCGCCACGACAAGGCCACCTTCGGGGTGGACTTCGCCCGCCGTGCGGTCGTGAGGACGCTCAACCTGGGCCTCGACCGCCAGGACGGCAGCAGCACCGTGCCCGTCGCCGGTGAGGATGTTCGGCTCAACCCGTTCTACGTGTGCACGAGTTGCGGAGGTGCGACGGCCGACGGCCGCCCCGTCGTCGACGCTCCGGCCGATGCCCTCACCCAATCGCTCAGTGCTCCCTCCAAGGCGGGCGCCCATCACCTGCTCTGGTGCCCCCGTCGCAGGGCACCGCAACAGGCCGGCTCCGGCCGGGCCGACCCGCAGGACGTGCCCCTGCTGCTCGCCCACGAGCTGACCACCGAGGCCGTCCGGATCCTGCTGCCCGCCTCGGTGGCACGGGTGAAGGAGCGCCTGGCGTCCTTCACCGCAGCCCTGTTCGTCGGCATAGCCGCACGCTACGGCGGAGACCCGGACCACATCGCCATCTCGGCCGCCTCCATGCCCGACGGCAGTGACTCCGACTGGCCCCAGCGCTTCCTGGTCGTCTACGACCGCCTTCCCGGCGGTACCGGCTACCTGCCCCGGCTGGCCTCGGCAGAGGGCTTCAAGGAGGTCCTGCTCAGGGCACGCGACGTCATCGAGAGCTGCCCCTGCCGGGAGAAGGGCCAGGACGGCTGCCACCGCTGCCTGCTGCGCCGCGTCCCGGCGACGGACTACGACAAGGTCAGCCGCAGCGAAGTCCGCCAGATGCTCGACGACCTGCTCGGCGCCGACGGGGAGCGCTGGCACACCTCGCCGGTCGCGACCACGCGTCACATCCCGCTGGAGCGGCAGGCCGAGAGCGATCTCGAAATCATGTTCGTCGACACCCTCCGGGACTGGGCCCGGTTGCCGGAGTCCCGCGCGAGCGCGGACGCCTACACGACCTCGGCGGGGACGTACTCCCTCGAACTCCGGCTGACCGGCAACGACGGCTC
Organism: Kitasatospora sp. NPDC048239; assembly: GCF_043202015.1. Lineage (NCBI taxonomy): Bacteria > Bacillati > Actinomycetota > Actinomycetes > Kitasatosporales > Streptomycetaceae > Kitasatospora > Kitasatospora sp. NPDC048239. The sequence continues at coordinate 3,913 of NZ_JBICZP010000033.1, read as the reverse complement.
CACCGTGAGCTGGCGGGTGTCCCAGCAGCGAACGCTGGACGGCACCCGCCCCGACGTGCTCTTCGAACGCCTCGACGCCCCCGGCCCACGCCTCGCCGTCTACCTCGACGGCTACGAGTTCCACGCCGGTCCCCGGCACAACCGGCTGGCGGACGACGCCGTGAAGCGCGCCCGGCTCCGGGCGGACGGCCTGCGCGTCTTCCAGCTGACCTACTTCGACGTCAAGGACTGGCGGCGGCGCGTCACCGACAACGGGCACGGCGGCGGCGAGGGGGATGCTCCGGCCCGGCAGCCCTACGGGTCCGACGGGGACGGGGAGGGCAGGGCACGGAAGTACTACGCGAACATCCGCGGCAGCCTCCCCGGTGAACTCTCCGAAAGCGTCTGGGTCAATCCGGCCGACCTGCTGCTCGCCTACCTGCGCTCGCCCGATGCCGCCCGGTGGCAGTGGCGCGCCGAGGCTGCCGTGGCCGGGCTGACGGGCATCACGGGAGCGCGCGTCGCCGCCCTGGCTGTCGAAGAGGTCGGGCCGCAGGTCCGTACGGCCCTCGGTGGTGGCACACCCGCCGGCCCCCGCGGACCAGTACAGGTCGTGACAGCTCTCGACGGCTCCGGCCTCCGGCTCGTCCTGGTCGCGGACGGCCGCCGAAAGCCACCGGTCTGGAGCGCGCTCGCCGTCCTCGACGACGACGAGCACGTCCACCACGACGAGGCGTCACACAAGCTGCGCTGGCGTTCGTGGCTGTTCTGGACCAACATCCTGCAGTTCCTGGAGCACGGGGGCGGTGACAGCGTCCAACTCACGAGCGGCCTGCTCGACGGCTTCTCCCACGAAGCCCTCGCGGTGAACGGCGGCGAGGGATGGCTGGCCTCGACCCGACGGACACGGACAGACCACCCGGACCGTCCGGCCGATGTCCCCGACACGACGGGCCCTGGAGCGGGCCCCGTCGTGCCCCACGCCGTACCAGGGCCTGCTGCACCGGAATCGGTCCCCGTTCCCGTCTGCGAGCCCGACGCGCACTGGAACCAGGTCCTCGAATACCTGGACCCGGACGAGGCCGGCCTCTCCGAGCTTGCTCGCCTCCTCTCCGAGGCCGGTACACCTGCCCCGAGGGACGGCTACGAGCTCGATGACAACGGCTGGCAGGCCGAACTCGCCTGGCCCGAAGAACGGGTCGGCGTCGTCCTCGCGCCGCGCGCGGCCGACGGGGCGCAGGACTACGAAGCCCAGGACCGGGACAAGGCCTTCCGCGCCGCCGGCTGGGATGTCCGCCCGGCCGTGCTGTGGGACGCTCAGGAACTCGCTGACCGACTCACCCGGCGGAAGAGCGCCGGGGCCACGCCGAAGCACCGACGAAACGGCACGACCACCGACGGAGAGTCAGAGCGATGAAGACCCCGGGAATCACCCTTCGCCTGTTGGACAAGGCGGACAAGGAGATCCTCAAACTCCCCCGCTCGGTCAAGGGCGCCCTCTACGACTTCCAGCACAAGTTCAAGGCCAACCCGCAGGCCACCGGCCTCAAGCTCCAGCAGCTCAAGGGCGACAGCAGACTCTGGTCCGCCCGGGTCAACGACGACCACCGCGCCCTGCTGCTCCGCCTAGCCGACGACGACTGGCTGATCGTCGCGGTCAAGCACCGCAAGGACGTCTACGAGAACCTCGACCGACTCGCCTACGGGATCAACCACATCACCGGTGGTATCGAGTACGTCGACCTCCAGGTGGTGGAGGAGAGTGTCCTCCGCGGCCTCGCCGCAGCACCGCAGCCCACGCAGGCTCCGCGCCCGGTCGAACCGGCCGCGCCTCGCGAACTCTTCGCAGACTGGTCCGACGAGCAGCTCAGAGACCTCGGGGTCGCCGCGCCGCTCCTTCCGGTCATCCGCACCCTCACCACCGAGGACCAGGTCCTCGGTCTCGTCGAATACGCCCCCCAGCTCACGGGGGAGGTGCTCCTGGCCATCGTCGACGGCAAGGACTTCGAAGGAATCCTCGACCAGGTCACGACACCGGTTGCGGCGTTGGAACAGGTCGACCTGGAGGACTTCCAGGCCGCTGCCGAGCGCCCGGCCACCATGGTCACCACCTCCGATGCGGCGCTGGACGAGGTTCTGAAGGACGGCGACTTCGGCCGATGGAAGGTGTTCCTCCACCCCACCCAGTCCAAGCTGGTCGATCGCACCTACTCCGGTCCCGCCCGCGTGAGCGGCGGCCCGGGAACGGGCAAGACGATCGTCGCCCTCCACCGCGTCAAGCACCTGGTCGACCGGCTACCTCCGGGACACACCAAACCCGTCCTCCTCACCACCTACAACAAGAACCTCGCCGCTGACCTCCGCTCGCGTCTCATGGAGCTCGGCGGGGAAGGACTGCTGGCGCGGGTCGACATCAGTCACGTCGACCAACTCGCGCTCCGAATCGTCCGGGAGGCCGAACCCGGCAACTCCAAGCAGACGATCGACGACAACCAGGCCGTTCGGGAGTGGCAGACGCTGCTGGACGAGCTCGGTGAGACCGGATGGGACGCCGAGTTCCTGCACGACGAGTGGACGCAGGTGATCCTCGGGCAGGCGATCGGGTCGCGCGCGGACTACTTCAGGGCCAGGCGGGCCGGCCGCGGCGGAAACATCGGTCGCGCCGAGCGCGCCGAGATCTGGCAACTCGCCGAGCGCTTCACCCAGCGATTGGAAGGCAGTCGACGGCAGACCTGGGACCAAGTGACCGAGCGGGCCGCCCGCCTGGAGATGGAACGCGAGCAGCGGATCTCGGCGGTCGACGCCCAACGGGACGAGGCCGGAGGCCTGGACAACATCCACCTCCAGGACGGTTCCGCCGGATGGCTGCGGTACCGGTACCGGCACATCGTGGTTGACGAGGCGCAGGACCTGCGACCCGCGCACTGGAAGATGCTCCGAGCCATGGTTCCGACCGGCCAGGACGACATCTTCCTGGCCGGCGACACCCACCAACGCATCTACCGGAACCAGGTGACGCTCGGAAGCCTGGGTGTCCACATCCGGGGCCGGTCCTCGAAACTCAATCTCAGCTACCGCACCACCCGCCAGATCCTGCGTTCGGCCCTGGACGTCCTCACCGGAGAGTCCTACGACGACCTCGACGGCGGCGAGGAGACCCTCGCCGGCTTCCGTTCCGTCCTCAACGGTGCCCTCCCCCGACTGCATGCCTGCACCGACTGGGCCGCAGAGCGCTCCGCCATCGCCGAGTACATCGCCTCCTGGGACGCCCACTTGGACGAGCGGATCCCCCATGAGCAGATCGCGGTCTGCGTCCCCACCAACCAGATGGCGGGCGAGGTCGCCTACACGCTGGCGCAGCACGGAATCCCCGCGGTGGAGATCGGCCCGGACGGCCCCAGGAGCGACAACGGCGTGCACATCGGCACGATGTTCAGGTTCAAGGGCCTGGAGTATCAGCGGATGATCATCGCCGGCGTCCGCGACGGCCTGGTGCCGCGCGACAACGTGAACCGTCTGCAGCACACGGATCCGGTGCGCCACCGGAGGGAGATGCAGCGTGCCCGCTCGCTGCTGTTCGTCGCAGTGACCCGCGCCAGGGACAGCGTCGACATCTTCTGGCACGGAAGCCCCAGCCCCTTCCTGAAGCCCGTCCTCGACAACTGACCCCTGGCTGTCGCCGACGAACCGCGGGGCCTCTCCGGGTACGCACCCCGGCCACTCCCGGAGAGGCCCCAGCCGCGGGAGCTTCTTCTACCCGCCGGCAGGCTCTTCGGTTTCGCCCTGCCTGGGTCTCGGGTCCCGGGGCAGGGCTCTCCACTCGCATACGGTCCGGAAATGCAAAAAGACCCCCATCCGAATGGATGGGGGTCTTTTTGGAATGATTGTTCGGCGGCGTCCTACTCTCCCACAGGGTCCCCCCTGCAGTACCATC
>NZ_JBICZP010000032.1:0-38290 GCF_043202015.1 Kitasatospora sp. NPDC048239 | reverse complement strand
CTCGACACCCTCCAACACCACTACGACACCACCGACATCCGCGCCCGCCGCATCCCCGTCGACTACGCCTCCCACAGCCACCACGTCGAACCGCTGGAGCAGGAGCTCCACGAGCTGTTCGCGGACATCACGCCCCGGCCCGCGACCGTGCCGTTCTACTCGACCGTCACCACCGAGCGGATCGACACCACCGAGCTGACCGCCGACTACTGGTACCGCAACCTGCGCCAGACCGTCCGGCTGCACGAGACCGTGGCCAACCTGCACCGCGACCACCACACCCACTACATCGAGGCCAGCCCGCACCCCGTCCTCACCTACGCGCTCCAGCAGACCCTGGACGGGCTCGGCGCCGACGCGGCCACCGTCCACGGCACGCTGCGCCGCGACCAGGACGACCGGGCGCAGTTCCTCACCGCCCTCGCCACCGCGTGGACCGCCGGGTCCGCCGTCGGCCGCTGGGCCGCCGAGGACCGGCCGGCCGCCGTCCACACCGACCTGCCCACCTACCCGTTCCAGCGCACCCGGCACTGGCTGCAGGTGCCGGCCGGCGGCGGGGCGGTCGGCCCGGGCCTGGAGGCCAGCGGGCATCCGCTGTTCACGGGGGCGCTGCCCGTCGCGGAGGACGGCACGCTGGTGCTCACCGGGCGGCTGTCGCTCGCCGAGCAGCCCTGGCTGGCCGACCACGCGGTGCTGGACGCCGTGCTGCTGCCCGGCGCCGCGCTGGTCGAGGCGGCGCTGCACGCGGGTGCGGCGGCCGGGGTACCCGAGCTGGTGGAGCTCACCCTGGAGGCGCCGGTGGCGATCGGCGCGCAGGAGGTCCGGCAGCTCCAGCTGCGCGTGGGTGCGCAGGACGCGGCGGGGCTGCGGCCGCTCGGCGTGCACTCCCGGCCGGTGCAGCCGGCCGGGTCCGAGCCGGCCGAGTGGACCAGGCACGCCTCGGGCCTGCTGGGCACCGACCGGGCGGCCCGCACCGCGCCGCCCGCCGGCGCCGGGGCCTGGCCGCCGCCGGGTGCCACCGCCCTCGACCTGGCGGGCCACTACGAGCTGCTGGCCGCGCAGGGCTACGTCTACGGGCCCGCCTTCCAGGGGCTCACGGCGGCCTGGCGGCACGGTGACGACCTCTACGCGGAGGTCCGGCTGGACGGGGAGGCCGAGGACGGGTTCGCCGTGCACCCGGCGCTGCTGGACGCCGCGCTGCACGTGCTGGTGCTGGCGGCCGCGCAGGACGGGGTCTCGGATGCGGCCTCGGACTCGGCCTCGGACGGGCGGCAGGACGGCGTACGGCTGCCCTTCGCCTGGCACGGCGTCTCGCTGGACCGGGCCGCCGCAGGGCCGCAGGCGCTGCGGGTGCGGGTCGCGCGGTTGGACGGGGAGGCGGCCGCGCTGACGCTCCAGGACGCCTCGGGCGCCGAGCTGGGCTCGGTGGCCCGGCTGGAGTTCCGGCAGATCTCGCACGAGCAGCTGGCCCGCGCCGTGGGCCGCGCCGGCGACTCGCTGTTCCGGCTCGGCTGGGCACCGCTGCCTCAGGCGCAGCCGGACCCGCGTGACGGCGCCCGGCCGTGGGCGCTGATCGGCGAGGACGCGCTCGACCTCGCCGCCGCGCTGGCGGCGGCCGGGGTGCGGACGGTCCGCCACTCCGACCTGGCCGCCGCCGCGGCGGCCACCGCCGACGGCGCCCCGCTACCCGCCGTGTTCCTGGCGGCCCCCGGCGCGGCCGGCACCGGCCCGGCCCTCGCCGATCCCACTACCGCTACCGCCCCGGCCGTCGACGGCCAGGGCCTGCTCACGGCCGCGCACGCCGCTGCCGGACGCGCCCTCGCCCTGGCCGCCGAGTGGGCCGGCCAGGACTGGACCGGCGACGCCGTCCTGGTCGCCGTCACCCGCGGCGCGGTCGCCACCGGGCCGCAGGAGGAGCTGCCCGGACTGGCCGGCTCCCCCGTCTGGGGCCTGCTGCGCAGCGCCGTCAACGAGCAGCCCGGCCGCTTCGCGGTGGCCGACCTCGACGCCCTGCCGTCCTCGCTGCTCGCCCTCCCCGCGGCGCTGGCCGCCGCTCTGGCCGCCGACGAGCCGCAGCTCGCCCTGCGCGACGGGGCCGCACTCGTCCCGCGCCTCTCCCGGACGGCCGGGGCGCGACCCGAACGCTCCGTCGCCCTGGATCCGGAGGGCACCGTCCTGATCACCGGCGGCACCGGCCTGCTGGGCGGCCTGGTCGCCCGGCACCTGGTGACCCGGTACGGCGCGCGGCACCTGCTGCTGACCGGGCGCAGCGGTCCGCAGGCGCCCGGCGCGGCCGCCCTGGCCGAGGAACTGACGGCGCTCGGCGCGCAGGTGCGGATCGAGGCGTGCGACGTCGCGGACCGGGCGGCCCTGGCCGAGCTGCTCGCCTCGGTGCCCGCCGGGCATCCGCTGACCGCGGTGGTGCACTCGGCGGGTGCGCTGGACGACGGGACGCTGGAGGCGCTGACCGCCGACCGGCTAGCGGCGGTACTGCGGCCGAAGGCGGACGCGGCCTGGCACCTGCACGAGCTGACCGCCGGGCTGGACCTGGCCGCGTTCGTGCTGTTCTCCTCGGCGGCCGGGGTCGCGGGCGCGCCGGGCCAGGCGAACTACGCGGCGGCGAACACCTTCCTGGACGCGCTGGCGCAGCACCGGCACGCCCGCGGGCTGCCGGCGGTGTCGGTGGCCTGGGGGCGGTGGGCGGACGGCGGCGGTCTGACCGGGCACCTGACGGCGGCCGACCACGCGCGGATCGCCCGCAGCGGGTTCGCCGCGATCCCGTCCGCGCTGGGCCTGGAACTGCTGGACCTGGCCCTGGCCTCGCCGGAGCCGGTGCTGCTGGCGGCGACGCTGCACTCGGCGGCGCTGCGGTCGGCGAGTTCGGTGCCGCCGGTGTTCCGGGAGCTGGTGCGGGCGGCGAACGGCCGGGCCGGCGCCGCCTCGGCCGGTGGCCCTTCGCTGGCCGAGCGGCTGGCCGGGGTACCGGCGCAGGAGCGGGACGCGGCGGTGCTGCGGCTGGTCCGCGGGGAGATCGCGGTGGTGCTGGGGCACGCCGATCCGGCGGCGGTGCCGGTCGAGCGCTCGTTCAAGGAGCTGGGCTTCGACTCGCTGACGGCGGTGGAGCTGCGCAACCGGCTGAGCGCGACGACCGGGCTTCGGCTGCCGGTGACGCTGGTCTTCGACCACCCGACGGCCGCGTCGCTGGCGGGGTACCTGCGCGGTGCGGCGGAGCCCCGCCCTGGCGCCGAGGCGGACCGGCTGCTGGCCGAACTCGACCGGCTGGAGGCCGCCCTGGCCGCCGCGGAGCTGGACGGGGCGGGCCAGGGCCGGGTGGCCGTGCGGCTGGAGGCGCTGCGCGGGCGCTGGGGCGCCGCCCGGCCGGAGCCGGCCGCGGCCGGGGCCGCCGAGCAGGAGGCGGCCGAGCAGGAGGCGGTCAGCGAGTCCATCCGGGAGGCGGACATCGGCGAGCTGATGGCGTTCATCGACACCACGCTCGGCCGCGCCGGCGCGGCGGGACACTGACCAGTGGCGAACAGGGAAGAGGCAGGGACCAATGACTGAGCAGCAGAAGCTCGTCGAGTATCTGAAGTGGGTCACCGAGGACCTGCACCGCGCCCGCCGCCGGGTCGCGGCCCTGGAGGCGGAGCGCAGTGAGCCGATCGCCGTGGTCGGGGCGGCCTGCCGCTTCCCGGGCGGGGTCGCGTCGCCGGAGGACCTGTGGCGGCTGGTGGCCGACGGGGTGGACGCCGTGGGCCCGTTCCCGGGCGGCCGGGGCTGGGACGTGGAGAACCTGTACCACCCGGACCCGGACCACCCCGGGACGGCGTACACCCGGGAGGGCGGGTTCCTCTACGACGCGGGGGACTTCGACGCCGCGTTCTTCGGGATCAGCCCGCGCGAGGCGCTCGCTACCGACCCGCAGCAGCGGCTGCTGCTGGAGCTCGCCTGGGAGGCGCTGGAGCGGACCGGCATCGACCCGGCCTCGCTGCGCGGCTCGCGGACGGGCGTGTTCGCGGGGGTGATGTACGACGACTACGGCGCGCGGCTCTACCCGGCGGTGCCGGAGGGCTTCGAGGGTTGGATCGGCAACGGCAGCGCGAGCAGTGTGGCGACCGGCCGGATCGCCTACACGCTGGGTCTGGAGGGTCCGGCGGTGACGGTGGACACGGCCTGCTCCTCCTCGCTGGTGGCCGTGCACCTGGCCGCGCAGTCGCTGCGCTCGGGCGAGTCGGCGCTGGCGCTGGCGGGCGGGGCGACGGTGATGGCGACGCCGGGGGTGTTCACCGAGTTCAGCCATCAGCGCGGGCTGGCGCCGGACGGGCGGTGCAAGCCGTTCGCGGCGGCGGCGGACGGCACCGGCTGGGGCGAGGGGGCGGGTCTGCTGGTCCTGGAGCGGCTGTCCGACGCCCGGCGCAACGGGCACCCGGTGCTGGCGGTGCTGCGCGGTTCGGCGGTCAACCAGGACGGCGCCAGCAACGGCCTGACCGCGCCGAACGGGCCGGCCCAGCAGCGGGTGATCCGCGCGGCGCTGGCCAACGCCGGGCTGACCCCCGACCAGGTCGACGTGGTGGAGGCGCACGGGACGGGGACGACGCTCGGCGACCCGATCGAGGCCCAGGCCATTCTGGCCACCTACGGGCAGGACCGGAGCGCTCCGGTGTACCTGGGGTCGGTGAAGTCGAACATCGGGCACACCCAGGCGGCGGCCGGGGTCGCGGGCGTGATCAAGATGATCGAGGCCTTCCGGCACGGCGAGATCCCGCGTTCGCTGCACCTGGACGCGCCCTCCCCGCACGTGGACTGGGAGGCGGGGCGGGTCGAACTGCTCACCGGGCACCGGGAGTGGCCGCAGACCGGGCGGCCGCGCCGGGCCGCCGTCTCCTCCTTCGGCATCAGCGGCACCAACGCCCACCTCATCCTCGAAGCCCCGGAAGCCCCGGAAGCCGTGGAGGCCCCGGAAGCCCGGGAGGCCGTGGAAGCCCCCGAGGCCGAGGTCGAAGCCCAGCAGGCCCCGCCGGCCCCGCCGGCCCCACCGCAGGGCGGCCGCCGTCCGCAGGTCTGGCTGCTCTCCGCCCATTCCGAGCCGGCCCTGCGCGCCCAGGCCGGGCGGCTGCACGCCCACCTCACCGCCACCCCGCAGGATCCGGCCGCCGTCACCCGGACCCTGGCCACCGCCCGGGCCCCGCTGGCCCACCGGGCGGCGGTGGTCGCGGCCGACCCGGTGGCGCGCTTGGACGCGCTCGCGGCGCTGGCGAAGGGCGCCGAGGCCCCCGCACTGCTGCGGTCCGCCGCGGCGGGCGCCGGCCGCACGGCCTTCCTGTTCTCCGGACAGGGCAGCCAACGCCCGAGCATGGGACGCGAGTTGTACGAGTCGTTCGCCGCCTACGCGGAGGCCTTCGACGAGGTCGAGGCGGCCTTCGCCCCGCATCTGGAGCGGCCGCTTCGCGAGGTGGTATTCGCCGAACCGGGCAGCGCCGAGGCCGAGTCGGTGCACCGCACCGCCTGGACGCAGCCGGCCCTGTTCGCGGTCGGGACGGCACTGTACCGGCTGCTGCTCTCCTGGGGCGTGCAGCCCGAACTGGTGGGCGGGCACTCGGTGGGCGAGCTGGCGGCGGCGCACGCGGCGGGCGTGCTGACGCTCGCCGACGCGGCCGCGCTGGTCGCCGCCCGGGCCCGGCTGATGGACGCGCTGCCGGCGGGCGGTGCGATGGTCTCCGTCCGCGCGCCCGAACGGCAGGTGCTCGCCTCGCTCGCCGGGTACGAGGGCCGGGTGTCGGTCGCGGCGGTCAACGGGCCCGCGTCCACCGTCATCTCGGGCGAGGAGCAGGCGGTGGAGGAGGTCGCCGGGCGCTGGCGGCGGCTGGGCCGCAGGACCCGGCGGCTGCAGGTCAGCCATGCGTTCCACTCCCCGCTGATGGAGCCGATGCTGGACGAGTTCGAGCAGGTCGCCAAGGGTCTGGCGTTCGCGCCGCCGCGGATCCCGCTGGTCTCCAACCTGACCGGGGCGCTCGCCACCCCCGATCAGCTCGCCGCCCCGGACTACTGGGTGCGGCACGTCCGGGAGGCGGTGCGGTTCCACGACGGGCTGCGCACCCTCGCGGCGCAGGGCGTGGGCCGGTTCGTCGAGGTCGGGCCGGACGCGGTGCTCGCGCCGCTGGTCCAGGAGGCGGTGGCCGTCGATCCGCGGGCCGTCGAGGTCGTGCCGCTACTGCGCCGGGACCGGCCGGAGGCGGGCGCGCTGCTGGGCGCGCTGGCCCGACTGCACGTCGGCGGCGCGGCGGTGGACTGGGCCGCCGTCCACGGGCCCGGCCCGGCGCCGCTCGCCGACCTGCCGACCTACGCCTTCCAGCACCGGACGTTCTGGCTGGAGGCCACTCCCACGGCGGTGGCAGAGCCCGGTCAGAAGGCGTTCTGGGCGGCCGTCGAGGCGGGTGCGCCCGCCCTGGCCGAACTGCTCGGCCCGACCGGCGGGGATCCGGACCTGGTCGACCGACTGGCCGCCGTGCTGCCCGCGTTGACCGCCTGGCGGCGCAGCGGCCCGGCCCCCGCCACGGATCCGGCCGCCGGTCACGCCGACGGATCCGGCCCCGCTCCGGCGGGCCCGCCGGCCGACGCGTCGACGGCGGACACCGCGGCGGCGGACGCGCTGAGAGCCGAGTTGGCCGCGCTGGCCCCGGCGGAGCGAGCCGCGGCCCTGCTGGCGCTGGTCCGGCTGCACGCGGCGGCGGTGCTGGGGCACGAGTCGCCGGAGGAACTCGGCACCGGGGAGAACTTCCTGGAGGCGGGCTTCACCTCGTTCACCGCGCTGGAGCTGCGCAACCGGCTGGCGGGCGCCCTCGGCGTGGAGCTGCCGGCGGCCGTCGCCTACGACCACCCGGACGCCGAGGCGCTGGCCCGGGAGCTCGTCCGGCAGCTGCCCGCGGCGGCCGGGGCTCCGCTTTAGCAGCCGCAAAGGCCGTGCTTAGCCGGTGAGTTCAGGGTCGAGGGGAGGTGCCGCCTGACTGCGTGCCTCCCCTCCCCCAGGTCGCGCGCGATCCATCCGGCGCGCGGGCCGCGCACAACTCACCGAAGGAGCACCGCCCGTGAGCCAGACAAGCCAGAGCAGCGAGTCGAGCCCGTCGAGCCCGGCGAACCAGCGGGTCGTCATCGCCGGTGCCGGGCCCACCGGCCTGCTGCTCGCCGCCGAACTGCGGCTGGCCGGCGTCGAGACCGTCATCCTGGAGCGGCTGCCGGAGGCGAGCGGCGAGTCCCGCGGCCTGGGCCTGCACGTGCGCAGCCTTGAGATCCTGCACCAGCGCGGCCTGGTCGACCGGTTCCGCACGCCCGAGACCGAGGCCTGGCCGGCCATGCACTTCGGCCTGTTCTGGCTGCAGCGCCCGGAGGGCCCCAAGGCGGACTACACACTGGCCGTGCCGCAGTGGAAGACCGAGCACGCGCTGGAGGGCCGGGCCCGCGAGCTGGGCACGGAGATCCGGCGCGGCCACGAGGTGACCGGGCTCAGCCAGGACGACGAGCGGGTGGTCGTGGAGGTCGAGGGCCCGGACGGCCCGTACCGGTTGGAGGCCGCCTACCTGGTCGGCGCGGACGGCGGCCACAGCCGGGTGCGCAAGCTGGCGGGCATCGGCTTCCCGGGGACGGGCTCGACCTTCTACGGGGTGCTCGGCGACGTCATCGTCAAGGAGGGCGACACCGTCGCCTACTCGGCCGAGCTGTACCCGGGCGGCTGGCTGGCGAACGTCCCGATCGAGGGCGGGCGCAAGCTGCGGCTGATGACCACCGAGTTCGACCAGGAGCGCCCCGGGGACGACGTCCCGGTGACCAACGACGAGCTGCGCGAGGCGATCAAGCGGGTCACGGGCACGGCGCCGGACTTCGAGGAGACCACCTGGCTGTCCCGGTTCGGCAATTCGACCCGGCTGGCGGACGAGTACCGCTCGGGCCGGGTGCTGCTGGCCGGCGACGCCGCCCACGTGCACTACCCGATCGGCGGGCAGGGCCTCAACACCGGTCTGCAGGACGCGTTCAACCTGGGCTGGAAGCTCGCGGCGACCGTACAGGGCCGGGCCCCTGAGGGGCTGCTGGACACCTACCACGCGGAGCGCCGGCCGGTCGGCCAGCGGGTCTGCGTCAACACCCAGGCGCAGGTCTCGCTGCTCTACCCGCTGGAGAAGATCACGCCGCTGCGGGAGATCTTCGCCGAGCTGGTGAAGTTCAAGGAGGTCAACGACTACCTGCTGCACCTGGTGACCGGTGTCGGCACCCGGTACGAGGTGCCGCTGCCGGAGGGGGCGGGCGAGCCGCACGCGCTGCTCGGCCGGCTCGTCCCGGACGCCGAGCTGGTGACCGCCGACGGGCCCACCTCGCTCGCCTCCCACCTGCACGACGGGCGCGGGCTGCTGATCCGCTTCGCCGAGGGCCTCGACGCCGAGGGCTGGACGGACCGGGTGGACGTGCTGACCGCCGAACCCCACCCCGACCTCGACGCCGCCGCCCTGCTGATCCGCCCGGACGGCCACATCGCCGCCGCCACGGACGACCCCGCGGTCCTTCGCCACGCCCTCACCACCTGGTTCGGCGCCCCCGCCGATGCCGCAGCCACCGACGCCGACGCCACCGCGGACGGTGCCGCGTGAGCGCGCCGCGGCCGGTGGTGATCGCCGGCGCCGGGATCACCGGCCTGTTCACCGCCGCGGAGCTGGCCCGGGCCGGCGTCCCGGTGGTGGTGCTGGAGCGCTCGGCGCCCGGGGAGCGGACGGCGGCCGGGGTCGCGCTGAACACGGCGGCCGTCGCCGTGCTGGAGCGGCGCGGCCTCTTCGCCGAGCTGCGGGAGGGCGCGCTGGCCCTGCCGCAGGTGCACTTCTCGCTGCTCTGGCTGGACCCGGACCGGGCCGGCGGGCCCTCCCGCTACCCGTACCTGCTGGCGCAGTCCCGGGTCGAGGAGCGGATCGAGGCCGAGCTGGCCGCGGCGGCCGAGGTGGAGATCCGGCGCGGCCACCAGGTCACCGGGCTCACCCAGGACGACGAGCGGGTGCTGGTGGAGGTCGAGGGCCCGGACGGCCCGTACCGGCTGGAGGCCGCCTACCTGGTCGGCGCGGACGGCCCGCACAGCACCGTCCGGCAGCTGGCCGGGATCGCCTTCGAGGGCGCGGCCGCCGAGTCCTCGGGGCTGGTCGCCGACATCCGGGTGGACTTCGCCGAGGTGCCGCCGGAGGTGTTCGGCGCGCGCTGGTTCGAGCGCGGGCTGTTCATGGGCGCCCCGGTCGGACCGGACCGGTTGCGGCTGATCACCACCGAGTTCGGCACGCCGCCCGCGGCCCCGGCCGGGCCGGTCACGGGCGAGGAGCTCGCCAAGGCCGCCGTCCGGATCGCCGATCTGGACCTCGGGGTGCCGGAGCCGCTCTGGTCGGCCCGGTTCGACGACGCGGCGCGGCAGGCCGACCGGTACCGCGCGGGCCGGGTGCTGCTGGCCGGGGACGCCGCCCACGTCCACTACCCGCTGGGCGGCCTGGCGCTGAGCACCGCGCTGGAGGACGCGCTCAACCTGGGCTGGAAGCTGGCGGCGACCGTCCGGGGCCGGGCCCCGGAGGGGCTGCTGGACAGCTACGAGGCGGAGCGCCGGCCGGCCGGGCGGGCCGCGCTGCGGGCGACCCGGGCACAGACCGCGCTGCTGCACCCGGCGGAGAAGGTCGGGCCGCTGCGGGAGATCCTGCGCGAACTGGTCGCCTTCGACGGCCCGAACCAGTTCCTGGTGGATCTGGCGGGCGGAGTCGGCCTGCGCTACGAGCTGCCGCTGCCGGAGGGGGCGGGCGAGCCGCACCCGCTGATCGGCCGGCTCGTGCCGGACGTCGAACTGGTGACGCCCGAGGGGCCGCTCTCCCCGGCGGGCAGGCTGCGGGACGGCCGCGGGCTGCTGGTCCGGTTCGCCCAGGGCCCCGAGGTGGGGGGCTGGACGGACCGGGTGGACGTGCTCACCGCCGAACCCCACCCGGAGCTGGACGCCGCCGCCCTGCTGATCCGCCCGGACGGCCACGTCGCCGCCGTCACGGACGACCCGGGCACCCTGCGCCACGCCCTCACCACCTGGTTCGGCGAGGCGGTCTGACCTCGCGGCACACCCCGAAGGGGCCGTGGTACCCACCGGTGCCACGGCCCCTTCGGCCTGAGGCCTGGGGCCTGGGGCCTGTCCGACGGTCCCGCCACGCGCTGACGCGACGCGCACGGTCGGACGGGCCCCGGGCGCGGAAGCGGGCCGCGGCCACCCGCACGGTGGTCGCGGCCCGCGGTCCGTCCCGCCGTCGGCCCAGTGCCATCGGCCCAGTGCCATCGGCTCAGTGCCGTCGGCTCAGTGCCGTCGGCTCAGTGCACGGCCGTCAGCACCGCCGCCGGGTCGTCCGGGACCTCCCGGGAGCGGGCGACCAGCCCCGCGACCACGCTGACCAGCGCCAGGCCCGCGCCGACCCAGAAGGCCGCCGCGCTGCCGACGGAGAGCAGGTGGGACGGGAAGTCGGCGGGCGCGAGGTCCGTCGGCGGGTGCGCGGTCTCGTCCTTGACGGTGCTGCTGAAGACCGTCACCAGGATGGCCAGACCGAGCGCGCCGCCGACCTGGGTGACGACGTTGAGGAGGCTGGAGGCCGCGCCCGCGTCCTCCTGGGCCACCCCGGCGACCGCGATGATGTTGAGCGGGACGATGAAGAAGCCCGCACCGACACCGATCAGGATCATCGGCCCGAACAGCCCGGTCAGGTAGCCGCTGCCGGCGTCGAGCTGGGCCAGCCAGACCATGCCGGCGGTGACCAGGACGGCACCGGCCAGCATGAACGGCTTGGCGCCGACCTTGGGCAGCGTCTTCATCACCACGCCGGCCGCCGCGATCAGCGCGAAGGCCACCGGGACGAAGCCGAACCCGGCCTTGATCGCGCTGAACTTCATGACCTCCTGCACGAACTGGGTGAGGAAGAAGAACATCCCGGCCAGGTTGCCGGAGAGGAACAGCATCCCGCCGAGCAGGATCGTGCGGTCGCGGTCGCGGAACAGGCGCAGCGGCAGGATCGGCTGGGCCGCGCGGGTCTCGACCGCCAGGAAGGCACCGAGCAGGATCACCGCGGCGATGAAGCAGAGGACGGTGGTGCCGTCGCCCCAGCTCTTGGACCCGGCGTTGATGAAGCCGTAGACCAGCAGCGCCATGCCGGCGGTGGAGGTGAGGGCACCGAGCAGGTCGAAGCGGCCGGGGTGGCGCTCGGACTCGCGGACGAACCGCGGGGTGAGCACGGCGATGAGGATGCCGAAGGGGATGTTGACGAAGAAGACCCAGCGCCAGGAGGCGACGTCGGTGAGCACGCCGCCGAGGATCAGACCGAGCGCGGCACCGGAGCCGGTGACGCCGCCGTAGACGCCCATCGCCTTCGTACGGGCCTTGCCCTCGGGGAAGTTGGTGGCGATCAGGGCGAGGGTGCCGGGTGCGGCGAGCGCCGCACCGACTCCCTGGAGGGCACGGGCGAGCAGCAGCAGGCCACCGTTGGGGGTGATGCCGCCGAGCAGCGAGGCCCCGGTGAAGAGCAGGACGCCGGCGATGAAGACCCGGCGGCGCCCGAGGATGTCACCGAAGCGGCCGCCGAGCAGCAGCAGGCCGCCGAAGGTCAGCGCGTAGGCGTTGAGCACCCAGGACAGGTCGGATCCGGTGAAGTCGAGGTCCTTCTGGATGTCCGGAAGGGCGACGTTCACGATGGTCGCGTCAAGAATGATCATCAACTGGCAGACCGCGATGATCGCCAGTGTGATGCCGGGCCGGGACGGGCCGGACTGCGCCGACGCCGGCGGATCCGCCTCGTCCTTCAGAGTCGCGGACGGGGTGGACGAGGTCGTCACGATAGCCTCCACAGGGCCGTGAGCACGCGGGTGTGTGGGATCCGGCGGACCTCCGGCGAGGGGGTGCGCGGCAGCCCGGTCAGGGAGGCGGGCTGTGGATCCGGGTGATGGGGTCGGTCGCGCGAGGGGACCGGAAAACATCGGAAGAGCATCGGCATGCGGGCGCCCGATAGAACAGGAGGGCCCCTCCGCATACAATACGGAGGAGCCCTCCACTTTGCAAGCAGCGACCAGCCCGACCGACCCGCCCGGAGAGAACATGACGCCCCCTCAACCCGCCCGCCCCGCCCGGCCCGCCGCCGCTCCGCAGCCCGCCGACCCCGCACAGCCGCCGGCCAGGGCGCGCGACGGGGCCCGCCCGATGCGCGCCGACGCCCGCCGCAACTACGAGCGGCTGCTGGCCGCCGCCGCGACGGTCCTGGAGGAACAGGGCACCGAGGCGTCACTGGAGGAGGTCGCGCGGCGGGCCGGCGTCGGCATCGGCACCCTCTACCGGCACTTCCCCACCCGGGCGGCCCTGCTGGAGGCGGTGCTCCAGGAGAGCATGACCACCCTGGAGACCCGGGCCCGCGAACTCGCCGCCGCGCCCGACGCCGCGGCCGGCGTGCTGCTCTGGCTGCGCGACCTCGCCGCGTACGCCTCCCGCTACCGGGGACTGGCCTCCGCCGTGATGGTCAACCTGGTCGACGAGCACACCGAGTTCGAGTCCTGCGCGGGCATGCTGCACGCGGCCGACGCCCTGCTCCGGCGGGCCCAGCTGACCGGCGCCGTCCGGGCGGACATCTCGATGCCGGACGCGGTGACGCTGGTCAACGCGCTGGTCTGGTCGCTGGAGCAGGGCAACGGCGACCAGGCGCAGTTCGAGCGGCTGTTCGCCGTGGTGGCGGACGGCCTGCGGCCGCCGGCCGGGGCGTGAACCGGTCCCGGCCCGGCCCCGCAGGTGGGGCCGGGCCGGGACCGGGACCGCCGGACGCCCGGGGAGGACCCGGCGGGGGTCGATGACGGCCCTGAAGGGGCGGCCCTGAAGGACGCGCCCGGCGAGGGGCCGGTGGCGGTCCGTCAGCCGCGCTGCACGCCCGCGAGCGGGCCCGAGCCGAGCGCGGCCACCTCCTCGGCGAGGATCCGGTAGGACGCCACCCGGCTGTCGAGGTCCGGGGTCACCGTCATCGCCATGAACTCGTCGGCGCCGGCCGAGACCAGCTCCGCGACCCGGCGCCGGACCAGCGCCCGGTCCCCGATCACCTGCTGTCCGAGGAAGCCCTCCACGATCTGCCGGTCCTGCTCGGTGTAGTGGAAGGCGGCCGCCTCCTCCAGCGTCGGATAGGCGTTCTGCCGCCCGCCGGAGCGGACGGTGCGCACCGCGGCCACCCGTATCGGCCCGGCCAGCCGCTCGGCGTCCTCCGCGGTCTCCGCCGCCAGGACGAAGGCCGCCACCAGCGCGTGCGGGCGCTCCAGCACCGCGGAGGGCCGGAAGGACTCGCGGTAGGCGCGCAGGGCCGGCACGGTGAGCTGCGCGTTGAACTGGTGCGCGTAGGCGAACGGCAGGCCCAGCGAGCCGGCCAGTTCGGCGCTGCCCAGGCCCGAGCCCAGCACCCACACCTCGGGGCGGTTGCCCTCGGCCGGGACCGCGCGCAGGGCCGCCTCCGCCTCGTCCTGCGGGCCGTCGAAGTAGCCGAGCAGCTCGACGGCCTGCCGGGGGAAGTCCCCGCCGGCCAGCGGACCGGCGGCGCGGCGCAGCGCCTGGGCGGTCACCGGGTCGGTGCCCGGGGCGCGGCCGAGGCCGAGGTCGATCCGCCCCGGGTGGAAGGCCGCCAGGGTGCCGAACTGCTCGGCGACCACCAGCGGCGCGTGGTTGGGGAGCATGACCCCGCCGGAGCCGACCCGCAGCCGGCTGGTGGCGGCGGCGATCTGGCCGATCAGGACGGCCGGCGCGGAGCTGGCCGCCCCCGGGGCGTTGTGGTGCTCGGCCACCCAGTAGCGGTGGTAGCCGAGCTCCTCGGCGGCCCGGGCGAGGGCCACGCTGTCGTGCAGCGCCTCGGCGGTGGTCTGGCCGACCAGGACCGGGGCGAGGTCGAGGACGGAGAGCGGCACGGAGCCGGGCTGGGACATACGGGTCCTCCGGGTGGGCGCGGCCCCGACGGGCGGGGCGGGGAAGGGGTGGGTGGCCGGGTTCGCCGTACCGGGCCGGGCGGCACCGGCTCGTCGCGTGGACGGCCGGGGTCGTCGCGCGGGCGGCGGCACCGGCCGACGGGGGACGGCCGGGCCCGCCGCCCTGCCGCCGCACTCCCGGTGGACGCGGCGCCACGGGTGGCACCGCGCACGGGCGTGGGCGGTCGGCGGACGAAGCGCCGCCGTGTCGGCCGCGGCGCACGGCGCGTGCTGCGTCGCGCGGGCGGGCGGGTCGGACGGCTCGCGGCCGGATCCGGATACGGGTCGCCCGGCTGCGGCACCCACAATACGGAGGGGCCCTCCGAATAGCAAGAACCCTTGCGCCGCCGGGTACTTCACACCCGGCGACCGGCCCCACCCCGGCCCCGCGCCACACCGGTCCGGGCCGGTCCGGTCCGGGCCGGCGCTATCCGGCCAGGCCGCCGACCCGCCCCGACTCGACCACCATCCGAGCCAGCGCCGCCCGCGAACTGATGTTGAGCTTGCGGTAGATCCGGGTCAGGTGGACGTCGACCGTACGCGGGCTGAGCCGCAGCTCGGCAGCGATCTGACGGGTCCGCCGACCGGTGCTGGCCAGGTCGGCCACCTCCCGCTCGCGCTCGGTCAGCGCCGCGAACAGCTCCACCGACGCGCCACCGGCCCGGGCGGCGCCGATGGTCGACGAGCCGGC
Organism: Kitasatospora sp. NPDC048239; assembly: GCF_043202015.1. NCBI lineage: Bacteria > Bacillati > Actinomycetota > Actinomycetes > Kitasatosporales > Streptomycetaceae > Kitasatospora > Kitasatospora sp. NPDC048239. The sequence continues at coordinate 23,586 of NZ_JBICZP010000032.1, read as the reverse complement.
CGGCAGCGGCACGCCGCAGCTCAGCAGCACCTCCGGCGCGGGCCGCGGGCCGCCCTCCTCGACGCTGCGCGCGAACGCGCTCAGCTCCACCGCCTCCTGCGTCTGCCCGCGCACCGCCAGCAGCCGCAGCGCCTGCGGCAGCAGCGCGGCGGCGGCCCGGGTGTCGCCGGAGCGCAGCGCCTCCCGGGTGGCCGCGGCCAGCACCAGGTGGTCCCGCTCGCCGTCACCGGGGCCGGAGCGCTGGACGTGCTCGGCCAGTTCGGCGTCCGGCACACCGCGTGCGGCCAGGAAGTCCAGCGCCTTGCGGTGCGCCTCGATCCGCCAGCAGGCGTCCGCCGCCGCGTACACCGAGCGGCGCACCAGCGGGTGCCGGTAGGCCAGTTGGTCGGTCCCGCCGACCGTACGGACCAGGTCTCGGCGGACCAGCCCGTCCAGCAGCCCGCAGGTCGCCTCCCGGCGGAACCCGATCAGCGCGGCCACCCCGGCCGCGTCGAAGCGCTCGCCCAGGACGGCGCCGGCCGCCGCGGCCTGCTGCAGGTCCTCGTCCAGCGCCGCGTACTCGGCCGAGATCCGCGCGCTGAACCGCACCGGCAGGGTCGGCTCGACCGGCTCCTCCGCCGCCTCGGACTCCGCCGGCTCGCCCGCCCGGAAGGACGGGGCCGCCGCGCTCTGGCCCACCAGCGTCAGCAGGTACAGCGGGTTGCCCCCGGCCTCCCGGTGCAGTCGGCGCAGCGCGGGCGAGTCCACCGGCATCCCGGCGAGCACGGCGCTGCGGCGCGGGTCGAGCGGCCCCAGTTCGACCCGATCGGCGGTGCCGAGCTCGATGCCCTGAGCGAAGGCGCCCGCCAGCTGTGCGGGCGCCTGGCGCGGCCGGTAGGAGGCGACCACCGCGACGGGGGCGCCGACCGGCCGCTGGATCAGGTAGTCCAGCAGCTCCAGGGTGCCCTCGTCGAGCCAGTGCGCGTCGTCGAAGAGGATCACCAGGCCGCCGGCCGCGCAGTGGCGCAGCCGCTGCACGAGGGCGGCGTAGAAGATGCAGTGCCAGCGGGACTGCGGGACGTCCTCCGGGCAGGTCTCCGGGCCCGGGCCGTAGGAGAGTTGGTGGGTGAGCGCGCCGAGCGAGGCGAGCTGGCCGTCGTCCAGTCCGGCGCCGCCCCAGCGGCCCAGCATGTCGAGCAGCACGTGGCCGCGCAGCCCCGCGCTGGCCTCGGTGGCGCGGCCGCGCAGCACCACGGCGCCGCGGCGCTCGGCCTGCTCGGCGAGGCCGGCGAGCAGTCTGGTCTTGCCGGCGCCGGGCTCGCCGATGAGTTCGGCCATGCGGCAGCGCCCGTCCGTCAGGGCGTCCAGAACGGTGTGGAGCGCCTCCGCCTCCGCCTCGCGGACCTCCGGAGCCGGTCCGTTGAGGGGTCGATTCCCCGTGGGCACCATCGTTGCGTGTCCCCCTTCCGGCCGACAGCGCCGCTGAATCCTGCCGCTACCGGCTGCGCCGCAGCTCATCGATCAGGCGTGCGATGACGCAACGGTAGCCAAGCCCGCCCGCCATCACCCCACCCGCAATGCAATGTTCACACGGCGAAACCTTCGGGCCATACCAAGTGACCCCTGTCAAAAAGAATATGAGTCCTTGTCAGATCGCGGTCAGGATTTGCCCCCGGCCGACGCGCCTCGCCCTGGCATCGCTGCACCCTCGATCGCCGGACCTTCACATCGTCTGGCGTTCGCATCGCCACACCTTCGCGACGCCGGACGGCGGGCCGCCGCTCACGGGAGTGCGCGGTCGAACTGCTGCCAGAGCGCCCGCTCCACCGCGGTCGGCGGGATGTGCCCGGCGGGCCGCTCGGGGTGGTCCAGCGGCAGACCGGCCAGCCCCCGCGCGGCCCGGGAGCCCCGGGAACGGCGCTCCACGGCGGGCGGCTCCGGGTCCTCGGGCACCGGCAGGCAGGGCCCCATGCCCCAGACGCAGGCCAGCGCACTCAGCCCCGGGCCCACCCGGTCCAACCAGCCCGCCCAGTACCGCCTCATCCTTCACGCATCCCCGGTCGCACTCCCCACCTTGCAGCCCTACCTGGCCGTCCCACCGGGCTGTCCTACCCGGCGGGCCGAGTGTCCGCGCAGCGCCTCAAGCTCCGCTAAAGCCCCGCTGAAGGGCACCGACCGCCCGGGCACTCGTACGCAGTCGGACGGACGGTACGTAATTTCGCAGATGTGCCAGCCCGGCAGACCAGGCAGATTGGATGGCGAATCCCGATATCCGACCTGAGGGGCAGTCATGCGGTACGAAATCCTGGGAAGCCTGCGGATCCAGCCGGAGCAGCGCGATCAGCGTGCCGCCACGATCAACGCCCGGAACATGCAGGTCGTCCTCGCCACACTCCTGATCAGGGCCGACGAGGTGGTGTCGGTCCAACAGTTGAGCTACGAGATATGGGGTGAACGCCCGCCCAAGCGCTATCTGGCGGCAATCCACGTCTACATCTCGCAGTTGCGCAAGCTGCTCGCCCGGGACGGCACGACCGACACCCCGATCGTCACCCGCTCGCCCGGCTACCTGCTCCACCTCGACCGGGACCGGCTGGACGCCAAGGAGTTCCAGCGGCTCACCGACGAGGGCCGCCAGGCCTTCCGGCTCGGCCGCCCCGAGCAGGCCGCGGCCGCGTTCGAGGCGGCGCTCGGCCTCTGGCGCGGCCCCGCGCTGGGCGACCTGCGGGCCGGCCCGATCCTGGACGGCTTCATCGCCTGGGTCGAACAGGCCCGGCTCGGCTGCGTCGGCATGCACGTCGAGGCCGGCCTGACCCTGGGCCGGCACCAGGAACTCGTCGGCCGGCTGTACTCGCTGACCTCCGAGCACCCGCTGCACGAGGGCTTCCGCCGGCAGCTGATGATCGCCCTGTACCGCTCCGAGCGGCAGGCCGACGCCCTCGGCGTCTACGGCTCGACCCGCCGGACGCTCAACCACGAGCTGGGCATCGAACCCGGCCGGGCCCTACAGGACGTGCACCGGGCGATCCTCCTCTCCGACCGCAGCCTCGACCTCGACCTGTCCACGGCGGCCTGAGCACCGCGCCCCCGCCCTCGGCGGGCACCGCCGGAAGCCCGGCCCGCCCCCGACCTCCGGCGGGCACCGCCGCCACCGTCACCGTCACCGGACGCAGCAACACAACAGCAACAAGACGAAGGGAGCCCGACCATGAGTCCCACCGCATCTCCCGGCACCGCAGGACGCGCCGGCGCCTCCGCCGACACCGACCGCTGGATCCGCCGCTTCCGCCCCCGCCCCGAGGCCGCCGTCCGCCTGGTCTGCTTCCCGCACGCGGGCGGGTCCGCCGGCACCTACCGGCCGTGGGCCGAGGCGGTCGACCCGTCCGTCGAGATCCTCGCGGTCCAGTACCCCGGCCGCCAGGACCGCTACCGCGAGCCGGGCGTGGAGAACATCGGCGAACTGGCCGACCTGGTCATGCCCGCACTGCGCTCCGCCGCCGCCGGAGGCCGCTTCGCCCTGTTCGGACACAGCCTCGGCGCAGCCCTGGCCTTCGAGGTGGCGCGGCGGCTGACCGGCGGCGAGTCCCCCGACCTGCTCGTGGTCTCCGGACGCCGGGCACCCTCGCTGGTCCGCCAGGAGGCCTACCACCGGCTGGACGACGCGGGCCTCGCCGAACACCTGGAGCACCTCAGCGGCACCGACCGGCGGCTGCTCGCCGACCCGGAGGCGCTGGAGATGATCCTGCCGGCCATCCGCAGCGACCTGCGCGCCATCGAGACCTACCGCAGCGCCCCCGGCGCCGCGGTGGACGTCCCCGTCCTCGCCCTGACCGGCGACCACGACCCGTGGACCACCCTGCTGGAGGCGGCCGGCTGGTCCGCCCACACCACCCGCGGCTTCGACCTGCGGGTCTTCCGCGGCGAGCACTTCTACCTGGCGGAGCACCAGGCCGAGGTGCTGCAGCTGCTCGCCCGGCGGCTCAGCCCCGTCTCCGAACTGCGCTAGGGCCAGGCCCTGTCCGGCTGACGCGGCATCCCGCGCTTCCGGCGCCGCGGCCTCAGCGCCGCTTTAGCGCCCCCGCGAAGACTGCCGACACGGCCACGCGCACGCGCCGAACCCGTGCCCGTACCCGTCGTGCCCGTGCCCGTCGTGCCCGTACCCACACCGCACTCGTACCCACACCCGCACCCGTGCCCCGCGGGGACGCCCCCTACCCGACCCGACCTCTCCGAGGGGTTGACCACATGGGAACCACCACCGACGGCCTGCGGGCCCTGCACCGCGCCGGGCTCCTCGCCGCCGAGTACCCCGCCGTCCAGCGGCTGCTGGCCGAGGCCGACGACGCCGAACTCGCCCTGGCCGGGAACCTGCTGGCCCGACTCGACCCCGACGAGGTGCTGCGGCTGCACCCCGGCACCACCGCGCTGACCGTGGCCGTCACCGGCCACGGCACGCTCGCCGCGCTGCGCCCCGCGCTCACCGCCGAACTCGCCCGCCACGGGCTGCTGCTGCGCCCGCACCTCACCGACTTCGACAGCTACGTCTTCGAACTCTCCGACCCCGCCTCGGCCCTGTACGCGGCCCGGCCCGCGCTGGTGCTCTGCGTGCTCGACCCGGCCGTCGTCTTCGACGAACTTCCCGTCCCCTGGGGCCCGGAGGACGTCGAGCGGGTGCTGGCCGCCAAGACCGACCTGCTCACCCGGCTCGCCGCCCGGTTCGGCGCGACCGCCTCCGGCGCCACCCTCGTCCTCAACACCCTTCCGCTGCTGCACCGGTACACCGCCCAGCTGGTGGACCTGCGGGCCCGCGCCCGGCTCGGCGCGCTCTGGCGGGAGGCCAACGCCCGGCTGCTGCGGATCGGCGAGGAGCACCCGGCCACCCTCGTGCTGGACCTCGAACCGCTCGCCAACGAGGGCGTGCAGGTACAGGATCCGCGCCTGGACGCGTACGCCAAGGCACACCTCTCCCCCGCCCTGCTGGCCGGCTACGCCCGGCAGGCCGGCCACCTGGCCCGGGCGCTGACCGGGCGCACCCGCAAGGTCCTGGCCGTGGACCTGGACAACACCCTCTGGGGCGGCGTGCTCGGCGACGACGGGCCCGAGGGCATCGAACTCGGCGGAGGCTACCGGGGGGAGGCGTTCCGCACCTTCCAGCAGGCCGTCCGGCAGATCGCCTCCCAGGGGGTCCTGCTGGCCGCCGTCAGCAAGAACGACCCGGAGCCGGTCGCCCAGGTCCTCGCCGAGCACCCGGACACCGTGCTCCGCGAGCCGGACTTCGTCCGGGTGATCGCCAACTGGCGCCCCAAGGACGAGAACCTCGCCGCCCTCGCCGACTCGCTCAACCTCGGGGTGGACAGCCTGGTCTTCGCCGACGACAGCCCCTTCGAACGCGGGTCGGTCCGCGCCGGCCTCCCGGCGGTGGCCGTCGTGGACCTGGACGAGGAACCGGCCCTGCACCTGCCGCGCCTGCTGCGCGACGGCTGGTTCGACGTCCGCGAGGCCACCGCCGAGGACCGCGCCCGCCCCGCCCGCTACCGCGAGGAGCTGGCCCGCGGCGACTTCCTCCAGCAGTTCTCCTCGCTCGACGACTACCTCGCCGAGCTGGGCGTCCGGGTCCGGCTCACCCGGGCCCGCCCGCAGGACGTCCCGAGGATCTCCCAACTCACCTTGCGGACCAACCAGTTCAACCTCACCACCGAGCGGCTGCAGCCCGCCGAGGTGACCGCCCGCACCGAGCACCCGGACCACCTGGTGCTGGCGCTGCACTCCGCCGACCGGTTCGGCGAGAACGGCCTGGTCGGCGCGGTGCTGCTGCGCCGCGAGGAGGGCGGGGCCCGGCTGTCGATCGACAACTTCCTGCTCAGCTGCCGGGTCTTCTCCCGCGGCATCGAACACGCGGCCCTCGCCGAGATCCTCCGCCACGCGGCCGCCACCGGCGCCCGGGAGGTCCGGGGCGGCTACCGGCCCACCGCACGCAACGCCACCGTGCGCGACCTGCTGCCGCGCTACGGCTTCACGGCGGAGCAGCCGGCGGCCGGGGAGGACGGCGCCTCCTTCTACCGGCACGACCTCGCGACGCCGCTCGAACCGCCCGCCTGGGTCACCCTCGAATCCGAACTCTCCTCCCCCGAAAGGACCTCGGCATGAACAGCGTCGACGATCTGATCACCCTGCTCCAGGACGAGCTGGGCCTGCCGCTCACCGCGGCGGACGCGGACGCGGCCTTCGACGACGTGCCCGGCTGGGACTCCGTCCACCTGCTCTGGCTGCTCACCGCCCTGGAGCGGGAGACCGGCCGCAGCCTCCCGCTCGCCGCGATCCTGGAGGCGCCGTCACTGCGCGCCGTGTTCGAGCTGACCGCCGCCCCGGCGTCCTGAGACCCCCGGGAGCACGCTGAACAGCGCACCGGAGAGCGGGTGTTCGGCCGACCGGGCGGTGGTGACGTAGAGCGTGCGCAGATCCGGTCCGCCGAAGGCGCAGCTGGTGGCGCGCGGGACGGGGACCTCCACGGTGGCCAGCGGCCGGCCTTCGGGCGAGAGGCAGTGCACGGCCCCGCCGTCCCAGAACGCCACCCAGAGGTTGCCGTCCGCGTCCAGGGTCATGCCGTCCGGCGACCCGGGCAGGTGGGAGACGTCCAGCGAGCGGATCCGGCGGCCGAGCGGTCCGTGCTCCGGGTACTCGTAGAGGTCGATCCGGCGGGTCGGGGTGTCGATGTGCCAGAGCCGGTCGGGCTCCGGCCAGTCGAGGCCGTTGGGGATCGCCAGCCCGTCGAGGATCGGCTGCACGCCGCCGTCGTCCTCCAGGCGGTACAGCGGGCCGGGCTGTCGGGGCTCGGCCCGCTGCATGGTGCCCGCGACCGGGCGGCCGTACGGGTCGCACTTCCCGTCGTTCATCCGGCGGTCCGGCCGGTCGGCCTCGACCGGGGCCAGCAGGCTCGTCCGGCCGGTCGCGGCGTCGAGCAGTTCGAAGCCGCGCTCGCTCGCCAGCACCAGCCGGCCGTCCGGACAGGGGATCAACGCACCCGGCACCACGTCGAGTTCGACCGACTCGATCCGGTCGGCCGGCTGGTCGAGGGTGAACAGGCGGGGTTCCTTGATGTCGATCCAGCGCAGGCGCCGGGCGGGCGCGTCCCAGACCGGTCCCTCGCCGAGGGCGAGGCGGGTGGCGTCGGCCACGGGTTCGGCGTGCATGGGTCTCTCCTCGGGAAGAGCCGGAACGGGCGGGTCAGCGCAGCAGGGCTTCGGGGAGCATCGCGGTCATCCCGCCGTCGACGGCGAGGCAGGTGCCGTTGACGAAGGAGGCGTCCTCCCCGGCCAGGAAGCCTACGACGCGGGCGACCTCCGCCGCACTGCCGAAGCGGCCCAGGGGGGAGACCCGCAGCATCGCCGCGCTCAGCTCCGGGTCGGTCCACACGTGGCGGTTGCGCTCGACCGGGACGAAGCCGGGCGCGACGGCGTTGCACCGCACCCCGCCGGCCCCCACTCCACGGCGGCGGCGAGGCGGGCGGCCGGGTCGCCGGTGCTCCGGTGGCCGTCCGGCCGGGCCGTCAGCTCCGCGACGGGCACGCCGTCCGCGAGTCGCGCGGCGACGGCCGGCCACAGCGCGTCCCCGGCCGGCGTCGGAGTACTCCCCCGGTCCGATCGCGCCGTCGCTCCCGTGCAGCCGGACCACCCGCCAGGTGGTCCGGGCCGACACCCGGGTGTGAAGAGGTTCCAGCCTCGGCACAGGACACGCCCTCGATCCGCGGCCCGCGCGGGGCCGCGCGTTCCCCAGCGGGGACCGCTCCGGAGTTTCTTTCGCTCCGAGAGTTAATAACTCGCGCGGGCCCGCCACAAGGTCGAATACCGTCGCGAAGCGCTCCCGCCATCCGCCGGCCACCCCCCGCAACAGGACGACACACGGCCGCAACACCCGTGCCCAACAGGCAAAACAGCGATTGACAGCAGGCCTCGGCCTTCAGCACGATGAGCGCCGAGCCCACTCGCAGCAAGCCGGAAGGAGGGCCGATGACCACCGTTCGCCGTGTCCAGAGCCCTGCCTGTCCCCGCCCCTGCTGCGCCCTGCGCCGTTGTTGTCGCCGCGGAGCGCTCACCCGCTGATCCAGCCGCTCGGATCGGTGTCCCGCACGGCACGGCCGTGCCCGCACGTCCGGTGCCACCCGTTCTCCCCGCATGCCCTGCGCCGCGCCGCCGCCATGCCGCACACCCGCATGCCCGGCGCCTGCCTCCCCCCTTCCCTTCGTTCCACGTGAAAGCCGAGGAACCGCCATGACCGCTGCCCTCACCGAACTGCGTCTCACCCCGGCCGCCGGCCGGATCGGCGCGATCGTCCACGACGTCCGCCTCGGTGGCGACCTGTCCGCCGGGACCGTCGCCGCCGTCGAGGCCGCGCTGTACGAGCACAAGGTGCTCTTCTTCCGCGGCCAGGACCACCTGGACGACGCCGAGCACGAGGCGTTCGCCCGTCTGCTCGGCCAGCCGGTCGGCCACCCGACCGTCCCCAGCGCCGACGGCCGGTACATCTTCGAGCTGGACGCCACCAAGGGTGTGCGCGCCAACAACTGGCACACCGACGTCACTTTCGTCCCGTCCTACCCGAAGGCGTCCATCCTCCGGTCGCTGGAGCTCCCGCCGGCCGGCGGCAGCACCGTGTGGGCCAACACCGTCGCCGCCTACCAGGACCTGCCGCAGCCGCTGAAGGTGCTGGCCGAGAGCCTGCGGGCGGTGCACACCAACGACTACGACTACGCGGCGAGCCTGGCGCTGCGCCCCGAGCTGGCGGACAACGCCGAGATCGCCAGGCTGTTCCGCCAGGTGTTCGTCTCGACCGCGTTCAAGACCGAGCACCCGGTGGTCCGCGTGCACCCGGTGACCGGCGAGAAGACGCTGCTGCTCGGCGCCTTCGCGCAGCGCATCCAGGGCGTCTCGGGTGCGGACAGCCGCGCGCTGCTGGAGCTGTTCCAGCGCTACGTGGAGCGGCTGGAGAACACCGTGCGCTGGGAGTGGCAGGTCGGCGACGTGGCGATCTGGGACAACCGGGCGACCCAGCACTACGCGGTCAACGACTACGGCGACGAGCCGCGCCTGGTCCGCCGGATCACCCTGGACGGGGACCTGCCGGTAGGCGTCGACGGCACCCCGAGCCGCCTGCTTGAGCCGACCGAGCCGCCGAAGGTGGCCGGCCTGGTCCCCGCCGAGGAGCTGGAGGCCACCCTCCAGGCCTAGGGCTTGTCTGACAATCCCGCCTCCCCGTCCGCCTCGCGAAAGGTCCCCGATGTCCGACACGCTCCCGCGCCCCGCCGTGCGCATCGGGGACGACCGGCGGGACGTCAACGCCGCCGCCGTGCTGCGGACCGTGCTGGACCACGGGCCGATCGCCCGCAGCCGGGTCGCCGCGCTCACCGGGCTCAGCGCCTCCGCGGTGTCCCGGCAGGTGGTGGACCTCTCGCAGCTCGGACTGCTCCACGAGCGGCCGGAGTTGACCGGCGGCGGGGCCGGAACGGTCGGCCGGCCCCAGCTGCCGGTCGACATCGACACCGGTCGGCTGGCCGTGGCCGGGCTGCACATCGGGGTGCCGTTCACCACCTTCTCGCTGCTGGACGTGCGCGGAAACGTGCTGTACCGACAGGAGTTGAGCAACCGGGGGCGCACGGGTTACGCGGTGCTCAAGCCGCTGCTGGAGCGGCTGCCCCGGCTGCTCGCCACCGTGCCCGGCGGCCGCACCGTGGTCGCCCTCGGCGCGGTCACCGGTGGCACGGTGGATCCGGAGCGCGGCGTGACTGTCCGTCATGATCCTTTGCAGTGGCGGGACATGCCGCTCGGCGAACTGCTGGCCCGGGCCACCGGACTGCCCGTCCAGGTGGACAACCACGCGCGGGCGCTCACCCAGGCGGAGATCCTGTTCGGCCACCCGGCGGCGCGGCGCAGCATGGTCCAGCTCTTCGTCGGCCACGTGGTCGACGCGGCCCTGTCGGTCGCCGGCGTGGTGCACCTCGGGCCCGCCTCGGCCACCGGGGACGTCGCGCACCTGCCCGTCCCCGACAGTGACGCGCTCTGCCACTGCGGCCGGCTGGGCTGTCTGGCGGCCGCCGCCTCGGACACCACGCTGTTCGAGGCGGCGGCCGCCGCCGGGATCACCGAGCGGCCCGACCGGGCCGAGCTGGTGGCGGCGGTCCGGGCCGGCGATCCGCGCGCCGACCGGCTGGTCCGCGACCGGTCCGAGGTGATCGGCCGCGCGCTGGCCCTGCTGGCGGACGTGGTCAACCCGGACCTGCTGGTGCTGACCGAGACCTTCGCCATGCTCGACCCGACCTATCTGGACGTGGTGCGCGCCGAGTTCGCCCGCCGGTCGCGCCTGCGGCAGGACGCGGACCTGCTGATCGCCCAGCGGCGCGGCGCGGACGCCCTGGCCGTGGCGGCCGGCGCCGCGGTGCTGGGCGTGCTCTACGCCCGGCCGCTGCAGGCGACGGCCGCGCACGGCGCGACGCCGCCCACCGGGCGGGGGCCGCTGCCGTGACCGCCCGCCTTTCCCCCTCCCTCCACCACCCCCTCCCTCCACCGCCCTTCCCGCCGTTCACCCGATCGCCCCTTGTGAAGGACCCGCCATGACCGCGTTCACCTCCTCCTCCGTATCCGGCCTCTCCCGGCGCGCCCTGCTGCGCGGGGGTGTCGCCGGAGCCGGTCTGCTGGCGCTGGCGGCCTGCCGTTCGGCCGCGGACACCGCCTCCTCCCCCGCGGGCGGCTCGGCGAGCCCGCGCCGGGGCGGCGTCATCACGGTGGGCACCGGGATCGACTTCACCCCGAGCCTGCTCTTCGCCCAGAGCGCCAACACCCTGGTCCAGCGCCTGGTCTTCAACACCCTGACCAGGTACGACGACAAGCTCCAGCCGCAGCCCGAGCTGGCCACCTCCTGGCAGCTGGGCGCGGACGGCACCAGCGTCACGCTCAAGCTGCGCGAGGACGTGCTCTTCCACAGCGGCCGCAAGTTCACCGCGGACGACGTGGTGTTCGCCGTCAAGAACCTGCAGAACCCCTCCCGTTCGGCCCAGTTGCGCTCCACGGCGGCCGCCGTCACCGACTTCCGCAAGAACGGCGACTTCGAGCTGACCCTCGTCCTGGCCCACCCGGTCAGCAACCTCTTCGACCTCTTCGAGTTCATGATCATCCCGGACTCGGCCAGCGTCGAGGACGCCGTCGCCGGGACGAAGCTGATCGGCACCGGCCCGTTCACCTTCACCGAGCGCAAGCCCGGCAGCTCGATCACCTTCGCCCGCAACGACAAGTACTGGAACCCGGGACGCCCCTACCTGGACGGGGTCGAGATCCGGATCATCCCGCAGGCGGAGTCCCTGCTGTCCTCGCTCAGGACCGGCCAGACCCACCTGTCCTACGGCGTCCGCGGCAAGGACGTGGCCACCCTCAAGGGCGACCCGCAGTTCCGGATCAAGCAGTACGACACCGGCTCGGGCGCCTACTACATCGGCGCCAACCTCACCGCCGAGCACGTGGGCGACAAGCGAGTCCGGCAGGCCATCGCCTGGGCCGTGGACCGCGACCGGCTGGTGCAGCAGGCGCTCGGCGGGTACGGCACCGTCTCGTCCGCGCCCTGGCCCAAGTCCTCGCCCGCGTACAGCGAGGCCAACGCCACCCGCTACACCCACAACCCGGACAAGGCGCGGGCGCTGCTCAAGGAGGCCGGGCTCGACAGCATCACCCTGCCGTTCGCGCACTCCAACGACCCGGGCAACACCGCGATCGCCCAGATCCTGCAGTACGACCTCAAGCAGGTCGGCATCGAGACGGTCCTCCAGCCCACCGACTCCCCCACCATGCAGAAGCAGCTGATCGCCCAGTCCATGCCGGCCCTCTGGACGCTCAGCCACGGCTTCGCCCAGCTCCAGCCCGCCACCCTCGCGGTGAGCGCCTACCCGTTCAACGAGGCCAAGAACAGCTCGCGCTTCAGCTCGCCCGCCTACACCGAGATCGTCCAGAAGGCCTGGAACCGCTCGGACAGTTCCGGCCCCGAGGCCAAGGCGCTCTACCAGCAGATCACCGACGTGCTGCTGGACGAGGAGTTCGTGATCGACCTCGCCATCGGCGGCCTGGTGGAGGTGGCCGGCAGCAAGGCGGTGGGCACCGACCTCAACAAGTTCGGCTACCTCGTCCTCGACGACGCCTACCTGACGGCCTGACCGATGCGATCCTTCCTGTTCAAGCGGCTGCCCTCCGGGCTGCTCGTCCTCGTCCTCGCCTCCTTCCTGGTCTTCCTCATCCTGCGGCTGATCCCCGGCGACCCGGCCACCTCGCTCGCCGGGCCCGACGCCGGGCCGGAGGCCGTCGCCGCCATCCGCGGCCGGCTCGGCCTCGACCAGCCGCTGCTCTCGCAGTACGTCGGCTGGCTCGGCGACCTGCTCACCGGAGACCTCGGACCCAGCTACGCGATCGGCGGCCAGGTCGCCGACCTGATCGGCAACGGGCTCGGCGCCACCGTCCAACTCACCCTCGGCGCCCTGCTGCTGGTGGTGGTGATCGCCCTGCCGCTCGGCGTGCTCGGCGCCACCACCCGGCGCCGGCCGGTCGCCGCCGCCGTCCGCGCCTTCACGACGGCCGTCCTGGCGGTGCCGCCGTTCGTCACCGGCGTGCTGCTGGTGCTGCTCTTCGCCGTCACCCTCGGGCTGCTGCCGGCCGGCGGCCACGAGTCCCTGCTCGACCAGCCCGACCTGGCCGTGCAGTACCTGCTGATGCCCGCCGTCTGCCTGGCGCTGCCGAGCGCCGCCGTGCTCGCCCGGTACCTCAAGGACGGCATGGAACGCGCCCTCGCCGAGGACTACGTCCGCACCGCCACCGCCCTCGGCGTCTCCCGCCGGCGGATCGTCTGGCAGCACGCGCTGCCCAACGCCCTGCCGTCCGCGATCACCGTGCTCGGCCTGCAGATCGGCCAACTCATCGCCGGGGCCGTGCTGGTGGAGCGGATCTTCGCCTGGCCGGGTCTCGGCCAGCTGATCGAGCAGGGGGTGATCCGCCGCGACTACCCGGTCGTGCAGGACCTCCTGCTGCTGATCGTCGCCGTCTATGTCGCCGTCCAGCTGCTCACCGACCTGGTGTACGCGTGGCTGGACCCCCGGATCCGGTGGGAGTGACCGATGACCGTCCTGACCGCCAAGGCGCCACCGCGCGACGCCCGCGCCCGCCGCAACCGCTACCTGGCCGGCCTGCTCACCGGGCGCGGCCTCACCGGCCTGGCCCTGGTCGGCGTGATCGCGCTGGCCGGCCTGTTCGCGCCGCTGCTCACCGACCTCGACCCGAACGCCCAGAGCGCCCTCGCGCTCGCCGGCCCCAGCGCCGACCACCCCTTCGGCACCGACGACCTGGGTCGCGACCTCTTCAGCCGGGTGCTGCACGGCATCGGCACCGACCTCGCGATCACCCTCAGCGCCGTCCCGGTCGGCGCCCTGCTCGGCTGCTCGCTCGCCCTGCTCGCGGCCTCCTCCCGATGGGCAGACGTCGCCGTCCAGCGCGGCTTCGACCTGCTGCTCGCCTTCCCCGGGATCATCCTGGCGCTCGCCGTGACCGCCGTGCTGGGCCCCGGCCGCTGGCCGGTGCTGATCGTCATCGCGCTCGCCGAGATCCCCGGCTTCGGGCGACAGCTGCGGGCCGGCATCCTCGTCCAGCGGGAGCGCGAGTACGCGCTGGCCGCCCGGGTCGGCGGGGCGTCCCGGCTGCGGGTCCTGCTGCGCCACGTCGTGCCCAACTCCGCCGACCCGCTGATCGTGCAGAGCGCCGTCGCGCTCTCCATCGGCGTCTTCATCGAGGGCGCGATGAGCTTCCTGGGCCTGGGCGTCCGCCCGCCGGAGCCCACCCTCGGCTCGATCCTCAGCCAGTCCGTCGCCTACCTCGACACCCACCCCGCCTTCGCGGCCGCCCCGCTCGCCGCGACCACCGCCCTGGTGCTCGGCTTCACGCTGATCGCCGAGGCCCTGAACAGGGGGATCCGCCGATGAGCCGCCCAGTCCTTCAGGTCCGCGACCTCACGGTCGCCTTCGACGAGGTGACGGCCGTCGACGGGGTCGGCTTCGAGCTGGCCGCCGGCGAGACGCTCGGGCTGGTCGGCGAGTCCGGCTCCGGGAAGTCGACCACCGCGCTGGCGCTGCTGCGCATGCTGCCGGCCGGCGGCCGGATCACCGGCGGCTCGGTCGAGCTCGACGGACAGGACCTCGCCGCCCTGCCCGAGGCCGCCCTGCGCGGCCTGCGCGGGCGGCGGATCGCGATGATCTTCCAGGACCCGATGTCCTCGCTCAACCCGGTGCTCACCGTCGGCAAGCAGCTCGACGAGGCCCTGCGGGCCCACGGCTCGGCCGCCCGGGCCGAGCGCGCCGCCCGGGCGGCCGAGCTGCTCGACCTGGTCGGCATCCCCGACGCCGCCGGCCGGCTGGGCGACCATCCGCACCAGTTCTCCGGCGGCCAGCGCCAGCGCATCATGATCGCGCTCGCGCTGGCCAACAACGCCGAGGTGCTGGTCGCCGACGAGCCGACCACCGCGCTCGACCCGACCGTCCAGCAGCAGATCCTCCAGCTGCTCTCCCGGATCAACCGGGAGACCGGCACCGCCCTGGTGGTGATCAGCCACGACCTCGGCGTGATCGCGCAGACCTGCCGGCGGATCCTGGTGATGCGCGCCGGCCGGGTGGTCGAGCAGGGCACCACCGGCGAGGTGCTCGCCGCACCCCGGCACCCCTACACCAAGCGGCTGCTGGCCGCCGTCCCGCGTCTGGAGGCGCCCTCCGAGGCCGCCGCCAACAGCCTCCCGGGCCCCGAACCGCTGCTGACCGTGCACGGGGTGCGCAAGACGTACGGCCCGCGCCGGCGACCGGTCACCGCGCTGGACGGCGTCGACCTGGAGCTGCACCCCGGCGAGACGCTCGGGCTGGTCGGCGAGTCCGGCTCCGGGAAGTCCACGCTGGCCCGGGCCCTCGTCCAGGTGCACTCCCCCTCGGCGGGGACCATCCGGTTCCGCGGCGAGGAGCTCGGCCACGGCGGCGGCCGCGCCGCCCGGCGGGAGCTGCAGATGGTCTTCCAGGACCCGTACTCCTCGCTCAACCCCCGGATGACGGCCGGCCGGATCATCGAGGAGCCGCTCATCGCGCACGGGCTCGGCACCGCGGCCGAGCGGGCCGCCCGGGTCGCCGAGCTGCTCCGACAGGTCGGCCTGGAGCCGGAGATGGCGGACCGGCACCCGCGCGCCTTCTCCGGCGGCCAGCGCCAGCGGATCGGCATCGCCCGCGCGCTGGCGCCCGAGCCGAGCGTGCTGATCTGCGACGAGCCGGTCTCGGCGCTGGACGTGTCGGTCCAGGCCCAGGTGATCGAGCTGCTCGCCCGGCTGCAGCGCGAACTCGGGCTCGCCATCCTCTTCATCGCGCACGACCTCGCCGTGGTCCGCCAGGTCAGCCACCGGATCGCCGTGATGCACCGCGGCCGGATCGTCGAGACCGGCCCGGCCGACCGCGTCGTCACCGCGCCCGAACACCCGTACACCGCCGAGCTCCTGGCCGCCGTGCCGCGCCTGGACGCCGTCGGACCCGCCGTCAGGAGCACCGTATGAGCACCGCCCCCGCGCCCAACGCCGAGCCCGCGCCCGAAGCCGAGCGCGCGCACCACCCCGGCCGCCGCGACCCGTACGCCGGCTTCGCCGGCACCGTCGGCCGCACCTTCGGCGAGTCGGTGCCCGCCTGGCCGCAGCGGCTGCGCCCGCGCGAGGGCGCCCCCAACATCGTGGTCGTCCTCGTCGACGACATGGGCTACAGCGACATCGGCCCGTTCGGCGCGGAGATCCCCACCCCCACCCTGGACCGGCTCGCCGCCGACGGCGTCAAGCTGGCCAACTACCACACCATGCCGCTCTGCTCCCCGGCCCGGGCGGCCCTGCTCACCGGCCTCAACCCGCACCGGGTCGGCTACTCCTTCGTCGCCAACGCCGACCCCGGCTTCCCCGGCTACGGCATGGAGGTCGCCGGGGACATCCCCACCCTCGCCGAGGTGCTGCACGGCGAGGGCTACGCCACCTACGCCGTCGGCAAGTGGCACCTGACCCGCGACTCCGCCTCCAACGCCGCCGACAACCGCGCCAACTGGCCGCTACAGAAGGGCTTCGACCAGTACTACGGCGTACTGGAGGGCCTGACCAGCCTCTTCCACCCGCACCAACTCGTCCGCGACAACAGCCCGCTGGACATCGACGAGCTCCCCGAGGGCTACTACTACACCGACGACATCACCGACCAGGCCATCTCGATGGTCAAGTCGCTGCGCGCGCACGACGCCGAGAAGCCGTTCTTCCTCTACCTCGCGCACAACGCCGTGCACGGCCCGCTCCAGGCGAAGCCCGAGGACCTGGCCCGGCACCGGGGCCGCTACGACGGCGGCTGGGACGAGCTGCGCGCCGCCCGCTTCGCACGCCAGTCGGCCGCCGGCCACTTCCCCGCGGGCACCGAGCTGCCCGAGCGCAACTCCGAGGCCGGCCACGACGTCGGACCCTGGAGCGAACTCACCGACGTACAGAAGAAGTTGTACGCCCGGTACATGGAGGTGTACGCGGCGATGGTCGACAACGTCGACCAGAACCTCGGCCGGCTCACCGACACCCTGGCCGCGCTCGGCGAGCTCGACAACACCATCATCGTCTTCACCTCCGACAACGGCGGCACCGGCGAGGGCGGCGCCGAGGGCACCCGCAGCTACTTCAGCCGCTTCGTCCACCACCCGCGGCTGCCGGCGGACTGGAACCCCGACGTCGAGCGGGAGATCGAGCTGATCGGCGGCCCGCAGAGCCTGGTGCACTACCCGCGCGGCTGGGGCATGGCCTCCAACACGCCGTTCCGCCTCTACAAGGGCCAGACCCACGCGGGCGGCGTCCGGGTGCCGTTCGTGCTCTCCTGGCCGGCCGGCCTGCCGCGCGCCGAGGGCGACAACGGCGTCCGACCGCAGTACCAGTACGTCACGGACATCCTGCCCACCCTGCTCGAACTCGCGGGCGTGCAGCGGCCGCAGGAGCGCGCCGGGCAGCCGGTGCAGGAGCTGGACGGGGTCAGCTTCGCACCCGTCCTGCGCGAGCCGCAGGCGCCCAGTACGCACCACGAGCAGTACTGCGAGATGACCGGCAACCGCAGCTACTACCGCGACGGCTGGAAGCTGGTCACCCTGCACCGCTTCGGCACGCCCTACGACGACGGCGAGTGGGCGCTCCACGACCTGCGCACCGACCCGACCGAGATCCACGACGTCTCCGCCGAACACCCGGACATCGTCAAGGAGTTGGCGGCGGCCTGGGAGGCGGCCGCCTGGCGCGACGGGGTCTTCCCGCTGTCCGACGGCAGCGGCGCGCTCGCCCTGCGCAACCCCGAGGACGCCCGGCTGCGGCGGCCGGTGACCCTGCTCGCGGGCACGCCCGAGCTGGAGCGGTACCGCTCCTCCCGGCTGGTCTCCTTCCGGTCCTTCGCCATCGAGGTCGAGCTCGACCGGCACGGGGACGCCGACCAGGGCGTCCTGGTCTCGCACGGGGACCAGGGCGGCGGCTACAGCCTGTACGTCGAGGACGGGCGGCTGCGGTTCGCCTACAACCAGTACGGCGAGCTGCACGAGGCCGACGGCGGCCCGCTCGCGGCGGGCGCGCGCCGGGTCACCGTCGAGGCGGCGGCCGTGGCGGACCTCAAGTGGGAGTTCCGACTGCTCGTCGACGGCGTCGAGGGCGGCCGGCTCGGGCCGGTCCACCAGCTCATCGGCATGGCGCCGTTCCAGGGCATCAGCGTCGGCGTGGACCGCAAGTCCCCGGTCTCCTGGCCGGTGTACGAGCGGCACCGCTCCTTCCGCTACAGCGGCGGGCTGCGCTCGGTCACCTACGTCCCGGGCGAGCCGGCCCCGTACGACCCGGAGACGGTGGCCCAGGCCCTGCGGGAGGCCGCGGCGGCCTTCGAGTAGCACCACCGACCGGCGGTCCCCGGCCCCGGACGGGCCGGGGACCGCTGGGTTACCCTCGTCCGGGTGCGGCGCAGGCCCGCACACCTGCACGAGGGGGAAGCGTGATCGCCGAGATTCTGCCCGCGTCCGTGGTGGTCGAGGTCGCGTACGACGACCCGCCACAGGCCCGGCTGGAGCCGGCCGAGGAGGCGGTCGTCGCCAAGGCCGTGGAGACCCGGCGCCGGGAGTTCACCACCGTCCGGCACTGCGCCCGCGCCGCGCTCGGCCGGCTCGGCGTCCCGTACCGGCCGCTGGTGCCCGGTCGGCGCGGCGCGCCGAGCTGGCCCGACGGGGTGATCGGCAGCATGACGCACTGCGCCGGGTACCGCGCCGCCGCCGTCGCCCGGCCCGGCGACCTCGCCTCGCTGGGCGTCGACGCCGAACCCGCGCTGGCGCTCCCGGAGGGCGTGCTGGAGGCCATCGCGCTGCCCGGCGAGCAGGAGCGGATCGGCAAGCTGCTCGCCGAGCTCCCGCAGCTGCCCTGGGACCGGCTGCTGTTCAGCGCCAAGGAGGCCGTCTACAAGGCCTGGTTCCCGCTCACCGGGCTGTTCCTGGAGTTCGCCGAGGCCGACATCACGCTGCGCCCCGACGGGACCTTCCACGCCGTGCTGCTGGTGCCGGGCCCGGTCGTCGGCGGCCGGACGGTCGGCGCCTTCGACGGCCGCTGGATCGTCCGGGACGGCCTGCTCGCCACGGCGATCGCCGTCCCGGCGGCCGATTAGGGCCCGCCAGGACGGCCCCCTGAAGGGCCGGTGACCGACCGGCGCCCGTCGCACGCCCGCAACACCGCTGCAGCACACCCCTGTTGTGAACCCCACCCGGTTTAGAACGCCGCAAGGCCCCCGTTAGGGCGGCCCGTGACGGTGTTCTGACCTGTGTGTCCACGACGAGGGAGTACCGCACCGATCATGAGCAGCGACCTCTCCGCCCCGATCGCCGTCATCGGACTCTCCTGCCGCCTCCCCGGGGCGCCGGACCCCACCGCGTTCTGGGAGCTGCTCAGCCGCGGCGAGGACGCCGTCGGCACGCCCCCGGCCGAACGCTGGTCCGCGGCCGCCCCGGCCCGCGGCGCCTTCCTCGACGAGGTGGACCGCTTCGACGCCGCGTTCTTCGGCATCTCCCCGCGCGAGGCGGCCGCGATGGACCCGCAGCAGCGGCTGCTGCTGGAGCTCGGCTGGGAGGCGCTGGAGGAGGCGGGCATCGTCCCGGCCTCGCTGGCCGGCAGCCGGACGGCCGTCTTCGCCAGCGCCATCTGGGACGACTACGCGGCGCTGCACCACCGGCGCGGCGAGGACGCCGCCGGGCGGCACTCCGTCACCGGGCTGCACCGCGGCATCCTGGCCAACCGGCTCTCCTACGTGCTCGGCCTCACCGGGCCCAGCCTCACGGTGGACGCCGCGCAGTCCTCGGCGCTGGTCGCCGTCCACCTGGCGGCCGAGAGCCTGCGCCGCGGCGAGTCCGAACTCGCCGTCGTCGGCGGGGTGAACCTCATCCTGTCGCCCGGCTCCAGCGCCGACAGCGCCCGGTTCGGGGCGCTGTCGCCGGACGGCCGCTGCTACACCTTCGACGCGCGCGCCAACGGCTACGTCCGCGGCGAGGGCGGGGTGGCCGTCGTGCTCAAGCCGCTGGCGCGGGCCCTCGCCGACGGGGACCGGGTGCACAGCGTCCTGCTGGGCAGCGCCGTCAACAACGACGGCGCCTCCACCGGGCTGACCGTGCCCGACCGGACCGCCCAGGAGGCGGTGCTGCGCGAGGCGCACGGCCGGGCGGGGACGGACGCGCCGTCCGTCCAGTACGTCGAGCTGCACGGCACCGGGACGCCGGTCGGCGACCCGATCGAGGCGGCGGCGCTGGGGGCGGTCCTCGGCGCGGGCGCCGGGGAGCGGCCCGCACCGCTGCACGTCGGGTCCGCCAAGACCAACGTGGGCCACCTGGAGGGCGCGGCCGGCCTGGTCGGCCTGCTGAAGACCATCCTCGCGATCGCCCGCCGCCGGCTCCCGGCCAGCCTCAACTTCGCCGAGCCCAACCCGGCCATCCCCCTGGACGAGCTGGGCCTGCGGGTGCGCACCGAGGAGGGCCCCTGGCCGCAGGCCGACCGGCCGCTGATCGCGGGCGTCAGCTCGTTCGGCATGGGCGGCACCAACTGCCACGTGGTGCTGGCGGACCTGGCGGGAGCGGCCGCAACGGCCGGGACGGCGGACCTGCCCGACCCGGCGGAGTCGGCCGACCCGCCCGCGACCGCCGGGGCCGCGGCCCCGGCCGGCCCGCTCCCGTGGGTGCTGTCCGGACGCGACGGCCAGGCGCTCCGCGCCCAGGCCGCCCGACTGCACTCCCACCTCACCCCAGGAGCCGACGCCGACGCCGACGCCGGCTCCGACCCCGACTCCGACCACCCCGACTCCGGGCCCGTGGCCGCCGACCCGCGCGACATCGCCCACGCGCTCGCCGCGACCCGGACGCTCTTCGACGAGCGCGCCGTCGTCCTCGCCGCCGACCGCCCGGCGCTGCTGGACGGCCTCGCCGCCCTCGCCGCGGGCGAGGACCACCCCGCCGTGGTCCGCGGCCGGGCACCCGCCGAGGCGCCCGCCACCGCCTACCTGTTCACCGGGCAGGGCAGCCAGCGCCCCGGCATGGGACGCGAACTATACGCCGCCTACCCCGAGTTCGCCCGGGCCTTCGACGACGCCGCGGACGCCCTCGACCCCCACCTGGACCGCCCGCTGCGCGACCTGGTGTTCGCCGAGCCCGGCACCCCCGAGGCCGCCCTGCTCGACGAGACCCGCTACACCCAGCCCGCCCTCTTCGCCCTGGAGACCGCGCTCCACCACCTGGTCCGCCGCTTCGGACCGGCCCCCGACCACCTGGCCGGCCACTCGATCGGCGAGCTCACCGCCGCCCACGCCGCCGGTGTCCTCTCGCTCCCGGACGCCGCCCTGCTGGTCGCTGCGCGCGGCCGCCTGATGCAGGAGCTGCCGGCGGGCGGCGCGATGGTCGCCGTGGAGGCGGCCGAGGACGAGGTGCTGCCGCTGCTCTCGGACGGGGTGTCCCTCGCCGCCGTCAACGGCCCGCGCGCCGTCGTCCTCTCCGGCGACGAGGCCGAGGTGCTGCGCGCCGCCGAGACCCTGGCCGCCCGGGGCCGCCGCACCCGCCGGCTCGCGGTCAGCCACGCGTTCCACTCCGCGCACATGGACCCGATCCTGGAGGAGTTCGAACGCGTCGCCGCCGGACTGGAGTTCCACGCACCGCTGATCCCCGTCATCTCCAACGTCACCGGTGGGCCGGCCACCGCGGCCGAGCTCACCTCCCCCGCCTACTGGGCCCGGCACATCCGCGCGGCCGTGCGCTTCCACGACGGACTGCGGACGCTGCGCCGCGCGGGTACCACGGTGTTCCTCGAACTCGGCCCGGACGCCCACCTCACCGGCCTGGGCCGGGACGCGCTGGCCGACACCGGCGGCGGCCACGTGCTGCTCGCCGGACTGCGGCGCGGCCGACCGGAGGCGGCGACGCTGCTCGGCGCCCTGGCGGGCGCCCAGGTCCACGGCGCGCCGGTGGACTGGGCGGGCTCCCCGGCCGTCCGGGGCGGCCGGCCGGTGCCGCTGCCCACCTACGCGTTCCAGCGCGAGCGCCACTGGCTGGACGGCCCACCCGCCGTCGAGGCCGCACCCACCACCGCCTCCGAGGCCGTCCCCGAGGCGGCCGCCGACCCCGCAACGGTCGGCCCCGGACGCACCGGCCCCGAACGCACCGGCCGCGCCGCGCTGCCCGCCGACCTGCTGGACCTCGTCCGCACCCAGGCCGCCATCGTGCTGGGCCACGTCACCGGCGAGGCGGTCGACGCCGGCCGCAGCTTCAAGGACCTCGGCTTCGACTCGCTCTCCGGCGTCGAGCTGCGCGACCGCCTGCAGAGCGCCACCGGCCTCTCCCTCCCGTCCGCGCTCGTCTACAACCACCCGACGCCCGACGCCGTGGTCCGCCTGCTGCGCGACCGCCTCAGCGGGGACGCCGCCACCGTGACCGCCCCGGCCGCCCGCCGGACGACGGCCGACGAGCCGATCGCCATCGTCGCGATGGCCTGCCGCTACCCCGGCGGGATCGCCTCGCCCGAGGACCTCTGGCGGCTCGTCCACTCCGAGACCGACGCGATCGGCCCGTTCCCCACCGACCGCGGCTGGGACCTGGACGCGCTCTACGACCCCGACCCGGACACCCCCGGCACCGCCTACGTCCGCGAGGGCGGGTTCCTCTCCTCGGCGGCCCGGTTCGACGCCGGCCTGTTCGGCATCAGCCCGCGCGAGGCGCTGGCGATGGACCCGCAGCAGCGGCTGCTGCTCGAAACCGCCTGGGAGGCCTTCGAGCGGGCCGGCCTCGCCCCCGACCGGCTGAAGGGCAGCGGGACCGGCGTCTTCGTCGGCGCCACCGCGCAGGACTACGGCGCCCGTCTGCACGAGCCCGCCGAGGGCCTGGACGGCTATCTGCTCACCGGCGGCACGGCGAGCGTCGCGTCCGGCCGGATCGCCTACACCTTCGGCCTGGAGGGGCCGGCCGTCACCGTCGACACCGCCTGCTCCTCCTCGCTGGTCGCGCTGCACCTCGCCGCGCAGGCGCTGCGCCAGGGCGAGTGCGACCTCGCGCTGGCCGGCGGTGTGACGGTCATGGCGACGCCGGGGATGTTCCTGGAGTTCAGCCGCCAGCGCGGCCTGGCCGGCGACGCCCGCTGCAAGGCCTTCGCGGCCGCCGCCGACGGCACCGCGTGGGCGGAGGGCGTCGGCCTGCTGCTGGTCGAGCGGCTCTCCGACGCGCGCCGCAACGGGCACCCGGTCCTCGCCCTGCTGCGCGGCTCCGCGATCAACCAGGACGGCGCCAGCAACGGCCTCACCGCCCCGAACGGGCCCTCCCAGGAGCGGGTCATCCGGCAGGCCCTGGCCGGCGCGGGCCTCACCCCGGCGGACGTGGACGCCATGGAGGCGCACGGCACCGGCACCCGGCTCGGCGACCCGATCGAGGCCGAGGCGCTGTTGGCCACCTACGGTCAGGGCCGGCCCGGCGACCAGCCGCTGCTGCTGGGCTCGTTGAAGTCCAACATCGGCCACAGCCAGGCGGCGGCCGGGGTCGGCGGCATCATCAAGATGGTGCAGGCGATGCAGCACGGAATCCTGCCGCGCACCCTGCACGTGGACGCGCCCTCGCCGCACGTGGACTGGTCGGCGGGCGCCGTCGAACTGCTCACCGAGACCGTGCCCTGGCCGGAGCGCGGGCGGCCGCGCCGCTCCGCCGTCTCCTCCTTCGGCATCAGCGGCACCAACGCGCACGTCATCCTGGAGCAGGCACCCGCACTCGACGCACCGGAGCCGGCCAAGACCGACCAGGACGCGGGCCCGGCGCTCTGGCCGCTCTCCGCACAGAGCGCGGACGCCCTGCGCGCGGCGGGCGGACGCCTACGGGAGCACCTGCTCGACCACCCCGAGCTCGCAGCGGCCACCGTGGCCGCCGCCCTGGCCGGTGGCCGGGCGTCGTTGGAGCACCGGGCCGTCGTGATCGCCACCGACCGCGCCCAGGCCCTCGACGCCCTCGACGCCCTCACCCACGACACCGACCA
>NZ_JBICZP010000031.1:0-44364 GCF_043202015.1 Kitasatospora sp. NPDC048239 | reverse complement strand
TTCCTTCGGACCGCCTTCCAGCGGGCCCTCCGGGCGCTTCGTTCTTTCGTGTTTCCAGCTTATCAGATGTTTTCCGCTCCGTTTTCCGGAGTTTCGTTTATCTGATTTGCTTTGGCCTTTCGGCGCTCCCGAACTCTACCAGAGTTTCTCGGGCCGTTTTCCGCGCTCCGTTCTCGAATTTCATTTCGAGAACTTCTGCCGGGGCCGTCCCGTGGGGCAACCCGGAGAACATTACGCACCGGGCTGCCCCACGTCAAACCGACCAGCGGGAGGATCAGACCTCGACCACGACCGGCAGGATCATCGGCCGGCGGCGGTAGTTGTCCGCCACCCACTTGCCGATGGTCCGGCGGACCAGCTGCTGAACCTGACGGACCTCGAGGACGCCGTCACCGGCCGAGCGCTCCAGGGCCTCCTGGAGCTTCGCGACGACCGGGACGAACGCGTTGTCGTCGATACCGGAGCCGCGGGCCTGGATGGTCGGGCCGCTCACCATCTTGCCGTTGGTGGAGTCGACCACCACGAACACCGAGATGAAGCCCTCCTCGCCGAGGATTCTGCGGTCCTTGAGCGAGGCCTCGGTGATGTCGCCGACCGACGAGCCGTCGACGTAGACGTAGCCCGCCTGCACCTTGCCGACGATCCGCGCGACGCCGCCCTCCAGGTCGACGCAGACGCCGTCCTCGGCGATGACCGTGCGGTTGCGCGGCACACCGGTGGCGATGCCCAGGTCGGCGGCCGCCCGCAGGTGGCGCCACTCGCCGTGGACCGGCATCAGGTTGCGCGGCTTGCAGATGTTGAAGAAGTACAGGAGCTCGCCTGCCGAGGCGTGGCCCGAGACGTGCACCTTGGCGTTGCCCTTGTGCACGACCTTGGCGCCCCAGCGGGTCAGGCCGTTGATCACCCGGTAGATGGCGGTCTCGTTGCCGGGGATCAGCGAGGAGGCGAGGACGACGGTGTCGCCCTCGACGATGCGGATCTGGTGGTCGCGGTTGGCCATCCGGGACAGCGCGGCCATCGGCTCGCCCTGCGAACCGGTACAGATCAGCACGACGTCCTTGTCCGGCAGGTCGTCCAGCTGCTTGACGTCCACGATCATGTTGCCGGGGACCTTCAGGTAGCCGAGGTCCCGCGCGATGCCCATGTTGCGGACCATCGAGCGGCCGACGAAGGCGACCTTGCGCTTGTGCTCGTGCGCGGCGTCCAGCACCTGCTGGATCCGGTGCACGTGGCTCGCGAAGGAGGCCACGATGATCCGCTTCTCGGCGCTCGCGAAAACGTTTCGCAGCGCGGCCGAGATGTCCCGCTCGGACGGGATGAAGCCGGGGACCTCGGCGTTGGTGGAGTCCACCAGCAGCAGGTCCATGCCCTCCTCCGCCAGCTTGGCGAAGGCCGGCAGGTCGGTGAGGCGGCCGTCGAGCGGCAGCTGGTCCATCTTGAAGTCGCCGGTGGCGACGACCATGCCGGCCGGCGTGCGGACGGCCACGGCCAGCGCGTCGGGGATGGAGTGGTTGACCGCGATGAACTGGCAGTCGAAGGGGCCGATCCGCTCGCGGTCGCCCTCCTTGACCTCCAGCACGTACGGGCGGATGCGGTGCTCGGCGAGCTTGGCCTCGATCAGGGCGAGGGTGAGCTTCGAACCGATCAGCGGGATGTCCGGGTTCTCCCGGAGCAGGAACGGCACCGCGCCGATGTGGTCCTCGTGCCCGTGGGTCAGGACGATGCCGTCGATCTTGTCGAGACGGCCCCGGATGTAGCTGAAGTCCGGGAGGATCAGGTCGACGCCGGGCTGCTCGTCCTCGGGGAAGAGGACACCGCAGTCGATGATGAGCATGCGGTCCCCGTACTCCAGGACCGTCATGTTGCGGCCGATCTCACCGAGACCGCCGAGCGGGGTGATGCGGAGGGCGCCCTCCTTGAGAGCGGGGGGCGCGCCGAGTTCGGGGTGCGGGTGGCTCAAAAGACTCTCCTCACGACGCACGCCATATGCCCGGGGTCCTCCCCCTGGAGACATATGGCGTGCGTACTCAGTGTCGGTTTCCTACTGGGTCGGTGCTCTCGCGCCTTCGTCCGGTCCAGCGACGGGCCCGTGAGGGGTCCGGCGAGCCGGGGCGCGCACGTCTGTGTCTGTTACAGGTGTACCCCGCCTGCGGCGAGATCCTTCTTCAATTGCGCGATCTCCTCGGAGTCCGCACCGATCAGCGGCAGCCGCAGCGGCCCGGCCGGCAGGCCCTGGAGCTCCAGCGCGGCCTTGGTGAGGATGACACCCTGCGTGCGGAACATACCGCTGAAGACCGGCAGCAGGCTCTGGTGGATCGCCGTGGCCTTGGCCACATCGCCGCTCTGGAAGGCCTCGACCATGCTGCGCAGCTCGCCCGCGACCACGTGTCCGACCACGCTGACCACGCCGACCGCTCCGACGGACAGCAGCGGCAGGTTCAGGATGTCGTCGCCGGAGTACCAGGCGAGGTCCGAGCGGGCGATCGCCCAGGCGGCGGCGCCGAGGTCGCCCTTGGCGTCCTTGTTGGCGACGATCCGCGGGTGCTCACCGAGCCGGACCAGCGTCTCGTGGCTCAGCGCGACACCGCTGCGGCCGGGGATGTCGTAGAGCATCACCGGCAGCCCGGTGGCGTCGGCGATGTGCGTGGTGTGCCGGTACAGGCCCTCCTGCGGGGGCTTGCTGTAGTACGGCGTGACGACCAGCAGGCCGTGGGCTCCGGCGGCCTCGGCCTGGCGGGCCAGGTCGGCGCTGTGGTGGGTGTCGTTGGTGCCGACACCGGCCACGACGTGGGCGCGGTCCCCCACCGCCTCCACCACGGCGCGTACGAGGCGGGCCTTCTCGGCGTCGCTGGTGGTCGGGGACTCGCCGGTGGTGCCGTTGACGACGAGGCCGTCGTTGCCGGAGTCGACGAGGTGGGCCGCGAGGCGCTGGGCGCCGTCGAGGTCGAGGCCGCCGTCGGCGGTGAACGGGGTGACCATGGCGGTCAGGACCCGGCCGAAAGGCGTCTGGGGGGTGGAGGTCGGAGCCATGCGTCCAAAGCTACTCGTAGGCGGTGGGGCGGTACCCATGCCGGTCCAGGGTTCGGACAGGTGTAGCACTCAGGTCGGCGCAGACAGTGGGATTCCGGTGCTGCATGCTCGGGGGTTCAAGCAGCACCGGAATCCGTGTCACGAGCGTAGGGAGCGGCCAGAAAAGCCGCAATCCAGACATGCCCGGCAAACCGTCCATATGCCTATCACCCCAGGTCAGGGGGCGACGCGGCCGTGCTTCTCGAAGGCCGCATGGGTGAGGGGCATGAGCCCGGCCCACTGCTCCTCCATCTGCTCGGCGACCATCTCGATCTCGCGCTGCGGGAAGGACGGCACGGCGGCGTTCTCCTTCTTGGTGCGCAGCGACAGGAAGTGCATCAGCGAGCGGGCGTTGCAGGTCGCGTACATCGAGGAGAACAGGCCGACCGGCAGGACGGCCCGGGCCACCTCGCGGGCGACGCCGGCGTCCAGCATCTCCTGGTACGCCTGGTAGGACGCCCGGTACGCGGACTGCATCTGCTCGCCGACCACGTCGAACTGCTCGGGTGTGCCCTCGACGAACTCGTAGCGGCCCGGACGGCCCTGCTGGACGAGCTTGCGCTCCTCGCCCGGCACGTAGAAGACCGGCTGCAGCTCGCGGTAGCGGCCGGACTCCTCGTTGTAGGACCAGCCGCTGCGGTGGCGGTGGAACTCGCGGAAGACGAAGATCGGCGCGCTGATGAAGAAGGTCATCGAGTTGTGCTCGAACGGCGTGCCGTGCCGGTCCCGCATCAGGTAGTTGATCAGGCCCTTGGACTTCTCCGGATCCTGCTGGAGCGCCTCCAGGGACTGCTCGCCCGCCGTCGAGACGCGGGCCGCCCAGATGACGTCCGAGTCGGCGGCGGCGCTGCGGACCAGCTCCACGGTCACATCGCTGCGGAACTGGGGGGCCGTCGTTTCATCGGTCACGCGCTACTCCTTGCGGGTTCGGTGCGGCTGTGCAGTGTGATCGCGTGCTGCATGGTCTTGCGGGCACGCGGGGTGTCCCCGGCGTCGGCGTACGCCACCGCGAGGCGGAAGAAGACCCGCCAGTCGCCGGGCGCCTCCTCGGCCTCCGCCCTGCGGCGGGCGAACACCTCGTCGGCCGAGGCCCGGTCGATCCGTCCGCCGGTGGTGCGCTTCAGCTCGTCCACCGGGAGGCCGCCCTCGGCCTCCAGCTCGCGGGCGAGCCGCTCACTGGCCCGGCCGAAGCGGACCGTCTGCCGCAGGAACCAGACCCCGATCGGCGGGATGACGAAGGCGCAGAGCCCCATGCCGATGCCGAGCGGCTTGCCGGTGGCGATCAGCTGGACGCCCTCGCCCACGCAGACCAGGGCCACCAGCAGCAGGACGCCGGAGAGGACGAAGAAACCGGTACGGGAGGTCATCCGGTGCTCACAGGTCCAGGAAGTTCTCGAGGCCCACGGTGAGCCCGTGGTGCTCCACGACCTTGCGGACACCGAGCAGGATGCCGGGCATGAAGCTGCTGTGGTGCAGCGAGTCGTGCCGGATGGTGAGCGTCTCACCGGTGTCGCCGAACATCACCTGCTGGTGCGCGAGCAGGCCACGCAGCCGGACGGCGTGCACCGGCACTCCGTCCACGTCGGCGCCGCGGGCGCCGGGCAGGCTGTGCGTGGTCGGGTCCTGCTGCGCGGGCAGGCCGGCCTCCGCGCGGGCGGCGGCGATCAGCTGCGCGGTGCGGGTGGCGGTGCCGCTGGGCGCGTCCGCCTTGCGGTCGTGGTGCAGCTCGACGACCTCGACCGACTCGAAGTACCGGGCCGCGGTCTGCGCGAACTTCATGCCCAGCACGGCGCCGAGCGAGAAGTTCGGCGCGATCAGCAGCCCCAGTTCGGGCGCCTCGTCCAGCAGGCCGCCGACGGTGGCCAGCCGCTCGTCCGTCCACCCGGTGGTGCCGGTGACCACGTGGATGCCGTGGCGCAGGCAGTAGTCGAGGTTGCCCATCACCGAGTCGGGGTGGGTCAGCTCGACGGCGACCTGCACACCCGCCCTGGTCAGCTCGTCGAGGTCGGAGCCCCGGCCCAGCGCGGCGACCAGCTCCATGTCCGGGGCGGCCTCGACGGCCTTGACGGCCTCGGAGCCGATCCGGCCCCCGGCGCCGATCACGGCGACACGCAGCGTCATAGCGATTAGTCCCTTCAGACCAGCAGGTCGGCGAGCCTGGCGGCCCGCTTGTCGTTGATCGGGCCGATCAGCGCCAGCGACGGCCGGTACGCGCCCAGCACATCACGGGCCACGGCGTGGACGTCGTCCAGGGTCACGGCCGCTATCTTGGCCAGCATCTCGTCCACCGAGAGGTGGTGGCCGTAGCTCAGCTCGGCCTTGCCGATCCGGTTCATCAGCGAGCCGGTGTCCTCCATGCCGAGCACGGTGGAGCCGGAGATCTGGCCGATCGCCCGGCGCAGCTCCTCCTCGGTGATGCCGTCGGCGACCACCTTGGCGAGCTCCTCGCGGCAGATCCGCAGCACCTCCTCGACCCGCTTGGGCTGGCAGCCGGCGTAGATGCCGAACAGGCCGCTGTCCGCGTAGGAGGAGGAGTAGGAGTACACCGAGTACGCCAGGCCGCGCTTCTCCCGGACCTCCTGGAAGAGCCGCGAGCTCATGCCGCCGCCGAGGGCCGCGTTGAGCACGCCCATCGCCCAGCGGCGCTCGTCGTGCCGGGGCACGCCGGGCACGCCCAGCACCAGGTGGGCCTGCTCGGTGGAGCGGTTGAGCACCTCGACCCGGCCGGCCGTGCGGAGCGCCTTGACGCCGCGGCGGGCCGCGGCGGGGGCCGCCTCGGAGCGCGCCAGCAGCGGTGCGAAGGCCTGCTCGACCTGCTTGACGACCTTGCGGTGGTCCAGGTTGCCGGCCGCCGCGACCACCAGGAGCTCGGGCTTGTAGCGGCGGTGGAAGAACCCGGCGATCTGGTCCCGGGTGAGGCCCTGGACGGTCTCCTGGGTGCCGAGGATCGGGCGGCCGAGCGGGCCGCTGCCGAAGATCGCCTTGGCGAAGAGGTCGTGCACCACGTCGCCCGGGTCGTCCTCGGCCATCGCCATCTCCTCGAGGATGACGCCGCGCTCGGCCTCCACGTCCTCGGGGCGGATCAGCGAGCCGGTGAGCATGTCGCAGACCACGTCGATGGCCAGCGGCAGGTCGGTGTCCAGGACCCGGGCGTAGTAGCAGGTGTTCTCCTTCGCGGTGAAGGCGTTCATCTCGCCGCCGACCGCGTCCAGGGCCGCCGAGATGTCCAGCGCGCTGCGCCGCTCGGTGCCCTTGAAGAGGAGGTGCTCCAGGTAGTGGGTGGCACCGTTCAGCTGCGGGGTCTCGTCCCGTGAGCCGACGCCGACCCAGATGCCGAAGGTCGCGGAGCGCACCGTCGGCAGGGTCTCGGTGACGACCCGCAGGCCGCCGGGGAGGACGGTGCGGCGTACCGTGCCGGCACCGTCGACCCCCTTGAGCAGGGTCCGGGTGGTGCCGGGGCGCTGCGTCGCCGCCGAGGCCTGAGCCACGGGGTGTACCTCCGTAGTGATGCGAGAACAACAGGGTGCGGCCCGCACGCCGACGGGGCGTGCGGGCCGCGGCCGCTTCTATGGAACGGGGTGGCTAGCGGCGCTTCACTCGGAAGCGGCCTCGCCGCCCTCCTCGCCCTCGACGACCGGGATCAGCGAGAGCTTGCCGCGCGGGTCGATCTCGGCGATCTCGACCTGGACCTTGGCGCCGACGCCCAGCACGTCCTCGACGTTCTCCACGCGCTTGCCACCGGCGAGCTTGCGGATCTGCGAGATGTGCAGCAGGCCGTCCTTGCCCGGCATGAGCGAAACGAACGCGCCGAACGTCGTGGTCTTCACCACGGTGCCCAGGTAGCGCTCGCCGACCTCCGGCATGGTCGGGTTGGCGATCTGGTTGATCGTCGTACGGGCAGCCTCCGCCGAGGGACCGTCGACCGCACCGATGTAGATGGTGCCGTCGTCCTCGATGGTGATGTCCGCGCCGGTGTCCTCCTGGATCTGGTTGATCATCTTGCCCTTGGGGCCGATGACCTCACCGATCTTGTCCACCGGGATCTTGATGGTGATGATGCGCGGGGCGTTCGGCGACATCTCGTCCGGAGTGTCGATCGCCTCGTTCATCACGTCGAGGATGTGCAGGCGGGCGTCCTTGGCCTGCTTCAGCGCGGCGGCCAGCACCGACGCCGGGATGCCGTTCAGCTTGGTGTCCAGCTGCAGGGCGGTGATGAAGTTGCGGGTACCGGCGACCTTGAAGTCCATGTCGCCGAACGCGTCCTCGGCGCCCAGGATGTCGGTCAGCGCGACGTAGTGCGTCTCGCCGTCGATCTCCTGCGAGATCAGGCCCATCGCGATACCGGCGACGGCGGCCTTCAGCGGCACACCGGCGTTCAGCAGCGACATGGTCGAGGCGCAGACCGAGCCCATCGAGGTGGAGCCGTTGGAGCTCAGCGCCTCGGAGACCTGGCGGATCGCGTAGGGGAACTCCTCGCGGGTCGGCAGCACGGGCAGGATCGCCCGCTCGGCCAGCGCGCCGTGGCCGATCTCGCGGCGCTTGGGCGAGCCCACGCGGCCGGTCTCGCCGACCGAGTACGGCGGGAAGTTGTAGTTGTGCATGTAGCGGCGACGCGTCTCCGGGGAGAGCGTGTCGAGCTGCTGCTCCATGCGGAGCATGTTCAGCGTGGTGACGCCCAGGATCTGGGTCTCGCCGCGCTCGAACAGGGCCGAGCCGTGGACGCGCGGGATGGCCTCGACCTCGGCGGCCAGGGTGCGGATGTCGGTGACACCGCGGCCGTCGATGCGGACCTTGTCCTTGATGACGCGCTCGCGCACGACCTTCTTCGTCAGCGCGTTGTACGCGGCGCTGATCTCCTTCTCGCGGCCCTCGAACTCCGGCAGGAGCTTCTCGGCGGCGATCGCCTTGACGCGGTCCAGCTCGGCGTTGCGCTCCTGCTTGCCGGGGATGGTCAGCGCCTG
Organism: Kitasatospora sp. NPDC048239; assembly: GCF_043202015.1. Classification (NCBI taxonomy): domain Bacteria; kingdom Bacillati; phylum Actinomycetota; class Actinomycetes; order Kitasatosporales; family Streptomycetaceae; genus Kitasatospora; species Kitasatospora sp. NPDC048239. The sequence continues at coordinate 36,334 of NZ_JBICZP010000031.1, read as the reverse complement.
CGACAGCTCGTCCTTGACCGCGTTGGTCAGGGCGGCCAGCACGTCGTCCTGGTAGTCCAGGAAGATCGGGAACTCGGCGGTCGGCTTGGCGGCCTGGGCGGCCAGCTGCGACTGCGCGGCGCAGAGCACCTTGATGAAGGGCTTCGAGGCCTCGAGGCCGGCGGCCACGACGTCCTCGGTCGGCGCCTCGGCGCCGCCCTCGACCAGCTTGATGGTCTTGGTGGTGGCCTCGGCCTCGACCATCATGATCGCGACATCGCCGTCGGGCAGCGTGCGGCCGGCGACGACCATGTCGAAGACGGCGTCCTCCAGCTCGCTGTGGGTCGGGAACGCGACCCACTGGCCCTTGATCAGCGCGACGCGGACGCCGCCGATCGGGCCGGAGAACGGCAGGCCGGCCAGCTGGGTGGACGCGGAGGCGGCGTTGATGGCCACGACGTCGTACAGGTGGTCGGGGTTGAGCGCCATGATCGTGCAGACGACCTGGATCTCGTTGCGCAGGCCCTTGACGAAGGACGGGCGCAGCGGGCGGTCGATCAGGCGGCAGGTGAGGATCGCGTCCTCGGAGGGCCGGCCCTCACGACGGAAGAACGAGCCGGGGATGCGGCCCGCGGCGTACATCCGCTCCTCGACGTCCACGGTCAGCGGGAAGAAGTCGAAGTGCTCCTTCGGCTGCTTGGAGGCGCTCGTGGCCGACAGCACCATGGTGTCGTCGTCCAGGTAGGCCACGGCGGAGCCGGCGGCCTGACGGGCCAGGCGGCCGGTCTCGAAGCGGATGGTACGGGTGCCGAAGGAACCGTTGTCGATGACGGCTTCGGCGTAGAACACGTTCTCTTCCACCTGGAAGATCTCCTCTTTCGTACGTCTCCGGGAGAGCGTCCCCGCGCTTGGCCTGCCGGTGGGCCCTGGACCAGCCGGGCCGGTCTTCGATCGAAGCCTCCGGAGTGCCCGCTCGGTCTGCGGGACTTCCGACGGCCACTACCGAGGACCGGCGCCTCTCGGCTGCCAGGCCTGGACGGGCGGTCCGCGTCTGGACGCTCTCTCGGATGCGGGCGGCTTCCGTTTGAAGCCTTCGTCCCGCGGGGGGTTGGGGTCCTGGTTCGGGTGGCGCGCCATTGGCGCCATCACCCGGCATGCCCACAACCCTACGGTGCAATCCTCGGCCACCTGGGGAGGTGCGCGCGAGTTGTTATGTTCGGGCGCCGCGGATCGTCGGCCGCGGCATACGCGCGAGGGGCGGCTCCCCGGTGTGGGGAGCCGCCCCGTGCGGCGGTCTTAGCGGGCGCCACCGGCGGCACCGCGGCGGATGCCCAGGCGGTCGACGAGCGTACGGAAGCGCTCGATGTCCTTCTTGGCCAGGTACTGCAGCAGGCGGCGGCGCTGGCCGACCAGGATCAGCAGGCCACGACGCGAGTGGTGGTCGTGCTTGTGGGTCTTGAGGTGCTCGGTCAGGTCCGAGATACGGCGCGAGAGCATGGCGACCTGGACCTCGGGGGAGCCGGTGTCGCCCTCCTTCTGGCCGAACTCGGCGAAGATCTGCTTCTTGACGTCAGAGGCGAGAGCCACTGCAACTCCTTCAGAGGTGATACCGAGCAGTCCTGGTCTACGGCACAGGACTCTTGGAGAACTCGGTGTCGTAATGCGGGCGCCGCCTGCTGCCTCCGACCCGGGGCCGGGCACACGGCTGCGCTCGAAGGCCAAGCGTACCAGTGCCCGTCCTCGGGCCGGTCAGCCGGTGGCGCCGCGTACCAGGTTGTAGACGTCGAGCACGGCCAGCGCGATCGGGACGAGGGCGATCAGGGTGATGCTGTCGACCAGGTCCAGGATGCGTCCCCAGAAGGGGGAGACGCCGAGTCGGGGCACCACCAGGGCGATGGCGGTGAGCACCGCCGCACCGAAGGCGATCGAGGCGGCCATCCAGATGGTGCGCAGGTCGACGTCGGTGGAGCTGGTGGCCTTCAGGATGAACAGCGGGGTGTGCAGCGACAGGCCGATGATCAGCAGCGACAGGCCGAGCAGGCCCGCGATGGTGAGGCTGAAGACCTGCGCGGTGTAGCGGAACAGCCGGGCGCGCAGCATGGTGGCGATGCCGATGGCCAGGGCGAGCAGCTCGGGGTAGACCTGGTCGGTGAAGCCGAGCACCGCGCAGGCGCCGACGATCACCGCGGCGCAGCCGCCGACCAGGCCGACCAGCACCTCGTGGCCGCGGCGGGCCTGCTGGGCGATCCGCTCGTACTGGACGGCCTCGGCGCGGCCGGCCTCCTCGTCGTAGTCGCGGCTGCGGGTGCGGGTCTGGCCGGGGGCGCTGAAGCCGACGGGCAGCCGGGCGAAGCGCGCGGACAGGCCGGGCAGGAAGCCGATCACGGCGACGGCCGCGACACCGGTGACGGCGGCGATGTGGCCGGCCGGGGTCTGCGGGAGGAGGACGGCGGCGAAGGTGGAGAGCGCGCCGGCCGCGGCCAGGAAGGCGGCGGCGACGAACAGCGAGTCCTTCTCGGGCAGCAGGCCGACCAGCAGGACGGCGACGACCAGGACGGCGACGCAGCCGGTGAGGAACTGGAGCCGGCCCGGGCCGTCCCACTTGTGGGCGACGGCGATGATGCCGCTGCCGCCGATCATGGCGTGCGGCAGCGCGCCCAGGCCGAGTGCCAGGGCGGCGTACGGGTCCTGGTAGACCCGGGCCCGGACGCCGGCCAGTGCGGTGAGCACGACGGCGGTGACGCCGGACAGCACGCCGGGCAGGCCGTGCATGTCGTGGAGCAGGTCGGAGAACCAGAGGGCGAAGCCGAGCAGGGTGAGCAGGACTCCGGCGCCGATCAGGCCGAAGGCCCGCATCAGCTCGGGGGTCCAGAAGCGGCGGTCGGCCTCGACGGCGCTGGCGATGGCGTCGGCGACGTCGTCGTAGACGGCCGGCGGCAGCGACTCGGCGAACGGGCGCAGGCTGAGCAGGTCGCCGTCGCGGACCTGCTGGGCGGCGAGCGGCAGTCCGCTGTCGAGCACGGTGCCGTCGCGGCGGACCAGGTGGAACCCGGTCGGGGCGCCGTCGGGCTGGGCCTGGCCGGAAAGGCGCAGCACCTCGGGGTAGACGTCCGCGAGCGGGACGTCCTCGGGCAGGGCGACGTCGATCCGGCTGTCCGGTGCGACGACGGTGACCCGGCAGAAGCCGGTCGTGGCGGCGGTGCTCATGCGCACCCCTCGATCGCTCGGCGCACTGGGCGCTCCCCCTTGTTGGTTGACTGTGCCGCGTACCGGCGGTGGTCTGGTCTGGCTGCTGCGCGGGCGCGCGGCCGGGGCGGAACTGGCTCGATCCGGCCATGAGTTGGCGCGGCGTTACCCTACCCGCTCCGTTCGTGCCCGGTGCCGCGCAGGGTGCGGTGGGGTAGGGCCGGTACGGCCCGCGGGGGCGACCAGTAGGATCGGCCCCTGCGCAAGGCGACGGGGGCAGGGGCCGCGCTCCTCCCCGGGTGCCTGCGGTCGGCGGAGCGGGGGCGGCGTCACACGGGGCGTCCTCACCCGTACGTATCCAGTTGCGTGAGGGCTGATGCCGAAGTGAGCGAGCGAACCGTTCAGGACCATTGGGTGGGCGCATGAGTGTTGTCATGGTCAAGCGGCCTGCCCGCGCCTATCCGCCGGTGGTGCCGGACGAGCCGGTGGAGTTGGTCACCCCGCCCGAACTGCCCAGGGCGGGCGGGGAGGACTGGGTGATGAGCATCCTGCCGATGCTCGGCATGGGCGGCTCGGCGGTGTTCTTCTTCTCGCCGGGCGCCGCGCCCCCGATGAAGATCATGGGCGGTCTGATGATCGTCTCCACGGTCGGGATGGCGCTGGCGCAGATCGTGCGGGCGCGCAAGGGCGGCTCCACCGCGACCGCGGACGAGCGGCGCGACTACCTCAAGTACCTGCAGCAGATGCGCCGCCAGGTGCGGCGCACCGCGGAGCGCCAGCGCGGCGCCCAGCTGTTCCTCAACCCCGAGCCCGACCAGCTCTGGTCGATCGTCGCGGACGGCCGCCGGTTGTGGGAACGCCGTACCGGGGACGCCGACTTCGCGCAGATCCGGGTCGGCCGGGGGCCGGTGCAGCTGTCCACTCCGCTGGTGGCCCCGCAGACCGCGCCGATGGACGAGCTGGAGCCGCTGTCCGCCGCCGCGATGCACACCTTCCTCAAGGCCCACGGCACTCTGCAGGACCTGCCGCTGGCGGTCTCGCTGCGCGCCTTCTACCACATCACGGTCTGCGGCGATCCTGACACGGTGTACGGCAACGTCCGGGCGATGATCGCCCAGTTGACGACCCTGCACTCGCCGGACGACCTGCTGGTCACGGTCGCCGCGGCGCCGGGCGCGGTGGACGAGTGGGAGTGGACCAAGTGGCTCCCGCACAACCAGCACCGCAAGGAGAACGACGGCGCCGGCTCGCGGCGGCTGATCGCCACCGGCCTCGGTGAGCTGGAGGACCTGCTCCAGGACGAACTGGCGGGGCGCCAGCGCTTCGTCCGGGACGCCGCTCCCGCGGCCGACCAGCCGCACATCATCGTCGTGATGGACGGTGCCTCTGTGCCGCACGACTCGCTGCTGGCCGGCGCCGAGGGTGTGCACGGGGTGACCATCGTCGAGGTCGTCCCGGGCGATCTGGACGAGCCGACCGGCCACCTGATCGTCACCGTCACCCCGCAGGAGCTGATGCTGCGTTCGGCCTCCGGTGCCACCTACGCCGGCAAGCCGGACACGCTGTCCACCTGGCAGTCCGAGGCGCTGGCCCGCCAGCTCGCGCCGTACCGGATCTCGGCCGGCGGCGACGACGAGCCGCTGCTGTCCAACCTGGACTTCACCGAGCTGATGGGCTCCGGCGACCCGGGCTCCTTCGACGTGACCCGCAGCTGGCGCACCCGCGCCCAGCACGAGAAGCTGCGGGTGCCGATCGGCGTCGGCGCCGGCGGCGAGCACGTCTACCTGGACATCAAGGAGGCCGCGCTGGACGGCATGGGCCCGCACGGCCTGTGCGTCGGCGCGACCGGCTCCGGCAAGTCGGAGCTGCTGCGCACCCTGGTGCTGGGTCTGGCGATGACCCACTCCTCGGAGACGCTGAACTTCGTCCTCGCGGACTTCAAGGGTGGTGCCACCTTCTCCGGGATGGCGGACATGCCGCACACCTCGGCGGTGATCACCAACCTGGAGGGCGAGCTCACCCTCGTCGACCGCATGCGCGACGCGATCGAGGGCGAGCTGAGCCGGCGCCAGGAGCTGCTGCGCTCGGCCGGCAACTACGCCAACCTCAACGAGTACGAGCGGGCCCGCGGGGCGGGTGCGGCGCTGGACCCGCTGCCCTCGCTGGTGCTGATCATCGACGAGTTCTCCGAGCTGCTCACCGCCAAGCCGGACTTCATCGACATGTTCATCCAGATCGGCCGGATCGGCCGTTCGCTGGGTGTGCACCTGCTGCTCGCCTCGCAGCGCCTGGAGGAGGGCAAGCTGCGCGGTCTGGACACCTATCTCTCGTACCGGATCGGTCTGCGGACCTTCTCGGCGGCCGAGTCGCGGGCGGCGATCGGTGTGCCGGACGCCTACCACCTGCCGCCGGTGCCCGGTGTCGGGTACCTGAAGTTCGGCACCGACGTGATGGACCGGTTCAAGGCCGCGTACGTGTCCGGGCCGTACCGCGCCCCGGGCCAGCAGCGGTCGGGCGGCGGGCGGCTGGTCACCGCGCAGCCGGTGCTGTTCACGGCCGCCGAGGTGCCGGTGCTGGAGCCGCTGGTGCAGGAGGTGGAGCCGGAGGTCGAGGAGCTGGACGACGCGCTGGTCGACACCGTGCTGGACGTGTTCGTGCAGCGGATGGCGGGCCAGGGGCCGGCCGCGCACCAGGTGTGGCTGCCGCCGCTGGAGGAGCCGATGAGCGTGGACCAGCTGCTGCCGCCGCTGCAGCCGACGCCGGAGCGCGGGCTGACCTCGCCCGGGTTCGGTGCGCTGGGCCGGCTGGTGGTGCCGGTGGGCATCGTCGACAAGCCCCGCGAGCAGCGCCGCGACGTGCTGCACCAGGACTACTCGGGCGCGGCCGGCCACGGCCTGATCGTCGGTGGTCCGCGGTCCGGCAAGTCGACCCTGGTGCGCACCACGGTGGCGGCCTTCGCGCTCACCCACACCCCGCTGGAGGCGCAGTTCTACCTGCTGGACTTCGGCGGCGGCGGCTTCCAGGGGCTGCAGGACCTGCCGCACGTCGGCGGGGTGGCCGGGCGGTTGGACGGCGAGAAGGTCCGCCGCATGATCAGCGAGGTGCACGGGGTGCTCAACCGGCGCGAGGAGCTGTTCCGCGCGACCGGTATCGACACCATCTCCACGTACCGCACCCGCCGGGCGAACGGGCAGCTGCCGGACGAGCAGTTCGGCGACGTGTTCCTGATGATCGACGGCTGGAACACCTTCAAGCAGGAATTCGAGATGCTGGAGCCGGTGATCGGGGACATCGCCCAGCGCGGCCTCGGCTACGGCGTCCACCTGGTCATCACGGCGGCCCGGTACGCCGAGGTGCGGCCGGCGCTGAAGGACCTGCTGCAGAACCGGACCGAGCTGAAGCTCGGTGACGCGATGGAGTCCGAGGTGGACCGCCGGGTGGCGCAGAACGTGCCGTCCTCCCCCGGGCGCGGTGTCACCGCGTCGAAGCTGCACTTCCTGTCGGGTCTGCCGCGGGTGGACGGCCTGTCCACGGTGGAGGACCTGCAGAGCGGTGTGGCCGGTCTGGTCGAGGCGGTCAACGCGGCCTGGTCGGGCCCGCGCGCGCCGCAGGTCCGGATGCTGCCGACGGTGCTCGACGGGCAGTCGCTGCCGAAGGGCTTCGAGGTCCCCGAGCGCGGTGTCGCGTTCGGCGTGGACGAGGTGGAGCTGGCTCCGGCCTTCGTCAACTTCGAGACCGACCCGCTGTTCATCGTCTTCGGCGAGAGCGAGTCCGGTAAGTCGGCGCTGCTGCGGATGCTGATCAAGCAGATCACCGAGCGGTACACCCCGGACCAGGCGGGCATCGTGGTCGGCGACTACCGGCGCGCGCTGCTCGGCACGGTGCCGCCGGAGTACCTGGTGGAGTACGCGGCCGCGCAGCCGGCCATGACGAGCATCGTGGAGATGCTGCGCGGGGCCTGCTCGCGCCGCCTCCCCGGCCCGGACGTGACCGCCGAGCAGCTGCGCAACCGCAGCTGGTACAGCGGCAAGGACATGTTCGTGATCGTGGACGACTACGAGCTGGTGGCGACCTCCTCGGGCAACCCGCTGGCGCCGCTGGCCGAGTTCCTGCCGTTCGCCCGCGACATCGGCCTGCGCATGATCATCGCGCGCAGCGCCGGCGGCGCCGGGCGCTCGCTGTACGAGCCGGTGATGCAGCGGATGCGCGAGCTGGGCGGCCAGGGCGTGATCCTGTCCGGCAGCAAGGACGAGGGCGCGCTGCTGGGCACCGTGAAGCCGCAGCCGCTGCCGGCCGGCCGCGGGGTGTTCGTGTCGCGCCGGATCACCAACGGGCAGATGGTGCAGACGGGCTGGCTGCCCTCCGCATAGTCCGCGCGTTTCGGTCACGTTCAGTGACCAGGGGTCGGGTTCCTCGGGAGCCCGGCCCCTTTCGCGTCCCACGTGCCGAAACGTTACCTAGATCTTTCCGGTCCGGCGCTGCGGTTCCCGTCGTGGCCCCGGGGCCCGGCGGGCCGCCGAGGGGCGCCTGGGCGTGCCACCGTCACACTCGACCGCAGCCTTTGAATCCCATACCGCAACACTGCGTTCACCTTGGATTCAATCGCGATGTGGCAGAGGTAACAACTCGGACATACTTGACAATTACCGTGAGCGATCACCGGATCGTATGTTTATGCCGTTTCATGCAACGGATTCCGAAGCAATTCGGCCATTGACGCAATCAATACGGCCAGGTTCCATGGCGAACCGGGAGCGTCAGAACCAGGACCCAGAGCAACCAGCCGGCGGAGGCGATACCGCTCCCCTCTCCAGGACCGCACAGAGTCGATCGGAAGCCGCATGACCGACACGCTTCGCCCGCCACGCGCCGTAGCCCCCGCTGCGGCAACCGAGGGCGCCACCGCCTCGCCCCAGAAGCTCAAGCGCTCGATCGGCGTCGTGGGCGGGACCCTGCTCACGCTGTCCTGCGTCACCCCGGCCTCCACGCTCTTCGTGATCGTCCCGGAGCTGTTCTCCAGCATCGGCAGCGCCACCGCGCTGGCCATCGCGATCGGCTCGGTGCTCTGTATCGCGGTGGCCTTCTGCTACTCCGAGCTCGGCACCCTGATCCCCAGCGCCGGCGGCGAGTACGCGATGGTCGGCACCCTGGCCGGACGGCTGGCCGGCTGGCTGGTCTTCGTGCTGTCGCTGATCGTGGTGCTGATCGTCCCCTCGGTGATCGCACTCGGCACCGCCGACTACCTCGCCCCGGTACTGCACGTGGACAAGCCCATGGCCGGCGCCGCGGTGATGCTCGCCGCCACCCTGGCCGGCCTGCTGGACCTGCGCGCCAACGCCTGGATCACCGGCATCTTCCTGGTGCTGGAGGTCATCGCCGCCGGGGTGGTCTCGGTGCTCGGCTTCGCCCACGCCAACAGCGGCGCGCCCAGCATGCTGCACGGCGTGGTGACCGGCGAGGGCGGTGCCACCACCACGGTGAGCATCGGCGCCATCATCGGCGCGCTCGGCATCGCACTCTTCATCACCCAGGGCTTCTCCACCGCGGTCTACCTCTCGGAGGAGCTGGAGAACCCGCGCCGCAACGTCTCGCGCACCGTGCTGTGGACGCTCGGCATCTCCGCCGCCGTCATCCTCGTCCCGGTGGTCGCCATCACCGTGGGCGCCCCCGACCTGGAGACCCTGAGCTCCGGCGACATCTCCGGCATGGTCACCGCCTGGAGCAGCTCCGCGGTCGGCACCTTCATCAGCCTCTGCGTCGCGCTGGCCATCATCAACGCCGGCATCGTCATGGTCATCCAGAACTCCCGGGTGCTGTTCGCCTCGGCCCGCGACAAGGCCTGGCCCGAGCCGGTCAACAAGGCCTTCGCCACCCTGGGCCGGTTCGGCTCCCCGTGGATCGCCACGCTGGCCGTGGGCCTGCCCGGCGCCGCCCTGTGCTTCGTCAAGGGCGAGCTGCTCAGCGAGATCACCGGCGTCGCGGTGACCGGGATGTACCTGCTGGTCGCGATCGCCGCCCTGATGTCGCGCCGCAACCACCACAAGCACGCTGCCGCCTGGCGGATGCCGCTCTGGCCGGCCGTCCCGGTCGTGCTGATCGCGGTGCTCGTCTACATCATGACCCAGCTGGACACCGAGCCCCTGCTGTGGACCGGCGGCATCACCGCCGCCGCCACCCTCTACTGGCTGTTCTACCTGCGCCCCCGGCAGGACACCCGCTGGGTGATCACCCTCCCCGAGGACGAGCAGGCCTGACGACCCCCACCCCACCCCCATGCGGCAGTGCCCCGGGCTCCCCCAGGCCCGGGGCACTGCCGTGTCCGCACGGTGCTACTTCTTGAGCGTCCACTTCGGGCTGACGGCGGCGGCCTTCAGCTGCTCCACGGTCAGCACCGGCTGTTCCCCGCCGGTGGGGCGTTGCCGCTGACATCTGTTGGATGCGGCGGGCGGGGCGGGATGTTACAGCCGGACCGAAAGAGGTTTCCGCGACGGCCGGCCGGGTCGGTTCACCGGATCGGCGGGCGCGGAGGGTTCACCGGCACGGCGGACGGGCGCGCGGGCGCGGAGGGGTCAGAGGCCCTGCGGGCGGCGGCGGTGGTCGCGGAGCACGATGCCGCCGCCGACGAGCAGCGCGACGAGCAGCGCCCCGACGCCGAGGACGTACGTCGCGGTGCGGCCGTCCCGGTCGGCCTGGGTCTCGCCGAGACCGAGCGGCTGCGGAATGATCGGGGCGGCGGCCAGCTCGACGGGCGGGTCGTCCTTGGCCTCGACGGGGGCGACCTCGGGCGCCTTGGTGACGGCCTTCAGCGGGTCCACCACGCCCCAGCCGATGAACCGGTCCCTGGTGCGCAGGTTGCGCTGGGCGGTCTGCTCGATCCAGGCGCGCACCTGCACGGGCTTCCAGCCCGGGTGGGCGCCGACGAGCAGCGCGGCGAGGCCGGACACGTAGGGCGCGGCGAAGCTCGTGCCGTTGTCCACGCACTGGCCGCCCTTGGGGACGGTCGAGAGCATGTCGACACCGGGGGCCGCGACGTCCACGAAGTCGCCGTACTGCGAGAAGAGGGCGCGCTCGTTGTTGCGGTCGGAGGCGCCGACGGCGAGCACGGTCGGGAACGCCGCGGGGAAGGTGTCGCCCTCCTTGCCGTCGTTGCCGGTGGAGGCCACCACCACGACGCCCTTGGCCTCGGCGGCCTCGACGGCGGCCTTCAGCTCGGCGTAGCCGTTGAACTCGGCCGTCCCGGCGCCGCGCACGTCCTGCGAGATGTTGATGACCTTGGCGCCGCCCTGCACCGCGAGGTTGATCGCCTCGACCAGGGAGGAGACGTCGCCGTTGCCCTCGCTGTCGTTCTGGCGGATCGACAGGATGGTGGCGCCCGGGGCGAGCCCGACGAAGCCGGTCTGGTCGCGGTGGGAGGCGGCGATGATGCCCGCCACCTTGGTGCCGTGGCCGACCAGGTCGTCCTTGCCCGTCCCCTCGACCTTCTGCTTGTCCTTGTTCTTCAGCAGCGAGCCGCCGTCCTGGACCTTGCCCGTCAGCTGCGGGTTGTGGTCGTCCACTCCGGTGTCGATGACGGCGACGACGACGCCGGCACCGGTGGTCCTGCCGCCCTGCCAGAGCTCGTCCAGCACCACGCGCTGCAGCGCCCACGGCATGACCTCGACGTCGGGCGCGGGGTTGGGGCAGTCTCCGGCGGACGCGAGGCCGGGGCCGGTCTGGACGCCGTCGGCGTACGCCGGGGCCGCCAGCGGGCCACCCAGCACCGCGAGCACGGCCAGCGCCGCGGCCGTCTTCCGGTACCTGCCTACCGACACCCTGCCACCCCTCATGTCGTCCACCCGTGAATGCGCGCCAGGGGCGGGTGCCCGGAGACCGGGCACCCGCCCCTTACGGCGGCGTCGTTCTCACCCCTCGCGGGGTGGGAGCACCTCGTCAGCCCCAGAGCTGGGCGTTGTTCTTCTCGGTGCTCTGGTAGCTGTCGGCGGCGTTGTCCAGCGACTTGGCGATCTGCTCGAGCACCTGCTGCAGGTGCGCGGCGCGCTGGTCCCACTTCGCCTGGTGGGCCTGGTAGCCCTGCTGGGCGACACCCTCCCAGCTGGCGGCGATCTTGGTGACGCCGCTCTTCAGCTCCTCGAGCTGGCTCGAGATCTGCTTGGCGGTGCGACGAACCTCGGCACCGGCGCTCTTGACGGCTTCGAAGTTAACGAGAATGTGCTGGTCGGACACGTTGTCTCCTAGTCGAGGAAGCGGCGCACCCCGTCACCGGGGTGGCGATGGATGACCCGTCAGGCCGAGGCTCAGGCCTTGAACGCGGCCTGCTGGTCCGCGTCGGTGGCCGAGTACTGCTTGGTCGTGACCTCGATCGCTTCCTTGATCGCCTTCAGCGACTTGTTGAGCTCCACCGCATCCTCGTTGAACTGCGTCTGCAGGGACTTGTAGGCGGTGGCAGCCTGACCCTGCCATCCCGCGGCAATCGAGCCGACCAGGCTGTCGAGGGTGCGAATCTCGCCCTCGATCTGGCCGATGACCTGGTCCATGTGCTTGGCGAAAGCCAGCATCTCTTCCGCGGTCGTCTTGAACTGACCCATGCTCTACCGTCCCCCATGAGACAGACGCTGTGTCCGGCAGGCCATCCCGGCCCGGCCGTCGCATCACCGGTGTGATGTCCAGCAGCACTGTAGTCGGCACACGCAGCTCGCCCAACACTGGGAGAGCCGTAGTTACCAGACCATGACACTGAGGCCAATTCCGTTACCGGACACGGCGTCAGGCGTTCTGCTGCTGCCTGGCGTTCTTGGCGTTCAGAGCCGGACCGGCCGGGACGAGGCTCGACCACTCCTTGGGCACCGGGATCGGCTGCAGGCCCTGGTAGCCCAGCCGGGCCTGGTTCCCGCCCGCCTCCTCCTGCGCCTGCGGCGCGGCCGCCGAGGCGCTGGGCTGGGCCGTCGGCGCCTTCGGGGCACCGCTCGCGGCCGGCTGGCCGGCCGCCGCCTGCGCGTCCTTGTTGCCGCCGTCGGTGTTGGCGGGCACCGAGTAGCGCAGACCCGTCTCGGTGATCAGGAAGTCGCTTCCGGAGCCGCCCATCCCGTTGTCCATCGCCCGGTAGAAGAGGCCGTGACCGGGGGTCACGTGCGCCGAGCCGGCGCCGTTGCTGTACTGCGCCGGGTAGTCCGGGCCCGCCCAGACGCTGCGCCTGGGCGTCTTGCCGTCGTCGGCCACCCCGTCGAAGGTGCTGCAGACCACCAGCCGCGGGTCCTTGGGCGCCTTCCAGTTGTTGGCCGGCGCACCCGCCTTGGCGGGCCAGTCCGCGCCCACGCCCTTCAGCGGCCCGGCGGCCAGCCCGAAGCTGCTGTGGTCGGCCGGGGTGAGCTCGTCCACCCGCGGGTTCTTGTTCGCGTCCTGGTTGTACAGGCCCTGCAGGGCGGGGTTCTGACGGATCAGCTCCGCCTGGAAGGCGGTGATGGTGAACAGCTGGTCCTTGCCGACCACGTAGTGCTGGTCGCCGTAGCGGACCAGCCGGCCGATCTTCCGGTCCTCCGGGTTCTGCAGCGCCACCGTGGAGTTGGGGGCCTTGACGTCCGGCACCAGCCCGTCGACCGTCGGGAACTGGACGGCGCTGCCGGTCGCCAGGGTGTCCAGCCAGTCCTTCTTCACCTTCTGCGGCTGCGCGGTCGCCCCGAACACGGCCGTCATCAGCGACTGCTTGTCCTTGTCGGAGGTCTGGGTGCCGCCGATGGCGTGCTTGCGGCCCTGCGCATCGACCAGGTACAGGTTCAGCTTGCTCTGGTCGACCGGCGGCTGGCCGGCGCCGGGCTGCGCGACGACCTGCTGCTCGTCGGTCAGCTGCACCAGCAGCGCCTGGTCGATGTCCAGCACCCGGTCCCTGGCCGCCAGCGCCGTCGCATCGTCGCCAGCCGCCACGAACACCGCCTGGTTGACGGTCTGCTGGTACTGGTCCGAGCCCGGGCGGTCGCAGACCGACCACTTCATCGGCTTGCTCGCCCGGTCCTTGGCGGGCAGCTTGTCCGGCGCGTACGGGATGCCGATCGTCGGACCGTGGTGCGGGTACTTGTCCAGCACGTCGTCGGAGACCACCACCACCTTGGCGTCCACCGGCAGCACCAGCCGGGCCGAGGACATGTTGAGCACCTGGTGCAGCCGCTTGGTCTTGCCGTCCGGGTCGGTCAGCACCACGTACCGGGTGGTCGACTTCTTGCCCTGGACGACGTTCTTGCCGTCGTCCCAGCCCACCGGCGCCCCCGGCTTGAAGACGCCCCACACGCCGAACCCGCCGACCACCAGCGCCGCCACGATGACGCTCGGCAGGACCGCCTTGACCGGGCGCGGCGCGTCCTCGTCGCTGCCACCGCCGCCGGGCAGCAGAAAGGCCCCGACCGTGCGCTTGCGGGCGAAGGTGTAGGCGTTCAGTTCGTCCCGGCGCGATGCCATGCTCGTCGTCTCCCCTGTTGACCGACATACCCCGTGGTCCGCACCCGCCGGGCGCGAGTGGCGTCGAACCCTCTACGATGCGGCAGCAGACGGTGAGTACGGTACGGGTACGGTTCGCGAACCGGCCAACCGGGCCGCGACAACTGATCAGAGAGGGTCACTCGGGGGATGCCAAGTCAGACCGCTCCAGGGCGCCGCAGCACGGCACAGGGCAGGGGGTCGCGCCGGTCGGGCCGCCGCGCACAGCACGATCCGGCCCCCGCCGGAGCGCCGCTGCCCGCGCCCGCCGGCGGCTCCGGCGCCCCCGTACCGGTCCGGGTCCACCCCCGGCCGGGGTTGCTCGGCGGCCGCCTGAGGCTCCAGCAACTCGTGCTGGTCGAGGTCGCGGTGGCGCTGGTCGCCGTCGGCTGGACGATCAGCAAGCCGGTCGCCGGCGCCTTCGGCGCGGTCGCCCTGGCGCTGGTCGTGCTCGCCGTGATCCCGCTGCGCGGCCGCACCATCCCGGACGCGCTGCGGGTGCGGGCCGCCCTGAAGGCCCGTCGGAAGCAGGCCAGGACCACGGTCCCGCCGGCCGGCACCGACCCGGCCCTCGCCCCCGCGCTGGAGCTGGAACCGGCCCTGCGCACCTGCACCCACGCCACCGAGGCCGACTTCGGCGGGCGCCCGGTGCGCCGCGAGACCGGCATGGTCGGCGACGGCACCTTCCTCAGCTCGGTGCTGCTCGTCCAGGCCAAGGACCAGCCGCTGCGCCCGGCGCGCACCGCGCTGCCGCTCCCGCTGGACGTGGTCTGCTCGGCACTGCAGGTGGACGACATCACGCTGGAGTCCGTCCAGCTGGTCCAGCACACCCAGCCCGCGCCGGCCCCGCACCTGCCCGAGCAGTCGCTGGCCGCCCGCGCCTACCAGGAGCTCCCGGACGGCACCGCCACCCCCGGCCTGCGGCTGACCTGGGTCGCGCTCAAGCTCGACCCCGAGCGGGCCGCCACCGCCGTCCGGGCCCGCGGCGGCGGCGAGGAGGGCGCCCGCAAGGCCCTCCAGCGGGTCACCGACCAGCTGGCCGGGCGGCTCAACGGCGCCGGCTTCAACGCGACCGTGCTCGACGAGCGCGAGCTGATCGCCGCCCTGGCCATCTCCACCTGCGCCAACCCGCTCGCGGTGGCCGGGCGCCAGGGCACCGGCGGCGGTGCCGGCAGCGGCCGCCGCACCCAGGAGAGCAACCGGTTCTGGCGGATCGACGACCGCTGGCACAGCACGTACTGGATCTCCCGCTGGCCGCAGCTCAGCCGCCCCGGCGGCACCCCCGGCCGGATCGCCGCCCCCGACCTGGTCAACCTGGTCACCGGCACACCCGCGCTGGCCAGCACCTTCAGCCTCACCGCCGGACACGGCACCGGCGGCTCGGTGACGATCAGCGGACACGTCCGGGTGACCGGGCGCAGCGAGAGCGAGGTGGACCAGGTCGGGCGCCTGGTGGAGGCCCGGGCGCAGAGCGCCGGCCTCGGGCTGGCCCGGCTCGACCTGGAGCAGGCCCCCGGCCTGCTCGCCACCCTGCCCCTGGGAGGAGCGTCCTGATGGCGTACCAGACCTTCACCGCCCCCGCCCCGCAGCCCGGCGACGGCCAGGCCCGGGTCCGGCCCCGCATCCTGCCGGGCTTCGGACTGCGCGGCCCGCGCCGGGAGAAGCACGTGCTGACCACCGAGGACCTCGGTGCGCTCGCCTTCCCCGTCGGCGACGACGGCGTGGTGATCGGCGAGGACTCGCACAAGCAGCCGGCCGTACTGGGCCTGTTCCGGCCGACCGCCTACGACCTGGTCCTGGTCGGCGGCGTCTGGACCGCCCAGATCATCGCGCTGCGGGCCGCCGCGACCGGCGCCCGGATCGCGGTGGAGACCGGCCGCGCGCAGCTGTGGGGCCCGATGGCACAGGCCGCGGGCGGCGGCCAGCCGTGCGTGACGGTCCACCAGGTCGGCAGGCTCGGCCCGCAGGGCGCCTCGGTGACCTCGCCGGTGCTGGTGGTGCGCGACCTCGGCGCCCGCCCGCCGCGCAGCCGGCTCTCCGCCGCGCCCTGGCAGACCACGCTGACCCTGCTGCCGTACCTGGGCCCGAACGCGGCCCGGGTGCTGAACGCGGCCGACCTGGTCGGCGTGCAGCGGGTCTCCCCGCAGGAGGCGGACCTGCTCGGACGGGTGCTCTCGCTCGGCCGCCAGGACGTCGAGTCGCTGCCCAACCTGGGCGAGGACATCACGCTCTGGACGACGCGGATGCGCCGCCAGTACGTGCGCACCATTCCCGGACAGGCCGAGCAGCAGGTCCTCGGAGGCCCGCGCCGGATGGACTGACGGGCCCCCGCGGTGCCGTCGCGGGTCGTGTTCACTCCTCCGGCGTACACCCGGCGAGATGTGACTCCGCCTTCAACGAGGGGTGGCACACGCCCTAGTCTTTGATGCGGCAACGGCACCGCGGACAGCGGCGGCGAACACGAGGGAGCCCAAGGTGAGCAGCGATCGGGACGGCGTCTACGTCGGCGACAACGCGGCGGAGGACGACGACGACTGGTCCGACGCGCCCGACTACACTCCCCCGTCCTGGTACATCCAGACGGATTCCGCGGCGGCTCCACCGCCCGCGCCCGCGCCCGCCGCTCCCACGGCGCCCGGGCCGGCCCCCGGACCGCCGGGAGTGGTGGGCCCGGCGCCCGGCCCCGCGCCGGTGCCGGTGCCGGTGCCGACCCCGGTGCCGGTTGCTGCGCCCGGTCCGGCGCCCACGCCGACCGTGGTGGCGCCGCCCGTTCCCCCGGTGGAGGCCGCCGCCCCGCCGGTGCCGACCCCTGTCCCGGTCCCGCCCCCGGTCCCCGAGTCCGCGGCCGCGCCGGCGCCCGGTCCCGCGCCGGTGGCGCCGCAGACCGCCGCCCCGGAGCCGGTGCAGGCCCCCGCACCGGTGCCGGCCACCCACGTCGAGGCGCAGCACGTCCCGTTCGCCGCGCCGCCGGTGCCCGCACCCGGGCCCGCCCCGGCGCCCGCGCCCACCCAGGGCCCCGCGCCCACCCAGGTGCCCGAGCAGCCGCAGGCCGCCGCCCAGCCGTGGCCGCCCGCGGACGGCGCGGCGTACCAGCAGCAGCCCGGCCCGGCCCGGCTGTACGCGGACCAGCAGGCCCCGCCGCAGCAGGCGCAGGCCTACCCGGACCCGCAGCACGCCGCGCCCCAGGCTCCGCCGTACCCGGACCCGCAGCAGCAACCGCCGTACGCCGACCCGCAGCACGCCCAGCAGCCGCCCTACCCGGACCCGCAGCACGCCGCCCCGCAGGCTCCGCCGTACCCGGACCCACAGCACGCCCAGCAACCGCCGTACGCCGACCCGCAGCAGGCCGCTCAGCCGGTCCAGCCCCAGCCGTACCCGGACCCGCAGCAGTCCGCCGCGTGGGCCGCCGAACAGGCGCGCCAGCAGGCCGCCGCCGCTCAGCAGGCCGGCCAGCCGCTGCCCGGTCCGCAGGCGCCCGGTCCGCAGTCCCCGCCGGTCGACCCCCGGCAGGGCGGCTGGCCGCAGCCGAACGCCTACCAGCAGCCCCCGCAGCAGCAACAGCCCCAGCCGCAGCAGCCGATGCCGCCGGCCACCGGCGGCCAGCCCTGGCAGCAGCAGGCCGGCGTCCCGCAGGCGCCCGCCGCCTTCCAGCAGGGCCCCGCCCCGCAGCAGGTCGCCCACGGCGCGCCGCTCGGCTACACCGCCGCCGTCGAGCTGTCCTCGGACCGCCTGCTGCGCAACCAGCCCAAGCAGCAACGCCAGCAGCCCCGCTTCCAGTTCGGCGGCAAGGCCGCCGCGGCGGAGCGCGGCCGCAAGCTGGAGGTCATCCGCACCCCGGTGCTGAGCTGCTACCGGATCGCCGTGATCAGCCTCAAGGGCGGCGTCGGCAAGACCACGACCACCACCGCGCTCGGCGCGACCCTGGCCAGCGAGCGCCAGGACAAGGTGATCGCGATCGACGCCAACCCGGACGCCGGCACCCTCGGCCGCCGGGTCAAGCGCCAGACCGGCGCGACCATCCGCGACCTGGTGACGGCCATCCCGCACCTGCGCAGCTACATGGACATCCGTCAGTTCACCTCGCAGGACCTGCACTCGGGCCTGGAGATCCTGGCGAACGACGTCGACCCGGCCGTCTCGACGACCTTCAACGACTCGGACTACCGCCAGGTCATCGACGTCCTCGGCCGCCAGTACCCGATCATCCTGACCGACTCCGGCACCGGTCTGCTCTACAGCGCGATGCGCGGGGTGCTGGACCTCGCCGACCAGCTGATCATCGTCTCCACCCCCAGCGTGGACGGCGCCTCCAGCGCCTCGACCACCCTGGACTGGCTGTCCGCGCACGGCTACGCCGACCTGGTCCAGCGCAGCATCACGGTGGTCTCCGGAGTCCGCGAGACCAGCAAGATGATCAAGGTCGAGGACATCGTCGCGCACTTCCAGACCCGCTGCCGGGGCGTGATCGTGGTCCCCTTCGACGAGAGCCTGGCGGCCGGCGCCGAGGTCAACCTCGACATGATGCGGCCCAAGGTCCGCGAGGCCTACTTCGACCTGGCCACCCTGGTCGGCGAGGACATCATCCGCGCCCAGCAGGCCGCCGCCCAGCAGGCCGGCTGGCAGCAGCAGACCCAGCAGTACCCGGGCCAGCCGCAGCCGTACGCGGACCCGCAGCAGCAGGGCTACCCGCAGCAGGCGCAGCAGCAGCCGTACCAGCCGCAGCAGCCCGGCCAGGGCGGCTACCCGGGCGGCCAGCCGGCCCCCGGCGCGCCGTGGGCCCCGCAGCCGGGCCAGGCCCCGCCGCCCCCGCCCGGGTACGGCTACCCCCAGCCGCAGCCCGGGGCGCCGGGTGCGCAGCCGCTGCCGCAGGACTGGCAGCAGCAGCCCCCGCAGCAGGGCGGCTACGGCTATCCGCAGCCCGACGGCCAGCAGCAACCGCCCGCACCGCCGGCCGGGTACGGCTACCCCCAGCAGGGCCCGCCGCCGCAGCAGTAGCGGCAACGCAGGGGCCCGCCGACCGACTCGTCTCCGAGCGGTCGGCGGGCCCCTGTGCGCTGTGCGGGTCGGCCCGGTCCTGCGGGTCAGCCGGCGTCGGTGAGCTCGCGGGACTGCTTGACGTCGTCGGCCATCCGGTCGAGCAGCGCCTCGATGGAGTCGAACTTCTCCATCCCGCGCAGGTAGACCAGGAAGTCGACGGCCACGTGCAGCCCGTACAGGTCCAGGCCCACCCGGTCGATGGCGTAGGCCTCGACCGTGCGGGCGGTGCCGTCGAAGGTCGGGTTGGTGCCGACCGAGATCGCGGCCGGCATCCGCTCGCCGTCGGCCGTCAGCCAGCCCGCGTAGACGCCGTCGGCCGGGACGGCGCTGTGCGGCACGGTCTCCACGTTCGCGGTCGGGTAGCCCAGCTCGCGGCCGCGCTGCGCACCGCGCACCACCACGCCCTCGACCCGGTGCGGACGGCCCAGCACCTCACCCGCGCCCGCCACGTCGCCGGCCGCGACCAGCCGCCGGGTCAGGGTGGAGGAGAACGGCTCGCCGCCGCCCGCCTCCCCGCTCACCTGGAGGTCGACCACCTCGACGTCGAAGCCGGCCGGGACGCCCAGCTCGGCGAGCAGCGCCACGTTGCCGGCCGCCCGGTGCCCGAAGCGGAAGTTCGGCCCCTCGATGACGGTGCGCGCGTGCAGCGCGTCCACCAGCACCTGCCGGACGAAGGTCTCCGGGGCCTCCTGGGAGAACTCCGCGGTGAACGGCAGCACCAGGACGGCGTCCACGCCCAGCGCCTCGATCAGCTCGGCGCGGCGGGGCTGCGGCGCGAGCAGCGGCGGGTGGCTGCCCGGGCGGACGACCTCGCTCGGGTGCGGGTCGAAGGTGACCACCACCGAGCGGACGCCGAGTTCCCGGGCGCGCTCGACCGCCCGGTTGATGATCAGCTGGTGTCCGCGGTGCACACCGTCGAACGAACCGATGGTGACGACGCTGCGTCCCCAGTCACCGGGGATCTCCTCCAGGCCACGCCAGCGCTGCACCCTGACCGCTCCTTGTTCCGTACGGCGCGTACCTTCTGTACGCTCAAACGCTCAAAACCCGAACCCCTATAGCGTGCCATGCGTCTGGCCCTGCTTCGGCACCGGAAGGCGGGTTGGGCGCACCGCCGGGGGTCCGGCGGGCCGCACGGGCTCGGGTACCGGTCCGGGCGAGGGCTCGCGGACGGCCTCGGCGGCGGCGTACCGCGGGTCGCGGCCGACCGCCACGAGGGCCCGCAGCCGGTCCAGCCGGGGCCCCGCGGGCGGGGGCGGGGAGGCCTCCCCGGGCCACCGCAGGAGCAGCAGCGCGAAGGCCGGCCAGCGGTCGGCGCAGCGCACCAGCAGCTCGTCCGCCGCGGGGAGTCCGGCGGCCGCCCTGGCCACCAGGGCGCGGGTCCGGTCCGGTCGCCCGTCGCCGGCGCAGCCCTCGGCCAGCCGCTCCAGGGCGGCGGTGAGCACCGCCGGGTCTCCCTCGGCGGCCAGCAGGGTGTCCAGCAGGTCGCGCCGCAGGGCGTCCGCGCCGGTTCCGGGCACCGGGGTCGCCAGCACCTCGGCGAACGGCCGGCGCACGGCCGGCGTGCGGGCCGCCAGGGCGCCGCCCAGCAGCAGCCGCAGCTCCAGCCGGGCGGCCGGGCCCTCGGCGCCGCCCCGGGCCAGCCGGCGGCCCAGGTAGTCGACCGCGATCGGTCCGGCCAGGACCGGGCACTCCCGCAGCAGCCGCCCGGCCAGCTCGGCGCCCCGGCGGGCGGCGAGCGGCGAGCGGGCGTCGGCCAGGACGCGCAGCGCCTCGGCCACCGCCGCGCCGGGTTCGGGCAGCCGCTCGGCGAGGGCGGCGAGCACCGCCTCCGGGTCGCTCTCCAGGGCCGGGGCCAGCGCCCGCGCGGTCAGGAAGGGGTCCTCGCCGCGCCGGTAGACGGCGAGGGCGGCCGGGAGGTGGGCCGCCCCGGCCGGTCCGTCCTGGACCAGCAGGGCGAGCGCGGCGCCGTGCAGGCCCGGCTCCTCCTCGCGGGCGAGCAGGGTCTGCGCGGTGTACCGCAGCAGCTCCCGGCCGGCTCCGCTCGCGTGCGGGGCGGTGCGCAGCGCGTGGACGGCGGCGGCGACATGGCGTTCCGGCCGCGGGTCGTGGCTCCAGCGGTCCACCGCCCGACAGAGCGCGGAGGGCTCCTCGGCGGCGAGGACGGTCAGCAGGGCGTCGGCCCCCGGGCGCGCGGCGTCGGCGAGCGCCTCCGTCAGATCGTCCAGGGCGAGCCTGCGGTGGGCGTACAGCAGGTCGTGGGCGAGGTCGGCGACGGTGGTGCCGGGCCTGGCCACCAGGCCGTGCGGGTCGTCGAACCAGGTGCAGAGCCACGGGATCGCGGCCGCCGGGTCGGTGCGCAGCCGGTCGGCGACGGCGGTCAGGAAGGGCTGCCCGGGCCCGTCCACGGCCACCAGGCGGCGCAGCAGGGCCAGTTCGTGCCCGGCGGGCAGCCCGAGGCCGGTCCAGAACGCCGGGCCGAAGCGGCCCAGCCCGGCCGCCGGGAGCTGCTCGAACCCGCCTGCCGCGGCGGCCCGTTCGGCGATCCGGCCGGCCAACTGGTCCAGCAGTGCGCGGTGTTCGCCGACGTCCGGGCTGGCGGCCAGCCCGGCGGCCAGCAGGCCGCCCGCCCACCAGGCGGGTTCGCTGCCGGGCGGGCGCAGGTCCAGGGCCCGCCAGATCCGGTGCAGCCACGGGTCCAGCGCGGGCGCGCCCCAGGTCTCGGCCAGCCGCTGGAGCGCGGCCGCCACCGGGCCGATCCGGTGCCTGGGCACGCCCCGGGCCTGCCCGGCGGGCCTGGTGTCCTCGGCCTCGCCCAGCAGCAGCCGCAGCGCCGCGTCGAGATCCAGGTGCAGGCCCTGCAGCCAGTCGGACAGTTCGCCGTGCGCCAGCCGGTAGCCGGGCCCGGCGGGGACGAACAGGCCCTCGGCGAGAACCGCCGCCGCCCAGCCGCCGGCGGTCGGGAACAGCTCCTCGAAGGCGGCCCGGTCCAGGCCGCCCTGCCCGGCGCCGAGCATCCGCCGGGCCGCCTCGTGCACCCGGCCGGCCACCGCCGCCGCCAGCCGCCGGGACCGGCCGGGCCGGCGGCCCGCGGGGCGGGTGGCGCCCTTCCGGTGGGCGCCGGGGCGGCGGGGGTGCCCGTCCGCCGCGATCCGCTGGGCCACCCGCAGGCAGCGCAGGTCGAGGTGGGCCGCGAACAGCTCGCCGCGCCGGACGGCCTCCCCGGCCAGCCCCTCCGCGCAGAGCTCCCCCGCCAGCCGCAGCGCCAGCGGGTGCCGGGCGTCCGCCTCAGCCGCCCAGCCGGGCGGCACCCCGTAGCGCCGCCGCACCCGCTCCGCGGCCTCCGCGGGCAGCGGCCCGAGCCGGTGGACGGCGGCGGCCTCGTCGCAGGCCCCTGCCGAGAGGCATTCCCAGGTCTCCTCGCCACAGGCCGTCAGCAGCGCTGCGCCGCTGTCCGCGAGCCACTGCGCGGTGGCCCGCAGCCAGGCGGGCCCGAGCGGGGCGGGGGCCTCCTCGGGGCCGTCCAGGACCACCAGCAGCGGGCGCCCCGCCGCCGCGCAGAGCGCCGCCACCTCGCCCGGCGGCGGCGGTGGCGGCGTGCCCAGCTCCAGCGCGGCCGGTGCCAGCACCCGCCCGACCGCGTCGGCGAGCGAGCCGTCCTCCGGGCGGAGGTCGGCGCCGCGCAGCCAGAGCGTCGGCAGCGGCCGGGCGGCGGCCGTCCGCCGGACGGCGAGTGCGGCGAGCTCGGTGGTCCGGCCGCTACCCGGGGCACCGACCAGCGCGGTGAACGGCTGCGGCGGCTCCTCCCCGGGCGGCCCGTCGGGGCGGTCGACCCGGTCGGCGGCCAGGGCGGCGACCCGCCCAGGGCCCGCGCCGGCGGCGGCCAGCTGCACGGCGGCCAGCCGCAGCACCCCGGCCAGGTTGAGCGCGGGGCCGTACCCGGGGACGCCCTCCGCGTTCCTGGCCAGTGCCTCGGCCAGCTCGGGCGCCGGCTCCCCGGGCCCGCCGCCCGTAGCCGGCACCGCCGTCAGCGCACCGCCGGGCTGCGCACCGCCACCCTGCGGGCCCTCGGACTGCGAGCCGCCCAGCGAGGGCGCGACGACGCCGACCACCGCGCCGCTGCGGGCGTCCAGCACCGGCGCCCCGGCCGGTACCGCGGCCGCCGCGCCGCCTGCCGCCAGGTCGAGCAGCAGCACCCCGCCGACCGGGTGGCGGCGCTCCCCCCGCACCGGGTGGACGACGGTGGCGGTGCCCAGCACCGCGGCCCGCAGCGCCACCGCCCGCTCGCCCTCCCCGCTCAGCCCCGCCAGCGCGACCCGGTGCCCCGGGCCGGCCGACGCGATCGGCAGCGGCGGTACCGGCAGCCCGCCGACCGCGTCGGTGCGCAGCAGCGCGAGCCCGTGCTGCGGCAGCGCCAGCACGCTGTCGGGGCCGAGGACGCGGGTCTGCCCGCCGGGGGTGTGCAGGACGATCCGGTCGAGGCCGGCCACGCCCTCGTACGCCGTGAGCACGGTGCCCTGCGGGTCGACCACGAACCCCAGCCCGTGCAGCCGTCCGCCGAGGTCGCGGATCCGCAGCAGGTACCGCCCCGGATCGCCCGCCACCCCGTCGCCGTCCAGGAAATCCGGCATCTCGCGCAGCCTCCCCGCAGGGCCGGGCGGCCCGGGAGGGGACTCGCCGCGGCGACCTGCTCGCCGCCGGGAGCCTGCCCCTCCCCGGCGCGGCCCGACCGCGCCTGCGCCGGTCACCACCGCGGTTCACCTCGCGCGCTCCCCAGTCCGGGTGAACGACGCAGCGAAGAGCCCCCGGCCGCCGTCCGAGGACGGCGACCGGGGGCTCGCGACTCCCGTGCGGCCTCAGCCGACGAACACCGCGACCGGCTTCGCCTGGCCGCCCGTCTCCTCCACCAGGGCGAGGAACCGCTCGTCCGGCCCGAAGACCGCGATCGGCCCGTCCACGCCCAGGCCGGGGGCCTTCAGCCGCGCGCCGTGCGACAGCTGCTTCGCCTGGTCGGCGTCGAGGTCCCAGCGCGGGAAGGCCGCGGCCGCGGCCTCGCCGATCGGCAGCACCTCCAGCCCGGTGGGGGACTCGCCCTTCACCGCCTCCTCCAGCTGGTCCAGGGTCCGCGCCGACTCCACGCCGTACGGGCCGACCCTGGTGCGGCGCAGCGCCGTGAGGTGGCCGCCGACCCCGAGCCCGGCGCCGAGGTCGCGGGCCAGCGCCCGGATGTAGGTGCCCGAGGAGCACTCCACGGTCACGTCCAGGTCGAGCACGGGCGTGCCGTCCTCGGCCACGGCCGCGCGCTGCCCGTGCACGGTGAAGGAGTGGATGGTGGTCGGGCGGGCGGCCAGTTCGAAGTCCTCGCCCTCGCGCACCCGCGCGTACGACCGCTTGCCGTCGATCTTGATCGCGCTGACCTTGGACGGCACCTGCATGATCTCGCCGGTGAGTGCGGCGATGCCGGCGTCGACGGCCTCCCGGGTCACCCCGTCGGCCGGGGCCGAGGCGGTGACCTCGCCCTCCCGGTCGTCGGTGACGGTGGTCTGGCCGAGCCGGATGGTCGCCTCGTAGGTCTTGGCGGTCAGCATCAGATGGCCGAGCAGCCGGGTGGCCCGCTCGACGCCGATCACCAGGACGCCGGTGGCCATCGGGTCCAGCGTGCCGGCGTGGCCCACCTTGCGGGTGCCTGCCAGCCACCGCAGCTTGGCGACCACCCCGTGCGAGGTGATGCCCTCCGGCTTGTCGACGATGACCAGGCCGTCCGGGCCGGTTCCCTTGCGCTTCATCGGGTTCTTTCTCTGGAAATGATCAGTTGGCGGGCCGCAGCGCGCCGCGGAACCGCTCCACCACGGCCGCCACGTCGTCCCGGGTGGAGAACCCGGCCGCGTAGGTGTGGCCGCCGCCGCCCAGCGCGGCGCAGGCGGCGGCGACGTCCACCGCGCCCTTGGAGCGCGAGGAGCCGCGCAGCGTGCCGTCCGGGTCCTGCTTGAGCACCAGTGCGACCTCGGCCTCGGCCGGGCGCCGCACGATGTCGATCAGGCCCTCGATCTCCTCGACGGTGACGCTGAACAGCACCATGTCCTGGTAGGGCACCCAGGTCCACACCAGGCCGAGGCCGTCGGCCGCGTCGGGCTCGTACACGGCCCGGTCGAGCGCGCGGGCGAGCACCTTGAGGTAGCCGAAGGAGGAGGTGTCCCACAGCCGCCGGGAGATCAGGTCGTGCCGGATGCCGGTGGCCAGCAGCCGCCCGGCGAGTTCGTGGGTGGCCGGGGTGGTGGCCGCGTACTTGAAGGAGCCGGTGTCGGTGGCGACGCCGGTGTAGAGGCAGGTGGCGAGGTCCTGGTCGAGCTCCACGCCGAGCCGGCGCAGCAGTTCGTCCACCAGGACGGCGGTGGCCGGGGCACTCGGGTCGATCAGCTGGTGGGTGCCGAAGCCCGGGTTGGAGGCGTGGTGGTCGAACACCACCAGGACGGGCGCCGCGAAGGCCTTGTCGTGCAGCAGGCCGAGCCGGCTCTCCGCGGCCACGTCGAAGCAGAGCACCAGCTCCGGCTCGTCGGGCACCTCGCAGGCCGGGACGATCAGCTCCTGGCCGGGCAGGAAGGCCAGCGACTCGGGCACGATCTGCGGGTCGTCGCCGAAGGACACCCGGACCTCGTGGCCGAGCCCGCGCAGCGCCAGCGCGGCCGCCAGGGCCGAGCCGAGCGCGTCGCCGTCCGGGCAGATGTGGCAGATCAGGTCGATGGACCGGGCCCGCCCGATCTCGGCGACCACCTGCTGCCAGACCAGCTCGAAGCCGGGCGCCTCGGCGCGCGGCCCCGGAAGCACCGCGAGGGCACCCTCCACCGTGCTGGTGGAGGACGCCCCCGCGGTTGCTCCGGCTACCGAACCGGCCTTCGCCGGCTCACCTGCCATGACTACTCGTCCTCGTCGTCACGCTCGGCGCCCGGGACCTTGTACGGGTCCGCGTCACCGGCGTAGGTCGCGCCGGCGGCGGTGGTGCGCACCGCCGCGTCGATCTGCCGGGCCCGGTCGAGCAGGTCGTCGATGTTCCGGGCGTTCTCCGGCAGGGCGTCCGCGACGAAGGTCAGCGACGGGGTGAAGCGCACCCCGGTCTGCTTGCCGACCTCGGAGCGGAGCACGCCCTTGGCGCTCTCCAGCGCGGCCGCCGTGGACTCGCGCTCGGCGTCGTCGCCGTAGACCGTGTAGAAGACGGTGGCCTCGCGCAGGTCGCCGGTCACCTTGGTGTCGGTGATGGTCACGAACCCCAGACGCGGGTCCTTGATCCTGCGCTCCAGGGTCTGGGCGACGACCACCTGGATGCGGTCGGCGAGCTTGCGCGCCCTTGCGGTGTCGGTCACGTTGCCTCCTCGTGCAGTGGGCCGGGTATCCGGGTCGATCGCTCACCCGTCGGGGCCCATGCCCCAAAGTACCGGCCCGCGCCCAGCCTTGTGGGCGCTCTCGGTCCTGATCTGTGTGAGAACGGCGACGTGCGCCGGACCTCACCGCAGACCTCATTCATCGTCGTCGTTGTGGTAGCGCCTCCTGGCGGAGAGCAGCTGTACCTCGGGGCGGCCGGCGACCAACCGCTCACAGCTGTCCAGGATCTCGGTGACGTACCCGGCTTCGCCGGACACCACCGCGAGGCCGATCTCGGCCCTGCGGTGCAGATCCTGGTTCCCGGTCTCGGCAGCGCACACGCTGTACTTGCGCTGCAGTTCGGCCACGATGGGCCGCACGATCGAACGCTTCTCCTTGAGCGAGTGGACGTCGCCCAGCAGCAGGTCGAAGGTGAGTGTTCCCACGAACATGTATGACAGGTCTCGCCGACCTGGGGGCCTCGGGGACAGCCCTGAACCGGGCTGGTGGTGCTCGTCTGACTACCCCGGACCCTACACAGCGAGACCGGGGCCGGTCGACGGGAATTTCCACCCGTCGACCGGCCCCGGTGAGCCCTGCTTAGCCGCGCGGCTTCTCGCGCATCTCGTAGGTCTCGATGACGTCGTCGACCTTGATGTCGTTGAACGACCCCAGGGTCACACCGGCCTCGAAGCCCTCGCGGACCTCGGTCGCGTCGTCCTTGAAGCGGCGCAGACCCTCGATGGAGAGGTTCTCCGCCACCAGGCGGCCGTCGCGGATGAGGCGGGCCTTGGCGTTGCGGCGCAGCAGGCCCTCGCGGACCAGCACACCGGCGATGTTGCCGAACTTGGAGGAACGGAACACCTCGCGCACCTCCGCGGAACCGAGGCGCACCTCCTCGTACTCCGGCTTGAGCATGCCCTTGAGGGCCGACTCGATCTCCTCGATCGCCTGGTAGATGACCGAGTAGTACCGGACGTCCACGCCTTCCTTGTCGGCCGCGGTACGCGCACGGCCTTCGGCGCGCACGTTGAAGCCGATGATGATGGCGTCGGAGCCCATCGCCAGGTTGACGTCGGACTCGGTGATCGCACCCACACCGCGGTGCAGGATGCGGAGCTCGACCTCCTCGCCCACGTCCAGCTTGACGAGCGCGTCCTCCAGGGCCTCCACGGAACCGGAGACATCACCCTTGATGATGAGGTTGAGCTGCTCGATCTCGCCGGCGGCGATGGCCTTGTCCAGGTCCTCCAGGGACACCCGGACCCGGCGCTGCGCGAACGCGGCGTTGCGGTCACGGGCCGAGCGCTTCTCGGCGATCTGACGCGCGGTGCGGTCCTCGTCGACGACGATGAAGCTGTCGCCGGCGCGGGGCACCGAGGTGAGACCGAGGAGCAGCACCGGACGGGACGGGCCGGCCTCGCTGAGGCTGTTGCCGTTCTCGTCCAGCATCGCGCGGACGCGGCCGTAGGCGTCGCCGACCACGATCGAGTCGCCGACGCGGAGGGTACCGCGCTGCACGAGCACGGTCGCCATGGCGCCGCGGCCCTTGTCGAGGTGGGCCTCGATCGCAATACCCTGCGCGTCCTGGTCCGGGTTGGCCCGCAGGTCGAGCGAGGCGTCGGCGGTCAGCACGACCGCCTCCAGCAGCTGGTCGATGTTCAGACCCTGGCGCGCGGAGATGTCGACGAACATGGTGTCGCCGCCGTACTCCTCGGCCACCAGACCGAACTCGGTCAGCTGACCGCGGACCTTGGTCGGGTCGGCGCCCTCGACGTCGATCTTGTTGACGGCGACCACGATCGGCACACCCGCGGCCTTGGCGTGGTTGAGCGCCTCGACCGTCTGCGGCATGACACCGTCGTTGGCCGCGACCACCAGGATCGCGATGTCGGTGGACTTGGCACCACGGGCACGCATGGCGGAGAACGCCTCGTGACCCGGGGTGTCGAGGAAGGTGATCGGGCGGTCCTCGCCGTTCACGACCGTGGCCACCTGGTAGGCGCCGATGTGCTGGGTGATGCCACCCGCCTCGCCGGCCACCACGTTCGACTTGCGGATCGCGTCCAGCAGTCGGGTCTTACCGTGGTCGACGTGACCCATGACGGTGACGACCGGCGGGCGCGGGGCCAGCTGGTCCTCGTCGCCCTCGTCGGTGCCGAAGTCGATGTCGAACGACTCCAGCAGCTCGCGGTCCTCGTCGTCGCGGCTGACGACCTCCAGGACGAAGCCCATCTCGTCCGCCAGCAGCTGCAGCGTGGCGTCGGAGACCGACTGGGTCGCGGTGACCATCTCACCGAGGTTGAACATGACGGAGACGAGCGCGGCCGGGTTGGCGTTGATCTTCTCCGCGAAGTCCATCAGCGAGGCGCCGCTCGACAGGCGAACGGTCTGGCCGTTGCCGCGAGGCAGCATCACACCGCCGACGGACGGGGCCTGCATGGCCTCGTACTCCTGGCGCTTCGCCCGCTTCGACTTGCGACCGCGAGCCGGGCGACCGCCCGGGCCACGACCGAAGGCGCCCTGCGTGCCACCACGGGCACCCGGGCCGCCGGGACGGCCGCCGAAGCCGCCGGGACGGGGGCCGAAGCCGCCGCCGCCACCCGGGGCACCGCCACCGGGACGGGGGCCGCCGAAGCCACCGGCCGGGCGCGAGCCCGGACCGGCCGGACGACCGGCGAAGCCCGGACGGGCGCCACCGGCGCCACCGGGACCACCCGGACGGCCGCCGGGGCCACCGGGACCACGGCCACCGGGGCCGGGACGCGGGCCCGGAGCCGGACGCTGCGGCATCATGCCCGGGTTCGGGCGCGGCATGCCGGACGGGCTCGGGCCGCCGGGACGCGGACCGGCCGGACGGGGCATGCCGTCGGGACGCGGGGCGCCACCCGGACGGGGGGCACCGGCACCGGGGGCACCGGGGCCGCCCGCCGGACGCGGACGGTCGCCACCGGGACGCGGGGCGCCACGGTCGGCACCGGGGGCACCGGCCGGACGCGGACGGTCGCCACCTGGACGGGGCGCGCGCTCGCCACCGGGAGCACCGGCACCCGGACGGGGGCGGTCGCCACCGGGACGCGGCGGACGCTCGCCACCGGGAGCACCGGCACCCGGACGCGCACCCGGCGCGGCCGGACGGCGGTCGCCGGGGCGGGCCATGCCGGTCGCACTGCCGGAGGTGAACGGGTTGTTGCCCGGACGCGGACCGGCCGGACGCGGGCCCGGACGGGCGCCGGCACCGGCGGAGGGAGCGGCCGCAGCCGGACGCGCGGCCGGGGCGGCCGGACGCTCGGCGGGAGCGGCGTCACCGGCGGGGGCCGGCGAGGAGAACTCGGCCGCCGGGGCGGCCGGAGCCGCCGGCGTGGCCGGGCGGGCCGCCGGGCGCGGGCCCGGGGTCGGCGCACCGGCCGGGCGCGGGGCGGCGGCGGGGGTCGCGGCCGGGGCGGCGGGCGCCGCGGCAGCGGGGGTGGGACGAGGTCCCGGGGTCGCGGCGGGGCGCGGACCCGGGGTGGGGGCACCCGGCTTGGGTGCGGCCGAACCGGCGGCGGAACCGCCGGCCGGCTGGGGCGCCGCGGGCTTCCGCGGGCCAGGCTTGGCAGCGCCACCGGTGGGGGCGACGCCCAGCGCGTCAGTCAACTTGCGTACGACCGGCGCCTCGATGGTCGAGGACGCCGAACGGACGAACTCACCGAGCTCGGTGAGCTTGGCCATGACGGCCTTGCTCTCCAAGCCAAGTTCCTTGGCGAGTTCATATACCCGGACCTTAGCCACTTCACTCCTGTCTATGAGTCCGGGGTGTCTCGTCCGCCGGACCGTCGCTACTTCATGGGCGTACCCATCGCGTACTCATCGCGTACTCATCGAGTGCTCATCGCAATCTCGACCTACTTCCACATCGCGAGGTACCTGACTGGTGGCACGGCGTGCGGCTGCCCGCGCACTGTGCTTGTTGCGGTGGTTCTCCGCCGCGTGGAGCGGCGGCCGTAGCGGGTGGTGCTCCGCCGAACGGGCCTGAGTGGATCAGGGCGCCGGGGTGCCGTCCACCCGCTCCCCGATGTACTCGCGGAGCCGCTCCGTGTCGAGCGTGCCCTGGAGCCGGAAGGCCCGGGGGAACGCCCGGCGGCGGACCGCGAGGTCGAGGCAGGTCGGATCGGGGTGCAGGTGCGCGCCCCGGCCCGGCAGTGCGCCACGGGGATCGGGGACGCAGACGCCCTCAACCGCCGTGACACGCAACAGCTGGTGCTTGGCCGCTCGCTTGCGGCAGCCCACGCAGGTGCGTTCCGGGCGTGCTCGGACATGCGTCCGGCCAGACGAAGGCAAGTCTACCCCTCCGAAGGGACATGGCGCCGCCCCGCCGATCCGGGGAGGACCGGCGGGGAGCCCAGGACAACGCTGACTACTGGTCCGAGGATTCCCGGTGGCCGCCCTCGGGGCGGTCCTCCGGCTGGCCCTCGGTGTCCGGACGGATGTCGATCCGCCAGCCGGTGAGGCGGGCGGCCAGGCGGGCGTTCTGCCCCTCCTTGCCGATCGCCAGCGACAACTGGTAGTCCGGCACGATCACCCGTGCGGAGCGCTGCTGGAGGTCCACGATCTCGACGCTCGTCACCCGCGCGGGGGACAGCGCCGAGGCGACCATGTCCCGGGGGTCCTCCGACCAGTCGACGATGTCGATCTTCTCGCCGTGCAGCTCGCCCATCACCGCGCGCACCCGGCTGCCCATCGGGCCGATGCAGGCGCCCTTGGCGTTCAGGCCGGCCCGGCGCGACCAGACCGCGATCTTGGTGCGGTGGCCGGCCTCGCGGGCGATCGCCGCGATCTCCACGCTGCCGTCCGCGATCTCCGGGACCTCCAGCGCGAAGAGCTTCTTCACCAGGCTGGGGTGGGTGCGCGAGAGCGTCACCGACGCACCGCGGACACCGCGCCGGACCGCGACCACGTAGCACTTGAGGCGGGTGCCGTGCCGGTAGTCCTCGCCCGGGACCTGCTCCTGCGGCGGCAGGATGGCCTCCAGCTTGCCGATGTCGACCAGCACGTTCTTCGGGTCGTTGCCCTGCTGGACGACACCGGTGACGATGTCGCCCTCCTTGCCGGCGTACTCACCGAAGGTCTGGTCGTCCGCGGCGTCGCGCAGGCGCTGCATCATCACCTGGATGCCGATGCTGGACGCGATCCGGCCGAAGCCGTTCGGGGTGTCGTCGAACTCCTTGGGCTCGACGCCCTCGTCCAGCTCCGCCGGGTCCTCCGTCGCCCACACCGTGACGTGGCCGGACTTGCGGTCCAGCTCGACCCGGGCCCGACGGCGCGAGCCCTCGGTGCGGTGGTACGCGGTGAGGAGGGCGGACTCGATCGACTCGACCAGCAGGTCGAAAGGGATGTTCTTCTCGTTGACCAGCGTGCGCAGGGCACTCATGTCGATGTCCACGGCTACGCCTCCTCGTCTTTCGTCACGTTCGTCATGGTGCGGTCGGTGCGCAGGCCTTCACTGCACACCGTCGTCCCCCTCCTCGGAGGCTTCGTCGGCTTCGTCGTCCGCGAAGTCCGGGGCCTCGTCGAGGAGCTTCTCGTCCTTGCGGTTGAACTCCACCTGGACGCGCGCCCGGTCCACCTCGGAGTACTCCAGACGGCGCTCCTTGGCGCGGCCGCGGCCCTTCACGGGCTGCACCTCGACCAGGGCGCCGTCCTCGTCGGCCTCCAGTACCCGGGCGACGATCTCCCCGCCGTCGACCAGGTGGATCTTCGCCAGCCGGCCCTCGGCGCGGCGCCAGTGGCGCGGCTCGCCCAGCGGGCGCTCGGCCCCCGGCGACCCGACCTCCAGCACGTACGCGCCGCTGCCCATCACGTCGGACGCGTCCAGGGCCTCGCCGACCTCGCGGCTGAACTCGGCGATGGCGTCGAGGTCCACGCCGCCGTCGGCGTCCACGTCGATCTGCACCTGCCGGCGACTGCCCGCCTGGGTGACCTTCACGTCCTCCAGGTCCAGGCCCGCCTGGGCGGCCAGGGGCTCCAGCAACACACGCAGCCGGTCGATGTGGGTGGTGCTCATCCGGGTGGACTCCTCGGCCGCGTCTGCTGTTGTCAGAAGGTCGCACCGCGCCCCCTGGCGCCCGGTTCGGCGCAGGCCGGGTCGCGGCAGCTCGGCCCAAAGCCTATCCGGTCGGGGAGCCAACCACCGATTCCGCACGGCGCCCGGCCGCCGTGCGACACCCACTGCGAGCAAGCTCACACCGGTCGACCGCGGTACCGCTCGGCGAAATCGGGGCCCGGTAACGTGAGGATTCTGTAATCATTCACGCCAACGAGGGCAGGCGGGCAGGCCGTCCTCCCGTACACGCCCCGGAGTGACGCCGATGCAGCCGCCCAGCCGACGGACCTTCCTGGCCTTCGGGGTGCTCCTCGCCGCGGGCGCGGCGCTCACCGCGTGCACCGACGACGGCAAGGACACCACAACCGCGCCCGGCGAACGCCGCCGGCCGGACCCGGACGAGCCGGTCCGGCTGCGCGCGGTCGCCGCCACCGACACGCTGCTCGCCGGGTACGACGCCCTGCTGACCGGCCCCGGCGCCGGGCAGGCGGCGCAGCTCCAGCCGCTGCGGGCGGAGGTCGTCCAGCACCGGGCGGCGCTGGCCGCCGGGCTGCCGTCGGCCTCCCCCTCCACTCCGGTATCGGCCTCCCCCACCACCTCCGCTCCGGCCTCCGCTGCGGGCTCCGCTGCGGCCTCGCCGTCGGCTCCCGCCGCCGGGACGGGCATCGCCACCGCCGCGGCGCTCGCCTCGCTCGAACGACAGACCGCGCAGGCCCGGCTCGCCGACCTCGGCGCCGCCTCCCCGCAGCTGGCCCGGCTGCTCGCCTCGGTCTCCGCCGCCGGGGTGCTGCACGCCGTCGCGCTCGGTGACAGCGCCCCGCTCGCCGCCGCCCCGGCCCCGGTGCAGACCGGCGCGCCCACGGCGTCCACCCCGGCCTCCCCCACCGCCTCGCCGTCGGCCTCCACGTCCGCCTCCGCATCGGCCTCGCTGTCCCCCTCCAGCTCCGCCTCCGCTTCGGCCGCTGCGTCCGGCACCGGGGCGGCGCTCGGCGCCGAGGCGGTCGCCGCATTCCAGGGCGCGCTGAGCGCCGAACACGCCGCCGTCTACGGCTACGGCGTGGTCGGAGCCCGGCTCCCGGAGGACCAGCGCACCGACGCCCGGACCGCCTACGCCGCCCACCAGGCCCGGCGGGACGCCTGGCAGCGGCTGGTGAGCAGCACCGGCGCCACCCCGAGTGCCGCCGCGGCCGGCTACCAGCTGCCGTTCGCGGTCACCGACGCGGCGGGCGCCGCCAAGCTCGCCGCCCACCTCGAGACCAGGCTCACCACGGTCTACGCGGACCTGGTCACCGCCGTCACCGGCCCGCAGCGCACCGCCGCAGCCGACGCGCTGCGCGAGAGCGCCCTGCGCGCCAAGCGCTGGGGCGCCGCCCCCACCGCCTTCCCGGGCCTCCCCGACCCCGACCCCGCCACCAGCCCGTCCGGCTCCCCGAGCGGCTCCCCGACCGGCTCCCCGACCGGCTCTGCGGCCCCCACGCCCTCCCCCACCACCGCCCCCTGAGCCGGCCCCCGCGCCCTCCTCATCGCTGACCTGCGGTTTCGGTCGCATGGCCGACAATGGACAGGTAGCACCACGGGGGAAGCACCAACCGGAAGGCCAGCATGTCGGCAGCACCAGGGCAGATCACCGTCCCCGAGTGGCTGGCGCGAAGCGTCGGCGAGGGCGGGGGCGCGGCAGGACGGCAGTGGCTCACGGAGCTGCCCGCCCGGGTGGCCGCCCACCTCGCGCGCTGGGACCTCACGCTGGAGCGGGTGCTCGACCCCGGGGGCAGTCTGAGCCTGGTCGGGTACGTCCACCGCGACGACCTGACCCCGGCCGTCCTGAAGACCGGGCTGGTCACCCCGGAGACCGCCCAGGAGCACGCCGCCCTCACCCACTGGGCCGGCCGCGGCGCCGTCCTGCTGCTCGCCGCCGACCCCGCCGAGGGGGTCCTGCTGCTGGAGCGGCTGCACGGAGACATCCCGCTGCGCTCGCTCGCCGAGGCGAAGGCCACGCTGGAGGCCACCAGCCTGCTGCACCGCCTCTGGGTGCCGGCCTCCAAGGGCCACCCCTTCCCCTCGCTCGCCGACCGGGTCGCGACCACCTCCGACGAACTGCGCCGCCACCGCGAACTTCCCGGCGCGGCCGACGCCGACGCCCTGGTCACCGAGGCCCTGGAGCGCGCCGAGGGCCTGACCGCCTCCGCCACGGAGGACTTCCTGCTGCACGGCGACTTCCACCACGGCAACGTGCTCGCCGCCGACCGCGCGCCCTGGCTGGCGATCGACCCCCGGCCGCTGGTCGGGGAGCGCGCCTACGACCTGGCCCGACTGGCCATGGACCGGGCCGACACCCTGATCGGCTCCCCCGGCGCGGCCGCCGCCGTCCGCCGCCGGCTGCACCAGCTCTCCGACGCCCTGGAGGTCGACCAGGAGCGCCTGCGCGGCTGGACGCTGTTCCGCGCCGCGGCCACCGGACTGCGCGCCCTCGCGGTGGGCCGCCGGGAGGACGCCGAGCTCTACCTGGAGTTCGCCGGCGCGCTCTGATCCGGCCGCCCGCGCAGCGGCAGTGCGGCGCCCATCACCGCGTACAGCCGGTCGGTGTTCGGGAAGTGCACGGCGCGCGCGAGGTCCTGGTAGCCGAGCGCCCGGTAGAGCCGGCGCGCGGGCGTCTCGGCGTCGATCGCGGAGAGGATGCTGCGCCGCAGCCCGGACCGCTCGCAGAGGGTGCGGATCAGCGAGGAGCCGATGCCCTGGCCCTGGAACCCGGGCAGCACGTGCAGTTCGGTGATCGCGAAGACCTCGTCCAGCCAGTCCCCGTACCCGCGCTGCTCCAGGTAGGGCTGGATCACCGTGCTCCACCAGTGCTCCCGGCGGTTGGGCATCCCG
Organism: Kitasatospora sp. NPDC048239; assembly: GCF_043202015.1. NCBI lineage: Bacteria > Bacillati > Actinomycetota > Actinomycetes > Kitasatosporales > Streptomycetaceae > Kitasatospora > Kitasatospora sp. NPDC048239. The sequence continues at coordinate 1,362 of NZ_JBICZP010000031.1, read as the reverse complement.
TACCCGAAGCCGACCAGCCGGTCGCCGCTCAGCGCCCCCAAGGCGATCACCCCGGGCTGCTGGGCGTGCCGACCGACGATGTGCAGCCGGACGGCGACCTCCTCGGGCGTCAGCCCGAACGCCACCGCCTGGACCTCGAGCGCCTGCGGCGCCCAGGCCGCAAGGTCGATGGCCTCGATCGTCACCCCGGTCAGCTGATCCATGCCCCGGACGTTACTACCCGTACGGCCCGAACGCGGTCGGGGATCAGAACAGCACGCTCATGAAGGCGCCGACCTCGCGGAAGCCGACCCGGCGGTAGGCCGCGCGGGCCCGCAGGTTGTAGTCGTTGACGTACAGCGAGACCACCGGGGCGACCTCGCGCAGGGCGATGTCGAGGACGGCCGCCATGCCCGTCTCGGACAGGCCCCGGCCGCGGTACTCGGGGGCCACCCAGACGCCCTGGACCTGGCAGGCGCCCTCGGTGACGGCGCCGATCTCGGCCTTGAAGACCACCTGGCCGTCGTCCGTGAAGCGGGCGAACGAGCGCCCGGTGGAGACGAGTTCGGCGACCCGGGCCTGGTAGAGCAGCCCGCCGTCCCCGGCCAGCGGGGAGACCCCGACCTCCTCGGTGAACATCGCCACGCAGGCCGGCATCACGGTCTCGACCTCGCTGCGCTCCACCCGCCGCACCAGCGGGTCGGGCGCGATCTCGGCGGACGGCACGGTGGCGGCCATCAGCGGCTGGTGGGCCCGGACCTCGCGGGCCGGCCCCCAGCTGCGCTCCAGCAGCGCCCAGAGCGCGGCGGTCGCGTCGGCCGGGCCGACGATCGAGGAGCAGCGGCGGCCCTGGCGGCGGGCCCGTTCGGCGAAGGCCTGGACGGCGGCCGGCCCGGCGTTCACCAGCACCAGGTTGGCCCCGGCGTAGCAGAGCGCGTCCAGCTCGCCGTGCTCGTCGTACCAGCCCCACATCTCCCCGCCGAGCCGCCAGGGGTCGAGCCCGACGGCCTCGACCCGGGTGGCGACGAAGGCGTTGGCGACCGGGTTGCGGCGCAGCACCTCCAGGGTGTCCGCCAGGTCCGGTGCCTCCAGGACACGGGTGGTCGCCAGCGCGCGGGCGACCTGGAACGAGCTGGGGAGCATCACACCTCGATCGAGCATCGAGACAGCACCTCACTGAGACGACTCTGGCCGCACCCTACTCCGTGGCCCCACCCGGCTACGGCCGCGGGGCCGTCCGTGGACGGACGGCCCCGCTTCCGGAAACTACCGTCCGCCGGTCACTCCCCGGCGGTGACGGTGGGGGCGCCGGACTCGACGCCGTCGGCCTGCATCTGCTCGGCGAGCTTGAGGGCCTCCTCGATCAGGGTCTCGACGATCTTC
>NZ_JBICZP010000030.1:0-45078 GCF_043202015.1 Kitasatospora sp. NPDC048239 | reverse complement strand
GCTACGAGAAGACCGCCACCGTCTTCCAGGCCGGACTCCACATCGCGGGCATCTTCATCTGGTCCGCCCGCTGATCCAAAAGAAAGGCCCTAGTCGGCCCCCAGGGCCTGCCGGTCCGGACGGACCGCCTCCGGACGGGCCTGGCGGGCGAATCCTCGACTGCAGGGTTCTTGACGGCCAGGTCCTTGACCGGCCGGCCCTTGACGCCCCCGGGCGGTGTCACGCGCAGGCGCTCCGGCCAGCGCCTAGGGGCAGCGAAGCGACTCCAGCCCTGCCCGTTGGTGCAGACCTGGCGGGCCGCCGAACCCCCGCCAAACCCCCGAACAACGCCCGGCAGGTCACGTTTCCCTACCCGCCAGGTCACAGATCATCGCTTGAGCGTGCCCCGTCATAATTTCTGTTGACTGTTAGACAAACGCAGCTCAGAGTATGAGCACAGGCAGACGCCGTGCCCACCGCCCCCACGCGGCCAGACACGGCGCCTGCTGTGTGGCCCGGCAGCGCTAGCCAGGCCTGCCTCCCAGTCATCCCCTTCGCACCGGGGTGCGTCGGCCGGTCCCGGCCCACAAGGGGCCGGCAGTCGCCGGGAGGCTGGCACCGACGCCGAGAGCGACTCGACGGCGGAACCGGGTGCTCGGGACCCGCACGCCCCCACGCGGCGGCGTCCCGAGCAGATCCGCGGGAGCGACGGGCCGGGGCCCCGCGGACCTTGCTTGTGTGACATGGAACTGTTGGCTTGTGTGCTGTGCTGTGTGCGACGACGAAGCTGGGTGCTCGGCGGATCGGCACGACGATGTGCACAGTGAGGGATACGCGTGTAGGGCCGCGTTGCGACATGCCGTCCCCCCGGAGGGTGAAACCCAGAACGGCTGTCGTGCTGAACCGAACGTAGCCCGGACGGTTGCTCAGAGTCAACATTGGTCTCTGAGCGTGGATCTCCGTCCGGTGCCCCACCCACCCCGCGAACGCGGTGTGCCGGGCACGTACGATGTTCCCATGTCTTTTCTCCGCCGTCGCTCCGGACAGCCCGCCGGCCCGGACTTCGACGTGCTCGCGATGGACCCGGGCGACTGGCCCGGCGACTTCGGTGCGGCCATGATGACCGGCCCGGACGGCTCCTGCCAGGGTATTTTCCTGCGCTACGACCTGTTCGGGGGCAGAGGCCCGGCGATGTTCATCGGCAACCTCCCCGAGGGCTCGCCCGCCAGGGAGACCGGGGACGAGGTGCCCTTCGAGGTCCGGCAGCTGCTCGCGGCGCTGGAGAACGAGGAACCGGTCGAGTTCGTCTCGGTCGAGGACTTCCCCGTGATGCTCGGCGACGACCTGCTGATCGTGAAGAAGGTCAAGGTCAGCGAGGGTCGGGTGTTCTGCTCCCAGTTCGGGCGCAGCGACGGCGTCCAGGTCACCATCGCCTCCTGGGACCGGCCGATTTCGGACGACCTCTACCAGTTGCTCAAGCCGCTCCCGGCGGACATGTTCCAGCAGGGCTGAACCCGGTGGGCCGGTGCGCCGGCCGGGTGCGTCGGCCCGCTCGGGCCGGGGCCCGCTCCCCGGGCGCTGCTTGACGGTTTCGATCACCGCTTCGTACAGTCGCGAACATGTCGTGCCGTCTCCCGCTGCTGACCCGCCGCAGCTATCTGGACCTGCGGCGCACCGCCAGCGCGGCGTGTCCGGGCCACTGAGGGGGATTCGTCCCCGAGGCGGTGGGCGGTCGGCCGAGCGGCCGGCGCCGATCCGGGGGCGGACGTTGCGCTGACCTCCGGGGCCGCCAACCGGTACCGCACGCCCGTCCGGCGTGCCGCCCGCAGTTGCCGAGCCCACGCTGCCGCCCGGAGGCACCAGCACCATGACCAGCACCGCGACCACCACCACCGGCGACGAGTCGCCGCTCGCCGCCGCGCTCGCCGGACTGCCCCGGGTCGTCGACCTGCTCGCCGCCCGCGCGGAGGAGCACGACCGCGACGCGACCTTCCCGTACCAGGGCATCGAGGCCGTGCACGAGGCCGGACTGCTCACCCTGACGGTCGCCCAGCGGTACGGCGGACCGGGTGGCACGCTCGCCGACGTCGTCCGGGTGCTCGCCCAACTCGGGCGCGGGGACGCCTCGGTGGCCGTGGTCACCGCGTTCACCCTGCTTCAGCACGCCGAGCAGGCCCGGACGGCGCCCTGGCCGACGGCCGGCTACCGGCGGCTGCTCACCGAGTCCCGGCGCGGCCCGGCGCTGGTCAGCACCCTGCGCGCGGAGCCCGGCGGTCAGGGCGGCGGCACCCACGGGGCCGGTGGCCCGCCGGCCACGGTGGCCCGGTGGGAGGGCGACGGCTGGCTGCTCAGCGGCCGCAAGACGTACTGTGCCGGCGCCGAGGCGCTGGCCTGGATGGCCGTCACCGCGCGGACCGACGAGCCGGTGCCGCGGATCGGCACCTTCCTGGTGCGGGGCGAGAGCGAGGGCATCGAGGTCGACCCGACCTGGGACCAGCTCGGTCTGCGGGCCAGCGCCAGCCACGACGTGGTGCTGGACGACGTCCGGGTGCCGGCCGACCTCGCGCTCGGCCTGACCGCGCCGAGGGCCTCCGCCTCGCTGAAGGCCTCACTGAAGGCCTCGCCGAACGCGTCGGCTGCGCCGAAGACCTCCGCCGCACCCGGCCCCGGTCGGGCCGCCGCCGCCGAACTCACCCGAGCCTGGCACGACCTGGCGCTCTCCGCCGTCGCCCTCGGGGTCGCCCGCTCCGCCCAGGACTGGCTGGTCCGCTTCCTCAACCAGCGCACTCCGGCCAATCTGACCGAGCCGCTCGGCAGCCTGCCCCGCTACCGCTGTGCCCTGGGCGAGATCGAGGCGCAGTTGATCGGCGCCGAGGAACTGGTCAACGGCCTGGCCCCCCGGGTCGATCTGGCCGAGCCGGACGCCGTGGCCAGGACCGGCCCCGCCCACCTGCTGGCTACCCGCGCCGCGATAGCCGCCGTGCAGCAGGCGGTCTCGCTGACCGGCAACCCGGGGCTGAGCCGGCGCCACCCGCTGGAGCGCTACCTGCGCGACGTGCTCAGCAGCCGGGTGCACCTCGCCCCGGACGAGGCCGTCCTGGACGCCGCCGGGCGGGCCGCCCTGGAACGCGGCGGCCCCCGGCCGTAGCCCGGCCCCGGACGCGCGCTCAGCGGCCGCCCCGCGCGCCGGTGTTGTACGCCGGTCTCGCGCGCCGGCGCGCAACACCCGACCGGGCTCGGGGCCTGACGTCAGGCCCCGAGCCCGGCGCGCACCTTCCTCAACGGGTGCCGACCGCGGCCCGGACGGCCCGGCGGGCCAGCGCGGCGTCGTCGTACAGACGGCGGATCATGATCCGCTGCTCCTCGCCGGCGCCCGGCACGTCGTACAGCCGGATCTCCCGCATCAGCACCAGCACCAGGTTGACCAGGAACGCGTCCCGGGCCAGCGTGCCGCCGCTCTGGGCGAGTTGGCTGATCTGGCGGCGGGCCGCGGTGTCCCCGGAGAGCACGCTCCACAGCACCGCGAGGTCGTAGCCCGGCAGGTACCAGCCGGCCTGCTCCCAGTCCACCAGCACCGGCCCGGAGGGCGCCAGCAGCATGTTGCTGAGCAGCGCGTCGCCGTGGCAGAGCTGGAGCGGGGTGTGGCTCAGGCCGTGCAGCAGGCCGCGCAGGTCGCCGGCGTCCCGGTCGGTGAGCTGGCCCACCGAGTGGTACCGGGCCACCTCCAGCTGGTAGTCCAGCCGTGGCTGGAACACGTCGGTCGGCGGTCGCCACAGGTTGAGCGTGCGGACGGCGGTGAGCAGCGCCCGGACCTCGCCCGGGGTGGGCGAGTTGACGGGGTGGCGCTCGCGGGCGGCGGGCCTGCCGGGCACGCGCTCCATGACGAGCACGCAGCGGTCGTGGTCGGCCGCGACCAGCCGGGGCAGCCGGACCGGCGGACGGTGCCGGACGAAGGCCCGGTAGACCGCGACCTCGTGGTGGAAGTCCGCCACCAGCTGCTCGAAGTGCTCACCCCGGACCGCCTGCGGGGAAAGGCACTTGGCGACCACCGGGGCACGCCCGATGGTGCCCGCCACCAGGATGTGGCGGCTCCCCTCCCGCAGCACCTGGCGCGGGGTGAACGCGGGGCATATCCGCGCGACGCTCGCGAGGGCGGCCCGCACCGTCGGGGTTTGCAGGGCGGCCGGGTCGATCCGCTCGGGACCGCCGGGCTGGCCCGGGCGGTGCGGCGGACGCAGCGCCCGGCCGTCGCCGGGACGGGCGAAGGGGGGCCGGGGGGCGGTGGCCGGGGAGGCCTCGGGGGTTCGCAGTCCCAGCGCCGCACGGCCGGCCTGGCCCCGCGCGTCCGTGGACCGGCCGTCGGCACCGCGCGGGGCCGCGGGGCGGCTCGGCGGCACCTGCTTCGGGCCGGGACGGCCGGTGGCTGCGGTGGGGGGGCGCAGCGCGGTGCGGGTCGCGGTCGGCGTGGGGGTGGTCGCTGAGGAGTACATGGGGTGAGGGTGGTCCCTTCCTGTCCGTCGGCGGGTGGGCCCCGCGGTGCGGGGAGGCCGGTGCCGTGTGCTTCCTGGCGTGGCGGCGGCCCTTGCCCGGTGCGATGGGTGGAGCGCGGGCGCCGGGCACGGACGCGGGGCCGAAGCCCCTGCGGCAGTGGACCGGCCGCCCGCACCCTGGGGAATGCGGTCGACCGGTGCTGCCGTGGCCGTGCCCGGCGCCCCCGCGCCACCCGGCCGCGCCACCCCCTCGGGTGAGGACCGGGGACGCCCTGTGACACGGACGGGGGAGGACCCCGGACCCGGCCTTGGGCGCCTCCGACCCGAGGGGCGAGGTGGCGCACCTCTACATGACACCCGGACGGCACTGGTTAGTAATGTGGCGGACCCTGGCGAAGCCTGGCGAATGCTCGCCTGGCACATGACGGAGCCTCTAGCCTCGAACCAGCCGAGGAACCTGGGGGCTTCACGTGAGCAGGGGACCCAACACCCGACTCGCCGATCTGTTCGTCCTGGCCGGATGGTCCAAGGGCGAGCTTGCGCGGCTGGTCAACCGTCGGGGTGCCGCGATGGGACAGCAGCAGCTGTCCACCGACACCTCGAGGGTGCGACGTTGGATCGAGCAGGGGGAGATCCCGCGCGATCCGGTGCCGAGGGTGTTGGCAGCCGTGTTCACGGAGCGGCTCGGCCGTGTCGTCACCACTGAGGACCTCGGTCTGGAACGACACCGGCCCACCAGGTCCGGAGCGGCGCAGTCCGCAGCAGTGCCATGGGAGCCGGATCGAACGGCCGCGGTCCTCACCGAGTTCACGGGAATGGACCTCATGCTCAACCGACGTGGATTGGTGGGCGCGGGCGCCGCGCTCACGGCCGGGGCGGTCATCGCCGACTCCCTGAAGGGCTGGCTGGGAGGGGACGCGGTCGCGTACGCGGCCGAGGTCCCCGGCCCCCGGCAGGTCGTCACCCAGGGCGGTGCGCGGCCGGTGGTGGATGTGTACGACGCGGGCCCGGTCGGGCTCGACGAGGTGGAGGCGCTGGAGCGCTCCGTCCAGGTCTTCCGGGCCTGGGACGCGGCGCGCGGCGGCGGCCTGCAGCGCAAGGCGGTGGTCGGCCAGCTCAACGAGGTGGGCGGGCTGTTGACGCACCGCCACAGCCAGGTGGTGGAGCAGCGGTTGTGGCTGGTCGCCGCCAACCTGGCGGTGCTGGCCGGCTGGATGTCGCACGACGTGGGCCTGGAGTCGACGGCGCAGAAGTACTTCATGATCGCCGCGGAGTCGGCCAAGGAGGCCGGCGACCGACCGCGGGCCGGCGAGGCGATCTCCCGGGCCGCCCGGCAGATGGTCCACCTCGGCCGGGCCGACGACGCGCTCGACCTGATGTCCGCGGCCAGGGCCAGCGGCGGCCGGGTGCTGCCCAGGACGCGGGCGATGCTGAACACCGTGGAAGCCTGGGCGCACGCCTCGATCGGGCACTCGCAGGACACCTATCGGCTGCTCGGCGAGGCGGAGGACCTCTTCGCCGAGGACGTGACCGAGCCGCCGCCGTCCTGGATGCAGCTGTTCGACGAGGCCGAGCTGCGCGGGATGCAGGCGCTGGTGCTGCGCACGCTCTCCGAGCACGACCCGTCGGCGGCCCCGCAGGCCCGTCGGCACGCCGAGCGGGTGATCAAGCTGCGCGAGGGCACGGGGCAGCTGCGTTCGGCGCTGTTCGACCGGCTCACGCTGGCCTCGCTGCACTGGATCACCGGTGAGCCGGACGCGGCCGAGTTCCAGGCCAAGATGGTGATGAACCTGATCGGGCAGAACTCCTCGCACCGCACCTGGGACCGGTTGCGGGAGATGTACCGGTTGACCGCCCGCTACCGGGGCCTGCCGGTGGTGGACGAGCTCCGGGCCGAGCTGGGCCGGGAGCTGCGGACGGCGGACGCCAAGAACCGGCCGAAGCTGGCCTGATCCCCGGTCGGGTTCGGGCCGGTGGTGTCCGGGCAGGGTCTGGGCCGGGTTCGAGCAGGGCTTCGGCGGGTCGGGCTTCGAGTCGGGTTCGAGGCGGCTCGGTCTCGGGCGGCCGGGTTCGTCGGTGCCGAAGGTCCGGGCTGGCCGACTTCGGGCGGGTCGCGTTCGGTCGGGCCGGGTTCCGTCAGGCCGGGTTCCGTCAGGCCGGGCGGAGCATCATCCGCAGGGCGGTGACGGTGCCGTCCACGCCGATCACGGGCTCGCCCGCGCACTCGACCGCGCCGCGCCCGCCGCCGGGCCGGCGGACCACGACGGTGCCGACCGCGCAGCGTCCGTGCACCAGGGCGTCGGTCATCATCCGGCGCAGCAGCGGCCGGTCGGCCTCGTCGAGCCGGTCGGGCAGCCGGTCGAGGCTGAGCGGGGCCTGCCCGGGGTCGCACCCGAGCAGTCGGAACGTCTCCGCCGACCACCGGATGTCGTCGGTCAGGAGGTCCCACTCGGCCGAGCCGACGCCGGGTCCGGGCGGCGTCTGTGCGGTGCCGTCCATCGTGCTGCCCACGCTGCCGTCCGTTGCGTCGTCCGCCGGGCCCGTCGCCGAGGCGGCCGGGTCGCCTGCCGGTTCGTCCGCGGGGCTGTCCGCCGGGCCTTCCGCCATGGCGGTGCCCGGCGGACGGGCGGCGGGGCTGGAAGGGCTCATAGCAGATCCATCGGGCCGGGGGCAGGGCGGGGTGGTGGAACGACTGTCGCACAGCCGCGTCCCCCCGGTGAGGGATTTGCCGAGATCCCGGCAAAATTCCTGCGGCATATGCCAGTGCGGTGCACGGGTCCATTGCCCTGTGTGCGGTGGGGCGTCCCAGGCGGTAACCTTCGGTGATTCCGGCGCCCGGGCGCCCACCGCAGTACCGACCAGAGACCCCGGCGACGGAAATCCCGTTGCCACTACGACCGCCGCAACGGATGCTGACCTCATGTTCGAGCCAGTGATAGCACCTAGTGCCAGCCTCCTCGGCCTCCTTCAGCGAGGCCGCGGTGACGGGCAGCTCCATGCGCTGGCCGCCGACCGCACCGAAGCCATCGCCGCGCTGCAGGAGTGCGTCACCAGGGATCCGCGAGCCGACTGGCAGGTCGAGAACCGCTCCCTCTACTACGCACGCCTCTACATGGAGCTGGAGGCGCCGCTCGGCGGCATCGAGGACCACCTGCACGACCCGGAGGACCTCCTCGACGACGACGAGGGCCGGACGGGCCTCGCGCTGTCCGTCCTGGGCCACCTCGCCGCGTACGGCCGGCGCGACGCGCTGCTGATGCTGCGCGAGTACGCCGCCACCGGCACCAACTGGGCGTGGGCCCTGGACGAGCTGGCGCTGCGCGACGACGACCGCGGCCTGCTGCTGCTCGGCACCGCGGTGCTGGACCGGTTCGCGCCCGGCCCCGAGGGCGACGCCGAGCTGCGCGAGGTCATCCGGGGCGCGTACGAGCCGAGGCCCTGGCGGCTCTGGGCCGCCTACCACCCGAGGGTCGCCGCCGCGAGCGAGCAGTCCCCCTTCGACGTCTGGCAGCGCCAGCTGAACCGCAGCGGCGCCACCCCCGGCTGGTCCACCGCCGACGTGCTGGTCTGGGCCGACCAGGGCGACCTCGGCGGACTGACCGCCGGCGCCTTCACCCGGCCGCCCGACCGCCCCGAGTCGGCCCGGGGGTCCGACGGTGATCCGTCCGGCCCCGACGCCGGCGACCGCCGGGCGGCCGCGGCCGCCCGCTGCCTGGCCGCCGTGGTGCGCCCCGAGGACCGTCCCGCCGTGCTGGAGGCCGCCGGTGGCGGTCTGCCCGGAGCCCGGCGGGCCGCCCTGCGCTACCTGGTCGACCAACAGGACCCGGCCGCCGCCGTGCTGATCGAGGCCGCCGCCGCCGATGTCGACGACCGGATCGTGCGCACCGCCCTGGAGCTGCTCGGCCGGATGCGCGGCCCGGAGGCCCTCGCCCACGCCCGCCGCTGGGCCGACCCGGCCACCGGCGGCGCCGACAGCGCCCTCGGGGAGGCCGCCGTCCAGCTGCTGGCCGATGCCGGCGAGGCCTGTGACGCGCCCCTGGTGGTCGACGGGCTGCGCCGCTGGGTCTCGGTGCGCGGGGTCTCCGGTACCGGGCTCGGGTCGCTGGTCGACGGCGCGGGGCGGCTGGCCGCCGCCGGAGCCGTCCCCGTCCTGCGCCACATCTACGGCGAGGCCGCCTCGTCCGAGCTGCGCGGCCGTGCGGCCCGCGCGCTCGCCGTGACCGACGTGCACTTCCCCGAGGGTCCGGCCGTCGAGTGCCTCTGGGACTGCGAGGAGGCCACCCGGGAGCTCGCCGCCCGGCATGTCGCCACCACCGGCGACGCCCGCGTGCTGGAGCGCCTGCGCCGCCTCGCCGCCGACCCGGCCGAGGAGGCCGAGGTCCATGCCGCCGTCCGCGGCCGCCTGACCGCCGCCCGGGAGCGCGGGCGCTAGATCCCCTTCGGGCCGGTGGCCCGGTACGACGAACGGCCCGGGCGCTTCTGCGCCTGGGCCGTTCGCTTGCCGTGCCGTGCCGTGCCGTGTCCGGCCGGCCGGCCGCTTCCGCCTCCGTCGCGGCGCCGGACCGGCGCTGCCGTGCTGAGGATCGGGTCCGGCGTGCTGCAACGGCGTTCTCGTTCCTGCGCTACTTGACCACGCCGGCGTCGGGGCTGAGCGTGCCGACGCTCACCAGGACGATGATCAGAATGCCGAGCAGGACGCGGTAGACCACGAACGGCATGAAGCTGTTGTTCGAGATGTACTTCAGGAACCAGGCGATCGCGGCGTAGCCGACCACGAAGGCGATCAGGGTGGCCAGGATGGTCGGACCCCAGGCGGGCGCCGGGCCCTCGCCGATCTTGAAGAGTTCCAGCAGGCCCGAGGCCAGCACCGCCGGGATGGCGAGCAGGAACGAGTAGCGGGCCGCCGCCTCGCGGCTGTAGCCGAGCAGCAGTCCCGCGCTGATGGTGCCGCCGGAGCGCGAAACGCCCGGGATGAGCGCCAGTGCCTGGGCGAGGCCGTATCCGGCCGCGTGCGGCAGGGTCAGGTCGCTGATCGGCTTGGCGTGCCGGACCGCCCGGGTGCGGTCGGCCACCGCGAGGATCAGGCCGAAGACGATCAGGGTGGTGCCGATGATCCGCAGGTCGCGGAGGTTGGTCTCGATGGTGTCCTGGAACAGCTTGCCCAGGATGCCGATCGGCAGGGTGCCGATGATCACGAACCAGCCCATCCGGGCGTCCTGGTGCGAGCGCAGCGCCGGACGGAACAGCGAGAGCGTCCAGGTCTTCACGATCGAGGCGATGTCGCGGCGGAAGTAGATCAGCACCGCGGACTCGGTGCCGAGCTGGGTCACGGCGGTGAACGCCGCGCCCGGGTCGTCCCAGCCCAGCAGGGCCGAGAAGACCCGCAGGTGGGCGCTGGAGGAGATCGGCAGGAACTCGGTGAGACCCTGGATCAGGCCGAGGACGGCCCCGTGGAACCAGTCGATCACCGGACACCCGCCCAGGGTATCCGTCGCTCGATGCGCATCAGTGGTCCTTGCTGGTCGGTGCGGGAGCATGCCGACGGCATGCCTGTGGCACATGCCGATGGCATGCGAACGGCCGGTCCCGCCCGGCGCTCGGGCCGCGCGCAGGCCCGGCGCGCGCGCCATGGTACGCGGTGAAGGTGACGACTCTCCGCGCCGCCCCCACCGCCCCGCAGTGCGGCCCCTGGGAGGTCAGTCCGTCGCGAGTGCGCGGACCCAGGTTCGGTCCTCCGTCAGATAGGCGTCCACGGCCAGCCCGGCATCCGCCAGGGCCTGCTCGAACTGGGCCGGGTCGAGCGGCCGGGAGCGGAAGGTGTGGGTCCAGCGCGCGTCCGGGAACTCGAACTCCATCAGGACGGAGTGCACGCCCGGCTCCACCGGGGTGTCCGACACCACGCGGGCCACGCCGTCCGGGCTGAGCCGGCGCTCGCGGGGCACGTTGTCGTGGTAGTCCGCGCCCTCGCGCTGGATCAGCACGCAGCCGCCGTCGGCGAGGTGTCGGCGGCAGGTGTCCAGGAGGCCCTGGCGGACGGCCGGGTCGCCCGCGTGCACCAGGAAGGATCCGAGCAGGACGACGTCGAAGCGCTCGCCGAGGTCCAGGTGCTCGATCGGGCTGCGGACCGTCCGGGCGCCGCGGACCCGGGCCAGCATCTCGGCCGACTCGTCCACCGCCGTCACCTGGAACCCGAGCTCCGTCAGAGGGTGTGTCACCCGGCCCACCCCGCAGCCGAGTTCGAGGATGCGCGCGCCGGCGGGCACCGCCCGGGCGATCACCTCCGGTTCGTCGCCGACCAGCAGTCGTTCCCAGAGCTCGACGGCGCAGCCGTCCGGCGTGATCGCCCCCGGTCCCGTCCCGTCGTAGCCCCTGCGTCGCTCAATGGTCATGCGGTCCATCGGAACACGGGCGGGCGTCTTCGGGAAGGGGGCCCGGGGGCGGGGAGGTCGGGCGCGGGAGGGGAGGTGCGGCGGGCGGGGTGTGATTCGGAGGCACCCCAAAGGTGGCCTGGATACCCCTGGGGGGTATATGGTGGGCATCGAAGCACCGAGGGAACCGGCGCCGGAGAGCACGCGGAGGACGACATGGCACAGCCCGCGCACCACGAGCACCTGCAGCATGAGAACCACCCGGGCGAGCTCGCCGGGCATGCCGGGCACGGTGGCCACCACGGCCACGGCGACCAGGGGGGCGCGGCAAGCTGGCGGACCGCCGCGCAGGCCACCCTGCACTGCCTCACCGGCTGCGCCATCGGCGAGATCCTCGGGATGGTCCTCGGCACCGCCTTCGGCCTGCACAGCGGTGCGACCGTGGCGCTCTCGGTCCTGCTGGCCTTCGTCTTCGGCTACGCGCTGACCATGCGCGGCGTCCTGCGGGCCGGCCTGGACGTCCGTGCGGCGGTCAAGGTGGCGCTGGCCGCGGACACCGTCTCGATCCTGGTCATGGAGCTGATCGACAACACCGTGATGGTCACCGTCCCGGGTGCGATGGACGCCGGCCTCGGTGACGTGCTGTTCTGGTTCGCCCTGGCGGGTTCGCTCGCCCTCGCCTTCCTCCTGACCGTCCCGGTCAACCGGTGGATGATCGCCCGCGGTCGCGGCCACGCGGTCGTCCACGCCCACCACCAGCACTGAGCGCCCCGCGCCGGGTGCGCCTCGAGGCCGCGGCCCGGGGGGGCCCCCGGGGGGGGGGCCGGGGGGGGCGCGGGGCGGGGGGGGCGGCGCGGGGGGGGGGGGCGCGGCCGGCCCCGGGGGGTGTGGGGGGGGGGGGGGGGGGGGGCGGGCTGTCGGCGTCGCGGCCTACTGCTGCGGGGTCTCCAGGTCGGCCAGGGTCTCGCGCAGCCAGGCCAGTTCGGTGTCGGTGGTCGCCCGGGCGATCAGCAGCATGCCGCGGCGGAACGGGTCCGCGAACTCCTCCGCGCCGACCGGCCGGTCGCCGTCGTAGAAGAAGCTGGCCGGCTCGCCGAGGAAGGCGAGCCGGCGGCGCAGGACGGCGGCCTGCTCGGCGGGGTCGGACAGGTGGCGCAGGAAGCTGAGCACGGTGAACCAGCGGTTCTCGTCGCTGATGTCCAGGGGTTCCGGTGCGCGCAGGCGGTCGAGGAGCGCCGCCTGGCCCGCCTCGGTGAGGTGGAGGGTGTGCCGCGGTGCCGCCACCGTCCCCGGCTCGGTCTCGCGCACCAGCAGGCCCGCGGCCTCCAGTCGCTTGATCGCCGGGTAGAGCGTGCCGTCGCTGATCGGTCGGACGTGGCCGGTGAGTGCGGCGAGGTGTCGGCGCAGCTCGTAGCCGTGCAGCGGCCGGTCGTGGAGGAACCCGAGGATCGCGAGTTTCAGCATGGGGCCACTCTCTCAGATGCGCTTCGGTATATCGATGTCGCTATACCTCGACGTCGATGTATTGTCTCACTCGAACGGTCTCACTCGAACGCTCCGGGTTCGCCCAGGGGCATTCGTCGTCGAGCGTTTCCCACCGCGTTCCCGCGTTCCCGCGCCCAGCAAGGAGCAATGCCATGCGAGAAGCCCCCGTCACCCCGAACGGCGACCGGATCCGCTGGGTGGAGATCCCCGGGACCGGCCCGGCCCGGCTCTACCTGCACGGCCTCGGTGCCAGCTCGCCCGTCTACTTCGCCGCCGCCGCCGTCCACCCGCTGCTCGCCGGGCGCCGCTCGCTCCTGCTCGACCTGCTGGGCTTCGGCATCAGCGACCGGCCTGCCGACTTCTCGTACACCCTGGAGGCCCATGCCGACGCGGTGGCGACCGCCCTGGACGCCGCCGGTGTGACGGGTGTCGAGGTGGTCGCGCACAGCATGGGCGGCTCGGTCGCGATCGTGCTGGCCTACCGGCACCCGCACCTGGTCTCGCGGCTCGTCCTGGTGGACTCCAACCTCGACCCGATCACTCCCACCCGTCGTCCGGGCAGCAGCGGGATCGCCACCTTCACCGAGGAGGAGTTCCTGACCGGGGGGCTGCAGGAGGTGCAGCAGTGGGTCGGGCCGTTCTGGTGGTCCACCATGCGGCTGGCGGGCCCCGAGGCGCTCCACCGCACCGCCGTCCACGGGACCCGTGGCACCGTCCCGACGATGCGCGAGATGCTGCTCGAGCTGGACGTCCCGCGTGCGTTCCTCTACCCCGAGGCCGACGGCGAACTCCTCGGCGAGGAGCGCCTGCGGGAGGCCGGTGTGGTCGTGACGGCGATTCCGGACTCCGGCCACAACATCATGTTCGACAACCCGGACGACTTTGCAAAGGCTGTCGCCGAGACGCTGGGCAGTTACTGACACGACGTGCCGGAGTGGCGTGTCGTGCTGGAGTGGCGCCTTGTGTCAGCCCGGCGCGACGTGCCACCCCGGCGTGATGTGCCACCCCTGGCACGCCCCGGGTGGGCGGCGTCGATCCGGCACGTCGTGCCGGGGTGGCATGTCGGGGCACGGCATGGCATGGCGTGGCCCGGCACGGCAGGTGCGGCCGGCGCGTTGTGCAGGTGCCTGCCGTGCAGGTGGCAGGTCATGTCACCCCGGCGCGCCATGCCTCACCGGCACGGAATGCCACCCGTCGGGGCCCGGCCGCCGACACGTCGGGCCACCCCGGCGCGACGTGCCGCATCCGCGACCCGGCTCGTACCCGCACGTCGTTCCGCCCTCTCCGAGGGCGCCCGTCGAAGCCCGCCCCGCCAGCAGGAGCCACCGCCCATGACGAACGCCGCCTCCGCCGCCGTCCCCGACCGCGCCGCGACTCCTGAAGGAGCCTCCGGGCAGGCCCCCGCCCCGCCCCGGGTGCCGAAAGCCCTGGCGGACTCGCTGACCGACTCCCTCGGCGAGGCCGGCCGGGTCTGGGCGGTCGGCCTCCCGCTGCTCGCCGAGGAGCTGATGGAGCGCTGGGCGCTGCGCCCGGACGGTCCGCCCGCCCACGGCATGGTCGCGCTGGTGCTCCCCGTGCTGCGTACGGACGGCACGCCCGCCGTCCTCAAGCTCCAGCCGGTGGACGGGGAGACGGTGGGCGAGCCCGCCGCCCTGCGCGTCTGGGCCGGCCGGAGCGCCGTCCGACTGCTCGACCAGGAGCAGGCCTCCGGTGCGATGCTGCTCGAACGCCTGGACCGGGACCGTTCACTGCTCGCCGTACCGGACGCCACCGCCGCGCTGCGCACCCTCGCCGAACTCCTGGCCGACCTGACCGCCCACCCGGCGCCGCCCGGTCTGCGCCGGCTGTCCGACATCGCCGACACACTGCTGGCCGATACCCCGGAGGGGCTTTCGGGGCTCGTCGACCCGGCCGACCGCCGCCTGCTCGCCGACTGCGCGGCCGCCCTGCGCGAGGTGCGGGGCGAACCCGGCGACCGCCTCCTGCACTGGGACCTGCACTACGACAACGTGCTCGCCGCGCTCGGGCCCGACCCCCGCGCCCCCTGGCTCGCCATCGACCCGAAGCCGCTCGCCGGGGATCCGGCCTTCGAACTCCTCCCGGCCCTTCGCAACCGCTGGAGCGACCTCGCCGCCACCGGCGACGTCCCGCGGGCGCTGCACCGCCGCTTCGACCTGATGACCGACGTCCTCGACCTCGACCGTTCCCGCGCCGCGGCCTGGACCCTCGCCCGGATCCTGCAGAACGCCCTGTGGGACATCGAGGACGGCTCACCCGCCATCGACCCGGCCCAACGTGTCGTCGCCGAGGCCCTGCTGGGCCGCTGAGCCGGCCGTCCCCCGCGCCCCGGCACCCGTCTGCCCGCAACCGGGCCCGCCCGCCGCAGGGCCCGCCCGCCGTAAAATCCGCCCCATCGGGTATCGAGGCAAAGGGGCGGGAAATGGCCGACGAGCGGTGCGAGCGCTGCGACATGCTCTGGTGCGACTGCCCGGCCGACGGTTCCGTTCCGCGGGCCGACCACCGCCGGAACGCCCCCGGCGCGCCCTGGGCGGGCTGGCCGGAGGGGGCGGCGGTCATCATCTCGAACACCGGCTACGCCCACCGCCGGGGCTGCTCCCACCTCACGGCGAGCACGTTGACGGCGCCTCAGTTCGGCTGGGTGGCCGTGCCGGTCTCCGGTCACCACATCACGGACGAGCAGCCGCTGCGCGCCACCGCGGGCAACACCGCCCGGGTGGCGACCACGCCCTGTCCGACCTGCTTCGAGTAGCGGCGAGGCCCGGTGGCCGTACGGCGGCGGCCCGGTTCACTCCGGAAGCCCCGGAAGGCCAGGCGCTCACCCCGGGAGCAGGACGAACCGGACCGGGGTGCCCGGGCGGGCCTGGGCGGCGCCGGCCAGGTCGGCCGGGGGGACGACGCCGACCACGGGGTAGCCGCCGGTGGTGGGGTGGTCGGCGAGGAAGACCACCGGTCGGCCGTCCGGGGGGATCTGGACGGCGCCCAGCACCATGCCCTCGCTGGGGAGCTCGCCGCCCCGGGCCCGGGTGACGGCCGGGCCGTCCGTCCTGAGCGCGATCCGGTTGCTGGCCGGGGCGACCCGGTAGTGCTCGCGGGCCAGCCAGGCGACCGACTGCGGTTCGAACCAGTCCGCGCGCGGTCCGAGGCCCAGGCGCAGCACCAGCTCGGCCGGGGGAGCGGGCAGCGGTACCTGGTCGGGTAGCGGCCGGTACGAGGGGGGCGGTCCGACCGGCAGCCGGTCGCCGGCGGCCAGCGGGGCGGGCCCGAGTCCGGACAGCAGGTCGGCCGAGCGGCTGCCGAGCACCGGCGGGACGGCGATCCCGCCCGCCGCCGCCAGATAGCCGCGCACTCCGTGGGTGGCGGCCCCGACCTCGACCACCGCGCCGGCCGGGACGGCGACGGCCGCGCCCCAGGCCGCGGGGCGACCGTCCACCAGGACCGGGGCCGGCGCGCCGGTGACGGCGAGGAGCACCGGGCCGAGTGCGCGCAGGGCGACCCCACCGAGGGTGGTCTCCAGCACGGCCGCGTCCGCGTCGTTGCCCACCAGCCGGTTGGCGGCGCGCATCGCGGGCTCGTCCAGCGCGCCCGCCCGGGGCACCCCGAGGTGGGCGACACCGCGTCGGCCGAGGTCCTGAACGGTCGTCAACGGGCCCGGCCGGACGACCTCCAGCTCGGTCACCACCCTCACCGGCCTCCCTCACCGCGCCTGCTCGACGGGCCCCCGGCCCGGCCGCGGCCGCCACCTTCGGCCGCGGCGCGCACGGCAGTGAACCGTACCCGCACGCCCGGCGCCAGCAGCGCGGCCGGGTCGCGCCCGGTGTCCCAGAGCGCCAGCGACGTCCGCCCGAGCAGCTGCCAGCCACCGGGTGAGGACCGCGGGTACACCCCGGTGTACGGGCCGGCCAGGGCGACCGAGCCGGTCGGGACGGAGCTGCGCGGGGTGTCGCGGCGCGGCACCCAGTACCGCTCGGGCAGACCGGTGAGGTAGCCGAAACCGGGGGCGAAGCCGCAGAACGCGACCTCGTACTCGGCCTCGGTGTGGATCCGGACCGCGGCCTCGGTGGAGACGCCCCACCGGGCAGCCACCTCGGCGAGGTCGGCGCCGTCGTAGACGGTGGGGACGTCGAGCAGTGGGCCTTGGGCACTGGTCGACGCGGCGGGCCGGGGAGCTCGCAATAGGGCGGTCAGCGCGGGGAGGTCGGCGACGCCGTCCAGCAGCACGCTCCGCGCGGCGGGGACGATCTCCTCGACCTCGGGCAGGGCGCCCGCCGCCTGCTGCTCCCGGAGCCAGCCGTACAGGGCGCTCACCTCGGCCGTGCCGCCGACCTCGACCAGCAGCGCCCGACCGCCGACGCGCCGGAGCTCGGGGGGCTCCGGCTGCTGCGCCACCCCCGGCTCGCTGTCCGATGCCCCGCCAAGGCCGCCAACAGCAGCCGCCCCGCCCGGTGCCGCCCCGCCCGGTGCTGCCCCGTCCGGTGCCGTCACGTGAAGGCCTCCACCCGCACCCCCGCCGAGGCGAGCGCGCCGCGTACCCGCCAGGCGAGCTGGGCGGCGCCGGGGGTGTCGCCGTGTACGCACAGGGAGCGCGCCTCGACGGCGATCGACTCGCCGCCGACGGCCTCCACCACGCCGTCCCGGGCGATGCCGACCGCGCGGGTGATCACCGCCTCCGGGTCGTGGACCACCGCGCCCGGTTCGCGGCGGGGCACCAGGGTGCCGGCCCAGGTGTAGGCACGGTCGGCGAAGGCCTCGGCGACCACCGGCAGCCCGACGCCGTCGGCGACGGCCAGCAGGCGGGAGCCGGGCAGGCCGAGCACCGGCAGCGGGCCGTCGCAGACCGCCCCGGCCCGCAGCACGCCCGCGACCACCGCCTCGGCCTGGTCGGAGTCGGCCACCACGCGGTTGTAGAGGGCGCCGTGCGGTTTGACGTAGGAGACCCGGGAGCCGGCCGCGCGGGCGAAGACCTGGAGGGCGCCGATCTGGTAGGCGATCTCGTCGGCCAGCTCATCCGGCGGGACGTCCATCGCGCGCCGGCCGAAGCCGGCCAGGTCGCGGTAGGAGACCTGGGCGCCGATCCGGACCCCGCGCTCGGCGGCGAGTGCGCAGACCCGGCGCATCGTCGAAGGGTCCCCGGCGTGGAAGCCGCAGGCGACGTTGGCGCTGGTCACCACGGAGAGCAGGGCCTCGTCGTCGGTCAGCGTCCACCGCCCGAACCCCTCACCGAGGTCCGCATTGAGATCGATCACCGCATCGGCCACGCCCGTCCGCCTCCCAGCAGCTGTTGAGCCAGATGGTAGGGCCTGCGTGTGAAGGCCGGTGCCCGTGACCCGGGCCCTGGGCGCCCCGGCGTCGGTACGGCCGCAGACGCTCCCCCGCTCGGCCCAGCCGTGCTGCCGCTCGGCGCGATCGGCAGCGGTACCGCGCAGGCGACCTCGAACGACATGTCGACGAATCGCCAGTACGGCACGGGCTGCCCGGGGGAGATCGGCAGGACAGGGCCATCTGGTGGACCCCGGGCCGGGGCGGGAGGAGAAACGGCGGTGGCCGGACACGGGACGTGTCCGGCCACCGCCGTGCGCGGTACGGGCCCTGTGGGCGCCCGCTACGAGGTGTACGTGTACCGGTCGGCCGTGCTCGTCGCGCTGGTCCCGCCGGCCGTGGCCACCGTCACGTCGACCACGCCGGTGCCCGCCGGGGCGGTCGCCGAGCAGAGCGACGCCCCGCAGGAGTAGCGGGTGGCGGGGACCCCGCCGAAGAGCACCGCGCCGTTGGCCAGGTTGCCGCCCTGAACGTAGATCTGGGTGCCGCCGGCGGCCGGGCCGGTGCTGGTGGTCAGGCCGGTGACCGCAGGGGCGGGCGGCGCCGGGGGAGCCGCGCCGGTGTAGTCGAACGGGGTGGACGAGGTCGCCGAGCCGCCCGGGGTGACCACGGTGACCGGCGTGCTGCCCGCACCGCCGGGGGTGGTCACGGTGCAGGTGGTGGCGGTGCAGCCGCCGACCGCGACCGAGTCGCCGAACAGCACGAAGCCGTTGTCCAGGTTGGTGCCGGTCACGGTGACGGCGGTACCGCCGGTGCCCGCGCCGGACGTGGTGCCGATGCCGGTCACCGCGGGGGCGGCCTGGGTGGCCGGCGCCTGCGGGCCGCTGCCGAGCAGGTAGGTCGACACGTTGTCGGACGGGTCCGCGTCGTTCCGGTTCGCGGCCGTCACCTTGATCGTCCCGGCCGGCCTGGTGCCGTGGGAGGCCACGAAGACCTTCATGAACTCGCTGCGCCCCGGGGCGCGGTTGCCGGTGAAGAAGGCGTCCAGGCGGCGGCCGTCGGGTGAGATCGCCTGGGTGAACGTGTAGTCCTGGAAGGAGGTGATCATGGCGCCGCTGGTGGTCAGGCCGGGCGGCAGCTCGACGGTGAGGTGGGTGACCCCGGTCAGGTCGGCGGTGCCCGAGGACTTCCAGGTCACCGAGAAGTTGGTGTAGTCGGTCGGGAAGATCGGGTAGTTCCCGGCCTGGGTGACGGCCACGTTCTGGCCGGTGACCGCCGCCGTGGCGACGGCCTTGGCGGCCCCGGAGGCGGTCCCGGCGGTGGTCGCCGAGGTGGTCGCGGCAGTGGAGACGGCGGTGCCGGCGGCGAGGGCGGCCACGGCGAGGGCGGCGGCGAGGCCGCCTCGTACCAGTCGGATGATCATATGAGGAATCATGGCGGTGGCGGCCGAGCCGCGGGGGCATTTTCTCGAAAGCCAGTTCTATCGTCCATGCCTCGGCCCCTGCGGTGCGGCCCCTGCCCGCTCCCTGACCCGGCCCCGCCCGCCCCTTGACCCACCCCGTCCCACCCTCCGCTCCCGCCCGCCCATAAGGTCCGTTTCGGTCGTTGTCGGTGCGTACCTCTAATCTTGTCCACCGTGACCGCCATCGCTGACCCGCCCATCGAGCACGGGCCCCGGCCGCCCGCCGGGCCCGCCGCAGCCGCCGCGCGGCCCGCGCCCGGCCCCGCCGCCGACGAGGGCCTCGCCCGCCGGCTCAAGGCGCTGGCCTGCACCGCCCCGCTGCACGACCTGGACAGCCGCAAGGTGATGCTGGCCGGCGAGTACGGCGGCTACGCGATGGCCGAGGTCGGTCTCGCCGCGATCGACCTGGTCACCCTGCACATGGACTTCGACACCGGGGCCGACCGCGACATAGTGCTGGCCCGGCTGCTGCCCCGGGTCGCCGCCCAGGCCGCCACCAGGCCCACCGCGGAGCACGAGCGGGTCGCCCGCTGGGTGCTGGAGTCGCTGATCAACGTCGGCAGCGTCGACCGCGGCTTCCGCGCCGTCTACGGCACCTTCGGCCAGGACGGCGCGTACGTCCGCCGCGACTACGACTTCAAGCTGATCGAGGAGGTACCGGGCCCCGACGGCGGCGTCTACCTGCGCACCACCGACGAGGCCGTCAACGTCCTGGTCGGCGCGCTCGACACCGACGTCACCTCCGCCCAGATCGCCGCCGAGGTCAAGCTCGAGGTGCTGATCCGCCGCGGCCGCCTCGCCGACGCCCAGCTCGCCGCCGAGCAGGCCCGCTACCGCACCGTCCAGTACGCCGAGACGCTGCGCCGCGCCCTCGACGCGACCAGGCGCAACGTGCGCGCCGTCGACTGGATGCAGGCCATCCCCGATCTGATCGACGAGGCCCTCGACCACATCGCGGACCGCTACCGGCACGAGAACGCGATTCTCACCAACATCCGCAAGGCCCGCGACGAGGCCGAGGAGCCCGAGCACAAGCGCCGCGCCGCCGAGCTGGTCGACATCGTCAAGGACTGCATCCGCCGCCACACCCAGCTGCAGACCCGCCTGCTGGAGGCCGGCCCGCTGTTCCGCGCCGAGCAGGACCGGCAGGCCTTCGCCGCGCCCGCCGCCCGCAGCGGCATCGACCTCTACGGGCAGCTCCTCGCGCCCGTCCTGCGGCTGCCGGTGGAGCAGGCCGTCCGGCCCACCGGAGCGTTCTTCGCCCGTGGCGCCGGCCTGCGGACACCCGTCTCCGTCCGGGTCGCCGACCTGGTCGACCTGCTCCTCACCCCGCCGGTCGAGCGCGAGCACCTGGGCGCCGAGCTGCCCGACCCGGACCTCGTCGCCACCCCGGACGACAGCCGCTTCTCCGAGGACCAGCTGGAGGCGGCCCTGCTCCTGCTCGACCTGCCCCCCGACGCCCCGCGCCGGCTCTCCGGACTGCTCGCCGAGGCGCGCGGGCAGGACCGGGACCTGCCCTACCTGGTCGCCCTGCTGGCGGTCCACGCGGCCAGCCCGCCGGTCGGCACCGCCTATCGGCAGGGCGAGGAGCGGCTGCTCTTCGCCGTCGACGACGGCACCCCGCTGCAGGACCCGGAGTTCGGCGGCGCCGACCTCATCGTCGGCAGCGCCCTGCTCGACGCGGCCGGTATGGCCGCCGACCGCAAGGACGCCAGTTGACGGCCCGCCGCCCCCTCCCGGCCCGCGAGCCGCGCCGACCGCATCCGCGCCGACCGCACCAGCGCGGCCCCCGCGACGGCGGCAACAGGCCGGCGCACACCGAAGCCACCACTGGCCTCACCAGTACCACCGGCACCACCGGCACCACCAGCACCGCCCGCATCAGCCCCGAGGAGCACCGCCCGTGACGACCCACCACGACACGTCCTGGGCGCCCGAGACCGAGCCCGCGGCCCCCGCCGCGATCACCCCGGCCGACGTCGCCGACGCCGCCCGGCTGGTCTCCTTCGGTCTCCAGGCCAAGCTGCTCCCCGCCCGCGACGCCGAGTACGCCGAACTGGTCCGCCGCCACCGCGAGGACCCGGCCTTCGCCCGCCTCGCCGACGCCGTCGCCACCGGCATGGGCCTGATCGTCCTGGAGGTCTCGCCGCGCGCCGGAATGGCCGTCTCCGCCGCCGAGGACTCCGTCTTCGCCGTCCGGATGGGCGACTACTCCCGCCGCGCCGCCTCCGAGTCCACCGACCGCTTCCTGCACGGCCTGGCCCACCTCGCCGTCGCCGCGATGGCCTTCCCCCGCCCCGAGGACCTCGCCGACGACGGCTACCTCGGCCGGATCACTGTCAACGGTGTCGACGCCTTCGTCCGCCAGGCCTGCCGCCGCCTGGAGGAGCAGGCCGACGCCGAGGGCGCCAACACCGACCCGCAGAGCGACGCCCCCGGCCTGGAGGCCGCCTGGCGGGTCTGGGCCCGGCGCACCGCCACCGGAGCCACCAAGGACGCCCGCCGGCTCTCCGGCTCCACCATCGGCATCGTCGCCAAGGCCGTCATGTTCCTGGTCGACTCCGGCTTCCTGCAGAAGACCTCGGACGACGCCGGCGGCACCTACCGCACCACCGCCCGCTACCAGCTCCAGGTCCGCGACCTGGCCGGCAGTGCCGCCATGGCCGAACTGCTCGACCTCGGCATCGTCCCGGTCTCCGACGGCACCGCCAGCCTGCTGCCCCCGGACACCGGGGACGAACTGGTCGCCGACGCGGGCCTGCCGTTCCACTCGCTCTGAGCCCCACGCCACCCACACCACCCACACCACCCAGAGCAGCCCAGCCCGCGCCCCAAGTCCCAGACCAAGCCCCACCCGAGCCCCACCCCAGATCCAGACCCCTGCACATCCTGGAGAACCGCCGCACATGTACGAGCTCAACCGGGTCCGCCTCTACTCGATCGGACCGGCCGGCGCGCGCTACGCCGACACGGTGCTCGACCTGCGCGGCGTCGGCGAGCCCGTCTCCGACCCGGCCCCCCAGCAGATCGGCCTCTTCGGCGAGGACCTCGACGGACCGGTCCGCCGCCCGGCACCGGCCGGCGTGCTCTTCCTGGAGAACGGCGGCGGCAAGTCCGTCCTGCTCAAGCTGATCTTCTCGGTGATGCTCCCCGGCCACCGCAACACCCTCGGCGGCGCCAGCTCCGGCGTGCTGCGCAAGTTCCTGCTCGCCGACGACTGCGGCCACGTCGCCCTGGAGTGGCAGCACACCGTCACCGGCGAGCTGATCGTGGTCGGCAAGGTCAGCGAGTGGCGCGGCCGCCAGGTCTCCTCCGACCCGCGCAAGTTCGCCGAGACCTGGTACTCCTTCCGCCCCGGCGCCGGCCTCACCCTCGACTCGCTGCCCGTCGCCGAGCGGGTCAGCCTGGCCGGCGACCAGAAGGCCCGCGGCCGCCGCCGCACCATGAAGGGCTTCCGCGACGCCCTCACAGAGGCCGGCAAGGCCCACTCCCACCTCGACCTGGTCTTCGAGGACGGCCACGACCGCTGGACGGAGCACCTCGGCGAGCTCGGCCTCGACCCCGAACTCTTCCGCTACCAGCGCGAGATGAACGCCGACGAGGGCGAGGCCGCCGGCCTCTTCGCGGTCAAGCACGACAGCGACTTCACCGACCTCCTGCTGCGCGCCGTCACCGACACCCGGGACACCGACGGCCTCGCCGACCTGGTCCACGGCTTCGCCGCCAAGCTCGGCCGCCGCGCCGAGCTCACCGCCGAACGGGACTTCACCGCCGGCTCGCTCGACCTGCTGGAGCGCATCGCCGAGTCCACCCTCGCCCGCGAGGGCGTCCGCGAGGCCCACCGCACCGCCGAGCGCCGCACCCGCCGCCTCGCCCACGCCCTCACCTCCCGCGCCGCCGCCGAGCGCGACCGCGCCCAGGACCTCGCCATCGACGTCGCCGCCGCCGCGGGCGCCGTCACCGCCGCCGAGGCCGACCGCACCCGGCACACCCTGATCACCGCCGAGCTCACCCACCGCCACGCCACCCTGGGCCTGGCCGCCGCGACCGCCGAGGCCGCCGCGCTGCGCCGCGAGCTCATCGAGGCCCGCACCCTGCACTCCGCCTGGCAGGCCGCCGAGGCCGTGCTGCGCCAGCGCGCCGCCGCCGACCGGGTCACCCGGGTCGCCGCCGCGATCCGCGAGGCCGAGCTCGACGCCGCCCCCGCCCTGGCCGCCCGCGCCCGCGCCGCCACCGCCCTCGCCCGCGCCCTGGAGAGCGCCGCCGCGGCCGCCGAGAGCCGCGCCGACACCGAGGAGGAGCGCGCCGGAGAGCTCCAGTCCGACGGCTCCAGGGCCCAGTCCGACGCCACCGAGGCCGCCACCGCCGCCCAGAAGGCCCGCAGCGAGGCCGACCACCTGCGCCAGCGCCTCGCCGAGGTCGAGCAGGAGACCGCGGCCGCCGTCGAGTCCGGCTGGATCGACGCCGACTCCGACGAACCGGACCCGGCCCGCGCAGCCCTGCACGCCGCCGACGTCGAGAAGGCCGCCAGCGCCGCGCTCGCCCGGGCCCGCACGGCCGCCGAGGGCGCCGCCGCCCGGCTGCGTGAGGCCGCCGCCGCCGCCGGCCGCGCCGAGCTCGCCGCCGCCCGCGCCCACGACGCCCGCAAGTCCGCCGCCCAGGCCCTCGCCGCCGAGCAGCGCACCGCCGCCCTGCTCGCCACCGAGCCGCGCCTCGCCGACCTGCTCTCCCTGACGCCCTACCAGGACAGCGCCGACGAGGACGCCGGCTTCCTCACCCCCGCCGTCCTGGACCGCTCCGCCGAGGCGCTGCGCGAGCTGCTCGACGAGGCCATCGCCACCGCCGAGCGCACCCTGTTCGACCTGCGCACCGCCGCCGCCGACGACTCCCGCATCCTCGCCGCGCTCGGTGACGGGGGCCTGCTGCCGCCCGGCCCCGACGTGCTCGCCACCGTCGAGTACCTCGCCGAGCACGGCATCCCCGCCCTGCCCGGCTGGCGCTACCTCGCCCAGTCCGTCGACCCGACCGACCACGAGGCGATCCTCGCCGCCCGCCCCGAACTGGTCGACGGCGTGGTGATCACCGACCCCAACTCGCTCGACCGGGCCCGCGAGGCGCTGCAGTCCGCCGCCCTGCTGCCCCGCTCCACCGTCGCCGTCGGCGCCGCCGCCGCGCTGATCGCCCCGATCACCGACGAGCCCGCCTTCTTCCTCGTCCCGCCGAACCCGGCCATGCACGACGAGAGCGCCGCCGACGGCGAGCGCCGCGAACTGCGCGCCCGCGCCACCGCCCGCGAGGAGCACATCCGCGAACTGGCCGCCCGCCTCGGCGGCGACCGGGCGCTCGCCGCCCGCCTCGCCTCCTGGCACGCCAGCTGCCCGCCCGGCACCCTCGCCGAGCTGGCGGCCGCCGCCGAGGCCGCCCGCGAGCACGCCGAGCAGGCCGCGGCCGGCCTCGGCACCCTGCGCGCCGACCACGACGAGGCCGAGGTCGACCACGCCACCGCGGCCGCGGCCCACGAGGAGCACCGCGAGGCCGCCCAGCAGGCCCGCCGCCGCGCCGACGCCCTCTCCGGCCTGGCCTTCCGCCTGCGCGAGCGCGCCGGCTGGGTCCGCTCGCTGCGCGAACTCGCCGAGGACGCCGTCGAGTGCGACCGCCGCCAGGCCCAGTGCGCCGAACGGGCCCGCACCTGCGACGAGGACCGCCGCGCCGCCCAGCGCGCCGCCGACGACGCCCGCCGCACCGCACGCACCCTGCGCGCCGAGCGCGCCGAGATCCCCGCCGCCGAGCAGACCGACGACCCGGCCGACACCGCCCCGGCCGCGCTGCCCGCCCTGCGCGAGGCCTACCGCGCCGCCTCCCAGCTCTACGAGAAGGTCGGCGTCGGCGCCGACCTGCGCGCCGAACAGGCCCGCGCCGAGGGCGACGAGGCCGCCGCCGCGACCGAACTCGACCGCCTCACCAACAAGGTCCGCACCCGCGCCGAGGAGCTGCTCGGCAGCCCCGACGGCGCCGACGGTCCCGCCCGC
Source organism: Kitasatospora sp. NPDC048239 (assembly GCF_043202015.1). NCBI lineage: Bacteria > Bacillati > Actinomycetota > Actinomycetes > Kitasatosporales > Streptomycetaceae > Kitasatospora > Kitasatospora sp. NPDC048239. Next base: position 19,988 of record NZ_JBICZP010000030.1, on the reverse strand, counting down.
CAGGCCGCCGCCGCCCGCGCCGAGGAGCTGGTCGCCACCATCGAGGCCCGCTCCGCCGTCGCCAGCGAGCAGCTCGGCCGCCTGCGCGGCGAGGCCGAACGCTCCGCCCCCGCCGACGGCGAGGCCCACACCGAGCTGCCCGAGGACCTCGTCCCCACCGACCCCGAGCACGCCCAGGTGCTGCTGCGCACCGCCACCACCCGGCTCGCCGAGCGCCGCGAGAGCGTCGACGCGGCCCGCACCGCCCACGCCGACCTGCAGCGCACCTTCGACGCCGCCCAGGCCGCCGCCGCCGACTTCGACGAGCACGCGGGGCAGCTGCGCGACGGCCTGCGCGAGCACCAGGACGAGGACGGCCAGCCGGTCGAGCCCTACCTCGGCGCACTCGCCGAAGCCCGCGCGGCCGCGGCCGACGCCCGCCGGGCCCTGCGCACCGCCGCCGGTGAGCTGTCCTCCGCCGAACTGGCCGTCCGGGACGCCTCCGACGCGCTCGTCCGGCACGCCAACGCGGCCCGCTACGAGGCCGTCCGCACCCCGGCCCGCCAGCAGATCCGCGAACTGCCCGCCGCCGCGCTGCCCGACCACGCGGCCGCCTGGGCCACCGCCTTCGCGCCCCGGCTGCGCGTGCTCACCGACGAGCTCGCCCAGCTGGAGCGCAACCGCGGCTCGATCGTCGACCGGCTGCGCGGACTGGTCGAGTCCTCGCTCACCACCCTGCGCGCCGCCCAGCGCCTCTCCCGCCTCCCGGAGGGCCTGGGGGAGTGGTCCGGCCAGGAGTTCCTGCGGATCCGCTTCGAGGACCCGGACCACGCCACCCTGGTCGAGCGCCTCGGCGAGGTCATCGACGAGGCCACCCGCGCCGCCGTCCGGAAGAACAGCGACCTGCGCCGCGACGGCATGTCCCTGCTGCTGCGCGGCGTCGCCGCCGCGATCGGCCCGCGCGGCGTCAGCGTCGAGATCCTCAAGCCGGACGCCGTGCTGCGCGCCGAGCGGGTCGGCGTCGGCCAGATGTCCGACGTCTTCTCCGGCGGCCAGCTGCTCACCGCGGCCATCGCGCTCTACTGCACGATGGCCGCCCTGCGGGCCAACGACCGCGGCCAGTCCCAGCTGCGGCACGCCGGCACGCTCTTCCTGGACAACCCGATCGGCCGCGCCAACGCCACCTACCTGCTGGAGCTCCAGCGGGCCGTGGCCGACGCGCTCGGCGTCCAGCTGATCTACACCACCGGCCTGTTCGACACCACCGCGCTCGCCGAGTTCCCGCTCGTCATCCGGCTGCGCAACGACGCCGACCTGCGGGCCGGCCTCAAGTACATCTCGGTGGAGGAGCACCTGCGCCCCGGCCTGCCCGCCCCGCAGGACCCGGACGGCCCGGCCGTCCACGGCGAGATCACCGCCACCCGGATGTTCAAGCGGCCCGCGGAGGTACCCGCCGCGCCCTGACCGGGCTAGCGTGACGGCCATGCTGACGATCGCCCACTTCAGTGACATCCACATCGGCCAGGACCACCGCGGGGACGGCGGTGCCCGGGCGTACCGGCGCGCCGGGCAGGTGATGGCGTACCTCAACGCCCTGCCCGGCCCGCTGGACGCCGTGCTGGTGACGGGGGACATCGCCGACCACGGCCTGCCCGCCGAGTACGAGCAGGCCGCCAAGGTGCTGACCTCCCGTCACCCGCTGTTCGACTGCCCCGGCAACCACGACCGGCGCGCGCCCTACCGCGAGGGCCTGCTCGGCGAGGCACCCGCCGACGGCCCGGTCAACCGCCTGCACCGGCTGCCCGGTGCGGACGTGCTGATGCTCGACTCGTCGATACCGGGCCGCGACGACGGCCTGCTGGACGAGGAGACCCTCGGCTGGCTGGACGCCCGGCTCGCCGACGGCCGCCAGGACGTACCGGCGCTGGTGGCCTTCCACCACCCGCCGGTGGAGCTCCACCTGCCGTTCGTCGACCCGATCCGGCAGTTCGGCGAGCAGCGGCTCGCCGAGGTGCTGGCCCGCCACCCCCGGGTGGCGGCCCTGCTCTGCGGCCACTCCCACACCGGTGCCGCCACCACCTTCGCCGGGCTGCCGGTCCGGGTGGCGCCCGGCGTCGTCTCCACCGTCACGCTGCCCTGCGAGGGCGAGCCCGACATCACCTTCGACCAGCCGCCGATGCTCGTCTTCCACGTCCTGGACGACGAGGGCCGGCTGACCTCCCACTACCGGGCCGTCACCCCGGAATGACCCACCGCCCCCTGCGAGGAGCCGCCATGAGCGCCCTGTTCGAGCCGATCACCCTGAGGTCGCTGACCGCCCGCAACCGGGTCTGGATGGCACCGATGTGCACGTACTCGGCGGCCTCGCAGGGGGACGCGGCCGGTGTGGCCACCGACTTCCACCTCGCCCACTACGGCTCCCGGGCGGCCGGCGGCGCCGGAGCGGTGGTGCTGGAGGCCACGGCGGTCAGTCCCGAGGGCCGGATCTCCCCGTTCGACCTGGGCCTGTGGAACGACCGCCAGCGCGACCGACTGGCCCGGGTGGCCGCGCTGATCGCCGCGCACGGCGCGATACCCGCGGTCCAGCTGGCCCACGCCGGGCGCAAGGGGTCCGGCAACCGCCCCTGGCAGGGCGGGGGTTCGGCCCCCGAGGGGCTCGACTGGCCGACGGTCGGGCCGTCCGCCGTCGCGTTCGGCACCCGGCCGGCGCCGTCCGAGCTGACGGTCGGGCAGATCGGCGAAATCGTCGAGGACTTCGCCCAGGCCGCCCGTCGGGCGCTGGCGGCCGGCTTCCGGACCGTCGAGATCCACGGCGCGCACGGCTACCTGGTGCACGCCTTCCTCTCCCCGGCCGCCAACCACCGCACCGACGCCTACGGCGGGGACTTCGCCGGGCGCAGCCGCTTCGCCCTGGAGGTCGCCGCGGCGGTGCGCGCCGTCTGGCCGGACACCCTGCCGCTGCTCTTCCGCGTCTCGGCCACCGACTGGCTGGAGGGGCGGCCCGGCTGGACCGTCGAGGAGACGGTGCTGCTCGCGAAGGAGCTGCGGACCATCGGCATCGACCTGGTCGACGTCTCCAGCGGCGGCACCTCGCCGGACGCGGTGATCCCGGTCGGCCCGGGCTACCAGGTGCCGTTCGCCGAGGAGGTCCGTACCGCCTCCGGGCTGGCCACCGGCGCGGTCGGCCTGATCACCGAGCCCGCGCAGGCCGAGCGGATCGTCGCGGACGGGCGGGCGGACGTCGTGCTGCTCGGCCGCGAGCTGCTCCGCGACCCGTACTGGCCGCTGCACGCCGCCCGTGAGCTCGGCGCCGGGCGGGACTGGCCCGAGCAGTACGGCTACGCGGTCGGCACCCGCGGCTGACGCGGCGCCGGTCCGGCCGGCGGTGGCGCCGGCTGAGGGAACGGCCGGGGCCTGCCCGGCTCCCGGCTGCCCGCCATCGGCGTGGCCTGGCCCGGCCCGCGCATCCGCTGGGCGGCGACCTGGCGCGAGATCATGATCTCCAGCAGACACCACATGGTGCCGAACACCCCGAGGCCCATCGCCATCAGGGCCGGTGTCATCAGCCAGCTGTCCGCGTACGAGGCCAGCGTCGCGACCAGCAGGCCGACCAGCGTGAAGGCCAGGCAGAGCACCGCCCGGACGACGGCGGCCCGCACCTCGTCCGGCAGACGGCGGCGACGGCGTGCGGATGACATCGGGCGACCCCCAGGCGCGGTCACGGTGGTGGGACGGGCGCACCCGAGCGCGCCCCTGCGCAACACTCTGCCCCGTCGTACCCGGACTATGCGTCCGAATCCGCTGAACTGCCGTCAAATCGTGTGATCTGCCCAGGAAAGCGCCGCAAACCCCCGCGCCGCCCGGTCCGACCGTACGCTCGGCCGGGGCGGCTCACCCCAGCTGCTGGTCGAGCTCCTCCAGCGCGCCCGTCACGATCGTCCGCATCGCCCGTTCCGCCTGCGCGGCGTCCCCTGCGCAGATCGCCTCCGCGACCTCGCGGTGCAGCCGGATCGCGTACGGCTCCGGCTGATGGGGCATCAGATGGTACTCGGTGCGCCCGGTCAGCACCGCCCCGACGGTGTCCCCGAGGTGGGCGAACATCTCGTTGCCGGAGGCCTTCAGGACGGTCGCGTGGAAGGCGATGTCGTGCCGGAGGAAGGTCTCCAGGTCGGCGGCCCGCGCCGTCATCGTCAACTCCACGGCCAGCGAGCTCAGTTCGCGACGCTCGTCGTCGGTGGCGTGCCGCGCCGCGAGCGCGGCCGCGGCCGGCTCCACCGCCACCCGCAGTGAGCCGAGCGAGCGCAGTTGCGCCGGCCGGTCGGCGCCGGCCAGCCGCCAGCGGATCACCAGCGGGTCGAAGACGTCCCAGGCGGACTTCGGCTGCACGGTGCTGCCGACCCGCCGCCGGGAGGCGACCAGGCCCATCCCCTCCAGGATCCGGACCGCCTCGCGGACCACCGTCCGCGACACCCCGTACCGCTGTTCCAGCTCCTCGGCGCGCAGCACCGCCCCCTCGGGGACCTCCCCGGAGGCGATGGCCGGTCCGAGGTCGGCAAGCAGTCGGCCGGGCAGCCCCTGGATCTCCATCCGCCCAGCCTAGGCGGTGCCGGCGGTCCGCTCTCCGGTCGGCCCCCGCAAGCCGATAAAGTATGACGATTTGGTTTCCGCCACTTGAATACGTCATATCTTTGGAGCGATAGTGGCGGCCTGGCAACGAAGGAGCACCACCCATGGCTCTCAGCGTCGAGAACCACGACACCCCTGAGCCGCCCCTCACCCTCGTGGTGATGGGCGTCTCCGGTGTCGGCAAGACCACCGTGGCCCGCCTCCTGGCCGACCGGCTCGGCCTCCCCTACGCCGAGGCGGACGACTTCCACCCGCCCGCCAACATCGCCAAGATGTCGGCCGGCACCCCGCTGGACGACGCGGACCGCGGCCCCTGGCTGCGCGCCCTCGGCGGCTGGCTGGGGGAGCGGGCCGAGGCCGGCACCGGCGGCGTGGTCACCTGCTCGGCGCTGAAGCACCGCTACCGCGACATCCTGCGCGCGGCCTGCCCGGGCGCCTTCTTCCTGCACCTCAGCGGTGGCCCCGAGCTGGTCGAGGACCGACTCGCCCACCGCACCGGCCACTTCATGCCGCCGTCGCTGCTCGACTCGCAGTACGCCGCCCTGGAACCCCTGGCGGCGGACGAGCGCGGCGCCGTTCTGGACGTCGGACCGTCCCCCGAAGAGCTCGTCGAGATGGCCGTATCCCTGCTGCGGCCCGTCAATGGAGACCTCGCGTGATCCCCTCCCTGCTCGCGGCGGCCGCCCCACCGGCCCTGCCGCACACCGACAGCGACGCCCGGCTGCTGCTCGCGGTGCTGCTCAGCATCGGCGCCATCGTGGTGCTGATCACCCGGCTGAAGCTGCACCCGTTCCTCGCCCTCACCCTCGGGTCGGGCCTGCTCGCCGCCGTCGCCGGCGCCCCCTTCGACAAGCTGCTGGGCAGCTTCTCCACGGGTTTCGGCGCGACCGTCGCGGGCGTCGGCCTGCTGATCGGGCTCGGCGCGATGCTCGGCAAGCTGCTCGCCGACTCCGGCGGGGCGAACATCATCGCGGACACCGTGCTGTCGCGCTCCGGGCCCCGGGCCCTTCCCTGGGCGATGGCGCTGATCGCGGCCGTCCTCGGCCTGCCGCTGTTCTTCGAGGTCGGGGTCGTCCTGCTGATCCCGATCGTGCTGCTGGTGGCCCGCCGCGGCAACGTCCCGCTGATGCGGATCGGCATCCCCGCGCTGGCCGGGCTCTCCGTGCTGCACGGCCTCGTCCCGCCGCACCCGGGCCCGCTGGTGGCCGTGGACGCGCTGAAGGCGGACCTCGGCATCACCCTGGCGCTCGGTCTGCTGATCGCCGTGCCGACGCTGGTCATCGCCGGCCCGCTGTTCGCCCGGCTGGCCGAGCGCTGGGTCGGCCCGCTGGAGATCCCGCAGGCCACCGCGCCCGTGGAGATGGAGAAGCCCGAGCACACCCCGGGCTTCGGCGCGGTCCTCGCCACCATCCTGCTGCCCGTCGTACTGATGCTCGGCAAGGCGCTGGCCGACGTCGTCATCGACGATCCCAAGGCGCTGCCGCAGCGGGTGTTCGACTTCATCGGCTCCCCGCTGATCGCCTTGCTGGCCGCGACCCTGCTCGGCATGCTGACCCTCGGCCGGGCGGCGGGCTTCACCAAGGAGCGGATCTCCGACACCGTCGGCCGCTCGCTCGGCCCGATCGCGGGCATCGTCTTCATCGTCGGCGCGGGCGGCGGCTTCAAGCAGACGCTGATCGACGTCGGCGTGGGCAACGCCGTCAGCGAGTGGTCGAGCCGGTGGCACATCTCCGCGCTGCTGCTCGGCTGGCTGATCGCCGTGCTCATCCGGCTGGCCACCGGCTCCGCCACGGTCGCCACCATCACCGCCGCCGGCATCGTGGCCCCGCTGGCCGCGGACATGTCCTCGACGCACTCGGCCCTGCTGGTGCTGGCCATCGGTGCGGGTTCGCTGTTCTTCTCGCACGTCAACGACGCCGGCTTCTGGCTGGTGAAGGAGTACTTCGGGATGAGCGTCGGGCAGACCATCAAGTCCTGGTCGGTGATGGAGACGGTGATATCGGTGGTCGCGATCGCCCTCATCATGCCGCTCAGCCTGATCATCTGACCCGTCCGCCTCGACCGGCCGGACAGGGCCCAGCAGAACCGAAACGCCGAACGGGCGGGCGCTCCACGGGGAGTGCCCGCCCGTTCGGCGTTCACCGTGCGGCGGTGGGCTCGTGACGCGCCGCCCGCGCACGACCCCGGCACCGCCGTCCGGCCGTGCCGCCCCGTCCGGACATGCCGGAGGGCGGACGCCCCCAGCCCTGGGGTGCCCGCCCTCCGGAGTCCCGCGCCTCGCGAGGCGGTGCCGTTACCCGGCTCCACGCCTCGCGAGGCTGTGTCCTGCGTGCCTACTTGTTTCCGCGCTTCGCGAGGCTGTGCTCCTACTTGTTTCCGCGCTTCGCGAGGAAGGCCTCGACCTCGGCCCGGATCTCCGGCGTGTCCAGCCCGCGCACGGTCATCGTGGTGCGGCGGCGCAGCACGTCGTCCGCGGTGTACGCCCACTCGCTGTCGGCGGCGTACGCGACCTGTGCCCACACGTCCGGCCCGTCGGCGTGGATCGGCGCGCCGAGCTCGGGGTTCTCGTCGATCATGCGGGCGATCTCGAAGGAGAGCGTGCCGTAGTGGCTGGCCAGGTGCTTGGCGACCAGCGGCTCCATCCGGGAGCCGGGCTCGCGGTCGATCAGCAGGCGGTGCGCCACGGCGTTCGGCGCGCCGACGCCCGGCAGCGGAACGGTCCGGGCGATCGTGGACATGTCCTCGCCGAGGCTGGTGCCGGGCACGTGGGCCAGCTTCTCCAGCACGGTGCGGCCGATGTGCCGGTAGGTGGTCCACTTGCCGCCGGCGACCGACAGCATGCCGCCCTTGCCCTCGGTGACGACCGTCTCGCGCTTGGCGGCGGCGGTGTCGCCGGGGCCGCCGGGCAGCACCCGCAGGCCGGCGAAGGCGTAGGTGATCAGGTCGCGGTCGAGGTGCTCGTCGCGGATCGCGTGGCCGGCCTCGCCCATGATCTGGTCGATGTCGGCGTCGGTGGCCCGGACGTCCTTCGGGTCGCCGGTGTACTCCTCGTCCGTGGTGCCGAGCAGGACGTGGTCCTCCCACGGGATGGCGAAGGACACGCGGTACTTGTCGATCGGGATGGTCAGGGCCGCACGCCACGGGGCGCGGCGCTTGACGACGACGTGCGCGCCCTTGGAGAGGCGGATCGACGGCGCGGCGCCGGCGTCCTCCATCGCGCGCAGGTGGTCGACCCAGGGGCCGGTGGCGTTGAGCACCAGGCGGGCGTTGACGCCGAACTCGGTGCCGTCCAGGCGGTCCTTGAGCTCGGCACCGGTGACCCGGCTGCCGGTGAAGCGCAGGCCGGTGACCTCGGCGTGGTTGAGCACCACGGCGCCGGCCTCGACGGCGGCGCGCACCGTCATCACGGCGACGCGCGAGTCGTTCATCTGGTGGTCGCCGTACACGGCCACCGAGCGCAGGCCCTCGGTGCGCAGCGCGGGCACCTGCTGGGCGGCGTGCGCGGCGGTGGAGACCCGGCCCATGCCGTCGCGGAAGGCGGAGAGCGCCGAGTAGAGGAAGACACCGGCGCCGAGCTTGGGCGCGCTGTGCGGGCCGCCCTTGTAGACCGGCACGAAGAAGGTCAGCGGGTTGACCAGGTGCGGGGCGACGTCGGTGGCGAGCGCGCGGCGCTCCTTGTGGTTCTCGGCGACCAGCTTGACCGCGCCGGTCTGCAGGTAGCGCAGACCGCCGTGGACGAGCTTGGAGGAGGCGCTGGAGGTGGCACCGGCGAAGTCGCCGCCGTCGACCATCGCGACCTTGAGGCCGGCCTGGGAGGCGGTCCAGGCGACGGCCGTGCCGAGGATGCCGCCCCCGATCACCAGCAGGTCGTAGGTGGCCTTGCCCAGCAGCTCGCGGGTCTCGGCGCGGGAGGCGGTGTGGCCGGCGGTGCGCTCGGCGCCCAGGGTCGGGATGGTTGCCATGGTGTGTGTTACGGCGACGCGGGTCGGGCGGCGCCGTTACTCCTCTCGGTGTGCGGTGCGGCCCCTGCTGAGAGGCCGGTCGGCCCGGTGCGGCGGGCCGGTGGAACGGGAGCGAGCCGGTCGGGGCTGGTGGCCCCGACCGGCTCGGCGGTCAGTTCTGGTCGTCCTCCTCCACCCAGCCCATGGTGCGCTCCACGGCCTTGAGCCACTTCTTGTACTCGCGCTCCCGGGTGGCCTCGTCCATGCGCGGGGTCCACTCGGCGGCGCGGTGCCAGTTGGCCCGCAGGGTGTCGAGGTCGTTCCAGAAGCCCACCGCGAGGCCCGCCGCGTAGGCGGCGCCGAGCGCGGTGGTCTCGGCGACGTACGGGCGCTCGACCGGGGCGTCCAGCACGTCGGCGATGTTCTGCATGAGCAGGTTGTTGCTGGTCATGCCGCCGTCGACCTTGAGGGCGGTCAGCTTGACCTTGGAGTCCTTCTCCATGGCGTCGACGACCTCGCGGGTCTGCCAGGCGGTGGCCTCCAGGACGGCGCGGGCCAGGTGGCCCTTGGTGACGTACCGGGTGAGGCCGGCGATCACACCGCGGGCGTCGGAGCGCCAGTACGGGGCGAACAGGCCGGAGAAGGCCGGGACGAAGTAGGCGCCGCCGTTGTCCTCGACGGTGTTGGCCAGGGTCTCGATCTCGGCGGCGGTGGAGATGATGCCGAGCTGGTCGCGCAGCCACTGCACCAGCGAGCCGGTGACGGCGATCGAGCCTTCCAGGGCGTACACCGGGGCCTGGTCGCCGATCCGGTAGCCGACGGTGGTCAGCAGGCCGTGGTACGAGTTGACGATGTCCTCGCCGGTGTTCAGCAGCAGGAACGTGCCGGTGCCGTACGTGGACTTGGCCTCGCCCTTGTTGAAGCAGGTCTGGCCGAACAGCGCGGCCTGCTGGTCACCGAGCGCGGAGGCGACGGGCACGCCCTCCAGGTCGCCCACGGCGTGGCCGTAGACCTCGGCGGAGGAGCGGATCTCCGGCAGGACGGCCAGCGGCACGCCCATCGACTCGGCGATCTTGTCGTCCCAGGCCAGGGTCTGCAGGTTCATCAGCATGGTGCGGCTGGCGTTGGTGACGTCCGTGACGTGCTTGCCGCCGTTGACACCACCGGTGAGGTTCCAGATGACCCAGGTGTCCATGGTGCCGAAGAGGATGTCGCCGGCCAGGGCGCGCTCACGCAGGCCCTCGACGTTGTCCAGCAGCCAGCGGATCTTCGGGCCGGCGAAGTAGCTGGCCAGCGGGAGGCCGGTCTCGCGGCGGAAGCGGTCCTGGCCGACGTTGCGGCCCAGCTCGCGGCAGAGCGCCTCGGTGCGGGTGTCCTGCCAGACCAGCGCGTTGTGCACGGGCTCGCCGGTGTTCTTGTCCCACAGGACGGTGGTCTCGCGCTGGTTGGTGATACCGATCGCGCGGATGTCGTCCTTGGTCAGTCCGGCCTTCTCCAGCGCACCGCGGACGACCGACTGCACCCGGGTCCAGATCTCGGCGGCGTCGTGCTCGACGTAGCCGGGCTGGGGGAAGATCTGCCGGTGCTCCTGCTGGTCGACGGCGACGATCCGGCCGTCCTCACCGAAGATGATGCAGCGGCTGGACGTGGTGCCCTGGTCGATCGCGGCGATGTAGTTGCCAGTGCCAGTGGAGGTCATGAGGGTCCTCGGCTCAAGATGGGGGTACGGGGTGGGTGGGTCCGACTCGTCTGGTCAGTCCCCGTGCTCGGGTGGGCGGGAAACCCGGGTCCGCCGGAAGGCGACCGTCAGAAGGCGACGTGGTACAGGCCGCCGGCCAGCAGACCGCCGATGACCGGACCGGCCACCGGGATCCAGGCGTAGGACCAGTCCGAGCCGCCCTTGTTCGGGATCGGCAGCAGCGCGTGCACGATGCGCGGGCCCAGGTCGCGGACCGGGTTGATGGCGTACCCGGTCGGGCCGCCGAGCGAGAGGCCGATGCCGACCACGGTGAAGGCGACGATCAGGATGCCCATGCCGGAGAGGCCGAGACCCTTGTTGAGGCCCTGGGTGAGGATGCCCAGGCAGAGCACCATGGTGCCGATGATCTCGGTGAGCAGGTTCTGGATCGGGTTCCGGATCTCGGGACCGGTCGAGAAGATGCCCAGGGTCGGCTCCTCGTTGGCCTGGAACTGGCCGAGGTAGGTGACCCAGACGAGGACGGCGCCGATCATCGCGCCGAGCAGCTGGGAGCCGAGGTAGACGGGGACCTTGCTCCAGTCGCCGCTGTCGACCGCGAGGGCGAGGGTGACGGCGGGGTTCAGGTGCGCGCCCGACTTGGGGGCCGACATGTAGGCGGCGATCATCACCGCGAAGCCCCAGCCGAAGGTGATCGCCAGCCAGCCGGCGTTGATGGCCTTCGACTTCTTGAGCGTCACGGCGGCGCAGACGCCGCCGCCGAGAAGTATCAGGGCTGCGGTGCCGAGGGTTTCGCCGACGAAGATGTCGCCGTTGGAGAACGCGGACACAAAGACTCCCTTGTCCATATGGCCCGGAGGTGCGGGTGGGGGCAGGATGCCGAGCGATCGCTGTGCGGGTGAGCGCTACGTGGGAGTGATCTGCTCGGCCATCGTTCGACAATGTCGACCGTCATGCGGAAGCTTCCTCCCCTGGCCGCCTTCGCGTCAAGGCCGGGTTATGCAGCTGTGACCCTTCACTCGAAGTTACCAATCGGATAACCCTAAATACGGACAAAACGCTAAGGCGCGGACAGGCATCCCGCCTGTCCGCGCCTCAGCGTGAACGTCAGATGTTCGGATGTCCGCGGACCGGGCCCGCGCCGGGCCCGCGTCCGGACGTGCCCTTGGGCCGGGCCTAGAAGCGCCCGGCGCCCAGGTCCCGGGAGATCGCCCGCGCCGCGCTGCGCACCGAGGCGACCAGCGAGGGCCGCACGAACCCGTCCTCGCAGACCCGCTCCACCGGGCCGCTGACGCAGACCGCGCCCACCGGGTTGCGGCGCCGATCCTGGATCAGTGCGCCGATCGAGGCCACGCCCTCCCAGGTCTCCTCGATCGAGTCGGCCCAGCCGCGCTCGCGGGTCAGCGCCGCCTCCGCGTCGACGTCGGCGAGATCGGTCAGGGTCCGCCCGGTGTACGCCTCCAGCGGCCCGTCGCCCAGCTCGCCGCGCGCCACCGGGTCGTACGCCACCAGCACCTTGCCCAGGGCGGTGCTGTGCAGCGGCTGCATCGAGCCCACCTCCAGCACTTGCCGGGTGTCGTCCGGACGGAAGACGTGATGCACGATCAGTACCCCCTGCTGGTGCAGCACCCCCAGGTAGACGGTCTCGCCGGCCGCCCGGGCGAGGTCGTCCGCCCAGACCAGGGCGCGCGCCCGCAACTCGTGCACGTCCAGGTAGCTCTGGCCCAGCCGCAGCAGCTCGGCGCCCAGCTGGTACTTGCCGCTCTCCGGGTCCTGCTCCACGAATCCCTCCTGCTGGAGGGTGCGCAGGATGCCGTGTGCGGTGCCCTTGGCGAGGTCGAGCGCCGTCGCGACCTCGGACAGGCCCAGGCGGCGCTCGCCGCCGGCCAAGAGGCGCATGATCGCGGCGGCCCGGGAAAGCGACTGGATCGGGCCGGGCATTCGGTACCTCCGCGCTGACAGGCGGTCGACAATGTCGACCGCGATGGTGACGGGACGAGTCTGCCAGGCCGCACCCGCTCCGTGCACCTTCCCCCTCGTAACTCAGTGCCGGGCCCGCGCCACCTCGGCGGCCAGCGCCGCGATCTCCCGCGGCCCCACCCGGCAGCAGCCGCCCACCAGCCGGGCGCCGTCGCGCAGCCAGCCACCCGCCCTCCCCGCCCCCTCGCCCGCCGAACCGCCCGCCGAACCGAACGTCGACACGCCGGACCAGTCGCGCGTTGCGGCGTCCCACCCCTCACCACTGTTGGGGTACACCACCACCGGCTTGCCCGTCACCCGTGCCGCCAGCGCCACCGCCCGGTCCGCGTCCGCCGGCGTGCAGCAGTTCACCCCCACCGCCACCACCTCCGGCGCCCGCGCCGCGAGCGCGAACGCCTCCGCCAGCGGCTGCCCCGCCCTGGTCAGGTCGCCCTCGACGCTGTACGACAGCCAGGCCGGCACCCCCAGCCCGCGCACCGCCCGCAGCAGTGCCCGCGCCTCGTCCGCGTCCGGCACCGTCTCCAGCGCCAGGACGTCAGGACCGGCCGCCGCCAGCACCTCCAGCCGGGGCCGGTGGAAGGCCTCCAGCTCCGCCACGCCCAGTCCGTACCGCCCCCGGTACTCCGAGCCGTCCGCCAGCACCGCCCCGTACGGGCCCACCGACGCGGCCACCCAGAGCGGGCGGTCCGCCGCCGCCTCCCGTGCGGCGCGCCGCGCCAGCTCCACGCTGCGCGCCAGCAGCCGGGCGGCCTCCGCGCGGCCCAGCCCCTGCCGGGCGAACCCCTCGAAACTCGCCTGGTAGCTCGCGGTGATCGCGACGTCCGCCCCGGCGTCGAAGTACGCCCGGTGCGCGGCCACCACCGCGCCGGGATCGTCCGCGAGCAGCCGCGCCGACCAGAGCGCGTCCGACAGGTCGTGCCCGGCCGCCGCCAGCTGGTTGGACATCCCGCCGTCCAGCACCAGCGGTCCGGCCGCCAGCGCGGCGACGAAGTCCGGCCGACCGGACGGGGGAGTGACGGACATGGCGGCCTCCTGAGGTAAAGCTCCTGATCACACCCTAGGAGGGCGGGAGCCCTGCAATCACGGGGAAAACCATTTGCCGCACAGTCAAACGATCGCTACGTTGTGCTCATTCCGAGAACGACGGGACGGGCGGCGACGACACCGCCGCGGAGGCCCGCGACCGACACGACCGAGGCCGAGAGGAGCACGCCATGACAGGGGAGCAGCCGCACAGCGGCACCGCCGCCGAGCTCGCCTGGCTCGCCTCCTACGACCCCCGTGCCTACACCCCGGTCGCCGTCACCGTCGACGTCGTCGCCCTGACGCTGCGCCACGGCCATCTGTACGTCCTGCTCGTCGAGCGGGCCGCCCCGCCCTACCAGGGCTCCTGGGCGCTGCCCGGCGGCTTCCTGCGGGCCGGCGAGGAGGGCCTCGCCGAGGCCGCCGCCCGCGAGCTCGCCGAGGAGACCGGCCTGCACGCCGCCGACGCCGAGGCCGCCCTCAGCCGCATCCACCTCGAACAGCTGGGCACCTACGGCGCACCCGACCGGGACCCTCGGATGCACGTGGTCTCCGTCGCCTACCTGGCCTTCGCCCCCGACCTGCCCGACCCGCAGGCAGGCTCGGACGCGGCGTCCGCCGCCTGGCACCCCGTCACCGGCCTCGACCTCCGGCCGCACACCGGCCACCCCCAAGCCGCCGGTGTGCCCGTCGACACCCACGGGGGTGGCGTCGACGGGCACACCGGCCTCCGGCCCGACGGGGCCGCACCGATCACGCTCGCCTTCGACCACGCCCGCATCCTCGCCGACGGCCTCGACCGCGCCCGCGCCAAGATCGAGTACAGCCCGCTGGCCACCGCGTTCCTGCAGCACGACTTCACCATCCCCGAGCTGCGCGCCGTCTACGAGGCCGTCTGGGCGGAGAAGCTCCACCCGGGCAACTTCCACCGCAAGGTGCTCTCCGTCCCCGGCTTCGTCGAGAGCACCGGCACCACCACCGAGCGCGGCGGCGCCCGCGGCGGCCCGCGCGCCCGCAACTACTGCGCGGGCGACGCCCAGCTCCTCCACCCCGCACTGCTCCGCCCCACCCGCGAGGACGAGATCCACTGACCGGCTCCCCGGGCCCCACCCGCCCCATTAGCATCCGCCCATGACCACACACGAGGCGCGCCCGGCGGCCCACCGGCCCAACTCCCACTGCCACTTCTGCGGCACCCCCTACCCGCCCGGCACCTCCGCCTGGCCCCGTACCTGCCCCGGCTGCGCCGAGATCAGCTACCGCAACCCGCTGCCCGTCGTGGTCACCCTCCTCCCGGTCACCGACACCGGCACCGAGCCGCGGCTCGTCGTCATCCGCCGCACCATCGAGCCCGGCTACGGCCAACTCGCCCTCCCCGGCGGCTACGTCGACTACGGCGAGAGCTGGCAGCAGGCCTGCGTCCGCGAACTGCGCGAGGAGACCGGCATCCTGGCCGACTCCACCGACGTCACCCTGGTCGCCACCGACACCGACACCGGGGGCGGCTTCCTCTGCCTCTTCGGCCTCCTCCCCGCCCGCCCCCTCGTGGACCTGCCGCCCTCCCGGCCCACCGACGAGACCGAAGGCTGGCAGCTCGGCACCCTCGACACCCCGCTCGCCTTCCCCTTCCACACCCGGGTCTCCCGCTCCTGGTTCAACGGCGAGTACACCCCGCGCTGACCTGCCGCTGACCAGGCCCGCACCCCGGGAACAGACCCTGGCGCACCGGGCGATCACATGGCAGGGTCTGCACCGACAGCCCCAACCGGACGGGCCCTGCCACAAGCAACCCCGTCCCATCCACCGGCCGGGAGACCACCACCGTGAGCACCCCACCCCAGGACCAGCCGCTCTGGCGCCCCACCCCCGCTCGCGCCGCCGCCGCCGGCCTCGTGGCCTTCCAGGCCTGGGCCGCCGAACACCACGGCGCACCGGCCGCACCCCTCGCCCCCGTGGACGGCGACCAGCAGGCCGCCGAGCGCTACGCCGCCCTGCACGCCTGGTCCACCGAGGACCTCGACCGCTTCTGGACCGCCGTCACCCAGTGGTTCGACGTCCGGTTCACCCGGACGCCCGAGGCCGTCCTCGCCGACCCCGCCATGCCCGGCGCCCGCTGGTTCCCCGGGGCCCGCCTCAACTACGCCGAGCACGCCCTGCGCCACGGTGAGCCCGGCCCCGACGGAACGCCGTCGGCCAACGCAGACCAGCCGGCCATCCTCCACCTGGACGAGACCACCGAGCAGCCGACCACCCTCACCTGGGCCGAACTCCGCCGCCAGGTCGGCTCCCTCGCCGCCGCCCTCCGGGCCCAGGGCATCGGCCCCGGCGACCGCGTCGGCGCCTACCTGCCCAACATCCCGCAGGCCGCCGTCGCCCTCCTCGCCACCGCCGCGGTGGGCGCCGTCTGGACCAGCTGCGCCCCCGACTTCGGCGCCCGCAGCGTCCTCGACCGCCTCCAGCAGATCGAACCCGCCGTCCTCTTCGCCATCGACGGCTACCACTACGGCGGCAAGGACCACGACCGCACCGAGGTGGTCGCCGAGCTGCGCCGCGAACTCCCCACGGTGCGCACCGTCGTGCACGTCCCGCTGCTCGGCGCCCCCGCCCCCGAGGGCGCCCTGCACTGGGACGACCTGGTCGCCGACGACGTGGCGCCGGTCTTCGAGCCGGTCCCCTTCGACCACCCGCTCTGGGTCCTCTACTCCTCCGGCACCACCGGCCTGCCGAAGGCCATCGTCCAGAGCCAGGGCGGCATCCTGCTCGAACACCTCAAGCAGGCCGGCCTCCACCTCGACCTCGGCCCCGAGGACCGCTTCCTCTGGTACACCTCCACCGGCTGGATGATGTGGAACTTCCTCCTCGCCGGCCTGCTCACCGGGTCCACGATCGTCACCTATGACGGCAGCCCCGGCCACCCCGACACCGGCGCCCTCTGGTCCGTCGCCGCCCGCACCGGCGCGACCGTCCTCGGCACCTCCGCCGCCTACGTGATCGCCAGCCGCAAGGCCGAGCTCCACCCCGGCCGCGACCTCGACCTCAGCGCCGTCCGCTGCATCGGCACCACCGGCTCACCGCTCCCGCCCGACGGCTTCCGCTGGATCTACGACGAGGTCAAGGAGGACGTCTGGCTCGCCTCCGTCAGCGGCGGCACCGACGTCTGCTCCTGCTTCGTCGGCGGCGTCCCCACCCTCCCGGTGTACCTCGGTGAGATCCAGGCCCCCTGCCTCGGCGCCGCCGTCGAGTCCTGGGACGTCCAGGGCCGCCCGCACACCGACACCGTCGGCGAGCTCGTCGTCACCAAGCCGATCCCGTCGATGCCCACCGGCTTCTGGAACGACCCCGGCGGCACCCGCTACCGCGACAGCTACTTCGACATGTACCCGGGCACCTGGCGGCACGGCGACTGGATCACCGTCACCTCCCGCGGCACCGTCGTCATCCACGGCCGCTCCGACTCCACCCTCAACCGCCAGGGCGTCCGGATGGGCTCCTCCGACATCTACGAGGTCGTCGAGCGCCTGCCCGAGATCGCCGAATCCCTGGTCATCGGCCTGGAGGAGCCCGACGGCGGCTACTGGATGCCGCTGTTCGTCGTCCTCGCCCCCGGCGCGGCCCTGGACGACGGCCTGATCGGCCGCATCCGCACCTCGCTGCGCACCGAGCTCTCCCCGCGGCACGTGCCCGACGAGGTCATCGCCGTCCGCGGCCTGCCGCACACCCTGACCGGCAAGCGCATCGAGGTCCCGGTGAAGCGCCTGCTCTCCGGCACCCCGCTGGAGCAGGCCGTCAACCCCGGCTCGGTCGACAACCTCGACCACCTGCGCTTCTTCGAGCAGCTCCGCCGGGACCGCCAGGCCTGACCGCACGAGAGAGGGGCCGCCCCCACCCACCGGTGGAAGCGGCCCCTCTCTCGTACCGTCCTGCTGTGCTGTCCGGTCCGGTCCGGGCTACTCGCCCGACAGCACCTGCTGCGCCGCGGCCCGCGCCTCGTCGGCACTGTCCGCAGCCCGCGCGGCCTCGGCGGCCCGGCGGCACTGCGCCAGGGTGTACTTGGCCAGCGCGGTCCGGACATAGGGGATGGACGCCGCGCCCATGGACAGGCTGGTGACCCCGAGACCGGTGAGCACGACGGCCAGCAGCGGGTCGGAGGCCGCCTCGCCGCAGACGCCGCAGCTCTTGCCGGTGGCCTGAGCGGCCTCGGCCGCGAGCGCGACCAGGTCCAGCAGCGCCGGCTGCCACGGGTCCTGCAGCCGGGCCAGCGCACCGACCTGGCGGTCGGCCGCGAAGGTGTACTGCGCGAGGTCGTTGGTCCCCAGCGAGAGGAACTCGACCTCCTGCAGGATCGAACGCGCCCGCAGCGCGGCCGACGGGATCTCCACCATCGCGCCGAACTTGGCCTGGAGCCCGGCCTGGCGACACGCGTCCGCGAAGTCCTTGGCGTCCTTGCGGTCGGCCACCATCGGAGCCATCACCTCAAGGTGCACCGGCAGACCCTCGGCGGCCTTCGCCAGCGCGCGCAGCTGGGTCTGCATGACCTCGGGGTTCTCCAGCAACGTGCGCAGACCCCGCACACCGAGCGCCGGGTTGGGCTCGTCCGCCGGCGTCAGGAAGTCCAGCGGCTTGTCCGCACCGGCATCCAGCGCCCGGACCACGACCCGGCCCTCCGGGAACGCCTCCAGCACCTTGCGGTACGCCTCGACCTGCTTCTCCTCGCTCGGGGCCTTCGCCGAGTCGTCGAGGAAGAGGAACTCGGTGCGGAACAGGCCGACACCCTCCGCTCCGGCCTCCAGCGCGGCCGGCAGGTCCGAGGCGCCGCCCACGTTGGCGAGCAGCGGCACCCGGTGCCCGTCCGAGGTTCGGCCCGGACCGGAGGACGCGGCCAGCGCGGCCTTCCGCTCGGCGGCGACGCGGCGCAGCTCGTCCTGCGTCTCCTGCGACGGCTCCACCAGCACATCGCCGGAACTGCCGTCGACCGCGACCACGGTGCCCTCGGCGACCTCGGCCGCACCGGGCAGGGCGACCACGGCCGGCACGCCCATCGCGCGGGCCAGAATGGCGCTGTGGCTGGTGGGCCCGCCCTCCTCGGTCACGAAGCCGAGCACCAGGAGCGGGTCCAGCAACGCCGTGTCGGCGGGCGCGAGGTCCCGAGCGAACAGCACGTACGGCTCGTCGCTGTCCGGCACACCCGGCATCGGCACGCCGAGCAGCCGCGCCACGATGCGGTTGCGGACGTCGTCCAGGTCGGCGACCCGCCCGGCCAGGTACTCCCCGGCGGAGGCGAGCAGTGCGCGGTAGGCGGCGAAGGCGTCGTACACGCCGCGTTCGGCGCTGCTGCCGACGGTGATCCGCCGGCTGACGTCGGCCATCAGCTCAGGGTCCTGTGCCATCAGGGCCTGCGCCTCGAGCACGGCCTGCGCCTCGCCGCCGGCCAGGTTGCCGCGGGCGATCAGGTCGGCGGCCACCGCCTCGACGGCCGCCTGGGCCCGGGCCTGCTCACGGGGGGCGTCCTCGCTGGGGATCTGGGTGGCCGGCGGCTCCAGCACCGCCGTCCCCATGTGCCGCACCTGGCCGATCGCGACCCCGTGGCTCACACCCACGCCGCGCAGCGTCTTCTTCATGTCACCTGTCTCCGCTGAGGTCGGCGGCCCCGCCGGGAGCCGCCGTCTGCCGGGCCGCCCCGTCGAGTACGGCGGGGCGGGCGTGTTGGCTCGGCTTGGTTGTGGCGTGGACTCCGCCGGTGCGCACCCGCGCCCCGGGCGCCGAGCGGCCCGGGGAAGTACATAGGGGAGCGGTCAGCTCCAGCCGAAGAGGGCGTCGCCGACGGCGACCTGCCCGTCCTCCCGGACGTCGACCAGTGCGTCGGCGGCCGCCTCCAGCGCGACGATCGGCGAGATCGGCGACTTGCCGGCGGCCTCGACGGCGGCCGGGTCCCACTTGATGACGGCCTGGCCGCGGGTCACCGTGTCGCCCTTGTTGACGAGGAGCTCGAAGCCCTCGCCGTTCAGCTGCACGGTGTCGATGCCGAGGTGGGTCAGTACACCGTGCCCGTCCGCGTCCACCACGACGAAGGCGTGCGGGTGCATGGAGACGACGACACCGTCCACCGGCGCAACGGCCTCCGTCGGCTGGCGCACCGGGTCGATGGCAGTGCCGGGACCGACCATCGCGCCCGAGAAGACGGGGTCGGGCACGCCGGCGAGCCCGACGACATTGCCGGTCAGCGGCGACGTCACAGTGGTCATGGTTGAACCTCCCAAGTGCGCGGTACAGCGAGCGGCCGCAGGCAGCGGCAGGACGATCGACTGAAGCCTAAATCATGTCAACTTCGGACATCTGCTGACATAGCCGGGCCAGGAGCCCTCAAAGTAACGACGGTTGCCAGGGCGCCGGGCCGACGGTCCGTCGGCTGAAGTGGTCTAGTCCTCTGGTTGATGCGCCGCACTCTACAGGCATCTTGCCGGACCGGAACCATTGCTGTATATGCTCGCGAGAGCAACAAATCATGCGGCCGACCGGGTGATGGTGGCGCGACTCGATTCGCACTCGGGCCGGGGACCCGCTATGGTTGGGCGAGTCGCCACGAGTTGGCGGTTAACACCAGGTTTCAGATACGAAAAGCGCCGGTTAATAACTGGCAAACGGATCTGCTAAGCTGGAAACACGAAAGAACGAAGCGCCCGGAGGGCCCGCTGGAAGGCGGTCCGAAGGAAGTGTCCGTTCCTTGAGAACTCAACAGCGTGCCA
>NZ_JBICZP010000029.1:0-45983 GCF_043202015.1 Kitasatospora sp. NPDC048239 | reverse complement strand
CAGATCTACGAGGGCACCAACCAGATCCAGCGGATCGTGATGGCCCGCAACCTGCCGTAGCGCACCCGCGGCCCCAGACCACCCGGCCCCCGGCCCCCGACCACCGCGCGTGGCCGGGGGCCGGTCGTCTGCTCGGGGCCTTCTCGGGGCCCCTTCTCGGGAGCTGCTCGGGGCCTGCTCAGGACGCGAGTTCGCGGACGACGTCGGCGAAGCCGTGGGTCAGCGGGTTGGCGGTGCCCTCGGGCCAGGCGAGGGCGACCCGCAGCGGCTCGACATCCGTGAGCGGCACCCAGGCGAGGTCGGGGCGGGCGTAGTAGCGGGCCATGCTGGCGGGGGCGAAGCAGATCGCGGCGCCCTGGGCGACCTGTTCGAGCATCTCCTCGACGTTGTCGTTGGTCGGCCCCCAGCGCGGGGTGGAGCCGTCCGGGCGCGGGTTCACCGCCCACCAGTCGACCCAGGCGCGCGGCGCGCGCTCGGTCCACATCAGCGGCTCGTCGTTGACCTCCAGGACGGAGATGCCCTCGCGCCCGGCGAGCCGGTGACCGAGCGGGAGGCCGACGATCCGGGGCTCGCTGTGGACGGTCTCGGCGTGCAGTCCGGTGAGGTCGGCCGGCAGCCAGACGAAGGCCACGTCCACCCGGCCGTCGCGCAGCGCGTCCGCCTCCTGGCCCCAGTCGAAGCGCTTGGGCTCGACCCGGACACCCGGCAGGCGGCGGGCGAACTCGGCCCGCGCCCGGGTGGTCAACTCGCCCGCGCCGCTGGCCTCGAAGCCCACCCGCAGCACCCCGCTCTCGCCGCGCCGGTGGCGGTCGGCGGCCGCCGTGATCCGCTCCGCCTGGACCACCGTACGGCGGGCCTCGGCGACCACGTCGAGCCCCGCCGCCGTCGCGCTCACCCCGCCGGAGTGGCGGTCGAAGAGGCGCAGGCCGAGCTCGGACTCCAGGTTCCGCAGCGCGTAGGAGAGGGAGGGTTGGCTCACGTACAGGCGGGCGGCGGCCCGGCCCAGATTGCCCTCGTCGGCGATGGCGATGAGGTAGTGCAGCTGACGCAGCTCCATCCGGTGATCATAAGTCGTCTCTATCGGGCGGCCGAAGCTTTGTCTTGGACGTCCCAGGGGCTGGACTGGCATAAAAGTGACCGTCAACTTCGCACCACGACAGTCACTTGAACGGGAGAGCCCGATGACCACCCCCACGAAGAACCCCGCCGGCCGGGTCTGGCTGATCACCGGCGCCAACTCCGGCTTCGGCCAGGCGATCGCGGAGGCGGCCGTCGCGGCCGGCGACACCGTGGTGGCCGCCGCCCGCCGCCCCGAGACGCTGGACGCGCTGGTCGCCGCCCACCCCGACCGGGTCGTCCCGGTGCGGCTGGACGTCACAGACCCGGCCGGGATCGCCTCCGTGGTGGCCGACACCCTGCTCTGGTACGGGCGGATCGACGTCCTGGTGAACAACGCCGGGCGCGGTCTGATCGGTGCCGTCGAGGAGTACACCGACCGCGAGCTGCGCGAGCTGATGGAGCTGCACTTCTTCGGCCCGGCCGCGCTCACCCGCGCCGTGCTGCCGCACATGCGGGCCCAGGGCTCGGGCGCCGTCGTCCAGATGAGCAGCATGGGCGGCCGCTTCTCCTTCGCCGGCGTGGGCGCCTACTCGGCCACCAAGTTCGCGCTGGAGGGGCTGTCCGAGGCCCTTGCCCAGGAGGTCGCCGGGTTCGGCGTCAAGGTGCTGATCGTCGAGCCCGGCGCCTTCCGGACCGGTTTCGCCAAGGCCGACGCCCTCGCCCAGGCGGCGGTGATCCCCGCGTACGAGCCGGTCGTCGGCTACGTTCGCAGCGGGCTGCCGGACAGCGACGGCAGGCAGGCCGGCGACCCGGCCAAGGCGGCCGCCGCGATCCTGGCCGCCCTGGACGCCGAGCACACCCCGCTGCGGCTGGCGCTCGGCAACGACGCCTTCGACGGGATCCTCGGCGCCCTCGACAGCGCCCTCAAGGAGGCCGGGGACTGGGAGTCGGTGAGCCGCGGCACCGACTTCGACGAGTAGTGGGTCGACCCACGGAGAGGTTATGGAAACCCTCCAAATACGTAGTGGTCGAATCGGTTGGTCTGCGCACCTGATCGCCCATCACCCCCCTGGCAGAGTTGCGGATAGGTCGACCGCTCCCCGCACCCACCTGTACGGGGAGTTGTATCTCCACGACAATTCTGGGGGTTTCCTCGATGAGTGATGACACCAACCGCGCAGTGGTCACCGGCCTCGGCGCGACCACGCCGCTCGGCGGCGACGTCGCGTCGACCTGGGCCGGGATGCTGGCCGGGGAGTCGGGCATCCGCGCGATCGAGGAGGACTGGGCGGCCGGGCTGCCGGTGCGGATCGCCGGGCGCCTGAAGGTCGAGCCCTCCGAGGTGCTGGACCGGGTACAGGCCCGGCGGCTGGACCGCTGCGAGCAGGTGGCGCTGATCGCCGCCCGGCAGGCCTGGGCCGATGCGGGGGCGCCCGAGGTCGACCCGGAACGGCTGGCCGTGGTGATCGGCACCGGTACCGGCGGTGCGCTCACCATGCTGGGGCAGGACGACGTGCTGGAGACGTCCGGGGTGCGCAAGGTGTCGCCGCACACCGTGCCGATGCTGATGGCGAACGGCCCGGCCGCCTGGGTCAGCATCGAGCTGGGCGCGCGGGCCGGCGCGCACACGCCGGTGAGCGCCTGCGCGTCCGGGGCCGAGGCCATCGCCATGGGCCTGGACCTGATCCGCCTCGGCCGGGCCGACGTGGTGGTGGCGGGTGGCGCCGAGGCGTGCGTCCACCCGCTGCCGCTGGCCGGGTTCGCCCAGGCCAAGGCCCACTCCACGCGCAACGACGAGCCCGGGCGGGCGTCCCGCCCGTTCGACGTCGACCGGGACGGCTTCGTGATCGGCGAGGGCTCGGTGGTCGTCGTCCTGGAGCGGGTGGGCTTCGCCGCCGCCCGGGCCGCCCGGGTGCACGCCACCCTCGCGGGCGCGGCGGTCACCTCGGACGCCCACCACATCACCGGGGCCTCGGCCGAGGGCCAGGTCCGGGCGATGCGGCGGGCGGTGGCCGAGGCCGGGCTGGCTCCGCAGGACATCGCGCACGTCCATGCCCACGCCACCTCGACCCCGCTGGGCGACCTGGTCGAGGCGGAGTCGGTCGCCGAGGCGATCGGTCTGCACCCGGCCGTCACCGCGACCAAGTCGATGACCGGCCACCTGTTCGGTGCGGCCGGTGCGATCGGTGCCCTGGCCGCGATCCTGGCGCTGCGCGACGGCGTCGTCCCGGCCACCCGGAACCTCGACACCCTCGACCCGGCCGTCCGGTTGGACGTGGTGACCGGTGCCCCGCGCCGGGGCGCCCTGGCCGCCGCGCTCACCAACTCCTTCGGCTTCGGCGGCCACAACGCCTCGCTGGTCTTCACCCCGGCACCCTGAGCCGGCCCGCCGGCCGGCCTTCCGCCCGTCCCGCTGTCGCCGGGCCCCGAAAACCGGGGGACGCCCCGGCCGCCGTGGCTAGGGTGACCTGCATGTCTACGTCATTGCGGCTGGAGCCGGTCACCCCCGACAACGTCGATGCCGCGCTCGCGCTGAAGGTGCGTCCGGACCAGGAGGGCCTGGTGGCGCCCGTGGTGAAGTCGCTGGCCGAGGCCTACGCGTACGGCGACACCGCCTGGCCCCGACTGCTGTTCGACGGGGAGGAGCTGGTCGGGTTCGTGATGGCCTTCTTCGACGTCCGCTTCAACCCCGGGCAGCCGGGCGACCGCCCGCGCTCCGGCCTCTGGCGCCTCAACATCTCCGCCGGGGCGCAGGCCCGCGGCTACGGCCGCTTCGCGGTCGAGCAGGTCTGCGAGGAGGTCCGCCGTCGCGGCGGCGCCCGGGTGACGGTCACCTTCGTCCCCGGCGACCACGGCCCCGCCGGGTTCTACGAGCGACTGGGCTTCCGCCTCACCGGTGAGCTCAGCGGCGACCAGGTCGTGGCCGAGCGCGAGCTCACGGCCGGCTGACCGCCCGGCCACCGTCAGACCAGGTGGTCGAACTCGCCGGCCTTCACGCCGAGCAGGAAGGCGCGCAGCTTCGCCTTGCTGGTGGTGACGACGGTGTCGGGGGCGTCCGACTCGCGCAGGTGGATCAGATCGCCGTCGGAGGTGATCTCCAGGGCGGGCGGCTCCTCCCCGGCGCTGCGGGAGGTCGTCGGCCATACGGGCTGCGGGCGGTCGGCATTCGGCATGAGGTCGTCACCCGGCACGCGGTCGTCACTCGGCATGGGGGCAGGCTACCCGCCCCCGGCCGGTCCGACGCACGGCGAGGCGGACGGGCCGCCGGCTCGCCGGTCCGCGCGGCCCCGGGCTCAGTCGAGCAGCGCGGCCGCCTCCTGGCGGGCCTGGCGCAGCCACTGCGCGCGGGCGTCGTCGGCCGAGTCCGTCACCGTGCGCAGGACGAGCCGGCGGACGTCCTCGACGCCCACGTACGGCAGGACGCAGGCCGCCCAGATGCGCTGCAGCGGATCGCCGAACTCCTCGCGTTCGCGCTCCTCCGGGGTGTCGGAGGTGTTCAGCACCAGCGCCCGGCCGGCCTTGAGCAGCCCGGCCGGTTCGCCGTCCGCCGAGCCCAGCTTGTAGGCCACGCCGGGGGCGAGCACCCGCTGCACCCAGCCGGTCAGGACTGCGGGCGGCATGCCCCACCAGTTCGGGTGGACGAACACCAGGGCGTCCAGCGTGGCCAGCTCGGCCCGGTACAGGGCCAGTTGGGGGTCGTCGGCGTCGGCGGCGGCCGCGACCGTCCCGGTCTCCCCGGCGGTCAGCGCCGGCTGGAACCCCTCCGCGTACAGGTCGTGCGCCCGCACCTCGCAGCCGCGCCCGCGCAGTTCGTCCACCACGGCCTCGAACAGCGCGTGGTTGAAGCTGCCCGGCCTCGGGTGCGCCAGATAGACCCCGACCCGCGTCACCGTACCGCCCATGTCCCGTTCCCCCCTAGGGCGATGCTAGGCCATGCCCGGAGCCGGGTGCGGTCGAGGAGGCCCGGACGGCTCCTACAGCGCCCGGGGCTCCTCGACGGCGGCCAGCCGGGCCCGGCCCGAGGCCGTCTCGATCACCTCGTCCAGGACCTCCCGTGAGCGGAGCAGGTCGGAGATCATCCGGTCGATCCGCTCGCGTTCGCCGGTGAGTTCTGAGACCAGCCGCGGGGTGGCGAGTTCGGAGGGCCCGCCGTCCGAGTCCCGCATGCAGGGCAGTACTTCGGCGATCTTCCGGCTGTGCAGCCCGGCGGCGAACAGCTCCTGGATGAGGACGACCCGGTCGACGGCGGCCTCCGGGTAGTCGCGATGGCCGCCGAGGGTGCGGTCGGCGGCCAGCAGCCCCTGCTTCTCGTAGTACCGCAGCGAGCGCTCGCTCACGCCGGTGCGCCTGGCCAGTTCGCCGATCCGCATCTGTCCCCACCTCGACGTTCCCGGAAAGCACTTGAACCTGACACCGATGTTAGCTTCTACGGTTTCCGGCATGACGCAGACGACGAAGAAGACCCCGCAGCAGGCCCCGAAGAGCACGGCGGAGGCCTCGCCCCTGTTCCAGCCCGCCCGCCTCGGCGCCCTGGAGCTGCCCAACCGCCTGGTGATGGCCCCGATGACCCGCACCCGCGCGGACGCGGACGGCGTGCCGCGGTCGCTGATGGCCACCTACTACGCGCAGCGCGCCTCGGCCGGGCTGATCATCGCCGAGGCGGCCACCCCGAACGCCGTCGGGCGGACCTACGTCAACATCCCCGCGATCCACGCCGAGCGGCACGTGGCCGGGTGGCGGAGGGTGACCGAGGCCGTCCACGAGGCCGGCGGGCGGATGTTCCTCCAGCTCCAGCACGGCGGCCGGATCGGCCACCCCGACAACAGCGGCGGCCTGCACCCGGTCGCGCCCTCGCCGGTGCCGCTGCCGGACACCGTCCACACCGCGAGCGGGCACCAGGACGCGGTGGTGCCACGGGAGATGACGGTCGAGGAGATCCAGGCCACGGTGGCCGACTTCGCGGCCGCCGCCCGCAACGCGGTGGCGGCGGGCTTCGCCGGCGTGGAGGTGCACGCGGCCAACGGCTACCTGCTGCACCAGTTCATCGCCCAGGGGACGAACCTGCGCACCGACGGCTACGGCGGTTCGGTGGCGGGCCGGATCCGCTTCACGGTCGAGGTGGTCCGGGCGGTCGCGGCGGCGGTCGGGCCCGAGCGGGTGGGCGTGCGGATCGCGCCCGGGGTCACCGCCAACGGCATCGAGGAGGGCGACACCGAGGAGATCTACCGGGCGCTGGTACCGGAGTTGGCGGTGGAGGGGCTCGCCTACCTGCACGTGGTCTTCGCCGATCCGGAGCAGCCGGTGTTCCGGCGGATCCGCCGGGACTGGCCCGGCACCCTGATCGCCAACCCGGACCTCGGCTGGGGCCGGCCGCTCCCGGAGGACGGCGGCCGCTCCGCCGGCGAGCGCCTGCTCGCGGCGGGCGCGGACCTGATCTCCTTCGGCCGGGGCTTCCTGGCCAACCCCGACCTGGTCGAGCGGCTGCGCACGGGGGCGCCGCTCAACCCGGTGCGCGGCAACCTGATGTACGCGGGCGGTGCGGAGGGCTACACCGACTACCCGACGCTGGCCGCCGCAGCCCCCGGCCCCGCCGAGGCCGCCGAGCCCGGCACGGCGGCGCCCGTCCCGGCGTCCCGTGCGGCGTAGTCCGCGGCCGCGCGGCCCGGCGCCGCGGGTGCCTCCCGTGCGGCGCCCTCGCGCATCCCCACCCTGCGGGCCGGGACGCCGGCCCAGACTTCGCCGGGGCCGGTGGAGCAGGTGAGGACGGCGTTGGCGCCGACGATCGTCCCGGCGCCCACGGTCAGCACGCCCTCCTTGCAGACCACCTTGGCGCCCGCGCACAGCACCGCGCCGTCCTCCACCACCACCCGCCGCATCGCACTGCGCTCCTGCGCCACCCACGGGTCGGCCCGACCGATCGTCACGCCGTTGTAGAGCGTGACGTCCGCGCCGAGCGTGGTGTACGGGTGCAGGACCGTGCCGAAGCCCCGGTGGAAGACCGTCAGCCCCGGCCCGATCTCGGCCGCCGCCGGGACCTCCATCCCGTAGAGCGCGAGCGCCTCCTGGACCAGGCGGCCCAGGAGGCGGTGGCGGCGGCGGTAGACGAGTGCGGTGACGAGAGACATCCACCCATTGTGTCGGCCGCGTCACTCCACGTCACGCGACGCGAGGGCGCCCTACTTGGTGTCCGGGACGGCCGTGTCGTTCTTGAAGGCCTCGAAGACCTGCTTGGCCTTGGCGGAGTCCCACTTCACCGCGGACTCGCCGGTGTTGGTCTTGAAGTCGGGGTTGGCGATCGGCACGGTGATGCTCTTGCCGCCGCCGCCGTTGACGTCCTTCATGGCGAGGAAGAGCGAGCCGAGGTCGGTGAGGCCGGCGTCGTCGTCGACGATCAGGGTGCCGAGCCCGGAGTCCACCAGCGGGTAGAAGGTGAACGGGTTGAGCACGGTGGCCGGCGAGGCGGCCTGCTTGGCCAGGGCGCCGAGGAACTTCTGCTGGTTGCGCATCCGGCCGAGGTCCTGGTCGGCCATCTGGTGGCGCTGGCGGACGAAGGCGAGCGCCTGGGTGCCGGAGAGGGTCTGGCAGCCGGCCTTGAGGTCCAGGCCGGAGTCGGTGTCCTTGACGGCCTGGTCGATGCACATGTCCACGCCGCCGACCGAGTCGACGATGCCGACGAACCCGGCGAAGCCGATCTCGGCGTAGTGGTCGATGCGCAGGCCGGTGTTCAGCTCGACGGTCTGGGTGAGCAGCTTGCCGCCGCCCGCCGCGAAGGCGGAGTTGATCTTCGAGGTGGTCGCCTTGACGGTCTTCCCGTTCTCGCCCGCGTGCTCGGGGATCGGCACCCAGGAGTCACGCGGGATGCTCATCAGGGTGTTCCCGTTGTCCCCGACGTGCAGGACCATCATCGAGTCGCTGCGCTTGCCGCCCGCGTGGCCGGTGTGCAGGTCCTCCTCCTGGCTGTCGGAGAGGCCGTTGCGGCTGTCGGAGCCGACGATCAGCCAGTTGGTGCCCTTCCCGGCGGCCGGGCGGCCGGGGTAGTCGACCAGCACGTTCTCGTGGTTGAGCTTGGAGTCGGCCCAGAACCAGGTGGAGACACCGGTGACCATCATCGCGATCAGCAGGCCGAACACCGTCCACTTGACGATCCGGCGCCGGGGCCAGCGCGAGGGGCGGGCGGCCGAGGGCGGCTGGGTGCCGCCGGGGGCTATCGGCCCACCGGGCGTGCCGGGGCCGCCGGGCGCCCCGGGGCGTGCGCCTGGCGCACCGGGCCCCTGCGGAGGCACCGAGGGGCGGGCCGGCTGCCCGTACGCCGGGGGCTGCCCGTAACCGGGCGCCTGCTGCTGCCCGTAACCGGGGGCAGGCTGCTGCTGCGACGGCTGCTGGGCCGGCGGCTGGGGCTGGCGCGGCGCCGGGGCCCCCGGTCCGCGCGGGTTCAGCGAGGCCGGCAGGGGCGGTTCGGCCGCCGTTCCGCCCCCGCTGCGCCCGTACGCGCCGCCGCCACCGCCGTTGGCGCCGCTGCCGCCGTACGGGTTCCCGCCGCCGCCCGGGCGGCCCTCCTGCCACGTGTTCATGTGGGGAAGGATGCCCGACGCCGGGTGCGGTGACTCCCCCCGGGGCCCCTGCCAGGCCGCTTGTAGCAGTTTTGATGCACGTACCGGATCGTCCCGCCGCACGTTCGCCGGAGGCGGCGCACGATCCGTCCCGGCCGCTCGCCCACCACGCGTCCCGGTGCCCGTCCCACGGCCCGTCCAGGCCTTTGTTCACCAGCCGGACCGAACCTTGACCGGCACAACGCTGCGTGTTTGCATGAACGCCATGGATCAGCGAAGGACTCTCACGCGTCGGCGGCACGTCGACCTTCAGCGTGTGTCCTGTTCGCTCTGTCGCGGCTGAAGCGCGCCCGGCGCACCCTCTCCAGCTCCGCCCCACCCGCCGCCTCCCGTGCGGCGTCCTCACGGTTCCCGTAGCGCCGTCCCCGCGCCCTGCCCGGAGCCGTTCCCGCTTCCAGCCCAGAGGTGAACTCCATGGCCACCGTCCTGTCCGTTTCCGGATCGCCGTCCGCGACCTCCCGCACCACCCGCCTGCTGCGCCACGTCGACGCCCAGCTGGAGGAGCTCGGCCACCACGTGGTCCCGTTCGAGGTGCGCAGCCTGCCCGCGCACGCCCTGCTCTCGGCGGACTTCGACCACCCCGAGATAGTCGCCGCCCTGGAGCTGTTCGCCCGGGCCGACGGCGTGGTGATCGGCACCCCGGTGTACAAGGCGGCCTACTCGGGCCTGCTGAAGACCCTGCTCGACGTGCTGCCGCAGTACGCCCTGGCCGGCAAGGCCGTGCTGCCGCTGGCCACCGGCGGCTCCACCGCCCACGTCCTGGCGGTGGACTACGCGCTGCGCCCGGTGCTCAGCTCGATGGGGGCGGGGCACATCACCCAGGGCTGGTTCGTGCTCGACCGTCACATCACCGTGCGCGAGGACGGCACCACCGCGATCGAGCGCGAGACGGACGTGCTGCTCACGCCCGTGGTGGAGGCCTTCGCGACGGCGCTGGACCGGCTCGCCGTACCGGCCTTCGCAAGCTGACGATCCGTCAGGGCGGGTTCCGTGCGGGCGGACCCTGACGAGGGTGGCGGCTACCCCTAGGGGGAGGGGTGCCGCGCCCCGTACATCTCAGGTTGGGCGGCTTCATACCGGCGGATGACGAGTGGTTCGCCCGTCGCTCCTAACGTGGTTCACATCCCCGCCCGTGCGGACCGGCCCCCTGTGAAGGGGAGCCCGGTACCCATGGTGGGTGGGGCTGACTCCCGGTCGGGAAGTACGGCTTGCACCATGTCCACGGACGGGTGCGCTCGACAAGGCTGGGGTCAACGGGTGGGCCCACTTCTGAGGAGAATCCAGTGACGACGGCAGCAGCAGCCGTGTACGACCCCCAGCTTCCCGGCGGCACCGCCGCCGTCGCCGCCTCGGCCCGCCAGGTGACCAAGGCCTACGGCTCCGGCGAGACCAGGGTCACCGCGCTGGACGCGGTGGACGTCGACATCCAGCGCGGCCGGTTCACCGCGATCATGGGCCCCTCGGGCTCCGGCAAGTCGACCCTGATGCACTGCCTGGCAGGCCTGGACACCGTCACCGAGGGGCGGATCTGGATCGGCGAGACCGAGATCACCGGCCTGAAGGACAAGCAGCTGACCAAGCTGCGCCGGGACAAGATCGGCTTCATCTTCCAGGCCTTCAACCTGCTCCCGACGCTGAACGCGCTGGAGAACATCACGCTTCCGATGGACATCGCCGGCCGCAAGCCGGACGCCGCCTGGCTGGACCAGGTGGTGGAGACGGTCGGCCTCGCGGGCCGCCTCAAGCACCGCCCGACCCAGCTCTCCGGCGGCCAGCAGCAGCGCGTCGCGGTGGCCCGGGCGCTGGCCGCCCGTCCCGAGATCATCTTCGGTGACGAGCCCACCGGAAACCTCGACTCCCGGGCCGGCGCCGAGGTGCTGACCTTCCTGCGCCGCTCGGTGGACGAGCTCGGCCAGACCATCGTCATGGTCACCCACGACCCGGTCGCGGCCGGCTACGCGGACCGCGTGCTGTTCCTCGCCGACGGCGTGCTGGTCGACGAGATGCACGCCCCCACCGCCGACTCCGTCCTCGAACGCATGCGCCGTTTCGACGGCAAGCGCACCAGCTGAGCGGGGATTCGCAACCATGCTGCTCAAGACGTCACTGAGAAGCTTCTTCGCCCACAAGGGGCGGATGCTGCTCTCCCTGCTCGCGGTCGTCCTCTCGGTCGCCTTCGTGACCGGCACCCTGGTGTTCTCCAACACCGCCACCAGCACCTTCGACCGGCTGTTCGCCTCGACCGCCTCCGACATCGCCGTCAAGCCGGCCAAGACCGGCCTCGACGGCGAGGATGACGCACCCCGCGGCACGACCGCCACCATCCCGGTCGACACCGTGCAGAAGGTCGCCGCGACGCCGGGCGTGAAGACCGCCGTCGGCCAGGTGTCCAGCCTGGACGCCGTCCTGGCGAACCCCGCCACCAACAAGGCGATCGGCCCGACCAGCGGCGCACCCACCGTGACCGGCAACTGGACGGACACCCCGCGCAACCCGGTGGAGATCACCTCCGGGCACGTGCCGCAGGGCGCCGACCAGATCGTCCTCGACGCGGACACCGCCAAGAAGGCCGGCCTCGGCCTGGGCGCCAAGGTGCGGGTGATCGCCGGCAGCGGCAAGTACGACTTCACCGTCGCCGGCATCGCCACCTTCAGGACCACCAACCCGGGCGCGGCGCTGGCCTTCCTGGACACGCCCACCGCCCAGCGGGTGCTGCTCGGCACGACCGCCTACACCTCCGTCGAGGTGTTCGGCGACGGCAGCCGCTCCAACGACCAGCTGAAGGCGGCCGCCGTCGGCTCGCTGGGCGCCGGCTACCAGGTGAAGACCGCGGCCGAGCAGAAGGAGGAGAACAACAAGGACGTCGGCTCCTTCCTCGGCTTCATGAAGAACGCGATGCTCGGCTTCGCCCTGATCTCGGCCCTGGTCGGCGGCTTCCTGATCATCAACACCTTCTCCATGCTGGTCGCCCAGCGCACCCGGGAGATCGGTCTGCTGCGCGCCATCGGCGGCAGCCGCAAGCAGGTGAACCGCTCGGTGCTGGTGGAGGCGCTGATCCTCGGTGTGCTCGGCTCGACCGTCGGCCTCGGCGCCGGCCTCGGCCTGGCCGCCGGCCTGATCCAGCTGATGAAGGCCGTCGGCATGAACCTCAGCGCCGCCGACCTGCAGATCACCGTGGACGTGCCGATAGCCGGCTACGGCCTCGGCATCGCGGTCACCCTGGTGGCGGCCTGGTTCCCGGCCCGCCGGGCCAGCCGGATCGCCCCGATGGCCGCCCTGCGCGACCACGGCACCCCGGCCGACGGCCGCTCCAACGCCGTGCGGACCGTGATCGGCCTGGTGCTGACCGCGGGCGGCGGCGGCCTGCTGGCCCTGGCCGCCAAGGCCGACAAGGCCGCCACCGGCGGCCAGTACCTGGGCCTGGGCGTGCTGCTCACCCTGATCGGCTTCGTCGTCCTCGGCCCGCTGCTGGCCACCAGCGTGGTCCGGGTGCTCGGCGCGGCGCTGCCCGCCCTGTTCGGCCCGTCGGGCCGGCTCGCCCAGCGCAACGCGATGCGCAACCCGCGCCGGACGGGGGCCACCGCCGGTGCGCTGATGATCGGACTGGCCCTGGTGATCGGTGCCTCGGTCTTCACCTCGTCGGTGATCAAGTCCACCAACGAGCAGATCGACAAGTCGGTCGGCGCGGACTACATCATCTCCGGCGGCCGCACCGGCCTCACCGCCGAGATGGTCAAGGCCGCCGCGAACACGCCCGGCATCGACCACGTCACCGGCCAGAAGTACCTCCCGGCCGTGCTCACCACCCCGGACGGCAAGACCGCCAAGGAGGGCGTCTCCGCGGTCTCGCCGACCTTCGTCGCGGACTTCACGATGCCGGTCCAGTCCGGCAGCCCGGACTCGCTCAACCAGGGCTCGATCGTGGTCGGCCAGGACTTCGCCAAGGACCACAACCTCCGGATCGGCGACCGGATCGGCGTCGACTACGGCAAGGGCCGCACCCAGTCCCTGCCGGTCGGGATGATCATGACGAAGGGCAACTCGCTCTTCGACGGCAACTACTTCATCGGCGTGGACACCCTCGGCAAGGCCGTCCCGGCCGCCGACCAGGGGGCCGACGTGGTCGTCTTCGGCAAGGCCAAGGCCGGCGCGGACGTCGCGAGGACCCTCACCGCGCTGGAGGACTCCTTCAAGGAGTACCCGCAGGTCACCGTCCGGGACCAGGCCGGCTACAAGGACCTCGTCCAGGAGCAGGTCAACACCCTGCTCTACATCATCTACGGCATGCTCGGCCTGGCGATCGTGGTCGCGGTGCTCGGCGTCGTCAACACCCTGGCGCTGTCCGTGGTCGAGCGGACCCGCGAGATCGGGCTGCTGCGGGCGATCGGGCTCTCCCGCCGCCAGCTGCGCCGGATGATCCGGCTGGAGTCCGTGGTGATCGCCCTGTTCGGCGCCATCCTCGGCACCGGGCTCGGCCTCGCCTGGGGCATCACCGGGCAGCAGGTCCTCAAGGACCAGGGGCTGGAGACGCTGGCCGTCCCGACCGGCACGATCGTCGCCACGCTGATCGCCTCGGTGGTCATCGGGCTGCTCGCGGCCCTCGTCCCGGCCTTCCGGGCGGGCCGGATGAACGTCCTCGCCGCGATCGCGACGGACTGACCCTCAAGCCGGGGGGCGCACAGGGGGGACGGGGGGCCGCAGGGGCCGGGCGCGCATCAGCGCCCGGTCCCTGCGGCGTTCCTCCGGGCCCCGGGGCGGGCTCAGGGGCAGATGATGTCGGAGGCCTTCTCCGCCGCAGTCGCCGCCGGTGCGGCGGTCGGGGTGGCGGCGGTGCCGGGCCCGGGCGGCGGCGGGGCCGGAGCCGGAGCAGTAGCCGGAGAGGGGCCGGGAGAGGCCTGGTAGTCCCCGCCCGCGTACACCTGGAGGGTGGGCCCGAGGCCCGGGACGGCCGTCAGCTCGGCGCCCGGCAGGGCGGCCGCCAGCGTCCGGGCCGACTCGTCCCAGCGCGGGTCGTACCGGACGGCGGTCCGCGCCCCCGCCGTCCCCGCCGGGGCGTTGGACGGGGCCCCGGTGGTGGCGAAGCCGGCCCGCCGCAGGTCGCCGTCGACCCGGGCACCGAGGCCGGGCACCCCGGCCGCGTTGAACACCTGGACGTGCACCTGCTCAGGCCCGACCCCGGGCGCGGTGGCGGCCGCCGCCGAGGGCGGGGCGACCGGGGCCGCCGCGGTGTCCCCGAGCGGGCGCCCGGACCGGACCGCCTCGAACAGGGCCTTCGCCCCGGCCTGGTCCCAGAGCACCGTCGACCCCCACCCGTTGACCGGGTGGTCGAGCTCGGCGAGCGGCACGGTCGCGAAGTCCGCCCGGCCCGCCGAGAGGTCCTTCATCCGGCTCGCCAGGGTGATCAGGTCGTCCGGCGTGAGGCCCTTGTCGGCCTTGACCGAGCCGAGCACGCTGTCGGTGACCCGGGCCAGCCGGACCGGGTTGAGCAGGGTGCCGCCGCTGGTCACCTGCTGCAGCAGCTGGGCGACGAACTTCTGCTGCCGGTGCATCCGCCCGAGGTCGGAGCTGGCGTCCACGTGCCGGGCGCGGACGTACTTGAGCGCCCCGGCCCCGTCCAGGGTGCTGGTGCCGGCGGGCAGGTCGAGGCCGGAGTACTCGTCCTTGAGCGGCCTGGTGGTGCACACCCGCACCCCGCCCACGGCGTCCACGGCGGAGACGAACCCGGCGAAGTCCACCTGGAGGTAGTGGTCGATCCGCAGTCCGGTGTTCTGCTCCACGGTGGCGACGGTGAGCTGCGGCCCGCCCATCCCGTACGCGGCGTTGATCTTGCCCTTGGCCGCCGGGACCTCCTTGCGGGTGACCGGCTCGCGGTGGGCCGGGATGTCCACATAGGAGTCGCGCGGAATGCTGATCACACTGGCGCGGGCGCCGTCCCCGGCGAGCTGGACGATCATCATGGTGTCGGTGCAGTGGCAGGACTCGCCCCCGGCGTGCAGCACGTCCTTGAGGGTCCGCTCCGGGATGCCCTCGCGGTCGTCGGTGCCGACCACCAGGAAGGTGGTGGAGCCGTCGTCGGCCGGCCGGGCCCCGTCGCCGCTGAAGGCGTCGACCCGGTCGATCGAGCCGAGGCCGTGGAACACCGCCCAGCCGCCGCAGGAGGTGGCGAGGACGGCGAAGGCGGTGCCTGCGGCCAGCCTGCGGGGCCAGGAGCGGCGCCGGCCGGGAAGGCCGGAGAGGGGGGAGACGGGCATCTCTCGGATGGTAGGGGCGCCTCGCGCCGGGCCGAGTGAGGGCGCGCCGGGCCCGGGGAGTACGGTGGCCGTGTTCGAGGAAACGTTCCTCCGGTGAAGGGTGTGCGGAGGTACCCGAACCGGGACAAGACGGCGACCCGCTCACACCGGTACGGTTGGCCCCGATGAACACCAAGGCTGCTGAGGAGCTGCCGGCGGTCTCCGTGATCATGCCGGTGCTCAACGAGGAACGACACCTGCGCACGGCAGTCCGGCACATCCTGGAACAGGACTACGCCGGGCCGATGGAGGTGGTGATCGCCCTCGGTCCGTCCACCGACCGCACCGCGCAGATCGCCGCCGAGCTGGCCGCCGAGGACCCGCGGGTGCGGACCGTCGAGAACCCCACCGGTCGCACCCCGGCCGGGCTGAACGCCGCGATCCGGGGCTCCAGCCACCCGATAGTCGTGCGCGTCGACGGCCACGGCCTGTTGACCCCGGGGTACATCACCACGGCGGTCCGGCTGCTCGGTCAGATGGACGCCGCCAACGTCGGCGGCATCATGCACGCCGAGGGCGAGACGGACTGGGAGGACGCGGTCGCCGCCGCGATGACCTCCAAGATCGGCGTCGGCAACGCGGCCTTCCACACCGGCGGCCTGGCCGGCCCGGCGGACACCGTCTACCTCGGGGTGTTCCGGCGCGAGGTGCTGGAAAAGCTCGGCGGCTACAACGAGGAGTTCGTCCGCGCCCAGGACTGGGAGCTCAACTACCGCATCCGGCAGGACGGCGGCCTGGTCTGGTTCACCCCGCAGCTGCGCGTCACCTACCGGCCCCGGCCGAACGTGCGCGCGCTGGCGAAGCAGTACAAGGACTACGGCCGCTGGCGCCGGGTGGTCACCCGCTACCACCGCGGCTCGGTCAACCTCCGCTACCTCGCCCCGCCGGCCGCCTTCCTGGGCGTGCTGCTCGGCCTGGTGCTGGGCGCCGCCGTCCACCCGGCCTTCCTCGCCCTGCCGGCGGCCTACCTGCTCGGCATCGCCGGCGGTGCGCTGGTCGAGGGCCGGGGCCTGTCGTTCAAGGCGAAGGCCCTGCTGCCGGTGGCCTTCGCGACCATGCACCTCAGCTGGGGCTTCGGCTTCCTCACCTCGCCGCGCTCGCTGGCCCGCAAGGTGATCGGCAGCCGCGCGCCGTCCGCCACCAACGTGGTGACGGCCGAGACGACCTGATCCGGCCGACTTCCCCGACCCGCCCTCCCGCCCCGCCGCCCGGCGCTATCGTCGGTCGCCATGGGGACGGTTGAGGGCGGGTTCGGCGTCGGTGCCCGGATCGAGCCGACGGCGGACGTGGACGCGCGGGCGGTGCTCGGCGCCGGGACGACGGTCTGGCACCTGGCCCAGGTGCGCGAGGACGCGGTGGTCGGCGCCGACTGCATCATCGGGCGGGGCGCCTACGTCGGCCCCGGCGTGCGGATCGGGGACCGGGTCAAGCTGCAGAACCACGCGCTGGTGTACGAGCCCGCGGTGGTCGAGGACGGCGTCTTCGTCGGTCCGGCGGCGGTGCTCACCAACGACCTCTACCCGCGCTCGGTGGACGTCGACGGCCGGCTGAAGCGCGGCGAGGACTGGCACGCCCGCGGGGTGACGCTCCGTCACGGCTGCTCGATCGGCGGCCGCGCCGTGCTGGTCGCCGGGGTCACGGTCGGCCGCTGGGCGCTGGTCGCCGCCGGGGCCGTGGTCCACCGCGACGTCCCGGACTTCGCCCTGGTCGCGGGCGTACCGGCCCGTCGGATCAAGTGGGTCGGGCGGGCCGGCGAGCCGCTGGAGCCGGCCGGCCCGGCCCGCTGGCGCTGCCCCCGCACCGGCGAGGAGTACCTGGAGACGGACGGGACGCTGGCCCCCGCCACCGGGTGAACCGGCCCTGCGGCCCGTCGGCTACCTACTTGGCGCAGATGTCGGTGTCGTCCGCCTGGACCCGCTGGAGGTCCTTGGGGGCCTCGGTCGGGGCCGCGGCGGCGGTCGCCGGGGCGGCCAGGACGTCCTTGCCGAGGACCAGGACCAGCGCGTCCCTGGCGCCGGCCTTCGGGTCCTCCCTGACCGCCTCGGCGGGCAGTCCGAGGGCCGTGGCCAGGGCGGCCGCCTGCTCGGCGTGCCCGGCGGGGTAGGAGACCGAGGTGGTCGCCGTGGCGGCCGCGTTGGCGGCGGTGGCGGCCTTGCCGAAGCCCTTCGCCTGGAGCCGGTCGACGGCCTGCTGCGCCTGCCCGGGCGTCCCGCTGCCGTTGCGGACCGTCACCCGGACGTCCTTGGCGGACACGGCGGGCGAGCTGGACACGGAGGGCGCACTGGGCGCGGCGGGCGCCGCGGAGGGCGCGGCCCCCGGGGCGCCGGGGGCCTCCGGTGCGGCTGGGGCGGGAGCCGGAGCGGCGGTCTCGGTGAGCGAGCGGTCGGTGGCGATCATCGAGAACAGCTGTCCGGCGTCCGGCTGCTTGAGCACCAGCCGGTTCTCGTCCTTGGGGTCGTCCAGCACCGGCACGGTCGCGAAGGTGATGTTCTTGGTGTCGACCCCGCTGACGTCCAGCGCCAGGTCCTTCAGCTTGTCGACGCTGCCGATCCCGGAGTCAACGGTGAGCGCCTTGGTGGCGGCGTCCGCGAGCTTCCACAGCTTGGTCGGGCTGGTCAGGGTGTCACCGCTCTTGACCGTGCGGATCATCGAGCTGATGAACTGCTGCTGGAGCGGGATGCGGGTGAGGTCGCCGCCCAGGCCGACGGCGTGCCGGGTGCGGACGAAGGCCAGCGCCTCGTCGCCCTGCACCACGTGCCGGCCCCGGCTCATCTTCAGATGCGAGTCCGGGTCGTTGATGTCCTTTGCCGCGCACACCTCGACCCCGCCGACGGCGGTGGAGAGCGTCTTCACGGCGTCGAAGTTGACCATCACGAAGTGGTCGACCCGAATGCCCGTCATCTTCTCGACGGTCTTCCAGCTGCATCCGGGATCGCGGCCGTCCTGGCCGAGACTGGTGTTGAACATCGCGCGCGCCGAACCGGGGATCTTCTTGCCGGCCGTCTCGCATTCGGGAATCGGCACCATCAGATCGCGCGGAATGCTCATCACCGTCGCGTTGCTGCGGTCCTTGGCGATGTGGAACAACAGGGTGGTGTCGGCGTGCCCGGTGCTGCCCTCGTCGCCGTACTCGCGGCCCAGGCCCGCGCGGCTGTCGGTGCCGAGCACCAGGATGTTCAGCGCGTCGCCGGCCGCCTTGGGCCGCTCCTCCTCGCTGCCCAGCTGCACCTTGACGGCGGTGATGTTGTTGTTGAAGTGCTGGTACACGTAGTACGCGCCGCCGCAGCCGGCCACCAGCGCCATCGCTCCGACGCCCGCCGTCCACTTCAGCACCCGCCGCCGGCGGCCGCGCCTGGCGGCGCCCG
Organism: Kitasatospora sp. NPDC048239; assembly: GCF_043202015.1. Classification (NCBI taxonomy): domain Bacteria; kingdom Bacillati; phylum Actinomycetota; class Actinomycetes; order Kitasatosporales; family Streptomycetaceae; genus Kitasatospora; species Kitasatospora sp. NPDC048239. The sequence continues at coordinate 27,659 of NZ_JBICZP010000029.1, read as the reverse complement.
CCCTGCGCTGGGCGGCCCGGCCGCCCGGGGCGCGCTCGGGGGCGGGGGCCGGCTCGGGTGCGGTGCGGCGCTGCACCGGGATCCCCGGCGCGGGGTCGAGCCGGTACTGCCCGGTGTCCGGGTCCAGCACCCACTGGTCGGCGGGGTCGACCTCCTGCCTGTCCTGCTGCACGGGTGCTCCCTCCCTCCGACCGGTCCACGGATCGGTGCGCGCGTTCTGCGCACCGACCCGGACACACTAGACGAGCCTGGCGAGGGAATTGTTCCGGATGTGATCTCCGCCATGTTCCGGAACGGCAATTCAGCAGGTAAAACGCTCCCTGGGAATTCACGCGGAAAGCCTTGGAAGATCGTGTTCTTACACAAAAGAGTGACCCGGGGCGGCGTCAATGCGGGGAGCAGCTGTCCACGTCGGCGGTACGGCCCTCGAAGCCGGTCGGCGAGGCCTCGGCGGTCGGTGACGCGCCGCCGGCCCGGTCCGAACCGGCCGAGGGGGTCGCGCCGCCCGGGCTCGCGAAGGGCCTCGGGGAGGGGGTCGGCGACGGGGTCCGCGAGAGGCTCGGCGAGAGGGCGGCGGCACTCGGGGAGGCGCCGGGCGAGGACGCCGGCGGGCGGACGGTGATCGGCCGGTCGTCGCGCAGCGCGGTGAACAGCTGGGTGGTCTGCGGCTGCACGAACTCGTCCCGGTCCGAGTCGAAGCGGTACGGCCGGCGGGGAGCGGTGAGGAAGGTCACGTCGGTGGAGGGGATGCCGCGCAGGTCCTGGGTGAGGTCGTAGAGCGCGCCCAGCGAGGAGAGGCCGCCGTCCGCCTGGATCGAGGAGGTCGCCGCGTCCAGGACCGGCCAGAGCCGGGCCGGGTTCAGCAGCACGCCCTGCGACTGCACCTTGCGGATCAGCGCGGCCAGGAACTGCTGCTGACGGCCCATCCGCTGGGTGTCGCTGCCGTCGCCCAGGCTCTCCCGGGCCCGGACGTAGCCGAGCGCCTGCTCGCCGTGCAGGGTCTGCCGCCCGGCCGGCAGGTCCAGCTTGGCGTCCTTGTCGTGGATCGCCTGCGGCACGCACACCTCGACCCCGCCGACGGCGTCCACCATGGACTTGAAGCCGGTGAAGTCGACGATCACGTAGTGGTCGATCCGGATCCCGCTGAGCTGTTCGACGGCGCGGATCGAGCAGGCCGCCCCGCCGGTCTCGAAGGCCCAGTTGAACTGCATCAGCCCGGGTCTGGTCCGGGTGCCGTCGGGCTTCTCGCAGGCCGGGACGGTGACCATCACGTCGCGCGGGATGGAGACCGCCGTCGCGTGCCTGCGGTCGGCCGCCAGGTGCAGCAGGATCGTGGTGTCCGAGCGCTGGCCGCCGGCCTCCCCGTAGGTGGCGTTGGCACCGGTCCGGTCGTCGCTGCCGATCAGCAGGATGTTCTCGGCGCCCTTGGCCCCGGCGGTCCGACTGGGCCGCTCGGCCTCCAGCTGGGCCAGCAGCCGGTCGGTGGCGGAGTCGGTCCGGATGTTGCCGTCCAGCTTGCGGTAGGCGATCCAGAGCAGCGCGCCGCAGGCGACCAGCAGAAAGGCGAGGGCGCCGGCGGTGATCATCAGCCACCGCCGGCGCCTGCGCCTGCGTCCGGGTGCGGTCGAGGGGGCCCCGGTGGGGGAGTCCTCACCGGGAGGGGGGTCGTCGGTCGGGGGGTGCTCGGTGTCGTCCTCGGCCATGGCAGGCATCCCTACCCGCCGGGCCGTGTGCGGGGGTTACCCGAGGCGCAGTGTCACCCGTTCGGATTCGGTCCGCTTCTCCCACTGCTCGTCGCTCAGGTCCTGGGAGTTCCGGCAGAGCACCACCGAGGCGCCGGCCGCCAGCGGTGCCAGCAGCCCGGCCTCCAGACCCGTCCAGTCGTCGAACGACAGGGTGGAGAGCACGCGGTCGCCGGGCCCCAGGCCGAGCCGGACGGCGCCCTCCCGGGCCAGTGCGACGGTCTGTTCGCCGGTCAGCTTGAGCGGCAGCCCGTCCACGGCGGTCTCCAGGGCGGGGGCGTCCGGGGTGACGGGGGAGTACGGCGCGAAGCGGTCGCCCTGGCCGGGGACCTCGGCGGCGTAGTCGAGGAAGCCGTCCGGGCGCTGCGGGAAGCGGCCGCCGAGCGGGCGCAGGGCGAGGGCCACCCGTTCGCCCTCGCAGGCCTGGGCGGCCGCCAGGCCGTCCGGGCCGCTGACCACCAGGTCGGCGGTGGCGGGCTCGCCGGCGGGTACCGCCGCGACCCCGACCGACCAGCAGGCCAGCAGCCAGACGGCGCTCTGCCAGTGGGCGGGCAGCAGCAGGGCGGCCCGGTCGCCCGGGCCGGCGTTCAGCTCGTCCTGGAGCAGGTTGGCGGTCTTGGCCACCCAGTTGTCGAAGGTCCTGGCGGAGAGCTCGACCCGTTCGCCGGTCGCGTCGTCGTAGAAGGTGACCAGCGGGGCCGCAGGGTCGACTGAGGGAGTGCCACCTCGCAGGAATGCGTGCAGCAGCTCGACGGGGGTTCGGGCATCGGCAGCGAAAGGCGCAGTCATGGTGCGCCCCAGCCTACGGCCTACCGGGTGGCGACCGGGAGGGGTGTCGGCCGGGTGCGGGAGGCGTGGCGGCGGCGTCGTTTTGCGGTAAACATCCCTTGTATGCGTATCTCATTGCCGGCCGTCCTCGTCGCCGGCTGTACCGCCGCCCTGCTCCTCCAGCCCGCCGCCCCCGGCGCCGCGGCCGAACCCGGGCCGCAGCGGCGCGTCTCGGCCGGCGGCGGCTCGGTGACGTCCCTTCCGCTGACCGGCGTGCGCGGCCTCGCGCCGCGCAGCACGCGGCCGTTCGAGTTGCTCGGGGCCGTCTGGGACGATCCCGAGCGCACCCTCGCGGGCGGCGCGGTGCGGGTGCGCACCCGCAGCGCCGTCACCGGGGCGTGGAGCGGCTGGCACGAGCTGGAGGCGGACGCCAAGGACGGCCCGGACGCCCGCGACGGCCGGGACGGTCCGGCCGGGGGCGCGGCGCACGGGGCGACGGCCCCGCTGTGGACCGGGCCGAGCGACGGGGTGGCCGTCGAGGTCGTGGCGGGCCCCGGCGGGCTGCCCGAGGGGCTGCGGATCGAACTCGTCGACCCCGGCCAGGGCGCCGCCGCGCCGTCCGCCGCCAGGGTGCTGCCGGCCGAGCCGCCTGCCGGGCCGTCTGCCGAGCCGCCGGCGGGGCACCCGGCCCCGCGCCCCGGCATCGTCACCCGGGCCGGCTGGGGCGCCGACGAGAGCCTGCGCGACCAGGACTTCGTCTACACCGGGCCGGTCCGCGAGGTCTTCGTCCACCACACCGCGAGCGCCACCGAGTACGCCTGCGCCGACGCGCCCCGGGTGATCAGGGCGATCTACCAGTACCACGTTCAGAGCAGCGGCTGGCGGGACATCGGCTACAACTTCCTGGTCGACCGCTGCGGCACGGTCTACGAGGGCCGGGCCGGCGGGGTCGAGCTGCCGGTGTTCGGGGCGCACACCCTCGGCTTCAACCCCGACTCGTCCGGCGTCGCGGCGATCGGCACCTTCGTCACCGACACCCCGCCGCAGGAACTGGTGGACGGCATCACCCGGATCGCCGCCTGGAAGCTCGGGCTCACCGACCAGGACGCGGCGGGCCACACCCGGCTGGTCTCCTCCTCGGACGCCAGCCGGTACCCGAAGGGCACCGAGGTCGTCTTCGACACCGTCTCCGGGCACCGGGACGCCTTCAACACCGAGTGCCCCGGCACGGTGCTCTACGGGCGGCTCGGCGACATCCGCACGGCGGCGGCGCTCCTCCAGGGGCGCTGACCCGGTACCGCGCGGCCGGGGCTGGCGCTACACCGGTCCCGGCCCGCGGCCGATCAGCGCGCGCAGTTCGGCGGTGAGCGCCCGGGCGAGGTCCGGGCGCAGGTCGTAGCGGGCCGGGGTGTTCTGCAGCAGCGCGATCCGCCAGCCGGCCCCGGCGTTGACCGCGATCACGGTGTGCAGGGCGTTGAGCGCCGGGTCGAGGTCCTCGCTGTCGTCCGGCACCAGGCCGGCGACGGCGTCCAGCTGCGCCACCCCCGGCCCGAGCCGCCGCACCCGGCGGACCTTCGCCACGTACTCGGGGGTGACGTGGTCGGCGAAGATCCGGCCCAGTTCGGCGGCGATCACCGACCGTCCGCTGTGCCGCGTCCCGTCGAACCCGATCACCTCCCCGTCCTCGGCGAACGGCCCGGCGAAGCCCGAGCCGTCCCGCAGGTTCCAGCCGTCCAGCGCCCGGTGGTAGAGCGCGTGGACGGCGCTCTCGTCCCCGGAGGACAGCTCCGGCAGCCGCGTATCGTTCATATCCCCATGGTCGGTGAAGGCGGTGGCGGCGGCAGGCGGAGGAGGTGCAGGGCGGTGACGGGCGAGGCGGTTCGGCGCTGGCGGCCGGGTTTTCCGCTGGACGCGGCCCGCACCCTGCTGCCGCTGCGGCGGGGCCCCGCCGACCCGGCGTACCGGACCACCGGCGACGGCGCGGTGTGGCGCGCCTCGCGCACCCCGGGCGGGATCGGCACCCTGCGGGTGCTGGCCCGCCCGGCCGAGGGCGAGGTGGAGGCGCGGGCCTGGGGCCCGGGCGCCGACTGGCTGCTGGAGCGGCTGCCGGCGCTGCTCGGCGCGCTGGACGACCCGGCGGGCCTGGTCCTGCCGCCCGGCCGGCTGCGGGAGGCCCAGCGGCGGACGGCCGGGGTCCGGCTGGGCCGCACCGGGCTGGTGCTGGAGTCCCTGGTGCCGGCGATCCTGGAGCAGAAGGTCACCACCGACGAGGCCTACCGCGCCTGGCGCACCCTGCTGCGGGACTTCGGCACCCCGGCCCCCGGCCCCGCCGAGGGCATGCGGGTGGCGCCCTCGGCCCGGGAGTGGGCGCTCGTCCCCAGCTGGGAGTGGCACCGCGCCGGGGTGGACCCGAAGCGCTCGGCCACCGTGCTGCGCGCCGTGCGGCTGGCCCCCCGGCTGGAGGAGGCCGCCGCGCTGGGGCACGCCGAGGCCTTCGCCCGGCTGACCGCGGTGCCCGGCATCGGCGTCTGGACGGCGGCCGAGACCCTGCAGCGCAGCAACGGCGACCCGGACGCCGTCTCGGTCGGCGACTACCACCTGCCGAACCTCGTCGGCTGGGCGCTGGCGGGCCGCCCGCGCAGCGACGACGCCCAGATGCTCGCCCTGCTGGAGCCCTACCGCCCGCACCGCCACCGGCTCTGCCGCCTCCTGACGGCCACCGGCGCCCACGCCCCGCGCTACGGCCCCCGCCTGACCCCCGCCGACCACCGGGGCCGGTGAGGGAAAGGGGTATCGGCGGTGTACACATTCGGTGTATGGCTGATTCGCTGAGCATCCGTGAAGCCCGAGCCCACCTCGCCCCAGGTGGAGGCGCCGAGAATCCTCACTGCGCTCACCGAGCTCGGTCATGACCCGTTCGCCGACGGCCCGAACGTGAAGAAGTCGGCCGGGCACGACGGTCTCCACCGGCTGCGAGTCGGCGACTATCGCGTGGTCTACGAGGTGCGGGGCGACGTGATGGTCATCCTCGTGGTCAATGTCGGCAACCGCCGTGACGTGTACCGCCGGTACTGACGGCTACCGCACCTCGATGAAGGCGTCCGCGGAGCGCTCGGGGCGTTCGCGGGGCGGTTCGGCGGGGCGGCCGACGGCGACGGCGCCCATCGGGTCCCAGTCGGCGGGGAGGTCGAGGGCGGCGCGGACGGTGTCGCGGCAGAACATCGTGGAGGAGACCCAGGCGGAGCCGTAGCCCTCGCCGGTGAGGGCGACCAGCAGGTTCTGCACGGCGGCGCCGAGGGCGACGGTGAACATCTCGCGCTCGGCGGCGGTGCGGCGCTCGTCGGGGTAGCTGTGGGAGCCGTCCATCACCAGGCAGGGGACCACCAGGGCAGGGGCGTCGCGCAGGACCTGGCCGCGGGCGGTGCGGCGGGCGATCCGCTGCTCGTCCCAGCCGTCGAGCTCGCGCAGGTCGTGCTGCCAGGCGGTGAGCATCGCGTCCAGCAGCCGGGTGCGCGCCTCGGGGCTCTCCAGCAGGACGAAGCGCCACGGCGTGGTGTGGTGCGGGGCGGGCGCGGTGACTGCGGCGGCGACCGCCCGGCGGACGGCGCCCGGGTCCACCGGCTCGGCGGTGAAGGCGCGGACGGTGCGCCGCAGGGTGACGGCCCGGCGCAGCGCCTCGGAGGTGCCGAGGCGGAACATGTCGTCGGCGGCCGGGCGGATCAGCGGCCGGACGCCGTCGCCGTCCTCGGCGGTGACCAGGTGGGCCAGGCCCCGGACGACGGCGACCGGGGTGCCGGTGGCCTTGCCCTTCACCAGGTCGGCGGCGGCGGCGAGCTCGTCGGCGGTGGCGGTGACGGTCAGCGCCAGCTCGTTGCCGTGGCTGTCGGTGCGGCCGCGGTGGTCCTCCAGGACGGGCAGTCCGGCGGCGCCGATGGCGACGTCGGTGAGGCCGTTGCGCCAGGGCCGGCCGAAGGTGTCGGTGACGACGACGGCGAGCCGGCGCCCGGTGAGCCGCTGGAGCCGGGCACGCAGTGCGCGGGCCGAGGCGTCCGGGTCCTCGGGCAGCAGCAGGACGGTGCCGGCGGCGGTGTTGGAGGCGTCCACCCCGGCGGCGGCCATCACCAGTCCGTTGCGGTTCTCGACGATCCGGATCGGGCCGCGCCGGGCGATCACCCGGACGGTCTCGGCGTCGATCGCGGCCTCGCGGTCGGCGGCGTTCAGCAGCCGGCCCTCGGCCTTGCTGACGATCTTCGAGGTGACCAGCAGGATGTCGCCGTCCTGGTACTCGCCGGCCTTGGCGATCAGCTCGGCGAGGTCGGCGCCGGCCCCGATCTCCGGCAGGCCCTCGACGGGCAGGACGTGCAGCGCGGGGTTCACGCCCGTACCTGCTCGGCGAGCGCCAGCGCGGCCCGGGCCATCTCGGCGGTGGCCGCGACGTCCGTCATCAGCAGCGGGACGGCCCGGCAGGCGATCCCGCCGGCCTCGACGGCGGCCACCGAGGCCTCGTCGGCGGTGTCCACCAGCCAGCCGTCCAGGAGGTCGGAGCCGTAGTCCAGCGCGACCGCCTCCGCCGTGGCCTCGACGCCGACGGCGGCCAGCACCTTGTCGGCCATGCCCCGGACCGGCGCCCCGCCGATGATCGGGGAGAGCCCGACCACGGGTGCGGGGGCGGCGGCCACGGCGGCCCGCAGGCCCGGCACGGCGAGGATGGTGCCGATCGAGACCACCGGGTTGGACGGCGGGAAGAGGATCACGTCGGCGGCGGCGATCGCCTCCAGGACGCCGGGTGCGGGCTTGGCGGTGTCCGCGCCGACCGGGATGATCGCCTCGGCGTCGACGGCGGCGTGCAGCCTGACCCAGTACTCCTGGAAGTGGATCGCCCGGGTGCCGTCCCCGTCGGTGATCCGGACGTGGGTCTCGACCCGGTCGTCGCTCATCGGCAGCAGCCGGACGCCGGGCTGCCACCGCACGCAGAGCGCCTCGGTGACCTGGCTGAGGGAGTACCCGGCGGCGAGCATCTGGCTGCGGACGAGGTGGGTGGCGAAGTCGCGGTCGCCGAGCCCGAACCACTCGGGCCCGACGCCGTACTCCTTCATCTCGGCCTTGATCGACCAGGTCTCGTCGGTCCGGCCCCAGCCCTGCTCCTCGTGGATGCCGCCGCCGAGGGTGTACATCACGGTGTCGAGGTCGGGGCAGACCTTCAGTCCGTAGAGGTGGATGTCGTCACCGGTGTTGCCGATGACGGTGATCTCGTCCTGCGGGCCGAGGGCCTCCTTCAGTCCGCGCAGGAAGCGCGCTCCGCCGATTCCGCCTGCCAGTGCCACGATGCGCATGCGTTCATCCTGCCACGGCCGGGGACCGGTCCGGACGGGTCGTCAGTGCGTCTCGGCACCCGTCCGGGAGCCCGCCTCGGCCTGCTGCTCGGGCACGCGGTCGGCGCCGTACTGGTTCATCTCGGTGAGGCCGGGGGTGTAGAGGTGGATGGAGACCGCGGGCTCCAGCGAGCCGTTGACCACCTCGTGCAGGTAGCCGGAGGAGAACACCCGCTGCCCGCCGGGGCGCAGTGTGCGGGCCTCGGCGCCGCTGGGGGTACCCCCGGCCGAAGACTGGGGGAGCGTGAGGGAGCGCTCGACCAGCTCGCCCTGGACGACGGCCATCACGCCGGAGGACTCGCCGTGGTCGTGGAAGCCGCTGCTCTGGCCGGGCAGCCAGCTGAGCAGCCAGACCTCGTAGCCGGGGCCGGTCTCCAGCCGGGCGTACCAGCGGGTGAGCGCGTCGTAGCGCACCAGCGGCTCCCAGCGGGTCCGGTCGGCGGCGATCTCGCGGACCAGCCGGGCGTAGCCGGCGACGGTGGTGGGGTGCTGGGGCAGGTCGGTGCGGGCGAGGTGGGGGAAGGCGAGCGGGTCGCCGGCGATCGAGACGTCGCTCAGCCCGTCGCCCCACGGGTGGGCGGAGCGGGCGGCGGTCGGGGCGGGGGCGGTGGGCGCGAGGCCGCGGCGGGCGGGCTTGTTGCGGTCGCGGTTGCGCTTGCGGAGACGGGGCATTCGCACGGGAGTCGTCCTCGGAGTACGGCTGGTTCGTCAGGGGATCAGCCGGATCCGGGATGTCCTGGGGCGGGATGTCGCGGGCGGCCTCTGTGCTTCCTGGGCGGCGCGCGGTGGGACGCGGGCGCCTAGATACAGCAGGAACAGAGGCGACAACAGGAGTTCACGGCAGGGCGGAGCGCGGAACCGCTCCGGGGGCTGGCGAACTCTGACATAGAGGAAAGGAGACCGCATGCGGAGGGGCAGTGTCAACTCCGGAGCCAGGACATTCAGGTGGGATGGGTCATGAACTACCGGATGGGGTGATAAATCACCCTCTATGTTTCGATGTGAAGATCGCCGGGAAGGCAGCCCGATGACCGACCTGTCACGGTGACTGCACGTCATCCAGCGGGTCGTTGCGGATGGTTGCAGGTGCTTGCGGATGGTTCCACGGGATCCGGGCGGTTAGTCCGATGTGTCCATATATGTACACTATTCGTAACGGCTTGGTGCCGAGGAGTGAATCCTGGCCCCAATACCAGAGCTCGGCTTGACTGAGCCAGAGTGACGCAACTGTAATTTCACTCGTGTCGTCAGCCGCACCAGGCAACGGCAACCACGGGGACGCCAAGTAGGGGCAGAGGAGGCGCGCCACATGAGCGAGCTCTTTGAGCTGTTGATCGGTGACGGCATCGAGGAGGAGGAAGAGGAACTCGGCTGGCAGGAGCGCGCGCTGTGCGCCCAGACCGACCCCGAGTCCTTCTTCCCCGAGAAGGGCGGCTCCACCCGCGAGGCCAAGAAGGTCTGCCTCGCCTGCGAGGTCCGCTCCGAGTGCCTGGAGTACGCCCTCGCCAACGACGAGCGGTTCGGCATCTGGGGCGGCCTCTCCGAGCGCGAGCGGCGGCGGCTCAAGAAGAGCGCGGTCTGACGAGGTCGGCCCCGACCCCGCCGAGCCTTCGACAACCACACAGCTGTACGGGCGCCTCACCGCGGTGGTGGGGCGCTTTCGCGTCCCCCGTGCACACCCTCTCCACGGACACCGCGGACAAAGGCGCCATCCGGAGCCGTTAGTGTGGTGCGCCATCCGGTTGCCGTTCACCGGCTGTGTCCACCGAGAACTGGGGCCCGCGCACTCGATGACCGTCTACAGCCACCAGAGCGGCTTCACCGCTGCCAGGCCGCCCGCCTATCCGCGCCACCTGGTCACCGCCGTGATCGTCTCGCACGACGGCGCCCGCTGGCTGCCGCAGGCCCTCGCCGGCCTGCTCGGCCAGGACCGCCAGGTCCAGCGGGTGCTCGCCGTCGACACCGGATCCACCGACAGTTCCCCGCAGCTGCTCGCCGACACCCTCGGCGACTGGCTCCCGGAGAGCGGCCCGATCATCCTCGGCCGCCGGGCCGGCTTCGGCACCGCCGTCGCCGAGGCCGTCTTCAACAGCCCGCCACTGCGCCCCGAGGACCTCCCGTACCGGCTCGACCCCTCCGGCTACGACCCGGTCACCGGCGGCTGGGACGACTTCGGCGACCCGCTCGGCCACGAGGACGACCTCGGCCGCGGCGGCCCCCGCGAGACCCAGCCGGTCGAGTGGCTCTGGCTGCTGCACGACGACTGCGAACCGCAGACCGACGCGCTGCGCCGCCTGCTCCAGGTCGCCGACTCCACCCCCAGCGCCGCCGTCGTCGGACCGAAGCTGCGCAGCTGGTACGACCGCCGCCAGCTGCTGGAGGTCGGCGTCACCATCGCCCGCTCCGGCCGCCGCTGGACCGGGCTCGACCGCCGCGAGCAGGACCAGGGCCAGCACGACCAGGTCCGCCCGGTGCTCGCCGTGTCCACCGCCGGCATGCTCGTCCGCCGCGACGTCTTCGAGGAGCTCGGCGGCTTCGACAAGGCACTGCCGCTGATGCGCGACGACACCGACTTCTGCTGGCGGGTCAACGCCGCCGGGCACCGCGTCGTCATCGCCCCGGACGCCGTGCTGCGCCACGCCGAGGCCGCCAGTCGCGAGCGGCGCGCCATCGACTGCGGCCCCTCGCACCCGCACCGGCTCGACAAGGCCGGCGCCGTCTTCACCCTGCTCGCCAACTCCAAGGGCGCGCTGTTCCCCTACGTCCTGCTGCGACTGGTGCTCGGCACCCTGCTGCGGGTCTTCGCCAACCTGCTCGGCAAGGACCCGAAGCAGGCCTTCGACGAGCTCGCCGGCCTCGGCCACGAGCTGATCCGGCTGCCCCGGCTGCTGCTCGCCCGCAAACGCCGGGCCCGCACCCGGGCCGCCGACGCGCTGGACGACCGCACGCTCTTCCCCGCGCCCGGCGCCACCGCACGGCTCGCCGTCGAGGGCGTGATCGGCTCGCTCGGGATAGGGGGCGCCGATGACTCCGGGGCCGGCCGGCACGGCTCGGTCGAGGCCGGCCCGGGCGACGAGGACGCCGAGGACCTGGTCGTCGAGCAGTTCACCCTGATCAAGAAGCTGGCCCGGCGCCCGGCGCCGGTGCTGTTCGCCGCCCTGCTGGTGTTCGCCCTGGTCGCCTGCCGCGACCTGTTCGGCGGCGGGCACCTGTTCGGCGGCGCACTGCTGCCCGCCACCGACGGCGCCGGCGGCCTGTGGGCGATGTACGCCGACTCCTGGCACCCCGTCGGCACCGGCTCCACCGCCGCGGCCCCGCCGTACCTGGCACTGCTGTCGGTGTTCTCCTGGATGCTGTTCGACCACGCCGACCTCGCGGTCACCCTGCTGGTCTTCCTCGCGGTGCCGCTCGCCGCGGTCAGCGCCTACCTGGTCTCCCGGCCGCTGCTCGACTCCAAGCTGGTCCGCGCCTGGGCCAGCGCCACCTACGCGCTGCTGCCCGCCGCCACCGGCGCGCTCGCCCAGGGCCGGATCGGCACCGCCGTCCTGGCCGTCCTGCTGCCGCCGCTGGCCCGCGCCGCCGCGATCTCCGCCGGCCTCGGCATCCGCGCCGAGAGCGCCGCCAAGGGCGCCCGGCCCGGCTGGCGCCCGGTCTGGATGACCGTCCTGCTGCTCACCCTGGCCACCGCCTTCGTTCCGCTCGCCTGGGCGCTGGCCGTGCCGCTCTGCCTGGCCGTGCTGGCCGCCGCCGTGGTCCGCGGCGGCGCCTTCGGCTCCGGCCTGGACGCGCTGCGCCTGCTCGGGCTGCGCATCCTGGTGATCCTCGCGGTACCGGTCCTGGTGCTCGCGCCCTGGTCGCTGCAGGTGCTCTCGCACCCGCAGCGGCTGCTGCTGGAGGCCGGCCTGCCCGGACTGCACGGCGGCGGCGCGAGCGCGTTCGGCCTGGTCCTGGTCAACCCCGGCGGCGCCGGGGTCCCGCCGGTCTGGCTGTCCGCGGGCGTGGTGCTCGCCGCGCTGGCCGCCCTGCTGCGCGCCGACCGCCGCCGTGCGGTGCTCGCCGCCTGGGGCGCGGCCGGCGCCGGCATGGTCTTCGCCGTCGCGGTGGCCGGCACCTCCGTCACCCCCGCCTCCGGCGGCCCGGCCGTGCCCGCCTGGGCCGGCCCGGCCAGCCTGCTCGCCGGCATCGCCCTGCTGGCCGCCGCCGCGATCGGCGCCGACGGCGCCAACTCCCGCGTGGCCGGCATCGCCTTCGGCTGGCGCCAGCCGGTCGCCGCCCTGGTGGTGGCGGCCGCGGTGCTCGCCCCGCTGGGCACCGGAATCTGGTGGGCCGTCACCGGCGCCGACGGTCCGCTGCGGCGGACCGAGGCCAGCCAGGTCCCCGCCTTCATCGCGGAGGAGGCCGGCACCAGCGACCGCTCCCGCACCCTCGTCCTCACCGGGGACCAGGGCGGCGGCGCGGTCCGCTACGTCGTGGTGCGCGGCGCCGGGCTGACCCTCGGCCAGGCCGAGTCCACCGTCGACCCCGCGACCGGCACCGAGGACGGCCTGAACCGGATGGTCGGCAGCCTGCTGGCCGGGTCCGGCGCCGACCAGGCCGGCGCACTGGCCGCCTACGGCATCGGCTACGTGCTGGTCGACCAGCCGCTGATCGGCACCTTCAAGGACGTCCTGGACACCACCCCCGGCCTGGTCAAGGCCAACCAGGACGGCAGCGCCGCGCTCTGGCAGGTCAACGGCGCCCCGGCGACCCGCGCCGTGATCACCGCCCCGGGCGCCCGCCCGGTCGTGGTGCCCTCCGGCCGGCGCGACCTGGACACCGCCGTCCCGGCCGGCCCCGAAGGCCGGGTGCTGCGGCTCGCCGAGACCGCCGCCCCCGAGTGGAAGGCCACCCTGGGCGGCACCGCGCTGGAGCCCGTCACCGTCGACGGCTGGGCCCAGGGCTTCAAGCTCCCGGCAGGCGGCGGCAAGCTCGTCGTCACCCGCGAGGGCAGCCTGCTGCACACCGGCTGGATCTGGGCCCAGCTGCTGCTCGGACTGACGATCCTGGTGCTGGCCCTGCCCGGCCGCCGCAGCCACAAGGACGACGACCTGCCCGAGGAGGTGGTCGCCGCCGCCGCGCTGGCCGCCGCCGCCCAGGCGCAGGCCCCCGCGCCCGGCAGCCGCCGGGCCCGCCGGATGGCCGAGCGCGGCGAGGGCGGGGAGCCCGGCGCCGAGGACGGCGGGGTCTACGAGGGACGGCCCGGTGCCATCCCGCAGCAGCCCGCGGGCGAGCCCCCCGTCGAGGCCGTCGCGGCGGCCGCCGCCGTCCAGGACGCCGAGCCCTACGCCGACCCGTACCAGACGTACCAGCAGGCCGACCCGTACAGCTACGACCCGTACACCGCCCAGCAGCCGGTGGCCGCCCCGTACGGCGGCCAGGGCTACGGCCAGGACGGCTACCCGCAGCAGACCGCCGACGGCGGCTACCAGCAGGGGGCCCAGCACGGGACCCAGCAGGGCGGCTACGAGCAGTACCAGCAGGACCAGCAGTACGGCTACGACCCCTACCAGCAGGACGGGCAGCAGCCGTGGGTGCCGGGGCAGCCGCAGGCCGAGCCCTACTACGACCCGAACGATCCCGATCCCAACGGGCCGGGCCGGTACCCGCACCACCACGGATCGGGGAGCTGACCCGCGATGAAGAAGCCCGCCTTCACCAGGAAGTCCAAGCCCGCCGCCGAGGCGCCCGGCCCCGCCGCAGGCGCGTTCGGGGACACCTCCGGGAACGCCGCCGCCAAGGCCGCCTCCTCAGGGGGGACGCGGACCACGCAGTCCTTCCTGGCCGCGGCCGCCGTCCTCGCGGTGGTGTTCGGCGTCGCCGAGCTGCGCCCGCCGGCCGCCCCGGCCAAGGCCGACCGGGGCACCGCGACCTCGGCGCAGGTCGAGCGGACGGCCGCGGTCTGCCCGCAGCCGATCCAGGGCCTGACCGGCTCGACCACCCTCACCGCGTACACCCCGCCCGGCACCGCCGCCGGCGGCGCCACCGCCGGGGCCGGCTGGATCAGCGACGCGGCGGCGCCGGCCACGCCCCCGACCGCGGCCCCCGCCGCCCCGGCGGCGCCCGCCGCCCCGGCCGGCGCGGACAAGACCGGTGCGGACAAGGGCGGCGCGCCCGCCGACGCCCGGCTGACCCTGGCCAAGCCCGGCACCCCCGTGGCCGCCCCCGCCGGCAACGGCGACACCGCCCCCGGCGCCGGGGCCGTCGCCACCGGCGCGCTCGCGCCCGGCTTCACCGTCACCCAGACCACCACCGTCACCGAGCAGCGCGGGCTGGGCCTGTCCGGCCTCACCTGCACCCCGGCCGGCACCAGCTTCTGGTTCGCGGGCGCCAGCACCGCGGGCGACCGCACCGACTACGTCAGCCTGGTCAACACCGAGGCCACCGCCGCCGTCGTCGACCTCAAGCTGTACGGCGACAAGGGCCTGATCGAGAACGACGCCGCCAACGGCATCACCATCGCCCCCGGCAGCTCGCAGTCCGTCCTGCTCCCGACCATCAGCAAGGGCCAGGTCGCCGACCTCGCCGTGCACGTGGTGGTGCGCAGCGGCCGGGTCGGCGCCGCCCTGCACGCCGCCGACGGCGCCAAGGGCGCCGACTGGGTGCCCGCCTCGGCCGACCCGGCGCCCACCCAGGTGCTCCCGGGCCTGCCCGCCGACACCGCGGGCGCCCGGCTGGTGGTCTGGGCACCGCCGGAGGACGACGCGGACCTGAAGATCCAGCTGTCCGGCAAGAACGGCTGGTTCACCCCGGCCGGCAACGAGTCGATCCACGTCAAGGCCGGCATGGTGGCCGCCGTCGACCTCGGCAAGGTCACCCGCGACGAGGTGGCCGGCCTGCGGCTGTCGCCCAGCGACGACAAGCACCCCACCCCGGTGGTGGTCGGCCTGCGGATCGACCGGGCCGGCCAGAACGGCAAGTCCGACGCCGCCTGGCTGAGCGGGACGGTGCCGATCGGCGCCCGCGCCACCGTGGCCGACAACCGCGGCGGCGGCGCGTCCACGCTGTTCCTCACCTCCACCGGCGAGGCCGCGACCGTCCGGGTCACCGCCTCGGCGGGCACCGGCGGCGGCACCCCGGCCACCACGGAGGTCCAGCTGCTGGCCGGCGGCACGGTCGCGCTCCCCGCACCCGAGCCGGGCGGACTGAACGGCGCCTACGCGCTCACCGTGGAGACCGTCTCCGGCGGCCCGGTCGCGGCCGCCCGGATGCTCGCGATCCCCGCCAAGGACGTGCCGATGTTCACCATCCAGGCGCTGCGCGACGACCGCAGCAGCGTCAAGGTCCCGCAGGCCGCCCAGGACCCGGGCGTCGTCCAGCGCTGACATACCGTCGAGGGGCGGTACCCGGGCCCGGGTACCGCCCCTCGGCCGTCGACCCGTGCCGACCCGTCAGTCCTCGTCGTACCGGGGGTCGATGGCATCCGGCGACAGCCCCAGCAGCTCCGCCACCTGCTCGATCAGGATCTCGTGCACCAGCGCCGCGCGGTCCTCCCGGGTCTTCGCCCGGATCTCCACCGGCCTCCGGTACACCACGATCTGGCTCTTGCGCCCCTGCCGGCCCGCCGACACCCGGCCCAGCGGCACCCCGCCGTCCGCCTCCGCGTCCTCCGGAGCGTGCAGCGGCACCTCCTGGACGGCGAACTCCACCTCGATCAACTGCGGCCAACGCCGTTCAAGGCGCTCCACCGACTCGCGCACGTAGTCGTCGAACAACTCGGAGCGGGTGAGCGAGATCGGCACCTGCGGCGGCGCCAGCGGGCCGCGCAGGCCCCTGCCGTGCCGGTCGCGGTGCCGGGGGCGGCGCGAAGGTCCCGTCGATGACTGCGGTGCAGAGCTGTCCATATCACTGCCGAGGGTAGTCCTTGGGCGGTCGGAAGTGGACCACCCCGACACCGAAACGCCCGGGGTGGCGGGCGCACGGACGGGCGCGCGGACCGCGACACGGCACACCCGCCGGGCAGCCGGTCTTCGCTCCCCGGCGAGGAGTGCGGTACCGTCCACCCTCGTGAGCTCTGTACGTCGTTGTTCGCGGACCGCGTGCGGCCGGCCGGCCGTCGCAACGCTGACGTACGTCTACGCGGACTCCACCGCCGTCCTCGGTCCGCTCGCCACCTACGCCGAGCCGCACTGCTACGACCTGTGCGCCGAGCACGCCGAGCGGCTCACCGCCCCGCGCGGCTGGGAGGTCGTCCGGCTCGCCGCCGAGGCCGGCCCGCTGCGCCGCAGCAGCGACGACCTCGAAGCGCTCGCCAACGCCGTCCGCGAGGCCGCCCGCCCGCAGACCCCCCGTCAGGGCCGCGGCCCCGAGGGCGAGTCCACCGAGGCCGGCCGCCGCGGCCACCTGCGCGTACTGCGCTCGCCGGACAACTGACCCGGCCCCCCGCCGCCCGTTCGGCCGGGCCCAGGCCCTGGTCAGGGCTCCTCCCGGCACCGGCCGTTCGCCGGATCCCGGTACGCTGCCCCCCTACCGGGTACCGAACGGCATGGCACCCGGACGTATCGTGACCATGGGCGATCAGCCCGTCGATCAGACAGACACCAGGGTGGAGCCGCAGTGCGCGACCTCAAGCAGCTCGTGAAGGCGTACGACGTTCGAGGCGTTGTGCCGGACCAGTGGGACGAGAGCCTGGCGCGCGCCTTCGGCGCCGCGTTCGTGAAGGTCACCGAGGCCTCCGCGATCGTCATCGGCCACGACATGCGACCGTCCTCCCCCTCGCTCAGCCGGGCCTTCGCCGAGGGCGCGGCCGCCTACGGCGCCGACGTCGTCGAGATCGGCCTCTGCTCGACCGACCAGCTGTACTACGCAAGCGGCAAGCTGGACCTGCCCGGTGCGATGTTCACCGCGAGCCACAACCCGGCCGAGTACAACGGCATTAAGCTGTGCCGCGCCGGCGCCGCCCCGGTCGGCCAGGACACCGGCCTCGCGGACATCCGCGAGCTGGTCGAGTCCTGGACCGCCGAGGACGACACCGTCACCGTCCCCGCCGTCGACGTGAAGCCCGGCGCGCTGTCCGCCCAGGACACCCTGCGCGGCTACGCCGACCACCTGCTCGGCCTGGTCGACCTCCGGGCGATCCGCCCGCTGAAGGTCGCCGTCGACGCGGGCAACGGCATGGGCGGCCACACCGTGCCGACCGTCTTCGACGGCCTGCCGATCGAGCTCGTCCCGATGTACTTCGAGCTGGACGGCACCTTCCCCAACCACGAGGCCAACCCGCTCGACCCGAAGAACATCGTCGACCTGCAGGCCAAGGTCCGCGAGGTCGGCGCCGACATCGGTCTCGCCTTCGACGGCGACGCCGACCGCTGCTTCGTCGTCGACGAGCGCGGCGAGCCGGTCTCCCCGTCCGCGATCACCGCCCTGGTCGCCGCCCGCGAGATCGCCCGGGCCAAGGCCGCCGGCGAGGACGAGCCGACCATCATCCACAACCTGATCACCTCCTGGACCGTCCCCGAGGTGGTCCGGGAGCTCGGCGGCAAGCCGGCCCGCACCCGGGTCGGCCACTCCTTCATCAAGCAGGAGATGGCCGTCACCGACGCCGTCTTCGGCGGTGAGCACTCCGCGCACTACTACTTCCGCGACTTCTGGCGCGCCGACACCGGCATGCTCGCCGCGCTGCACGTGCTCGCCGCCCTGGGCGGTCAGGAGGGCACCCTCTCCGCGCTGACCGCCGAGTACGACCGCTACGCGGCCTCCGGCGAGATCAACAGCACCGTCGCCGACCAGGCCGACCGCTCCGCCGCCGTCAAGGCCGCCTACGCGGGCCTGGAGGGCACCACCACCGACGAGCTGGACGGCCTCACCGTCGCCGGCGACGACTGGTGGTTCAACCTGCGCGCCTCCAACACCGAGCCGCTGCTGCGCCTCAACGTCGAGGCCAAGGACCCGGCGAGGATGGCCGAGCTGCGCGACGGCGTGCTCGCCATCGTCCGCGCCTGACGCAGGCTCGCGGTGCCCCGGCCGGTAGGGTTTCCTCTCGGCCGGGGCACCGCCGTGCCACCCCTCTGAACTGGAGCCCGAACCCCATGAAGCTGGAATCCTTCCTGCTGGAGATCCTGGTCTGCCCGCAGTGCCGGGCCGCGCTCACCGAGGGCGGCACCGAGGAGCAGCCCGAACTGCTCTGCACCGGCGAGAGCTGCGGCCTGGCCTACCCCGTCCGCGACGGAATTCCGGTGCTGCTGGTGGACGAGGCCCGCCGCCCGGCCTGATCCTTGGGGGCGGACGCCCGCGCCCGCCGGTCGCCCGCACGCCCAGGCCGTACACCCAGGCCGCACCCGCAGGTCGCACCACCGCTCAGCCCGCAGCGCCCAGCCAGCAGCCGGAGGCCCGCCGCATGCTCGACGACACCCTGCTCGACGACCCGGCCGCCCTCCAGCGCGCCGACCACGACCGCGCCCTGCTCGCCCTGGCCGGCTCCGGCGCCCGGGTCCGCACCGCGCTGCGGCTCGCGGACGCGGCCGGTGTCGACCGGCTGCGACCCGACGGCCGGCCGCGTTCCGTGCTGGTCGCGGGGCACGGCAGCGCCCTGACGGCGGCCGGGATCCTGGCCGCGCTGGCCGGCACCGCCAGCCTGGTCACCGCGCTGGCGCCGACCGACGCGGCGTTCGTCCCGCGCACCGACCGGTCGGTCGCGCCGCCCGCCTTCACCGCCGGGTTCGCCTGGCAGCTCCCCGGCTGGGCCGGCCCGCTCGACCTGCTGGTGATCAGCTCCGCGGAGGGCGGTGAGCGCGGCCTGATCGCGCTCGCCGAGCAGGCCTACGCGCGCGGGTGCGCGATCGTCGTCACCGCCCCCGCCGGCAGCCCGCTCGCCGAGGCCGCCCTCCAGGTCCGGGCGCTGCCGCTGCCGTACGTGCCGTCGGCCCTGCCCGACGACGGAACGCCGCAGCCCGGCTCCGCCGCCGAGCCCGACCTGCCCGCCGAGGACCCGGCCGCGCTCTGGGCCCACCTCGCCCCGCTGCTGGCGCTCACCCAGAAGATCGGCGTGACCCAGCTGGCGTACGACTCGCTGCCCGCCACCGCCGACCTGCTCGACGCGGCCGCCGTGCGCTGCCGCCCCGACGCGGCCGCGTACCGCAACCCCGCCAAGAGCCTGGCCGCCCGGCTGGCCGGCACCGTCCCGCTGCTCTGGGCCGAGGGGCCGGTGGCCGGGGCCGCCGCCGACCGCTTCGCCGCCCAGCTCGCCGACCGGGCCGGCCGCCCCGCCCTCGCCGGGCTGCTGCCGCAGGCGCTCACCGAGCACCGCGGGATGTTCACCGGCCAGCTCGGCGCGGGCGCGGACCCGGACGACTTCTTCCGCGACCGGGTCGACGAGCCGGACCCGCTGCACCTCCAGGTCCTGCTGCTGCGCCACGTCCCGGGCGAGACGCCCGCGGAGGAGGAGGACGGGGGCCCGACCGAGGTGCCGGCCGACGACGAGGGCCCGCGCAGCTTCGGCGCCGCCCGGGCGCACCGGCTGGCCGCCGCCCACGAAGTCCGGCTGACCGAGTACGCGAGCGCCCGCCCCGACCCGCTGCACGCGCTGGCCGAGCTGGTCGCGCTCACCGACTTCGCCGCCGTCTATCTGGGGCTCGCGGCGGCGCGGTCGTAGGACGGCGTCGGCGGGCCGGTACCGTATGCGCTCGACGGAACTCGACAGAGCAGAGCGCGGGCTGGGTGAACGGCCCCCGGCGGAGGGACCATTCCGAGCATGAGCACCGAAGGCGGCACCAAGGCACTGGTCGCGGCGTTGTCCGCGAACCTGGGGATCGCGGTCAGCAAGTTCGTGGCCTTCGCGTTCTCCGGCTCGTCGTCGATGCTCGCGGAGGGCGTGCACTCGCTGGCGGACTCGGGCAACCAGATCCTGCTGCTGGTCGGCGGCAAGCGCTCGCAGCGGCTGGCCACCCCCGAACACCCCTTCGGGTACGGGCGCGAGCGCTACATCTACGCCTTCCTGGTCTCGATCGTGCTGTTCAGCGTCGGCGGCATGTTCGCCGTCTACGAGGGCTACGAGAAGATCGCCCACCCGCACGAGCTGGACAACTGGTACTGGCCGATCGGCGTGCTGGTGCTCGCGATCCTGCTGGAGTCCTGGTCCTTCTTCACGGCGTACCGGGAGGCCGTCAAGGACAAGGGCGGGCACGGCTGGCCGGCCTACATCCGGCGGGCCAAGGCCCCGGAGCTGCCGGTCGTCCTGCTGGAGGACACCGGCGCGCTGATCGGCCTGGTGCTGGCGCTGTTCGGCGTCAGCCTGACCGTGATCACGGGGGACGGCGTCTGGGACGGCATCGGCACCGTGTCGATCGGCGTGCTGCTGATCGTCATCGCGCTCGTGCTGGCGATGGAGACCAGGTCGCTGCTGATCGGCGAGTCCGCCCACCCGGAGGTGGTGGCCCAGATCCGGGACGCCCTGGTCGACCACGACTCCGTCACCACGGTCATCCACATGCGGACCCTGCACCTCGGCCCGGAGGAGCTGCTGGTCGCCGCCAAGATCGGCGTCAACGCGGAGGACACCGCCGTCCAGGTCGCCGAGGCCATCGACGCGGCCGAGGTCCGGGTCCGCCGGGCCGTCCCGATCGCCCGGGCCGTCTACCTGGAGCCGGACATCTACAGCGCGGAGAAGGCGGCCCAGGGCGACGACCCGGCCGCCACCCCGGGCGGGCCGGTACCGGGCGCGCACTGACCGCAGCACCCCGGGCCGCTCCGGCGCGGCCCGTCCAGGGCCGGTCCAGGGCGCGTCCAGGCCCGGGCCGAAAAAGCCCATACCGAGTCGGCATCCGGGGCCGCCGGTGTAGATTCGTCCCAGAGCCAGAACGTCGCTGCTGATGGCGGTCGATCGGCGGCCCGTACCCGCGAGGGTGCGCGCCGGTCGAGGGAGAGAGGTCCTCCGACGGTTTGTGCTGTGCAGCAGGGAAGCCTGCCCCCGTTCGGGGCCGGGCCGCCCCGGCGTTGCCGCGCACCCGTGCAGCCCCGCCGTGCTGCGACGCACACCAGGACCTTGGCCATGCCCCACCCCCCATCAGCGAGGAGCAGACGCATGTCGACCGACATCACCGGTGACTTCAAGGTCGCCGACCTTTCCCTGGCGCCGTTCGGGCGCAAGGAGATCCAGCTGGCCGAGCACGAGATGCCCGGCCTGATGTCCATCCGCGCGGAGTACGCCGCTTCGCAGCCGCTGGCCGGCGCCCGGATCACCGGCTCGCTGCACATGACCGTGCAGACCGCCGTGCTGATCGAGACCCTCACCGCGCTCGGTGCCGAGGTCCGCTGGTGCTCCTGCAACATCTTCTCCACCCAGGACCACGCCGCCGCCGCCATCGCGGTCGGCCCGGAGGGCACCCCGGAGAACCCGCAGGGTGTGCCGGTCTTCGCCTGGAAGGGCGAGACGCTGGAGGAGTACTGGTGGGCCACCGAGCAGGCGCTCACCTGGCCGAACGGCCAGACCCCGAACATGATCCTCGACGACGGCGGTGACGCCACCCTGCTGATCCACAAGGGCGTCGAGTTCGAGAAGGCCGGTGCCGCTCCGGACCCGTCCACCGCGGACAACGACGAGTACCGGCTCATCCTCGAGGTGCTCAACCGCACCCTGGTCGAGACCCCGAACAAGTGGACCGAGATCGCGGCCACCATCAAGGGCGTGACCGAGGAGACCACCACCGGTGTCCACCGCCTGTACGAGATGCACCGCGACGGCAAGCTGCTGTTCCCGGCGATCAACGTCAACGACTCGGTCACCAAGTCGAAGTTCGACAACAAGTACGGCTGCCGCCACTCGCTGATCGACGGCATCAACCGCGCCACCGACGTCCTGATCGGCGGCAAGGTCGCCGTCGTCGCCGGCTACGGCGACGTGGGCAAGGGCTCCGCCGAGTCGCTGCGCGGCCAGGGCGCCCGCGTCATCGTCACCGAGATCGACCCGATCTGCGCCCTGCAGGCGGCGATGGACGGCTACCAGGTCGCGACCCTGGACGACGTCGTGGAGACGGCCGACATCTTCATTACGACGACCGGCAACAAGGACATCATCATGGCCTCGCACATGGCCCGGATGAAGCACCAGGCCATCGTCGGCAACATCGGCCACTTCGACAACGAGATCGACATCGCCGGCCTCGCCGCGCTGCCCGGCATCGTCAAGACCGAGGTCAAGCCGCAGGTCCACGAGTGGCGCAAGGCCGATGGCAAGACCATCATCGTCCTCTCCGAGGGCCGCCTGCTGAACCTGGGCAACGCGACCGGCCACCCGTCGTTCGTGATGTCCAACTCCTTCGCCAACCAGACGATCGCGCAGATCGAGCTGTTCACGAAGACCGAGCAGTACCCGATCGGCGTCTACGTGCTGCCGAAGCACCTGGACGAGAAGGTCGCCCGTCTGCACCTCGCCGCGCTGGGCGTGAAGCTGACGACCCTGAGCCAGGAGCAGGCCGACTACATCGGCGTCCCGGTCGAGGGCCCGTACAAGGCGGACCACTACCGCTACTGATCCGCCAGGCCCGCCGGTCGAGCGACCGGCGGGCCGACTGATCGGCTCCGGAACGCACGGCGGCCGGCACCTCCCCTGTGGGTGCCGGCCGCCGTGCGTTCCCCGTTCTCCCCCTTCTCCCCGTTTCCCCGGGTCTTCGCTCTGGAGCCTCAGTACCGCAGGACGTCGGTGGTCCAGGCGCTCTCGTCCACGCCCAGCACCGTGGTCCTGGCGAGCAGGCCCTCAAGGCCGCCGATCTGCTCCAGCGAGGGTGCGATACCCGCCCCCACGCCCACGCAGACCTTCACGTTGTTCTCCACCCGGCAGACGGGAGGGTTGGGGTCGGTGTACGGCGAGCCGTCCGTTCCGGTCGGGGACGCGGCGGGAGCGGCGTCCACCGGCTCCAGGTTGACGGAGACGTTCTTGCCCTCGAACTGGAACATCAGCCAGAAGTACCAGGGCGAGTTCCTGAGGGGGCTCGGCCGGTTGAGCGACACGTCGGTGGCCTTGAACGCCTCGGGCAGCCGGGCGAACCGCACCGGCAGCGGGATGTCCCACCTCCCGTACTTGGCATCGGCCGCGACGCGCAGCAGGACCTCGTCCGTCAGGTCCGCGGGCTCGCCGCCGTAGGCGCGGATCTGCGCCCACCGGCCCGAGGGCGTCTGCCACCGCAGCAGGCGGTCCGGCCTCGCCTGCGCCCGCGCGTCTGGGTCGACCAGCCAGAAGGCCGGCTGCCCGTTGACGGACGGCGCCTGGACCTTCTGCCGGTTCTCGTTCGGGCCCTGCTCGACCTCCGGTTCGGGGCCGGCCGGGTACAGGGTGAGGTAGATCCGGGGGGCCTGATCGCCCTTGCCGATGGCCTCGGTGAAGATCCCGTGGTAGCCGGTCTCGTAGCCGACGCCGGACGGGCCGCCCACCCAGTCCGGCAGCCAGCCGAACGTGACGTCGGTGGTCAGCGGGTCGATCGTGGGGGGCGCCGCGGACACGGTCGGCGACGGCGACCCGGTCGGAGTGACCGAGGGC
This sequence comes from Kitasatospora sp. NPDC048239, assembly GCF_043202015.1. NCBI lineage: Bacteria > Bacillati > Actinomycetota > Actinomycetes > Kitasatosporales > Streptomycetaceae > Kitasatospora > Kitasatospora sp. NPDC048239. Next base: position 4,272 of record NZ_JBICZP010000029.1, on the reverse strand, counting down.
GCGGCGGGCGGGGGAGGCGCCGCGGTGCCGCCGGCCGGCTGGAGCAGCAGGGTGCCGGTCAGGACCGCCGCCGTCACCGCCGCCACCGCACCGATCGCGGCGCCGCGCCGGCGGCGCAGCCGGGCCCGTCCCTTGCGGACCGCCTCCGCGGGGTTCAGGGCGGCCGGAGGCGCGGGCGTGTCCGCCAGTGCGATCAGCTGTTCGGCCAGCCCGCTGGACTCGTTGGTGGTCATGACGTCCTCTCTGCGGCTGCGGGGCGAACGAGAAGCGTGGTGCGGAGCGTCTCCAGGCCGCGCGAGGTCTGGCTCTTGACGTTGCCCGACGAACAGCCGAGCGCGTCGGCCGCCTGGTCGACCGTCAGATCGCAGTAGTAGCGGAGCACCACGGTGGCCCGTTGGCGGGGCGGCAGGGCCGCGAGGGCCTGCCGAAGGTCGAGTGAGGCGTCGAGGTCGACGCTCACGCCCGCCGCGTCGGCCTCGATCCCGCTCCGGGTCGTCCGCCGCCACCAGGGCGATCGCTGCTCCGCCAGGAACGTGTTGACCAGCACCTTGCGGGCGTAGCCGTCGACGTTCTCGACCCGGCCGGCCCTCGACCAGTTCACATAGAGCTTGGTGACGCTCTCCTGGACCAGGTCGTCCGCACGGTGCCAGTCCCCGCACAGCAAATAGGCGACCTTGCGCAGCCAGCCGCTCCTGGAGGCCACGTACTCGGTGAACTCCTCGTCGCGTGCCTGCTTCGCCATCTCCGCCCCCTCCCTCGTACCCGTACCGACGGCGCCGTGCGCGCCGTCCACCCCCTAATGCGGGCACCCGCACCGAACGTTGCATGCCGGTCGCCACTGATCGCGGACGTAGGCTTCGCTCCATGCCCAACGGCCGGTACTCGCACCACGACACCCATGACCACGTCCTGCTCGGCGAGGAACGCTTCAGCTGCGCGCCCGGACCGGCCGGCTGGCGGTACGTCTCCAAGACGTACGGACCGGACGGCCAGGTCCTCGGCACCGTCGACCTGACGCTGGACTCGCGGGCCCGGCCGCTGCGGATGGAGCTGCGGGCGGGCGGCTGGCAGGTCCGGGGCGGCGCCGTCGACGGGGTGGCCTGGGTGCGGACCGACCCGGCCGACCCGGCGGGGGAGCTCGCGGCGGAGGGGCACGACCAGGCCCACGGCTTCACCGGGCGCTCGCCGGGCTTCCTGGTCGCCACCGCCCGGATGCTGCGGCTGCGGGAGGGGGCGAGTGCGCGGGTGCGGCTGGTCGCCTTCACCGAGCCGGTCCTGGCGCCGCGCACCTTCGACCAGGGCTGGCTGCTGGAGGGCGTGGACACGCACGAGACGGACTCCGGTCCGCTGCTGGTCGAGCGGTACCAGGTCGCGGACCTGGAGACGGGCGAGCAGCAGGTGGTGCACCTGACGGGGGACGTCGTGCTGGCGGCCGCCGGGGTCGAGCTGGAGGAGCTGGAGTCGCCGCCGAACGCCTGGCCGGCCGAGTTCGGGGGCTGAGTCCGGGGCCAGGGCCCGGGCCCGGGTTATGCCGGTGGGGCGAAGCCCGTGCCGGGTGCCTGCGGGGGAGCGGGTGCGGTCTGCTGGGCCGGTGCCGGTGCTGCCGCCGGGTGCGGTGGGGGCGGGTACCCGTGCGCCTGCTGTGCGTGCTGGGCCTGCTGTGCGTGCTGTGCGTGCTGGGCCTGCTGCGCCGCGTACCCCTGGGCCCTGGTCCACTCGCGCCGCTGGCGCTCCGCGAGCACCGCGCCGAGGTACGCCGCCGGGTGCAGACCGTACGGGACCGGGTGGCCCGTACGGGCGGCGAGGTCCTCGGCGAGCCGGGCGGCGAGCTGGTGCGCCACCGCCTGGTCCAGCTGGCCGACCCGGCCGAGCAGTTGGCGGATCGCCAGCCAGAGCGGCTCCGGCACCGCCGAGAGGTCCAGGGCGACCAGCTCGCCGCCCAGTGCCTGCAGCAGCTGGGGAGGCACCGGCGGCAGCGCCGTCGCGGCCCCGCTCCCACCGGGCACCCGCTCGCGGACGACCAGCGTCCCCGCGAAGACGTCGCCCAGCCTGCGGCCCTCGGAGGACACCGCGGAACAGATCGCGGCCGGTACCCCGCTCAGCACGACGATCTCGAAGAAGCCCACCAGACCGCGGACCAGCGAGTGCCGGAACCGGACGGGCCCGCCGTCGCTGCGCACCACCCGCAGGCCCAGGGCCGCCTTGCCAAGCGAGCGTCCGCGGGTGAAGGTCTCGATCATCACGGGGACCGCGACCATGAAGAACACCGTGAGCCCGAGCGTGAGGGCGGTGAAGGCCGCGCCGTCGAGGTCGGTCAGGGCGAGGCCCAGGACCAGCGAGGTCACCACCAGCGCGGCGGCCTGCACGAGCAGGTCCATCCCGACCGCCAGCGCCCGGCTGGGAAGCTTCGCCGCGCGCAGGCCGAGAACGACCGCCTCGCCCGTCACCAGGTCGCTCAAGACACCCGTCCGTTCCCGTTCATGGCCCGTGGGGGAGACGTCCGCCGGATCGGCCCCCACGACCCCGTGAATTGCAGTCGCCAACATACGGGGCCGCCCGCCCGGGCGGGAAGGGAGGTCCGGGCAGCCGGCCCGGCCCGGTGCGACGCCTCCTCCCGATTGCCGTCCCGAGCGGTGCCGCACTGCCGGCCGGGAGCGGGCCGCCCACCGCGCGGACGGACCTTGGCAGCCGGCCCGGCCCGGGGTTCGCACGCGGTCCGGCACCGCCCGTGAACGCCCGTACGCCCTCTGGCATGCTGGGCCGCACCTGTCCGCACGCGCCTGCCAGCGCGCCCGCGTGCCCCGCGCCGACCATGGAGCTGCCGCATGGACCTGGACGTCTTCGTCGCCACCCACCAGGGGGAGTGGGCACGGCTGGACGCCCTCGCCAGGACCAGGCGGCTCACCGGCGAGGAGGCCGACGAGCTCGTCACCCTCTACCAGCGGGCCACCGGCCATCTGGCCAAGGTCCAGGCCGCCGCCCCCGATCCCACCCTCGAAGGCCGGCTGACCAGTCTGGTGTCCCGGGCCCGCGACGCGGTGGCGGGCAGCCGCAGCAGCGGCTGGCGTGACGTCGGCCGGTACTTCATGGTCAGCTTTCCGGCCGCGCTGTACCGGGCACGGCGCTGGTGGCTGCCGGTCGCGATCCTCTCGCTGTTCGCCACGGCGCTGGTCGCCTGGTGGGTGGCCAGCCACCCGGAGGTCCGCAACAGCCTCGCCACGCCCGCCGCGCTGCGCGAGATGACCAGGCCGGGCGGTGAGTACGAGGCGTACTACTCGGACCGCCCCGCCAGCTCCTTCGCCGCCCAGGTCTGGACGAACAACGCCTGGATCGCCGCGACCTGCCTGGTCTTCGGCGTCGCGCTGGGCCTGCCCGTCCTCTACATGCTCTGGACCAACATCCTGAACCTCGGGCTCGGCGTCGGTCTGATGGCTTCGGCCGGACGCCTCGACACCTTCCTCGGCCTGCTGATCCCGCACGGCCTGCTGGAGCTGACCGCGGTCTTCGTCGCGGGGGGCCTGGGCCTGCGGCTCGGCTGGACGGTCATCGACCCCGGCCCGCGCACCCGCGCGACGGCACTGGCCGAGGAAGGCCGCTCCGTCATCGGCATGGCGGTCGGGCTGGCCGTGGTGCTGGGCATCTCCGGAGTCCTCGAAGCCTTTGTGACCCCGTCCGGCCTCCCCACCTGGGCCCGTATCTCGATCGGCGTCCTGGCCGAGGCCTGCTTCCTGCTCTACGCCCTGGTCCTGGGACGGAAGGCCGCCGCGACCGGGGAGACCGGCGACGTGGACGTGGCCGACCGGGCCGACCTGCAGCCCGTCGCCGCCTGAGTCGATGTGATCGGCAGGCCTCTGACCTGCTACTCTTCTCGCATCTCAGCCAAACCATTGACGTGGTTCGGGTGGGCTAGTAGGTTAGAACGGTTGGGACAGACTGGACAACGGTCGTCCCGGGCGTTAGTGTCTACGACACCGCCAAATCGACGCGAACTCGGTTCACGAATAAGCGTCCGACGAGGTAAATCCTGGAACTGAGCACACCGAATCCTTTGATAGGCTTCGGAGCGAAGTTGAAGGAAATCCCCTCCAGCGGGAATTCAGAGAAACAAAAGTCGGGTAAAATCGTCCGAGCGGATCTGATAAGCTGGAAACACGAAAGAACGAAGCGCCCGGAGGGTCCGCTGGAAGGCGGTCCGAAGGAAGTGTCCGTTCCTTGAGAACTCAACAGCGTGCCAAAAGTCAACGCCAGATATGTTGACATCCCCGGCCTCGA
>NZ_JBICZP010000028.1:0-54187 GCF_043202015.1 Kitasatospora sp. NPDC048239 | reverse complement strand
CGCGTCGCCGCCGACCGGCACGTTGCCGACCATGATCTGCCGGGAGAAACGGCGCTTGGCGAGCGGCTTGAGCGGCAGGGACGGAATACCGAGCGCTACCGGCATGAGACCTTGCTCCTCACTTCGTTGTCGTCGACTGGTCGGGGGCGGTTCCCGGCCGTGCGCGGCCGGTGTGGAGCAGCTCGCCCAGGGTGTGGGCGATGCCCTGCCCCGAGAGCCCGCAGCGCGCCAGGATGTCGTCCCGAGCGCCGTGCTCCAGGAAGTCCTGCGGCAGCCCGAGGGTGCGGACGGGTGCCGCCGCTCCGGCATCGCCCATCGCCTGGGCGATGGCCTGTCCGGCGCCACCGGTGCGGCCGCCGTCCTCCACCGTGGCGACCAGCGTGTGGCGCAGACCGAGCTCGACCACGGCGGGCGGGACGGGTTTGACCCAGCGGGGGTCCACGACGGTGACCCCGACGCCGTGCCGGGCCAGCCGGTCGGCCGCGTCCAGGCACGCCCCGGCCATCGCGCCCACCGAGACGAGGAGGACGTCCGCTGTCGCGCCGCGGCGCAGGACGTCCACGCCGCCGACGGTCTCGACGGCCGGGACGTCCGGGCCGGTGCGGCCCTTGGGGAAGCGCAGGGCGGTGGGCCCGTCGTGCACGGCGACCGCCTCGCGCAGGGCCCGCCGCAGGGCGGCGGCGTCCCGCGGCGCGGCCACCCGCAGCCCGGGCACCAGCTGGAGCAGCGACAGGTCCCACATCCCGTGGTGGGAGGGGCCGTCGTCGCCGGTCACGCCCGCGCGGTCGAGGACGAAGGTCACCGGCGCCCGGTGCAGGGCGGTGTCGAGCAGGAGTTGGTCGAAGGCCCGGTTGAGGAAGGTCGCGTACACCGCGACCACCGGGTGCAGGCCGCCGAAGGCGAGGCCCGCCGCCGCCGTCGCCGCATGCTGCTCGGCGATGCCGACGTCGATGGTGCGGTCCGGGTATCGGCGGGCGAACTCGTTCAGTCCGGTCGGTTCGAGCATGGCCGCCGTGACGGCCACGAGGTCCGTCCGGGTCGCGCCGAGTTCGGCCAGTTCGCCGCCGAAGACCGACGTCCACGAGGGTGAGTCGTCCCCGTCCGGGCCGGGCTTCGCCCTGGCGCGGACGACGTGGAAGCGGTCCGCCTCGTCCTGCTCGGCCGGGGCGTGGCCACGGCCCTTCTCGGTGACGCAGTGGACCACGACGGGCCGGCCGAGGGCGGCCGCGCGGCGCAGTGCCGCTTCGGTCGCCGCGATGTCGTGCCCGTCGACCGGCCCCAGGTAGGCCAGCCCGAGCTGCTCGAACAGGGCCTGCGGGGCCTCGGGGCCGCGCAGGGCAGCGAGGTGGCCGGCCAGCGCACCGGCGGTGGGGGCGTAGGACCGGGCGTTGTCGTTGAGCACCACGATCACCGGCCGGTCCGGCGCCGCCGCGATGTTGTTGAGGGCCTCCCAGGCCATCCCGCCGGTCATCGCGCCGTCGCCGATCACCGCCACGACGCGGTCCGCGGCGCCGCTCAGGCGGTGCGCCCGGGCCAGCCCGTCCGCCCAGGAGAGCACGGTCGAGGCGTGCGAGTTCTCGATGACGTCGTGCGCGGACTCCTGCCGCGACGGATAGCCGGAGAGGCCGCCCGCCTGCCGGAGGGTGGCGAAGCCGCCGGCGCGGCCGGTGAGGATCTTGTGCACGTAGGCCTGGTGCCCGGTGTCCCAGAGGATCCGGTCGTTGGGGGAGTCGAAGACCCGGTGCAGCGCGATCGACAGCTCGACGACCCCCAGATTGGGCCCGAGGTGCCCACCGGTCCGGGTGACCGCCTCCACCATGAACGTCCGGATGTCCGCCGCCAGTCGGCAGGCCTGGTCGGGGGAGAGGGCCCGGACGCCGGCCGGTCCTCCGAGGTCCTCCAGGGGCGGTACGGCGTGCTCCTCGGCCGCCGGCCGCGAGCCGGCCGGGTGGGCGTGTGCGACGGTCGGCATCAGTGCACCTCGTCTGCCAGGGGAGTGCGCGGCACCCGGCCGGTGACCGGATCCGCCAGGCGCGCCGGGATGGAGAAGACGACATCCTCCACGGCGCCCTGCTGGACCTCGACCCCGCCGTAGCCGAGCTCGGCCAACCGGTCGACCAGCTCGCGGACCAGGATCTCCGGGGCGCTGGCCCCCGAGCTGATCCCGACGGTCGACACGCCCTCCAGCCACCGCTCGTCCAGGTGGGTGAGGTCCGGCACCAGGTGCGCGGCGCAGCCCCGTTCCCGGGCCACCTCCACCATCCGCAGCGAGTTGCTGGAGTTGTGGGACCCGACGACCAGGACCAGGTCCTGCCCGGCGGCCAGCTCCTTGACCGCGGTCTGCCGGTTCTGGCTGGCGTAGCAGATGTCGTCGTCGTGCGGGCCGACCAGGTCGGTGAACCGGTCGCGCAGCGCCTCGACCACACGGGCGGTCTCGTCGAACGACAGGGTGGTCTGGGTGAGGTAGGCCACCGGCGTGTCGTCGGCCAGGTCGAGCCGCTGCACGTCCTCGGCCGTCTCGACCACCAGGGTGCGTTCGGGGGCCTCGCCGAGGACCCCTTCGACCTCCTCGTGGCCCGCGTGGCCGACCAGCAGGATGATCCGGCCGTCGCGGACGAACCGGAGCGCCTCCTGGTGCACCTTGGCGACCAGCGGGCAGGTGGCGTCGATGACCTCCAGGCTGCGCCGCGCGGCGCCGGTCCGCACCGCGGGCGAGACCCCGTGCGCGGAGAACACGCAGATGGCACCCTCGGGCACCTCGTCCTCGCTGTCGACGAAGACCGCGCCCCGCTTCTCCAGTTCGGAGACGATGTGGTGGTTGTGGACGATCTCCTTGCGGACGTAGACCGGTGCACCGTGCAGGTCCAGGGCCCGCTCCACGATGCCGATGGCGCGGCGCACCCCGGCGCAGAAGCCTCGCGGCTGGGCCAGCACGACCCGTCCTTCGGTCTCGGCTCCGGCCGAGGCCGCCGAGCGTAATTGACGTACCATCAGAGTCCTTTTCACGCAGGGGACATGTTTGCCGTCGGGCAACCGGTGCCGGGGGAGCGGGTGGTCAGGGCAGCCGGTCGGCGCGGCCGGGCTCCGGGATTCCGGGGGCGCCGGAGGCGAGCTGGCTCCACAGCGCCATCTCGGCGGGCGAGAGCGGCAGATGGGGGATGAGGCGCTCCGGGTGGCCGGGCCCGGGGAGGGGCCGGGGGCGGGGGCCGCGCCCCGGCGGGTACGGCTCCCCCGCCGTCAGCCACTCGTACGGCGGGTTGAGGCCCCAGAACGCGCCGAAGGTCACCAGCCCCGGTTGCAGCCACCTCATGAATCTGATCGGCCAGCGGCCTTCGTGACGGTCCATCAGGATGCGAACCGCCCGGGGGTGGCGGCGTGCTGGTGCGCCAGGTAGGCGTACTGGCTCGGCATCCGGTCGGTCAGGGACTCCGCCTGCCGGCGCACCAGCTGGAACTCCCTGACCGCCGCGGTCTCGTCGAGCTTGGAGAGCACCGGCAGCGACCGGGTCGGCAGCCCGCCGAGTCCGAGGAGCATGGCGGAGTACGAGTAGGGCTCGAAGCCGTGGAAGTAGGGGTAGACCGAGTCCTGGTCGGGCAGCCGGGTGCGCCACTGCTCGATGCGCTCGGCGAGGCCGTCGGGCAGCGGTCGGCTCTTGGCGTCCCGCCAGTACTGGTTGTCGTTGCGGGCGGCGGCGTAGTAGTGGAGGACGAGGAACTCGCGGACGCCGTCCATCACCCGGCCGACCTGCCGGTTGTAGGCGTCGCGGAGCCGTTCGTCGTCCCGGCCGCCGGGGAGGTGCCGGACCAGCTGCTCGATGCCGTTCTGGATGAAGAAGATGCCGGTCGACTCCAGTGGCTCGACGAACCCGCTGGAGAGGCCGATCGCCACGCAGTTCCTCGCCCAGGACTGGGCGCTGCGCCCGATCCTCATCCGGATGTGGTTGGCGGTGAGGTCCTCCGCCGCCGGGCCGACGAACTCCCGCAGGGTGCGTTCGGCCTCCTCCGGCGAGCAGTAGTCGCTGGCGTAGACGTACCCGGTGCCCAGACGGTCGAGCAGCGGGATCGTCCAGATCCATCCGGCGTCCTGGGCGGTGGCCGTGGTGCACGGGCGCATGCCCCGGGCCGCCACGTCGACCGGTACCCGCAGGGCCACCGCGCTGTCGTTCGGAAGGGTGTCCTGGTACGAGACGAACGGCACGCCCAGCGCCTGGTTCAGCAGCAGGCCGCGGAACCCGGTGCAGTCGACGAACAGGTCGCCGGCCAGCTCGCCGTTCTCCTTGGTGAGGACGTCGCGGATGTTGCCGTCCTCGTCGAGGCGTACGTCGAGCACGTCGTCGCGGACGTGCCGGACCCCGCGCTTCGCACCGAACTCGGCCAGGAACCGGGCCAGCAGGGTGGCGTCGAAGTGGTAGGCGTACGGGAACTGGGTGGCCTGTCCGGGCGGTGCCGCGCGGCGGGGATCGGCCTGGCCCGCCGCGAAGTCCTGCTCGAACATCGTTCCGTCGAGGTGGCGGGGGGAGCTCTTGGCGTCGCACAGCGCGGCCAGCACGGAGGCGTCGTGGTCGAAGCGGTCGCTCGGGCGCAGGTGCAGCCACCAGTCGGCGAGCGAGTAGCCCTCCACGACCCGCGGCCGCTCGAACGGGTGGTAGAAGTAGTGCCCCTTGGCCCGCCAGTCCTCGAAGCGGATGGCGAGCTTGTAGGAGGCGTGGCACTGCGGCATCCACTCGTGCTCGGCCAGCCCCAGGAACTGGAAGAAGTGCCGGACGGTGCTGAAGGTGGCCTCGCCCACGCCGATCGTCGAGACGTTCTTCGACTCGACGAGCGTCACCTCGATCCGGTCGCCGAGCGCCGCCTTGAGGTACGTGGCGGTCATCCACCCCGCGGTACCGCCACCGACGATTACCACACTGGAGATCATTGGTCCTCACCCTGGTTTTCTGTGGACGATGGGAAGGTTCAGCCCGTGCTGCCCGCGAACTCGGCGGCGTGCACCTGCCCCCGGTGGCTGCGCAGTTCGGGGAACGGAAGGACGATCCGGCGGATCAGGTAGTCGATGCCGCTGGTGCCGCCGGTGCCCTGCTCACCGCCGACCATCCTCGACATCAGGCCGAGGTGCGCGACCTTCCAGCGCCACAGCCCGTCGCCGACGTCGAGCAGCGCCTCGGCGACCCGGTGTAGTCCGCCGGCCTCGGGCCCCAGTCGGCACACCTGCGCCACCGAGAGGCCGGAGCGTGCCGCGGCGGCCGTGAACGCCTCGTACAGCGCCCCCGCCCGCCGGTCGGTGCCGACCAGCCGGGCGAGCCCGGCGAACTGCTCGGACTGGGCCCCGCTCGCGGTGCCGAGGAAGGGCCGGAACTCGACGAAGTGCCGCAGCGGCAGGCGTTCCAGCACCAGGACCTGCTCGTGCAGCACCCGGAGCAGGTCGCCGGCCCGCCGCAGCAGCTCCGCGCCCAGTTCGAGGTCCGCTGCACCGGACCCGGACGCGAGCGTGTCGACCACCGCGTCGAGGTCGGCGATCAGCTGCTTGAGCCACAGCTCGCAGGACTGGTGCGCCACGATGAAGAAGTGCTCGGCCAGTACCACCGCGCGGTCGGCCGTGCCCGAGGTCCGTGGCTGCTGGAGCGAGAGCAGGGTGTTCACCTGCAGGTAGTCCGCATAGGTCAGATCGGTCATGAGTCACTCCAGGTGCGGTACTCGGTCGATGACACTGCGTCGGCTCAGGCGGTGCCGGTGAGTACCTGGCGCAGCAGGCGGACGAAGGGCTCGGGCTCGCCCTGGAAGCCCGTGTGGTCCCCGGGGAAGTCGACGAGCGCGGTGCCGAGCTCCCCGGCGAGGGCGGCCGCGGCACGGTGGGACAGCTGCCCCTTGGAGTCGGTGCCGCCCGCCACCACGACGGGGGCGGCCGCGGCCCGCAGCGCGGCCAGGTCGGGGCGGTAGCAGGCGGTGGGGCGCAGGATGTGCAGGAAGAACCGGTCGAGGATGGCCCGGACGTCGTCCGGCGGGGTGAACGACTCCAGGTCGGTCACCTCGTGCCGCCCGCCGCCGGGGGGCCGGGAGAAGCGCTCGACCCCGGTCAGGGCGGCGTACTTCTTCAGCGCCTCGTTGCGGCCCGTGCCGGCGTAGGTGTCGCACACCTCCTCCAGCGCGGCGCGCAACTGCTCGCCGTCCGGGAGCAGTTCGACCAGCGGTGCTTCGTGGGCGACCACCGCCCGGACCCGCCGGGGGTACCGGGTGAGCAGCGCGAGCGCGATGGAGGCCCCGCCGCTGCTGCCGAAGACATAGGCCGGCTCGTCGCCGAGCGCGGCCAGCAGGTGGCCGACGTCGTCCGTCAGCAGGTCGAGCGTCACCTCCGCGTCCTGGTCGTCGACGGTGCTGCGCAGGATGCCGCGCGGGTCGTAGGTGACGACGGTGAAGTGCTCGGCGAGCAGCGGCGTGATGGTCGCGAAGCCCCTGCTGCCCATGGGGGCGCCGACCAGCAGGAGCAGCGGGCCGGTTCCGCTGGTCTCGTAGCACAGCCGCGCGCCCGGCAGGTCCAGCAGGTGGCTGGTCGGGTCGGTGGTCGTCGCCATGTCCGGTTCGTCCTTTCGATCGGTTCGCACGGCGGTGCCGCGCGGTGGAGGGCCGGTGACCGGGCCCGGCTCAGGCCCAGTCCAGGCCCGGGCCCGGCTCAGGCCCAGTCCAGGCCCGGGCCCGGCTCAGGCCCAGTTCAGGTCGAGCGGCAGGTGCTTGGGGCCGAAGATCCCCCGGGCGTCGTGGAACTCGACGCCGGGCGCGGCCGAGAACCCGCTCCAGCGGTCGAGCATCAGCTCCAGGGCGATGCGGGTCTCCAGCCGGGCCAGCGGCGCCCCGATGCAGAAGTGGATCCCGTGTCCGAAGCTCAGGTGGGGGTTGGGCTTGCGGCGGAAGTCGAAGCGGTCCGGGTCGGGGAACACCTGCTCGTCGCGGTTGGCCGAGGACAGCCAGGTGACGATGATCTCGCCCGCCGCGATGGTGCGGCCGCCGATCTCGACCTCCCGGGTGGTGCGGCGCGTCATCGGGGCCAGCGGTGCCCGGTAGCGGAGCACCTCCTCGATCGCGGTGGGCAGGAGGCCGCGGTCGGCGCGCAGGGCCGCGACGGCCTCGGGGTGCTCGCTCAGGCAGAGCACGGAGTTGCCGAGCAGGACGGTCGTGGTGATGTGGCCGGCGAGCAGGAGCAGGCTGACGAAGCCGACCATCTCCTCGTCCGCCAGGCGCTGTCCGTCCACCTCCGCGGCCGCGAGCGCGCTGATCAGGTCGTCCTTCGGCCGGGCCCGCCGGGAGCGGATGTGCTCCAGGCAGTACGGGTTCATCTCGCGCATGACCGCCGCCATGGACTGGACCCGGGCCTCGTTGGGGATGAGGCCGCCGGTCTGCCCCTTCGGCGACACCAGGTCCTCGGCCCACCGGCGGAAGGTCGCGCGGTCCTCGGCGGGGATGCCCAGCAGCTCGGTGATGACGATGACCGGCAGCGGGTAGGCGAGGTCCGAGACCACCTCGATCCGGTCCGAGCCCTTGACCGCGTCCAGCAGCTCCCCGGTGATGGCGGTGATACGGGGCTGGAGCCGGGCCACCACCCGCGGGGTGAACGCCTTGCTCACCAGGGTGCGCAGCTTGCGGTGGTCGGGCGGGTCCTTCCGGATGAGGTTGCCCCGGGAGAAGAGGTCGACGTCCTCCTGGGAGGGGGTGATATCGCTGAAGTCGGAGGAGAAGACGGTCGAGTCGGCCAGGATCTGCTCGGCCTCGGCGTAGCGGAAGACGTGCCAGACGCCGGCCTGCTCGTCGTGGCTGACGGGCTCCTGCGCCCTCATCCGTCGGAACCAGGCCAGGGTCGCCTCGGCATCGCCGGACTGGTCGGCCAGTCCGAGGCCGGGCTCGGTTGCGGTCATCGCGGGGTCCCCCTCGGGTCGGTCAGGTTCGGTCGGCACTCGGTGCGGTCGGCGGCCCGGACCGGAGCAGCCGGGGCCGGGGCCAGGCCGGGGCCAGGTCGGGCCGGGGTCACGTCCGGGTCAGGGCCCGGGCGGCTCGGCGGGTCCGGCCGGCCAGGCCGAGAACCGCCTCATCCCGTAGAGCAGCGGTACGTCCGGTCGGAGCTCCAGGCCAGCCACCTCGCCGAGCACGACGGTGTGGTCGCCGACGGGGTGCAGCCCGGTGACGGCGCACTCCGCGACGGCGAGGGCGTCCTCGTGCAACCACGGCAGCCCCGCCGTCCCGGTCGGCCGCCAGCGGACCTGCGCGAAGCGGTCCGCCACGGGGGAGGAGAACACCTCCGCGGCGGCGCGGGCCCGCGCGTTCAGCAGGTTGACCGCGAACCACCTCCGGGTCCGGATCACCTCCAGGGTGCTGCCGCCGGTCTTCAGGCAGACGAGCAGGGTCGGCGGGTCGAGGGCGACGCTGCTGAGCGAGGAGCAGGTGACGCCCCGGGGCGAGCCGTCCAGGCCGGTGCCCGTCACGACCGCCACCCCGGTGGGGAAGGAGCTCATCAGCGACCGGAACGCGTCCGCGCCGACCGGGTGGTGCTCGCCGTGCAGTGGTCCGGGACGGGCGGCAGCGGTGCGAGTGGCTTCCACGGGAGATCCTCTGCTGGTGTCTGGCGGGTGTCGGGCCCGTCGGGGCGGCGGCCGTCGGCCGCTCCCGGCCCGGGCCACCCGGACGTCATGGCCGTGCGGCGCCGTCCGGCTGTTCCGCGGTCACGGATCCGGCGAGGGACAGCAGCGAACTGAAGGCGGAGGGGGGATGCTCCGGGTCCCATTCGACGCGGAACTCGCCTTCCATCCGGTCGAGCAGGATCGTCAGCGTCAGCGAGTCGACGCCGAGTGCCAGGAGCGAGGCCCCGCGGTCGATCGGCTCGCCCTCCACGTGGTCGTCCCAGACATCCGCCAGGAGTTCCTCCAGGCGGGCGAGGACGCGTTCCGAGCCGGCGTTTCCCATTTCCTCAGTCCTTCCGTCCGGGCCGGGCGGTCCCGGCCGTCGTCCCGGCCGCCGTGGCGCGCAGTGCGCGCCGGTCGATCTTTCCGGCGGCATTGCGCGGCAGCGCCGAAACGGTCCGGAATTCCGCCGGGCGCTTGTACCGGCTCAGGTGCCGGCGAGCCAGGTCCCTTAGCGAGTCCGGAAGTTCGGCGTCCTGTCGGGCTGTCACCACATAGGCGACGGGGGATTCCCCCCATTCGGCATCGGGTATTGCGACCACGCATACTTCGTTGACGTCCGGGTGGCGGAGAATCACCTGTTCGACCTCGGCGGGGTAGACTTTCTGGCCGCCCCGGACGATGACGTCCTTCACCCGCCCGGTGAGGTGGATATAGCCCTGTTCGTCGACCGTGCCGAGGTCCCCGGTGCGCACCCAGCCGTCGCGCAGGACTTCGGCGGTGGCCTCGGGGTCCTTCCAGTACGCACGCATCACGGCGGGGCTGCGCACCCACAGCTCGCCGATCCGCCCGGTGGGGGAGGGGTGTTCCTCGTCGTCCAGGCTGCGGAACACCGTGCCCATGGTCGCCCGGCCGATGGAGGCGGCGCGGCCGCGGGCCTCCCCCGGCGTGTAGTCGTGGTCGGCGGGCGGGAGGGTCACCACCGGGCCGCCCGCCTCGGTCAGGCCGTACAGCTGGCGGAACCCGCAGCCGAACGCCGCGTGCGCCTCCAGGAGCAGCGGGCGCGGCATCGGTGCCGCGCCGTAGACGATCTCCCGGAGGCCGGACGGCACGGCCGACGCGAGCCCGCGGGCCTTCAGCAGGTAGCGGAGCATGTCCGGCACCACGAACAGGTGGGTCACCTGGTGGCGGCGGATCGTGGCGAGGCACTCCTGCGGGCTGAACATCCGCATGAGCGAGACGGTCGCCCCGGCGGCCAGGTAGATGAGGGGGATCACCATCGCCCCGTGGGACAGCGGCCCGCAGTGTAGGAAGACCTGGTCCGGGTCGGGCCGGACGTCGGCCTGGTAGCCGAGGGCCACGGACCGCAGGGAGCGGTGGTCGATGCAGACGCCCTTGGGGTCGCCGGTGGTGGCGGAGGTCTGCAGGATGAACGCCGGCTCGTCGTCGGGGACGTCGCCGCCCGGCAGTCGGGCGGGGGCGCTGGTGACGGCCCGCCGGTACTCCTCGGTGTCGTAGTACAGGACGGGGAGGCCGGCGGCGGGGTCGGCGGTTCCCGGCAGGCCCGCCTCGCCGACGACCGCCGAGACCTCGTACCGCAGGACGGCGGCGGCCACCTCCTCGGCCACGGCGGTGTAGTGGAGGGGGACGGCGGCCGCACCGATCTTGCCCAGGGCGAAGTAGGTCTCGAACACCTCCAGGCGGTTGTGCGAGACCACCGCGACCCGGTGGCCGCGTTCGACGCCCAGTGCCAGGAGGGCCCCGGCCAGGCGGTCGGTCCGGCGGTCCAGCTCCGCGTAGGTGATGTGCCGGTCGCCGTCGCGGACGGCGATCCGCTCGCCGTGGCGCTGCCGGCCTCGCTCCAGAAGCAGAGCCATCCAGGACATCGGCGGACCTCCCCTGTCTCGGCCTTCGTGTCTGTGATCAGCAACAGGCACACTGCCGGGGCGGGTCCGGGGCCAACAACCCCCACTTTGCTGGGGTACCCGTCCGAAGGGTCGTCTGTTAATGTGCGGGCCCCCTTGGGCCAGCCCGTCACAGGTATCCGGACGGAATGGGCGAAAGGGGCGAGTCGCCGATGCGTGCGTATCCGGACGAACCGCGGGCGGATTGTAGCGCATTTCTCGGCGGCCGCATATCCCCGAAAATGAGGGTTGTTGCGGCAGGGGTCGCGGGGCAGTGTTGCCATTGATACGCAAGCGATACAAGCGAAAGAAATCCGGGCCGACCGGATCTTCGGTTCCGGGGCGCGGTGTCGCGACCGACGAGCTCTAGCCACGGGGGTCTGAAATGGCGTTTGACATCACCTTACAGGTCTTTTCCTGTATTTCCGTGGTCGAGGCCGGTGCCCCCGTGGAGTTCCCGGGGCCGAACCATCACCGGCTTTCGGCCATTTCCCTCTGACAGACATCCATCGATATTCCCTGTCTGCCCGTGCCGCGCGGCGCACCCTGCCGCGGGCTGCTTCGGCGCGCGCTCCGCAGCGAGCGTGCGCAGATCGGAATTCATCCTGTGGATCACGTCGCCGACTACCCCAGTGCAGCCGACCACGCGGGTGAGGTCCCGCCCGAACTCGACCGGTTACGCTGCGCGGAACCCGTCTCCCGCGTCCGCCTGCCGGACGGGAGGACCGCCTGGCTGGTGACCCGCCACGACGACGTGCGCACGGTGCTCTCCGGTGCGGGGTTCACCCGGGACCTGGCCTCGGCCGGAGCCGCGGCACCGGCCGCCGCCGCCGGGGCGGCGATGCGCACGGTGAACATGGACGGCCGTCCGCACCTCGAACTCCGCGGCCTGGTCTCCCGGGCGTTCGCCGTCCGACAGATCGACGGAATGCGCGGGCGCGTCGAGGAGTTGACGGAGAGTCTGCTCGACGGCCTGGAGAAGGAGGGGCCGCCCGCGGACCTGGTGCGCCACGTCGCCGCGCCGCTGCCGGCCGTCCTCATCTGCGAGCTGCTGGGATTCCCGACCGGCGACCACGACACGCTCGGCCGCCTGTGCGACCGGATCACCACGGTGGGCGCCGGCGGGCTCGACCAGGCGGCCTGGCGGGATCTCAGCACCCACGTGACCCGGACGGTGGAGGAGAAGCGCGCGGCCCTCCGGCAGGGCGGCCGCGCGGACGCCGACGTGCTGAGCTCCCTGGTCCACGCCCACGACGAGGAGGGCCGGCTCGGCTACCAGGAGCTCGTCTCGCTGGCGATCGTGATCCTCGCGGGCGGCCTGGAGACGACGCAGACCGCGATCAGCGCCGGACTGCTCCGACTCCTGCGCCACGGAGACCAGTTGGCGGCGCTGCGGGAGAACCCCGCCCTCCTGGACGGCGCGGTCGAGGAGATCCTGCGCCACCAGCCGGTCATCGACCTCAACCGCGTCCAGGTGGCGACCGAGGACGTCCTGCTGAGCGGGCAAACGGTGCGCGCGGGCGAGCTGGTCCAGGTCTCCGTCAACGCCGCCAACCGTGACGAGGCCGTCTTCCCCGACGCCGCGCGGTTCGACATCGCGCGGCAGCCGAACCCGCATCTCGCGTTCGGGCACGGCGCCCACCACTGCCTCGGGGCCGCGCTCGCGCGGCTCGAACTGACGACGGTGTTCTCGGCGATCCTCCGGCGCTTTCCGGACCTGCGCCTGGCGGTGCCGGCCGAGAGCCTGCGCTGGCGCGGCGGCCACGTCACCCTGGGCCTGCAGGAGCTGCCCGTCGCCTGGTGAGGACCGCCCGGTTCCCGGATGAGGTCCGCACCACCCCGGTCGACCCGGCCAGGAAGGTTCACTGCGCATGCTCATATGTCGATATATCGATCATGCGGCCGATCGCGGCCGCCCCGGATACGGACGGCTGGAGCAGGGCCCCGGCGGCCACACCGTCGTCCCCGTCACGTACGACCGGACGGCCGGCCGCTGGGTGGACGGCGCCGGTCGGGCGCGCCCGCTCGACGAGGTCACCGTCCTGCCCCCGGCCGAGCCGAGCAAGATCGCCTGCGTCGCGCTCAACCGCGCCTCGGACGGCCACGTGCCGTCCGCCGGCCGGCGTCCCACCGGCGCCGCCTCCTGCGCCGTCGTCCTCAAACCGCCGTCCTCGCTGGCCGCCCACGGTGCGACGGTGCACCACCCGGGCGCAGCCTGGGAGTTGAAGTACGAGGCCGAGCTGGCCGTCGTGATCGGCGTGCGCTGCACCCGGGTGCCACCGGACGATGCCGCCCGGGTCGTGGCCGGGTACACCTGCGCCAACGACCTCACGGCGTACGCGAAACCGCCCGCGGACGGCTCCGGGGGGCCCGCCCCGACGGGCCACCCGCCGGTCTGGGCCAAGCACTTCGACGGCTTCACGCCGCTCGGCCCCTGGCTCGCCACGGACCTCGACCCGGAGGACGCCGAGATCACCTGCACCGTCGACGGGGAGACCGTGCAGCGCGCCCGCACCAGCGGCCTCCTCACCCCGGTGCGGGAGGTGATCGCCGCGGTCAGCGAGCACATGACGCTGCTGCCCGGCGACGTGATCCTCACCGGGACGCCCGCGGGCTCGGGCCCGCTGCCCGTCGGCAGCAGGGTCGAGGTCGCGATCAAGGACATCGGCACCCTCACCACGACCGTCGGCATTCCGCAAGAAGGGCAGTACGAGAGATGACGATCGTCAACAACGTGACGCGCGAAGCCGAACTGTCGGGCCTCGCCTCGTTCCTGGCCGGCGGTGACGCGCTGCAGCGCGACCTGCTCGACATCTGGGGCGGACGCCGCGACCAGCTCGGCAGGATCGCGGAGTACGCGCTGGTCCCGGCCGGAAAGCTGCTGCGCCCGCTCCTGGTGCTCGAATCGGCCCGGTGCGTCGGCGGCAACCCGGAAGGCCTGGCCGAACTGGCCCTCGCCATCGAGTACCTGCACGTCGCCACCCTGATCCACGACGACATCATCGACGAGGACGACGTGCGCCGCGGTCGCCCCTCCGTCAAGGCGGCCTTCGGCGTACCCGCCGCCATCGTCGCCGGGGACGGCCTGATCCTGGAGACCTTCGCCGCCCTGACGGGCTCCCGGCCCGCCGGCGTCTCGGACGCCGACATCGTGGCCGTGACCTCGGTCATGGCCGCGGCCGGGGTGGGCCTGTGCCGCGGCCAGCTGCTGGAGTCCGAGTTCGTCGGCGACCTGGAATGCACCGCGGACCAGTATCTGACGATGGCTCAGCTGAAGACCGGCGTGCTCTTCGAGTCGGCCTGCCGGATCGGGGCCATCCTCGGCACCGACCGGCAGGACTGGATCGACGACCTGGGCACGTTCGGCATGAACCTGGGCACCGCCTTCCAGATCCGGGACGACCTGCTCGCCTTCGACGACACCGCCGCGTTCATCGGCAAGCCCCGGGAGAGCGACCTGCAGAACCGCCGGCCGACCCTGCCGGTCCTGCTGGCCTACCAGCGGGCCACCGACGGCGAGCGCAAGCAGCTGGAGCAGGCGTTCCACGGGGAGTTCCCCGTCGACGAGTCCTTCGCCCTGCTCCGGACGATCGTCGAGACCACCGGCGGCCGGGAGGCGGCCGCCCAGGTCGCCACGGACCTGATCACCGACGCGCAGCGCCGCCTCGCCAACCTTCCGGCGGGCGGGAGCACCGACGTGCTCGCGGAGATCGCGGGTTACGCGTCCCGGCGCGCGTTCTGAGATGGGCGCCACCCGGCTCGTCCGCACGCTGGACGCGCACCTGCGCACCTGGCGCCCCTACACGATCTGGTACCCCGGCCTGGTCGGGCTCGCCGGCGCGACCCTGGCCGCCGACCCGCACGCCGACGCCCGACTGCTCGCCGCCTGGTTCGTGCCCACCGCCATCTGGACGGCCGCCCACTACCTCGGCGACTACCTCGACCGGGACCTCGACGCCATCAGCAAGCCGCAGCGGCCCATCCCGTCGGGCCGGCTGCGGCCCGGGGCGGCGCTCGTCTGCGGCGCCGCCCTGGCCGCCGCGGCCTGCGCCGCCGCGCTGGCCGTCAACTGGCGGACCGTCCTGCTGCTGGCGATCGGCATCGGCGGGGCACTCGCCTACAACGGCCTCTTCAAGGCGCGCGGGATCTGGGGCAACATCGTCCGCGGAGCCCTCACCGGCGCGGCCTTCGCCTTCGGCACGATGATGGCCGTCCCGCTCCCGCCCGCCGAACTGCTGCCGTTCGTCGTGGTGTTCTGGGCGCACGACGCCGCCTCGAACCTCGTCGGCACGCTGCGCGACGTCGCCGGGGACCGCGAGGGCGGCTACGCCACCTTCGCCGTGCGCAGAGGACTTCGGACGGCCGGGCGGACGGCCGCCGCCCTCTACGGCCTGGCCGTCGCGACCGCGGCGGCGGGGGCGGCGCTGGTGCCGCGCGACCGCGCGGCCTACCTCCTCGTGGTGCTCCTGGCCGCGCTGATCGGCTGCGGGGCCTTCCGGGTGGTCCTCGCCCCCGGCCGCACCCTCACCCAGCACGCGGCCCTGCGCGCGCACGAGGTGCTGGTCGCGGAGCGGCTCGTCCTTGCGGACGCCCTGCTGGTCCCCGGCCTCGGGCTGCCCGCGGCGATCGGGATCCTCCTCCCGGTGCTCGTCCTCACCATCACCATCCAGCGCGCGATGCGCTCCGGGCACGAGTTCGTTCCGGAGGACCGCGCGCAACCCGCCCACTGAACCGAGCCGACCCCTGACGAGGGAGCAAGGAGAGACGTTTCCCGTGAGCTCAGCCGTGGACACCCGTGTCGAGGCGTCGATCGCGCACGCCGCCGAGACCCTGTTCGACGCCCAGCGGCCGGAGGGATCCTGGCCCAACCGGCGGCCCACCGCCGTCCTGGGCACGGCCGGCGCGCTGGCCGCCCTGCACATCGCCGACCCGGAGCGCTCCCGCGACCTGATCGACCGCGGGGCCCGGTGGCTGCGCTCCGCCCAGGACCCGGGCGGAGGGTGGGGCGGCGTCGCCGGCGCCACCCCCCAACTGATCCCCACCGTGGTCGCGGCCGCGACCCTGCACCTGCTGGACCCGGACGGACACCGCGAAGCCGTGCGCCGCGCCCTGGACCAGGTGCGCGCGCAGGGCGGGCTGGAGGCGCTCACCGATCCCGGCATGGCCCACATGGCCAGGACCTTCCTCGCCCTCGCGGGCCTGGAGGACCTCACGGGCTCCCGGCGCATCCCCCTCGAACTGCTCCTGCTGCCCCCGCGGTTGTGGCGCGGCCGGCTCTCCTTCCGGGTGGCCCCGTTCGTCGCGATGGCGTTCATCCAGGCCCGCCACAGTCCGCCGACCGGGCTCGGGCGCCTCCTGTGGCGCGCGTCCCGGCAGGCCGGACTGCGCGCGCTCGCCCAGGTGGAACGGGGCGAGAACCAGCGCGGCGGATACGGCGGGGACAACTGGCTGGTGGCGGTGGTCTGCATCGGCCTCAGCTGCGCCGGGGCCCCGCCCGCGGCCGTCGCCGAGGCCGTCGGCTACCTCCGGTCCACCGTGCAGCCCGACGGCTCCTGGCACATCATGCAGGGCCTCGACCTGATCGGCGGCTCCTACGTGGCCCGCGGCCTGGCGGACGCCGGCTACACCGGCGACGAACGCCTCGTCCGGGCCCGGCAGTGGCTGCGCGGATGCCAGCAGGACCAGGCGTTCCCCGTCTTCGACGCCCCGCCCGGCGGCTGGGGCTGGGAGGGGCCGCGCGGCTGGCCGAACTTCCTCGACAGCGCCAACGTGCTGTCCGCGCTCGCCCCCGCCGGCGAGGAGGGCGGCGGAGAACTGCGCCGCGGGCTGCGCTGGCTGGAGTCCCGGCAGGACCGCAAGGGGTCGTGGGGGACCTTCGTACCCGACACCACACTGCCGAACGACGGCCCCTGCCCCTACGTCACCGCCCAGTCCGTCGAGGCCCTGCTGGACGGCGGGGCCTCGCCGGACGACCCCGCGGTCCGCCGCGCCCTGGACTGGCTGCTCACCCACCAGCGGCCGGACGGCGCCTACGAGGCGCTGTGGTACCGGGGCCTCACCGCGGGGACCTCCCTGGCACTGGTCGCCTTCGGCCGGGCCGGACTCGCCGGCCACCCGGTGGCCCGGCGGGCCCGCGAGGCCCTGCTGCGCGGACGGCTCGCGGACGGCTCCTGGGGCCCGGGCGAGACCGGGACACCCGGTGACGACCCCTCGCCGGGGACGGTCGAGGAGACCGCCTGGGCCCTGCGGGCGCTGCTCGCCTCCGGGGTGCCGGCCGACGACCCGCAGGTGCGCGGCGCGGCCGACTGGATCCTGGCGGCGCAGCGGCCGGACGGCCTGTGGCAGGCCGGGCAGGTCTGCATGCACATCCGGAACTTCGCCTACTACGTGGACGGCCTGATCGTCCACGGACTCGCGCTGAAGGCGCTGGGAGCCTACCGGGCCGGCCTGGCGGCCGACCGCCACGAAGGAGGGGGGACACGATGACGACAGGGCAGCAGGCGACCGGGCGGCGGACCGCCGGTCCGGTGGACGCGGACATCGTGATCTGCGGCGCCGGCGTCGCCGGCCTGGCGGCGGCCTGCGCGCTCGGCCGGCTCGGACTCGACGTCCTGCTGGTGGAGAAGCAGCGGTACCAGCCCCCGGTCGCGAAGGGCGAGGTCCTCCAGCCGGGCTCGCTGAACCTCCTGCACGACTGGGGCGTGCTCCGGGGGCTGGAGGCCAGGCGGGCGGTGCGGCTCAACCGCCTGGTCGCCCGGAGGGACGACGGCTCCGAACTGCTCGCCATGGACTTCGGCCAGCTCGACACCGAGCGCTCCTGGATGCTGGCCCACGACTACGCGACGATCCTGGAGTGCCTGGGCGAGTCCCTGGGCCCCACCGTGCGCCGGGAGGGCGGCGTCCTGGTCGACGACCTGCTGAGGGACGGGCACGGCCGCGTCACGGGTGTGCGGGCCGGCGGCGGGCGCGAGATCCGGGCCCGGGTCGTGCTGGCCGCCGACGGCAGGTCCTCGCGCCTGCGCCGGCTGTCCGGGATGACCGCGGACCCGGTGGCGTACGGCCACCGGCTGCTCTGCTTCGAGCTCTCCGGGAAGCCGCCGGTGGCCGACGAGGTGTCCGCCTACGTCACCGACCGGGGGCTGGTGATGGTCTATCCGCTGCCGGACGACCGGATCCGGGTCTACGTCCAGGTGGCGGCGGACGAGCTGCGGAAGGCCGACCGGGCGCGGCTGCGGCAGTGGTGCGAGGTGCTCCTCGCCGACGTACCCGCGCTCGGCCCGCTGGCCGGGGCGCTCCAGGACGGTCTGGACAGCCGGCAGCTGCTGCCGGTGTTCCAGTTCCGCGCACCCTCCCTGGTGCGGCCGGGCATCGCACTGATCGGGGAGGCCGCGCACGGCGTGCATCCGCTCGCGGCGCAGGGGATGAACACGGCCATCGGCGACGCGGCCGCGCTCGCCTCCCGGCTGGCCGGCGCGGACCTCGCGAGCCCGGCGGCGGCCGACGCGGCGCTGCGCGCCTACGAGACGGAACGCCTGGAGCGGATCAAGGGCATCCACACCATGAGCCACAACGCCGCGCGGATGATGACCAGCACCTCGCGCAGCGGGCGGGTGTTCGGTCGGCGCCTGCTCAGCGGGACGGCGCGGAGCGGGCGGCTGCGCTATCTGACGACCTACAACATGTCGGGCCTCGGCATGCGTCCGCTGGGCCCGCTGGACCGGCTCGTCCAGTTCGGGGTGCTGCCCGAGCGCCGGGCGGCGATGCCCCTCCTCGGTACGAGATGACCGGCGTTCCGCAGCACACGGGGACGAGACCGTGCAGGCAGGAACCGTTCAGGGCTGGAACAGCCGCAACGACTGGAAGGGTTGACACGATGTCGGACACACGCAAGGCGGCCTTCGAGGTCCGTCCGCTGACCGCGGCTCTGGGCGCGGAGATCCACGGGCTGCGCCTGGAGGACATCACGGACGGGCAGTTCGCCGAACTGCGCCGGCTGCTGCTGGAGCACCTGGTGCTCTTCGTCCCGGACCAGCAGGGGTGGTCGCCCGAGTCGCGCACCGCCTTCGGACGGCGCTTCGGGGAGCTGGAGGTCCACCCCTACCTTCCCCACCTCGACGGGCACCCCGAGATCCAGATCATCGACTCGGAGCAGGACGGCAAGATCCCCATCTGGCACACCGACATGACCTACTCGCCGAACCCGCCGATCGGGTCCGTCCTGCAGATCGTCCGCAGCCCCGGCGTGGGCGGCGACACCATGTGGTCGAACCAGTACCTGGCCTACGAGGCGCTGTCCGCCCCGCTGCGGGAGCTGCTGGACGGGCTGACCGCCGTCCACGCCATCCGCATTCCGGGGCTGGAGAGCCGGGCGGAGCACCCCGTCGTCCGGGTCCACCCGGAGACCGGGCGCCGGGCCCTGTTCGTGAACCGGGCCCACACCTCGCACATCGCCCAGCTCAGCCGCAACGAGAGCGACGCGCTCCTGCAGTACCTCGCCGAGTTCGCCACCTCGCCGCAGTTCACCTGCCGCTACCAGTGGCGGCCGGGCGACGTGGCGATCTGGGACAACCGCGTCACCCAGCACTACGCCGTCGACGACTACACGGAGCGCCGTACGGGCTACCGCGTCGTCGTCCTCGGCGACACGCCCACCGGGAACGAGGCCCGCTGGGAGCAGTACCAGCCCAAGCCGGGGGAGCGCTACGCCCCGGGCCGGATGAACGCGAAGGAGTCCTACTGACGACCCTCCCCGCGACGGATCCGACGGACGGCCCGTTCTCATGTGCACGCAAGTGAGAGGTGTTGAGTGTCATGCTAGGAGCAACCCAACTACTCACCCCCAGGCAGACCGAAGTGGTCCGGCTCGCAGTTCTCGGCCTGACCGCGAAGGAGACCGCTCGCCGGCTGGGCATCTCGAAGAACACCGTCGACGAGCACCTGCGGGACGCCCGGCTGCGGGTCGGGGCGGCCAGCAAGTCCCGCCTGATCGGCTGGGCGGTCGCGTCCGGGATCGTCCAGTTCTGACGGTCCGTTCCTGAGCGGACCCGCATCGCACGAGGGGGCGGCCGCCCGGCTGTTGAAGCCGGGCGGCCGCCCCCCTCGTCCTGCTCCACGTCCCGTTCTATGGCTTGTCTGACAGTTCCCGCCGCGCGCTGACGCGACGCGAACTGTCAGACAAGCCCTAGTCCCGGAGGGCTGCGGGTGCGTCCGCGGAGACCGACTCCCTGGAGGCCTCCGCCTCGACGAGCCGCCTGGGCAGGATCCACCGCAGCAGGGGACCGGCCATCGCCGTGGTGACCACGGCCATCACCACCATCAGCGAGTACAGTTCGCGGTCGATGATCCCCAGGCTCAACCCCACGCTCAGGGCGATGAGTTCGGTGAGGCCGCGGGTGTTCATCAGGGTGGCCAGGGCCGCGGACTGGCGGGCCGGCATCCCCTTCCCCCGGGCCGAGAGGTACGCCCCCGCGAACTTGCCGCCGATGGCCACCAGGAGGATCAGGGCGAGGTCCCGGAGGCCGCCCAGGCCGATTCCGGACAGGTCGACGTTGAGACCGGCGGTGAGGAAGAAGACCGGCAGCAGCATGGTCTGGCCCAACTGCCCCAGCTGGTCGTGGATCTGGGCGCGCAGCCGCGCGGTCTGCTCGCGCGGGATGACGGCGCCGAACAGGAAGGCCCCGAAGATGAAGTGCAGGCCGACCCACTCCGTCGCCCCCGCGGAGAGCAGCAGCCCCGCGAGGATGCCGGCGAACCCGGCGGGGCCGAGGGTGCCGGAACGGGCCAGGAGGCGTCGTAGCAGCGGGCGCACCACGAACAGCATCCCCAGCAGGTAGGGCACCAGGAGCAGGACGCGCCACTGCTCGGCGCCGGCCGCACCGCTGAGCGCGGTCACCGCGGCGAGGACCGACCAGGCCAGGACGTCGTCGATGGAGGCGCAGGCGAGCGCCAGGACGCCCAGGGTGGTGCGGGCCAGGCCGCGTTCGGTGAGGATCCGGGCCAGCACCGGGAACGCGGTGATCGACATGGCGATGCCGAGGAAGAGGACGAACGCGGTGTGGTTCGGACTCTGATGCCCCCTCAGGAGGTAGAGGCCCAGCAGGGATCCGAGGCCGAAGGGGAGCAGGATGGAGCTGAGCGAGACGGTGACGGCGAAGCCGCCGGAGCCCCGGGCCTGGGCGACGTCCCACTCCAGGCCGACGGTGAACATGAAGACGGCCACCCCGATGGTGGCCAGTGCGCTGAGCTGCGGCCGGATGTCGGCCGGGAAGAGGTGGCCGGAGATCGCGTCGCCCGCGAGCGTCGGCCCCAGCAGGATGCCGGCCAGGACTTCGCCGATCACCGCGGGCTGGTCAAGTCGTCGGGCCAGCGCTCCGAGCAGCCGTGCCAGGAGGACGACGGCGGCGAGTCCGACGAGCAGTTCCGTGATGTGCTGGGCTTTCATGGGCCCCCGTTTCGGTCGGACGGGCAGGACAGGGGCGCGCTGAGCCGGGAGCGGGACCGGAGACGGGGCGGCCGGCGGGGCGGCGCGCTCGATGCCCAGGGCCGAGGGACCCGTCGCGGGTCGGTGGCATCCTCCGGGGCGGGGCGGTGGTCCGAGCGGTTCTCGGTAACGGATCGCCTGGGGGGGGGGAGTTCGGCCGCTGCCCTGGGGTCGCGTATCCGGCCCCGGGAGTCGGGTGCGGCGGGAGCAGGCCCGGTGCGGATTCCCGCCAGGCCCGCGGCCCGCGGCCGGCGGCTGGTGCCGGCCCCGGCGGCACGCCCGCGGGCGTCAGCGCGCAAGTGGACACGCCGCACAATAGTGGGCGATCGCCCACTCGTCAAGGGCTGATCGTCAAGACCCGTCCACCGGCGGCCACTTGGCCAACCCTGATCGCCGGGTCCCGCCCGCGAAGCGCCCGTACCGCCCGGCCGCGGGTGTGCGGACGGGCGGCGCGGGCGGAACGGGTCGGAGCTACCGTGCGGCGCCGGCGACGACCGACGTCACGACCTTGCGCACCTCGTCGGCCTCCGGGGCGACGCCCTGCCGGCCGGCGAACAGCAGATGGCCGGTTCCGATCAGGGTGAGCGCGAGCATGTCGACGTCGGCGCCGGACGGGATCCGGCCCTGGGCGCGCTCGGCGGTGAGGTACGACGCGATCATGGCGGTCGCCTCGGTCAGGACCGGGACGCCCGAGGAGCCGGCCTGGTGCAGCCGGGCGCGCAGTTCGTCGCGGGCGGTGACGAGGCCGACGATGGCCACCGCGACCGACCCGAACAGGTCCATCAGCGCCGCGGTGAGGTTGTCGGCGACGGTGTTCGTCCCGGCCGCGGCGTGCAGGGCGTGCCCCTGGGCCCGGATCCTGCCGATGCGGTCCAGGACGAGCGCGGCGAGGAAGGCGTCGAAGTCGTCGAAGTGCCGGTGCAGGACGCCCTTGGCGCAACCCGCCTCGGTGGTGACGGCGCGGCTGGTCAGCGCGTTCGGCCCGCCCTGGAGCAGGACTCGCTCGGCGGCGTCGAACAGCTGCTGGGAGACGTCACGGATCGCTGTCCCGGTCGGCATCGGGTCTCCCTTCCTTCCTTTCGGGCCCCGTTTCCGCGGCGGAACGGGTGATGGTGTTTGACGAGTGGGCACGTGCCCACTAGTGTGGGCGCATGCCCACTATACCCCCAAACGCATCAACGGGTATGCCTTCGGGATGCCCCCGATCGGCGGCTTCGGGGCGCGACACCTACACGGTGCCGGCGCCGGTCCGCGAGGCGTGGCGGCAGGCGCCGGTACGGGAGGTCACCACCGAGTCCGGTCAGAAGGGCTGGCTGGTCACCGGGATGGCCGAAGTCCGGACCGTGCTGTCCGACCCGCGTTTCAGCCGGGCCGAGGCGCGGCGGATCGGCGCGGTCGTCATCCCGTCGGCGGTCCTGGCGAAGCCCGGCATCAACGATCTCGACGGGCCCGAGCACGTGCGGATGCGCCGTCTGGTGGCCGGAGCGTTCAGCGCCCACCGGATCCGCGCCCTGCGGCCGCGCATCCAGCAGATCGTCGACGGGCTGATCGCGGACCTCCTCGACGCGGGCCCGCAGGGCGACCTGGTCGCCGGCCTGTGCCGCCCGCTGCCGCTCACCGTCATCTTCGAGGTCCTCGGCGTCCCGCAGGAGGACCGGGAGCGCTTCAGCGGCTGGGCCGACCGCGTGATGGCCACCACGGCCTACCCTCCGGGGGAGTCGCTGAAGGCGCTCGAGTCGGTCGTCACCTACATGGCCGACCTGGTCGCGGCCAAGCGCCGCACCCCGGACGACAGCCTGCTCCAGGAGCTGATCACGGCCCGCGACGAGGAGGACCGGCTGAGCGAGGTGGAACTGGTCCACCTCGGCTGCGGCCTGCTGATGGCCGGCAACGAGTCCACCGCGACCGAGCTCGGCAAGGGCCTGGCCGCCCTGCTCGACAACCCGGAGCAGCTCGCCCTGCTGCGCGCCGACCCCTCGCTGGTGCCCGCCGCGGTGGAGGAGGTGCTCCGGTACGCGCCGCTGAGCGCCCGTGAGAACGGGGGCCAGGTGCGGGCCACCACGTGCGACGTCGAGCTCGGCGGCGTGGTGATCCCCGCGCAGAGCGTGGTCTTCGCCAGCCTGCCGGGCGCCAACTTCGACCCGGAGGCGTTCCCCGGGCCCGAGCGGTTCGACATCACCCGCGAGGGCGCCGGCGGCCACGTGACCTTCGGGTACGGCGCGCACCGCTGCCTGGGTGCCCAACTCGCCCGGATGGAGCTGGAGGTGGCGTTCGCTAGCGTGCTCGCCGCCTTCCCCGGGCTGCGGTTGGCCGTGCCCGCCGAGGAACTGGCCAACGCCCAGGGCCGGTTGATCAGCGGGATGCAGGCGCTGCCCGTCACCTGGTGACCCCGCGGCCGCCCTGCCCGCCGCGCCCACCCCCTCCCGTCGCACCCGCCCTCGGCACCGGACTCCCCACCGGACTCCGCGCATACCCCCCGTCGGTCCCATCGCGAAAGAAGACGAGTTGATGACTGATCAGACGACCACTCCCGACGGGCCGGCACCGGTGGGGGAGGCCCCTCCGTCCAAGGAGGTGGCCGGCTTCTACAACGACCTCAGCGGCCTGCTGACCGAGCTGTTCGGCGGGAGCCTGCACGAGGGCTACTGGAAGTCCCCGGACGATCCGGCGACGATGGCGGAGGCCTCCCAACAGCTCACCGACCTGCTGGCGGAGAAGCTCGGGGTGAGCCCGGCCAGCCGGGTGCTCGACCTCGGGTGCGGCTCGGGCGCGCCGTCCATCCGGCTCGCCCGGTCGACGGGTGCGCGGGTCGTCGGCATCACCAACAGCGCCGTGCAGATCGAGGCCGCCCGGCGCAACGCCGAGGGTGCGGGAGTGGGCGACCAGGTGACCTTCACCTGCGCGGACGCGACGGTCCTGGACTTCGAGGCGGATTCGTTCGACGGTGTCCTGATGATCGAGTCGATCTTCCACCTGCCGGACCGGCTCGGCGCGCTGCGGGAGGTGGCCCGGGTGCTCAGGCCGGGCGGCCGGGTGGCCCTGACCGACCTGCTGGACCTGGATCCGGCGCCGGCTCCGATGGAGGAGGCGGTGGGGGACCTGGCCGAGCACTCGCGGGAGCACGGACACGCCCCGCTGGTGGCCAGGCCGATCCGCCTGGAGGACTACTCCGCGCTCCTGGTGCAGGCCGGCCTGGTGCCGGTCGAGCGGGCCGACATCACCGACCACACGGTGGCCCGCACGCTCGACTGCCTGCGGCAGAGGCTCACCGACGACCACGAGGAGCTCGTGCGCACGTACGGGATCCAGGTCGTCCGGCAGTACGAGTCCGTCCTCCCCCTCCTGGAGAAGGCCGGCTTCGGCTACGGCGTGGTGGTCGCGGCCGCCCCCGAACGGCCGTGACGCACCCGCGGGCCGACAGCCGGGGCCGGTCGTCGGTGCCGACTGCCGGGGCTGACTGCGAGTCAGGCCGCAGCGTCCACGTCGAGTTGACGAGTGGGCGCGCGCCCACCTAAAATGGGCACATGCCCACTAACTCAGACAGTGAAGTCCACCGGCAGCGACAGGTGGCGGAGTCGTTCGGGGCGGACGCCGAACGCTACGACCGGGCCCGACCCCGCTACCCCGAGCCGATGGTGGAGCAGATCGTCGCCGGCGGCCCCGGCCTCGACATCCTCGACGTCGGTACCGGTACCGGCATCGTGGCCCGGCAGTTCCAGAAGATCGGCGGCAACGTTCTCGGGGTCGAGCCCGACGTCCGACTGGCCGATCTGGCACGCCAGTTCGGCCTGAAGGTCGACGTGGCGACCTTCGAGGACTGGGACCCGGCCGCCCGGCAGTTCGACGCGGTGGTCGCCGCCCAGGCCTGGCACTGGGTCGACCCGGTCGCGGGTGCGGCCAAGGCCGCGCAGATCCTGCGCCCCGGCGGCCGCCTGGCCGCCTTCTGGAACGTCTTCCAGTTCCCGCCCGAGGTGGCGGACGCGATCGCCGACGTCTGCCAGCGGGTCATGCCCAACGCGCCCTTCGACTTCGGGGCGATGCTCCGGGGCGCCATGGACGGGTACCAGGCGTTCTTCGCCAAGACCTCCGACGGGATCCGCGAGGTGGGCGGCTTCGGCGAGCCGGAGCAGTGGCGCTTCGACTGGGAGTGGGTCTACAGCCGTGAGGCCTGGCTGGACCAGATGCCCACGCTCGGTGCCTTCACCCGGCTCCCGCCGGACAAGATGGCGGAGGTGCTGGAGGGCGCCGGGGCCGCGATCGACGGCCTGGGCGGCAGCTTCACGATGAACTACGCGACGGTGGCGGTCACCGCGGTGCGCTCCGGCGCCTGAGGCGGCCCGCCCGGTACGTCCGTCGCCGGAGGGGACGCCGGCGGCGGAGCCGGATCCCGCGGTGGTCCGCCACCGCGGGATCCGGCACCCCCGCGGCCCCTCGGGCCCTCGGCCTCGATCGGATTCCCGGATTCCTTGGAAAGGGCGTCATGAAAGTTCTGGTGCTGGGCGGAACGCACTTCGTGGGACGCAGCATCGTCGATGCCGCACTTGAGCGCGGCGACGAGGTCAGTACCCTCAACCGGGGCAGTCGCCCGGCCGCCGGGAGCGTCGAGTCGCTGATCGCCGACCGGACCGATCCGCAGGCGCTGGACCGCGTCCTGCGCGACCGCAAGTGGGACGCGGTGATCGACACCTGGACGGGCGCCCCCCGGGTCCTCGGCGACACCTGCGCACTGCTGGCCGACCGAACCGGGCACTACGCGTACGTCTCCAGCTGGGTGGTGTACCGGCCGCCGGTGCCGATCGGGGCCGACGAGAGCGCCGCCACGATCGACGGCGATCCGGACGACGAGGCCGACGGCTTCTACCCGGTCGCCAAGCGCGGCTGTGAGCTCGCCGTCCAACGCGGCTTCGGCGACCGCGCGTTGATCACCCGCCCCGGTCCGATGCTGGGCCCGTACGAGGACGTCGGCTCGCTGACCTGGTGGCTGCGCCGCATCCACCGCGGCGGGCGGGTCCTGGCGCCCGGTCGTGCGGAGGACCCCTTCCAGTACGTCGACGTCCGCGACCACGCGCCCTGGCTGCTGGACGCCGCGGAGCGCGGCACCGGCGGCGTGTTCAACACGGTGACCGCCCGCGGCCGATTCACGATGGGCGCGCTCCTGGAGACGATGCGCGAGGTGACCGGCTCCGACGCGGAGCTGGTCTGGGTCGGCGACGACGAGCTCCTGGCCGCCGGCGTCCGCCCCTACGTCGACATCCCCCTGTGGCTCCCCGCCGCGATGCGCGGCGGTATCAACGACGTCGACGTCTCGGCGGCCCACGCCGCCGGGCTCGACACCAGCCGCCCGCTCCGGGACACCCTGGCCGACAGCTGGGCCTGGCTGGAGCGCGAGGGCGAGCCGCCGTGGCAGGGCGCCACCGCCCGAGGACTGGACCCGGCCGTCGAGCAGCGCGTCCTCGACCAGACCGGCTGAACGCCGCCGCGCGGCCGCCGGGAGCGGACGACGGCGGGACCACCAACGACGAAGGGGCCGGCCGCGGCACACCGGCGGCGTCCGACCGGGCGGTGGCCGCGGCCGGCCCCGAAGGAGGGCACATGGCAAGCGGTGCAGGGGTGTCGGCGGGGCGTCTCTCCCAGCGGGAGGCCGAGGACGGCTTCTACAACGACACGAGCGAGTTCCTCGCCGAACTGTCGGGCGGAAGCCTGCACATGGGCTACTGGGAGTCCCCGTCGGACGGCGCGACGATGGCCGAGGCGTCCCGCAGGCTCACCGGTCTGATGGCGGAGCGGATCAGGATCGGCCCGGGGGACCGGGTCCTCGACATCGGCTGCGGGACGGGTGCGCCGGCGATCCAGCTCGCGCGGTCGACGGGCGCCACGGTCGTCGGCATCACCAACAGCCCGGTGCAGGCCCGGCTCGCCACCGAGAAGGCCGAGGCGGCCGGGGTCGCCGACCGGGTGGAGTTCCGGTGCGAGGACGCGGTCGGCCTCGGCTTCCCCGCGGAGTCCTTCGACGCGGTCTGGCTGGTCGAGTCGATCATGGCGATGCCGGACCGGCTCGCGGTGCTCCGGCAGGCGGCGGCCGTCCTCAAACCCGGTGGGCGGCTGGCCCTCACCGACTTCCTGGAGCGGACCGCACCCGCCGCCGGCACCGCGGGGAGCGCCGCGCCGCAGTACGCCGTGCTGCTGGGCAAACTGATGCCGCTCCAGGACTATCCGCCGCTGCTCGACGAGGCCGGCCTGGTCCCCGTCGAGATCACCGATGTCAGCGACCGGACGGTCGCCCGGACGCTGGACTGCATGCGCCGGAAGCTGGAGGACGACCGCGAGTCGCTCACCCTGCGGTTCGGCGCCCAGGTCGTGGAGCAGTTCGACAGCATCGTCCTGCGCCTGCAGGCGGTCGGCTTCGGCTACGGCGTCGTGGTCGCCGAGCGGCCCGGACGGTAGGAAACGCGACGGGCCGGCCCGCCTGCGCCCGAGGGGTGCAGGCGGACCGGCCCGCTGTGGTGGATGCCGGGGCGGACCCGCGGGCCGCTACGGCTGGACGAACCCGACCTCGGGGAAGGCTGCGGAGGGACCGTCGAGCAGCGCGCCCGGGATGCCGCGCAGCTGCTGGTCGAGGAAGGCGCCCACGTAGGCGCGGGTGATCGCGGTCGCGCGCTCACCCGAGACGGTCCCGAACAGGGCGGGCTTGAGGACGGGCGGGATCACCTGGGTCAGGTCGAAGTGCTCGTACAGCCAGTGGGCGTCGCTGAAGGACATGTGGCCGGCGGTGGGGACGCTGAGCCAGCGCTTCCAGCCGGCGAGGACGCTCCAGCGGTCGGCCCAGTTGGCCGCCGGCGTACCCCCGGCGGTCGGCCACTGGGCGCCGACCAGGAGCACCGGCCGCCCCAGCGGCTGTGCGGGCGGCGGCGTGAGGAAGGTGCCCTCCAGGTTGACGGCGGCGGCGACGCGCGGGTCCTCGCCCGCGGTCTCGACGGCGCTCGTCCCGCCGACGGCGTGGCCGATGACGGCGATCCGGGAGCAGTCGACCTGGAGCCCGGAGCGGGGGGAGGTCAGCTGGTCGAGGAGGAAGCGGATGTCCTTCACCCGGCTGCGGACGACCTCGGGGCCGCCCTGGCCGGTGCAGTTCAGACAGGGCTCCAGCCGGCCGCCCGGGAACTCGACGACCGCCTCGTAGGTGTGGTCCAGTGCGGCCACCAGGTAGCCCTTGGAGGCGAGGTCCTCGGCCAGCGCCGTCAGCGAGACGCGGCTCATGCCGAAGCCGGGGGAGAGCACCGCCAGCGGCCGCCGCCCGGGCAGCGGGACGGCGTTGACGGTGGCGTGGGTGCGCACGGTGCCGAGCGCGTCCGTGCCGAAGGCCGCCGCGGACAGCTGCGGGGACATGAACGCGGCCTCGCGGCCCGAGGGGAACAGGGCCGGGTACCAGAGGGTGGCCATCAGCTCCCGGAAGCCGGTGTCCGGCTTCCACGGATCGGGGCGGGAGGTGTCCTTCAGGTACAGCGTCCTGGTGCCGACCAGGTGGCCTCCCGTCGGCGCCGGCAGCTCGGGGCCGGTGGGGGCGGTCCGCGGGACGGGCCGGGCGGGTGCGGCGGCCGCGAACGGCGCGCCCACCAGCAGCAGCCCGAGCAGCGCGACCAACGGAGCGAAAAGGCGTACGAATCGTTGGGACATGAGTCCATGCTACGGAGAAATGGGCGATCGCCCACCCTGATTATTCGTCAAAACCTGTGACGGGTGGGGCGATCCCCCGGCGCGGGGACCTGGTGCCGGACACGGCCTGGCGCTGCGCCGATGCCGGACCGCGGGCGGGCAGCAGCCGGGAGAGCTCCCGGGCGATGCGCGCCCAGGCCGCGCTGCCGGGGTCGATGACGTCGAAGTGATCGGCGCCGGGCAGGCCGAGGAAGGCCGCCGCCGGGCCGGCCGCCGCGGCGTACCGCCGGCTCAGCTCGTACGGCACGTGCGGGTCGGCGGTGCCGTGCACCACCAACTGCGGTACGCCGAGCGGTGCCAGGGCCATGGGATCGGCCAGCCGGTACACCTCCGGCCGGTCGGCCGGACCGCCGCCCAGCAGCTGCGCCACCGCGCCGTCGCTCAGGCGCAGCCGTGCGGCCAGGGCCAGGTCGCAGACACCGGCCAGCGACACCGCCACGGCCGGTGGCGTCCCGCTCCGCCGGTGGGCCGCCCACAGCGCCAGCTGCCCTCCGGCCGAGTGCCCGACCAGTCCGACCCGGGCGGGATCGACCGTCCCGCCGCCTAGGCCGGGGACGGCGTCCAGCGCGGCGGCCACGTCGTGGAAGGTGCCGGGCCAGCCGCCGCCCGCCATGTCCATCCGCCGGTACTCGACGTTCCACACCGCGTACCCCCGGGCCCGGAGGTCGGCGGCGAGCAGGTGCATGAGGTCCAGCCGGTAGCGCTCGCGCCAGTAGCCGCCGTGCAGCAGCACGACCGCCGCCCCGTCGCCGCCCGGCCAGTACTCGCCGAACTGCTCCGGCGACGGCCCGTAGCGGACGATCCGGTAGGCCTCGGGCGGGCTCGCGGTCAGCCTCTCCAGCTCCGGCGGGTAGTCCTTCAGCCGCCTGTCGTCCGTCGCGGTCATCAGGTCGGTCCGTCCGCGGTCTCCGGGAACTCCAGGTGCCGGCCGGCCGCCACCGCGTCGCGCAGCCGCGACAGTCCGGTGTGGAGGTCGACGTAGCGCGTGTACAGGGGCGGGAAGCCCAGTCGGAGGCGTTGCGGCGTACGGAAGTCGGGGATCACCCCGACCGACTTCGCCGCCTGGCACACCTGCCAGGCGGCGGGGTGGTGCAGGGCGAGGTGCGCTCCGCGCCGCTCCAGCGAGGCCGGCGACGCCACCCGGAAGCCGAGCGGGACGAGCCACGCGTCGGCCAGCTGCTGCGCGTAGGCGGTCAGGCCTCGGGCCTTGGCCGCGATGGCCCCGATGCCGGCGGCGGCGGTCAGCCGGATCCCCTCCTGCGCCGCGTAGGCCGCGAGTACCGGGGGAGTGCCGACCAGGAAGCGCTCGATCGCCGGTACGGGTCGGTAGGCCGGACCCATGGCGAACTGGTCGGACTGTCCGAACCAGCCCCAGATCGGTTGCCGCAGCCGGGCCTGCAACTCCCGCCGCACGTACAGGAAGGCGGGTGAACCCGGGCCGCCGTTGAGGTACTTGTAGGTGCATCCGACGGCCAGGTCCACGCCCGCCGAGGACAGTTCGACCGGCACCGCCCCGGCCGAGTGGCACAGGTCCCACAGGACCAGCGCGCCGTGCCGGTGCGCCGCCGCCGTCACCTGGGCCAGGTCGGTCACCGCGCCGGACCGGTACGCGACGTGCGAGAGGCAGACCAGGGCCACCCGCTCGTCCAGCGCCGCCGCCACGTCGGACGTCCGCAGGCCCTCGTCGGGGTCGACGGTAATCTGATGGACCGTCAGTCCGCGGGCGGCCGCGATGCCGTCCAGGATGTAGCGGTCGGTGGGGAAGTTGTCGTCGTCGGTGACGATCACGTCGCGGCCGGGCCGGGCGTCCAGGGCGGCGACCGCCAGCTTGTAGAGGTTGACGCCGGTCGAGTCGGACAGCACCACCTCACCCGGTTCGGCGCCGACGATCCCGGCCACCAGGTCGCCGATCTCCCGGCTGAGCGGCAGCCACCGCCGCCAGCCGTCGATCAGGTCCCCGCCCCACGCGTCGACGGCCTCGTGCAGCCGGTCCCTGGTCGTGCGGGGCAGCCGGCCCAGCGAGTTGCCGTCCAGGTAGACCGCGGCCGGGTCGGCGATGACGAACTCGTCGCGGAAGCCCGCGAGCGGGTCGGCCGCGTCCGCGCGCCGGGCCTGTTCCAGGAACGGGTCCTCCGCGGGACCGCCGGGCGGGCCGCCCGGCGGAGCGGTGGATCCCGCCTGCTGCGTGCCAGATTTGACCACCCCTGCAAAACCAGTCACCCGAGCACCATAATGGGCACTTGCCCACTCGTCAACGGTCGGGCCGGCGCCGCGCTGCGGGTCACGAACGCGCCACCCCGGGCGGCGCGTTGGCGATTCGGCCCCGCACGTCGGCCCCGCGCGCGGTGGCCCCCGCGCGTGGCCCGGCCCGCCCGGTCAGATCCGCTCGGCGGACCAGTGCGGATCGCGGCCGGTCAGGGCCAGCAGCAGGTCCTGGGCGTCGGCGCCCGGCGCCGTGGTCAGCGGCGGGTCGAACAGGCCGGTGCCGGCCAGGTCGCGATATCCGCGGAACTCGGCGAGCGCGTACCGGACGGAGCCCTGCGGCATCCGACCCGTCTCGCCCAGCGCCCGGGCGAGGTCCCAGCCGTGTACGACGGTCTCGGCCGTCAACTCGCGGGCGTACCCGCCGAGATCGCGCACCCCGTAGGGCACGTGCACCAGGACGTCGAGGGCGCCAGGCTGGTTGAGCGCACGGATGCCGCTGTCGACGGCCATCTCCCACACGCCGACGGGGTTGCGGCCCAGGACGTCACCCTGGAACCGGTGGCCGATCTGCTCCGGGGTGTAGCCGGCGGCCGCCTGGCAGACCCACAGGTGCTGAGCGGCAAGGTGGTTCACCAGCGCGCGCACGTCCCAGTCGCGGCAGGGGGTGGACGCCGCCCACCCGTCCTCGGGAGCGGCTCGTAACAGCCGGTCCACCTCAGCCCCGGCGGCGGCGTAGCACCGGCGGACCTCGGTGTGGAACTCGGATGGGTGGGGACATTCCATGGCCGGACCTCCCTCTCCCGCCCTCCTCTCTCCCAGTAAACCGCTACCGGCTGTGACAATCCAGGGTTCGCCGACCGGTTTCGACAACGAGCCCGGACGGGAGGCGGGCTGGTGACACCGGGTGTTCGACCGTGGCGGGGTGGGGGAAGTCCGCTGCCTTGCAGGCACCTTGGCGTCCCAGCTCCGTCACCGTCCGTGCCCGGCAGCGCCGAGGGGCCTACCGGAGGCTCCGCCGGAGCGGATCGTGCGGTGACAGGGCGTTCGCGGCGGCGAGGGGGTCGTCGGTGGCAGGGCCGGCGGGCCGGTGCGTGCGGGGCGGACTTTCGGTTATCCCGGCCTCCCGTTCCGGTCTCCTCTGCCGTGGGCCGGGTGCCGGCCGGCCCACGCCGCACCCGGCCGGGTGCCCTCACAAGGTGAAGACTGCCGATGTTCGCTTCCCGCCGTTCGACCTCCCGTACCTGGGCGCTGGCGTCCTGCGTGCCCGTCCTGCTCCTCCTCGGGCTCTTCGCGGGCGGCGCGTCCTCGGCCGACGGGCGGCCGGGCACCGCGGGCGAGCTCGGCGGGACGGCGCTGCCCGGGTCGGCCACCGCGGGCACCCTCGGGCTGCCGGACCTGCCCCTCACCTCGCTGGGCCTCGCCGCCGAGCGGGACGGCTACCGCCTGGACGGCGCCGACGCGGACCTGCCCGCCGGCCGGGCGGTGGGCTACTCGTTCACCGTCACCGGCCCGGACGGCCGGCCGGTGACCGACTTCGCCGTCCACCAGGCGAAGCAGCTGCACTTCTACGCGATCCGCGCCGATCTCACCGGCTTCCGGCACCTGCACCCGACGATGGCCGCCGACGGCACCTGGACCGCCGACCTGGCGGCGCTCGCCCCGGGGCACTGGCGGCTGTACACCTCCTTCGTGCCGAACAGCGGTGCCCGCAAGGGCAGCGAGATCGTGGTCAGCCGGGAGCTGACGGTGCCGGGCGAGGCCGCGGCCGTGCCACTGCCCGCCCCGGCCGGCACCACCACGGTGGACGGCTACACCGTCGTCCTGCGGAGCGAGCCGAAGGCCGGCGCCCTCCGGCTCACCGCCACCATCGGCAGGGACGGCCGACCGGTCACCGACCTCCAGCCGTACCTGGACAGCTACGCCCACCTCACCGCCTTCCACGAGGGCGACCAGGCGCTGGCCCACCTGCACCCGATGGACCAGGTCGGCCCCGGCGGCGGCGGGCCGGCCCTGGAGTTCTACGCCCTGCTCGGCCGACCCGGGAACTGGCGGCTCTTCCTGCAGTTCCAGACCGCCGGGCAGCTGCACACCGCGGAACTCACGCTGCACGTCGCCTGAGACGGCAGACGGGCAGACGGCAGACACCGGACGGCAGACGGCGGGCACTGGGCGTCGAGGGAGCGGCTGCGGCGGTCCGGGCGTGCTCAGGCCGAGCGGCGGTAGTAGGTGACGGCGACCCTGACCGGGCCGTCGTCCGGACCGGTGGCGAGTGCGCGGACGACGGCGAGGTCGCGGCCGCCCCGGGCGCGGACGCAGAAGCTCCGGTCGGGGCCCAGGGCGGTGAACGGCAGGGCGGACGCGGGCCGGGTCTCGACGCCCTTGATGCAGTCCGGGAGGGTGAGGCCGCCGGCCGGCGAGACGTAGGCGTCACTGTCCTCCGGGATGTAGAACTCGCCCGCGTGGCGGCCCAGGTACCAGGCGGAGGCGTCCTGGGGTGCCACCTTCCCGGTCTTGAGGTCGAACTCGTAGGAGTGGTCGGGCGAGGCGAGTTCGAGGTCCGTGTAGACCGCGGTGTAGCCGGGGGCCGGGGCGACGGGCGTGGTCGGAGCGGCCGGGGCGGTGGTGGACGCGGAGGGCGACGGGGTGGCGGTGGCACCGGCGGACGGGCTGAGGCTGCCGGCCGCGGCGACGTTCTGGTCGTCGAGGTCGTCGAGGTCGTCGAGGTAGTCCGGATCGAGCAGCAGGAACGCCCCGGCGGCACCGACGAGGAGCGCGGCTGTCGTCAGGAGGGCGGTACGGGCGCCGCGCCGCGCGGTGGCGGCCCGGCGTCCACCGGGGGCGG
Source organism: Kitasatospora sp. NPDC048239 (assembly GCF_043202015.1). NCBI lineage: Bacteria > Bacillati > Actinomycetota > Actinomycetes > Kitasatosporales > Streptomycetaceae > Kitasatospora > Kitasatospora sp. NPDC048239. The sequence continues at coordinate 20,444 of NZ_JBICZP010000028.1, read as the reverse complement.
CCCGCTCAGGCCGGCCCTCCGACGGGCCGGTGCTCGACGCGCCGGTGGCCGACGGCTGGGCCGGGGCGAGCGCGGCCGGGGCGAGCACCGTCGGGGTGAGCAGGGGCGCGACGAGCGCGGTCGGCGCGTCGGCCGCGGCCCGGCCGTGGTCCAGGGCGGTGGCGGGCGGCGGAGGCGTGGCCGGCAGGTCGGTGTGGCGGCGGATCTCGGTGCTGACCTGCTGCGGCAGCCAGTCCTCGGAGAAGCGCAGTTCGCCGCCGGTGGCCGGGTGGCTGCGGGCGGCCTCGATCAGCCGGGCGGTGTCCGGCCGGTGCTCGGGGTCCTTGGCCAGGCATTGCCGGACCAGCCCGTGCAGTCCGGGCGGCAGACCGGCGAGGTCGGGCTCCTCGTGCACCGCCCTGTAGAGCGAGGCCGGCTCGGGGCCGTCGCCGAACGGCTGCGTGCCGGAGCCGACGTGGGCGATCAGGACGCCCAGCGCGAAGACGTCGGTGGCCGGGGTGGCGGGCAGCCCGAGGACCTGCTCGGGGGCCATGAAGCCCGGCGAGCCGATGCGCAGACCGGTACCGGTGAGCGGGCTGGCGTCGGCGGCGCGGGCGATGCCGAAGTCGATGACCCGGGGGCCGTCGGCGGCGAGCAGCACGTTGCCGGGCTTGAGGTCGCGGTGGACGACGCCGGCGGCGTGGATCGCCTGCAGGGCCTCCGCGATGCCGGCCAGGAGCAGCAGGACGGTCCGCTCGGGCAGCGGGCCGTAGCGGTGGACGACCTGCTGGAGGGAGGGGCCGGGGACGAAGGCGGTGGCCAGCCAGGGGGTGGCGGCGTCGGTGCCCGCATCGACCACCTGGGCGGTGTAGAGGCCGTGGATGCGCCGGGCGCTGGCGACCTCCTGGGTGAAGCGGTGCCGGAACTCCGGGTCCTCGGCGAGCTCGGGCCGGACGACCTTGAGCGCGACCGGGCGGCCCCCCGGGGTGTGGGCGAGGTAGACGCGGCCCATGCCGCCCGCGCCCAGCCGGGCCCGGAGGCGGTAGCCGCCGACCTCGCGGGGGTCGTCCGGGGTCAGCGCCTGGAACGCCGTGGGCGACGGGGCGCCGAAGGGCTCTGCGGTCATGCTGGCTCCCAGCGGGGTCGAGCGGGCGTGGTGAACGGTGGGGCAGGCGGTACGGCGGGCACGGTGGGCCCTGCGGACGCCGGGTGTTCCGAATCGGACCGGAGCATACCCCGGACTGTAATTTTAGTCAGGATCGGCTGCATGCTCCCCGGTGGCCGATCCTGCGGGTAGGGTGATCGCTTGTGGCTGACCGTCGAACCCTGATCATGGAAGCGGCCGCGCGGGTGATTGCCCGGCGCGGCGTCCGCGGGCTGCGCGTGGAGGAGCTCGCGACCGAGGCGGGCGTGTCCACCGCGCTGATCTACTACCACTTCAAGGACCGCACCGGGATCCTCCGGGCGACCCTGGAGTTCATCAACGACCGGGCCGAGCGGTACACGACCGAGCGGGCCGAGGAGGCGCCTCCCCTGGACGCCAGGGGTGAGCTGGAGCAGACCCTGCTGCTGGAGTTCCAGGACACCCCGCAGGTGCGGGAGAACAGCACGGCCTGGGGGGAGCTGCGGGCGAGTGCGGTGTTCGACCCAGACCTCCGGGAGGACCTGGCCCGCGCCACGCTGGTCTGGGTCCAGGAGGTCGCCGAGCTGCTCGGCAGGGTCCGGCCGATGAGCGGGGCGGCGGCGCTGGCCGCCTCCGCCGAGCGGCTGACCGCGCTGCTGGAGGGGTTGAGCGTGCGGTGGCTGAGCGGCAGTGTGCCGCTGGCCCACGCGCGCGAGCTGATGGCCGGCGCGATCGACAGCGAGCTGGAGCACCTGCGCGGGTAGCGCGCGCGGGACGGACGACGGCGGGCCCCGGGGTTTCCCGGGGCCCGTTTCCTTATGTGCGCCTGTGGGGCGCCCGCCACAACCCTGCCGATGCCTTGACTGAATTTTCAGTCAGTGCGAGAGTGTGAGCACGGCACCGAACGACGCCTCGGCGGCACTGGGTTCCGCCCGTCGCCCTGCCGACTCCGACCGGGCCGCGGGTGACGCGCCGCCCGCCCCGCGGGCACCGCCCCTCCCCGGACGACCGCCCCCGTGAGGGCACCCCGCCCCGTGAGGGCGCCCGTCCCCGGGGCCGGCGTCCGCCCCGCGCCCGGCACCGCCCGGTGGGCATACTTGACTTGGAGATCCGCATGAGTGACCCGTACCGCGACGACCGCTCCCTGTTCGACCGGCTCCTCGGCGCCGAGCCGTCCCGCAGGTCGGTGCTCGGTGCCGCCGCAGGACTGGGGGCGGCGGGGATCGTCGCAGGTGCGGCGCCCGCCTCCGCCCGCTCCGGGAGCCCGGCCGACAGTGCGCTCCCGCGCTGGTGGGTGGACCGCGACGACGTGCCGCACGCCCGGACCTGGATGTCCTGGCCCTCCCGGAAGTCCGTCTGGGGCCGGCAGCTGGCGGGTGTCCAGCAGGACATCGCGCTGATCGCCCGGACGATCGCCCGCTACGAGCCGGTGGTCATGCTCGCCCCGGACGACTACAGCGTCCGGGAGGCCCGTCCGCTCTGCGGGCCCGCCGTCGAGGTGATCGGCTCGATCGGCACCGACGACCTCTGGATGCGCGACATCGCCCCCGTGTTCCGCCGCGACGGCCGGGGCGGCCTCGACGCCGTCGGGCTCAACTTCAACGGCTGGGGGAACAAGCAGACCCACCGGTGGGACGCCGAGGTCGCGCGGCACGTCGCCGACCGCTCCGGGCTGCGGTTCAGCCGGGCGGACTTCGTCGGCGAGGGCGGATCGGTCGAGACGGACGGCGACGGCACCGTGATGGCCACCGAGAGCAGCCTGGTCAACAAGAACCGCAACCGGGGCATGAGCCGCGACGAGATCGAGGCGGAGGTGCTGCACGTCTACGGCGCGGACCGGATGATCTGGGTCCCCGGCATCAAGGGCAAGGACATCACGGACGACCACATCGACGTCACCTCCCGGTTCGTCCGGCCGGGCGTGGTGATGGTGCAGCTGCCGCCCGAGGACCGCGACGACGTCTGGGCCCGTGACGCCCGCCAGCAGTTCGACATCCTGTCCCGGGCCACCGACGCCCGGGGGCGCCGGCTCCAGGTGATCCGGGTGGACGGCCCCGACACCGTGCGGTCGAGGGACCCGAAGTTCGTCGACTCCTACCTCAACTTCCATGTGGTCAACGGGGCCGTGATCGCGACCCAGTTCGGCGACCGGGTGAAGGACGAGGCCGCCCGGCGCACCCTCGCGGCGGCCTTCCCCGGCCGGGAGGTGGTCCAGCTCGACGTCGACCGGCTGATGGCCGGGGGCGGCGGCATCCACTGCTCCACGATGCAGGAACCGCTGCCGTAGGCGCACGAGGTCCGCGCAGGCCGCAGTCCGCAGTCCGCAGTCCGCGGGCCGTAGCGCAGGACGCACCGGGGCCGTGCCCCGCACCAATCCACCCACCCTCTTCCTCCTTCCCTCCGGAGTGCCCGTGTCGGATCGCACCCCCACCCCTCCCTCCCCGTCCCGCCGGACGATGCTGCGCGCCGCGGCCGGCGCCGGTCTGCTGGCCCTGGGGGCCGGCGCCTGCGCCGGGCCCGGCGAGGAGGAGGGCGCGGCCCCGCCCGACGCCTCCTCCCGGCCGCCGGAGCCAGGGGCGACGGGTGCGCCCGGCGGGCCGCCCGCCCCGGGGGCGACGCCCGGGCGCAGGTTCGGCGCCGAGTGGGAGAGCCACGCCCGGACCTTCATGTCCTGGCCGGCCTCCACCGGGATCTGGGCGGACCAACTGCCCGACGTCCGCGCGGACATCGCCCGGCTGGCCCGGGCCGTCGGGGGCTACGAGCCGGTGGTGATGTTCGCCCGCCCCGCCCAGGCGGACGCGGCGCAGAACGCGTGCGGCAAGGACGTCGAGGTCGTCCCGCTGCCCGTCGACGACCTGTGGGCCCGGGACACCGTCCCGGTCTTCGTGGAGGACGGCAGCACCCTCAAGGGCGTCGACTTCAACTTCAGCGGCTGGGGCAACAAGCAGAAGGAGCACGCCAACGACACCGCGCTGGCCGCCGCGGCCCTCGGCAGGTACGGGATCGAGCGGATCCGTACGCCCGTGGTGGCGGAGGGCGGCTCCTTCGAGACCGACGGCCAGGGGACGCTGCTGGTCACCGAGAGCTCGGTGGTCAACGAGCGCCGCAACCCGGGAAAGAGCCGGGACGAGATCGAGGCCGAGCTCGGGAAGGCCCTCGGCGTGACCAAGGTGATCTGGTTCGCCGGCGTGCGCGACCAGGACATCACCGACGCGCACGTGGACTGCCTGGTGCGGTTCGCGGCCCCCGGGGTCGTCCTGCTGGACCAGCCGTTCCCGGGTGCGCCCGCCGACGTCTGGTCGCGCTCCGCAGCCCAGGCGCGCGAGGTGCTCAGGAGCGCCACCGACGCGCACGGCAAACCGCTGCAGGTGATCGACCTGCCGCAGCCCGACCCGGACCGGATCACCGGGCGCGGCGACGCGTTCGTCTCCTCGTACATCAACTTCTACGTCGCCAACAAGGCGCTGTTCCTGCCGCGTTTCGGGGACGCCAAGGCCGACGACCGGGCCCAGCAGATCCTGCGCGACCACTTCCCCGGCCGGGACATCGTGCCGGTGAAGATCGACAACATCGCCTCCGGCGGCGGCGGGATCCACTGCTCCACCCACGACCAGCCCGGTAAGCCGGACGCGGGCTGACCCTGGCCCCACTGGACGGCGAACCGCCCGCCGGCGCCCGTTCCGCTCGACCGCCTCCGAGCCCCTCCAGGGCTCGGAGGCCTCGGTGCTGTCCGGCCGCCCCTGCCGGGGCCGGACGTCGGTGCAGAGCCGCCGTCGCCGGACAGCGGAAAGCCGCCGGGCGGGGCGACACGGCAGCGTCGCCCCGCCCGGCGGCGGTGGCTGGTGGCAGGTGGTCTCAGCTGGCCCGGTCGGGCCGGTCGGGCCGAACGGAGGCGGCCACGCCGCTGCCCGAGGCGGGGCCGGCCGAGGCAGCGGTGGCATCGGCGGGATCCGGTGAAGCGGCGTCCTCCCGCATGGCCGCGGTCTCGGCCTTCAGGATGCGCATGGACCTGCCGAGTCCGCGGGCCATGTCGGGCAGCTTCTTCGAGCCGAACAGCAGCACGACCACGGCCACCACGACCAGCAGGTGCCAGGGCTCCAGACCATTGCGGAGCATTGCGTCTCACCGGGCCTTTCACAGTGGGGGAGGGGGCTCGGCCGAGCATGGACAGTCTCGCATTGACTGAAATGTCAGTCAATGCCACCGGCGGTCGCAGGGCAGGGCTCCGGTCGGAGGCCGTCGAGCTCCGCGTCCAGCGCCTCCGCGAGCAGTCGACGGGCGTGCTCCAGCGGGAGCGAGCCGCTGAGCCAGCGGACGCTGAGCCCCTCCAGCAGCGCCGTGAGGCGTTCGGCGGACGCGGCGTGGGCCGGGGCGGTCCCGGCGGGGTGGGCGCGGCCGAGCAGTTCGGCGATCTCGTGGACCCAGGTGTGGGTGGCCTTGGCCAGGTCCGTGCGCAGGTCCGCGTCGAAGACCGCGCTGGCTCTCAACTCGCCCCAGGCGGTGCTGTTCTCCCGGACCTCCGCGGTGTCCTGCAGCTCCAGCAGCAGGACCTGTGCCAGCTCGGCCCGGGCGTCGTCCGCGGTGTCGGGGCTCCACTGCGCGGTGTAGCGGTCGGCCCGCTCGCTGATGAACCCGAGGGTCTCGCGCAGGATCCCGGCCCGGTCGGCGAAGTGGTAGTAGATCAGCGAGGTCGACACGCCGGCCTCGGCCGCCAGTTCGGCCACGCGCAGTCCCCGCACGCCGCGCCGGGTGATGACGCGTGTGGCGGCTCTGAGTATCTCTGTTCGACGGTCTGACACGGGTGTTCACTCTACTCGCACATGAGGCGTCGAGGAGTGGTTTCCTGATCATATTTTCAGGACCTTCTCGCGCGGGACTGATTCAGGACATCCCTGCTCATCGGGGTTTTGGGCACCCCAGGGCCATCCTGCCGGGCCGCGCCAGGGTTGTGGGACCCCGAGACCGGACCGGTGGGGATTGGGTCGCTCCTTCATCTTGACTGAATTTTCAGTTCAGAGCAGGATGTGGGTCACCCCACACCTCCCGATCCCTCCAGGGAGTCCCATGGACACGCCCGTTCCCACCCGGCGCAGCCTGCTCAAGTTCGGGGCTTCGGCCCTTCCGTTGGCCGCCCTCGGCGCGGCCCTTCCGGCGATCGCCCTCCCCGCGGGTGCCCACGCCGCCACGGCGCCGTCCGGCGCCACCCTGACCCTCCCGGCGGAGACCGACCGGCACGCGCGGACCTTCATGGCCTGGCCGGCCCTCCGGTCGGTCTGGCAGGACCAGCTCGCGGCGGTGCGCCGGGACATCGCCAACCTCGCCCACGAGATCTCACGGTACGAGCCGGTGGTCCTGCTGGCCCGCCCCGAGCAGGCCGCCGACGCCCGCTACACCTGCGGGTTTGGCGCCTACCACCCGATCGTGGTCGAGGAGGTCGCCAACGACGACCTGTGGATCCGCGACTTCGGGCCCACCTTCGTCGTCGCCCCGGGTGCGGTGGCCGGCGTCGACACCAACTTCAACGGCTGGGGTAAGGCGGGCACGTCCTACCAGCAGCCGTTCGGCAACGACGCCACCGCCGCCGCCAAACTGCTGGACCGCTACGGCGTCGACCGGATCCAGGCCTCCTTCGTCGGCGAGGGCGGTTCGCTGGAGACCGACGGCCAGGGCACCCTGCTGGCCACCGTCAGCTCGCTGGTCAACCCCAACCGCAACCCGGGGATGACCCAGGGGCAGGTGGAGCGGTCGCTCAAGGCGTCGCTCGGCATCGACAAGGTGATCTGGATCCCGGGGCTGGCCGGGCAGGACATCACCGACTGCCACATCGACTGCCTCGCCCGCTTCACCGCTCCGGGCCGGGTCCTGCTGGACCAGCCGGGCCCCGGCACCGACGCCAGGTGGGTCGCGGTCTACGAGGAGGCGAAGCAGGTGCTGCGCGACGCCACCGACTCCCGGGGCCGCCGCCTGGAGATCATCGAACTGCCCGGACCGGACCGCCGCCTGATCCGCGGGCGCGGCAAGGACTTCCTGTCCAGCTACACCAACTACTACACCGTCAACGGCGCCGTCATCGCACCGCAGTTCGGCGACGGCTACGCGGACGGCGTCGCCTACGCGATCCTCCAGGCCGAGTACCCGGACCGCAGGATCGTCCAGCTCGACATCGACGCCGTCGCGAGCGGTGGCGGCGGCATCCACTGCGCCACGCAGTCCCAGCCGGCCGTACCCCCCGCGGGCTGAGCCCGCTCCCGGCCTTCCGGCGGGACGGTCCGGCGGGCCCGTCCCCCTTGTACTGACCGAATTTTCGAACAGGAGAAGTGGCATCATGACTTTCCGTATGCCGGCCGAGTGGACCGAGCACGAGGGCTGCCTGATGGCCTGGCCGACCAGGGCCGAGCTGTGGGGCGAGGAGCTCGACGGGGCGCGGCAGGAGTACGCCCAGGTCGCCCGGGCGATCTCCGAGTTCGAGCCGGTGACGATGGTCGCCTGTCCCGGGCAGGGCGAGGAGGCCCGCGCGCTGTGCGGGGACGGCGTCGAGGTGGTGGAACTGCCCATCGACGACTCGTGGTTCCGCGACTCCGGCCCGATCTTCGTGCTCGGCCCGGAGGGTGAGCGCGCCGGGGTGGACTTCCGCTTCAACGCCTGGGGTCGCAAGCACCACCCGTACGACACCGACGACAGGATCGCCGCGCTGCTGCTGGAGCGGCTGGACGTCGAGCGCATCGACTCCCGGATGATCCTGGAGGGCGGCGCGATCACCGTCGACGGCGAGGGCACGCTGATCACCACCGAGCAGTGCCTGCTCCACCCCAACCGCAACCCGGGGATGAGCAAGGAGGAGATCGAGGCCGAGCTGGTCGCCCGACTCGGCGTCAGCACGGTCGTCTGGCTGCCCTACGGCGGCCTGCTGGACACCGAGACCGACGGCCACGTCGACGGCGTCTGCGCGTTCGTGGCCCCCGGGAAGGTGGTGGTCCAGCTCCCGAGCGACCCGAACCACCCGGACTACGACCGGATGCGCGCCAACCGCGCCGTGCTGGAGTCCGCGGTCGACGCCCGGGGCCGGAAGCTGGAGATCATCGACCTGCCGCAGAGCGCCTTCGTCCAGGTCGACGGCAAGGAGACCGAGGTCGGCTACCTCAACTTCTACATCGCCAACGGCGGCGTCGTCGTCCCGACGGCCGGCATCCCCGAGGACGAGGGGGCGCTCGCGGTGATCGCGGCCGCGCTGCCCGGCCGCAAGGTCGTGGGCGTGCGCTCCCGGGTGATCGCCTACGGCGGCGGCGGAGTCCACTGCATCACCCAGCAGGTGCCGGCGGCCCGCCCCACCGCGTGACCCGCACCTCCCAGCCGCACCGGCGGGCCCGCCCCACGTACGGGCCCGCCGGTCCGGTCCCACTCGCCACCCCCGTCACGCACGGAAGAGAGCCCACCCTCATGACAGACCCGCGGAACAGGTCGAGAACCCGTAGATCCCCGCACCGGCGACCCGCTCTCCAGGCCGCGGCCCTGGCCGCCGCCACCTTCGCCACCTTCACGCTCGCGACCGCCTGCTCCGGACCGCCGAAGGACGGCGGCGGTGGCGGGACGGCCTACCGGCTCTCCGCCGACACCCCGCCCGCCAAGGGCGGCCTGGAGTCCTTCACCTGGGCCGTCTACGCCGAACCGCCCACCCTGGACTACATCTCGGCGTTCGACTACCCGCAGAACACCATCCTCTCCAACGTCTGCGAGAGCCTGATGCGGTGGACCCCGCAGCTCACGCTCGCGCCGGGACTGGCGGAGAAGGCCTCCAACCCCGACCCGACCACCTGGGTCTACGACCTGCGCCCGAACGTGCACTTCCACGACGGCGGCGTCATGACCGCCGACGACGTGGTGTACAGCCTCGGCCGGCAGATGAACCCCGACAACGCGGCCGCCTGGGCCCAGCAGTTCCAGAACGTCGCCGGCATCACCAAGACCGGCCCGCTCCAGGTCACCGTCAAACTCACCCAGCCCGACTCGCAGTTCAACCAGTACCTCGCCACCGCGGCAGGCGTGGTCGCCTCGAAGGCCGGGGTGGAGGCGGCCGGCAAGGACTACGGCACCGGCGGCAGCCTCGACTGCACCGGACCGTTCAGGCTCGGCACCTGGACCAAGGGCCAGTCGATCGAGCTCCAGCGCTTCGACGACTACTGGGGCACCAAGGCCAAGTCGGCCAAGGCCGTCTTCCGCTTCCTCACCGACCCCTCGGCCCGCGTCAACGCCCTGCTCAGCGGCGAGGCCGACGGCGGCTACCTGATCCCCACCGAGAGCTACGAGCGGCTGAGGAGCGGCGGCGCGGGCACGCTCTACTTCGGCGAGGGCCTCAGCACCGTCAACGTCAACGTCACCAACATGGAGGGCGTGCTCGGCGACGTCCGGGTCCGCAAGGCGCTCTCCCTCGCCCTCGACCGCTCCGGCTTCGTCCGGACCGGCCTCGGCGGGGCCGGCACCGTCACCGGCTCACTGACCACCCGCGCCGCCTGGGCCGCCGCCCCCGAGCACATCCGCACCGAGGCGTTCGAGGGGCTGACCCCCACCAGCCCCGACCTCGACCGGGCCAAGGCCCTGATCAAGGAGGCCGGCGCCACCGGGAAGAGCATCACCGTCGCCACCAGCCCGATCGGCCAGGACGTCTCCCTGCTCGCGACCGCCGTCCAGGCCGCGGGCGCGAAGATCGGCCTCGACGTCCAGCTGAAGACCATCGCCCCCAACGCCTTCACCTCGCTGTTCACCGACCCGAAGGCACGCGAGGGCATCGACCTGTTCCCCGAGACGTACTACGACTCCATCACCGACCCGCTGGACCTGCTGGCCAACTTCCGGACCGGCGCCTACCAGAACTTCGGCTCGTACAGCGACCCGGCCTACGACGACCTGGTCAAGAAGGCCGCCGCCGCCACCGACTCCGCCGAGCGGTTCACCCTGGAAGCCCAGCTCCAGAAGACCGCCTCCGAGCAACTGCTCTGGATCCCCGTCGCCGAGTGGCCCACCGCGGTCTTCCTCAACAAGCGGATCACCGGCGCCCCGACCACCATCTCCTACCTCTACTACCCGTGGGCGGCCGATGTGGGGGCGGCCCGGTGAGTTTCCTGAGATTCGCCGCCCGGCGGCTGGCCGAGATGGCCGCCACCCTGGTCGGCGCCTCGTTCGTGATCTTCGGTGCGATGTACCTCGCCCCCGGCAGCCCGGCGAGCTTCCTGCTCGCCGGCCGCTCGGCCTCCCCGGAGGCGCTCAGGGCGGTCAACGCCCAGTACCACCTGGACGACCCGTTCCTCCTGCAGTACCTGCGCTGGGCCGGCCAGATCGCGCACGGCGACTTCGGCCGCTCGATCACCTACCGCACCGACGTCTCCCGGCTCCTCGCCGACCGGCTGCCCGCCACCCTGCTGCTGGTCGTGATGGCGCTCGTCCTCGTCCTCGCGCTCGGCCTGCTGCTCGGCTGGATCGGCGCCGTCCGCGGCGGACGCGCCGACTCCGGCATCCTCGTCACCACCGCCGTCGCCGTAGGCACCCCCTCCTTCGTCGCCGCCGTCCTGCTGCAGGGCCTGTTCGCGGTGAACCTGGGCTGGTTCCCCACCGGCGGTACCGGCGACGGCCTCGGCCAGATGCTCTGGCACCTCACCCTCCCCGCCGTCGCCCTGGCCCTCTACCTGATCGGCATGCTCGCCCGGGTCACCCGCGCCGCGATGCTCGACGTCCTCGGCCACGAGCACGTCACCGTCGCCCGCAGCCGGGGCGTCACCGAGCACCAGGTGATCCGCCGGCACGTCTTCCGCAACGCCCTGGGCACCGTCCTGACCACCGGCGGGCTCATCATCTCCACCCTGCTGGTCTGCACCGTCCTGGTGGAGACCGCGTTCAGCGTCGGCGGCATCGGACAGCTCCTCGAACTGTCCACCACCACCAAGGACTTCCCCACCGTGCAGGCCATCTCCCTGATCATGGTCGGGCTGTTCATGGCGGTGAACCTGGTCGTCGACCTGCTCCACCCACTGGTCGACCCCAGGGTCACCCTCGGAGCGAGGAAAGCCGCCGGATGACCGCCACCCTGCTGCGCCGCCCCGGCCTCGGCCGGCTCCGCACCGCCCGCGCACCGCTCCACCTGCTCTGCCTCGGCTTCGTCGCCCTGGTCGTCCTGGCCGCCGTCCTCGCCCCGTGGATCGTGCCCGCGGACCCGAACGCCGTCGACCTGGGCAACGCGCTCGCCGGGCCCTCCGCCGACCACCTGCTCGGCGTCGACGCCTCCGGGCGAGACACCCTCTCCCGCCTGGTCACCGGCGCCCGGACCTCCCTGCTCGGACCGCTCGGCGTGGTCGCGTTCTCCACCCTGGCCGGCGTCGCGGTCGGCGTCACCGCCGCCTGGCGGGGCGGCTGGCTGGACTCCGTCCTCTCCCGCAGCACGGAACTGGTCTTCGCCTTCCCCGGCATGCTGCTGGCGATCCTGATCGTCTCCGTCTACGGCGAGGGACTGCTGGCCCCGGTGATCGCCCTCGCCATCGCCTACCTGCCCTACGTCAGCCGGCTCACCCGCTCGCTCGTCCTCGCCGAACGCGCCCGCCCCTACGTCGAGGCCTACCAGGTCCAGGGCCACTCCGGCCTGCAGATCTGCCTGCGCCACGTCATCCCCGGCATCGCGCCGGTGGTCCTGGCGCAGTCCACCATCAACTTCGGCTACGCCCTGATCGACCTGGCCGGCCTCTCCTTCCTCGGGCTCGGCGTCCCCGCGCTCACCCCCGACTGGGGCCGGATGGTCTTCGACGGCCAGGCCGCCGTCCAGCACGGCTACCCGCTCTCGGCGGTCCTGCCCTGCGCCGCGATCGTGCTGACCGTCGTCGCCTTCAACGTCGTCGGCGAGCGCTGGGCCGACCAGGTCGCCAGGAGGGACCGATGACCACCCTCGACATCCAGGCCTACCGCCTGCGCCTGCCGAACACCGCCCGGCCCGTCCTCGCCGGCGTCGACCTCACCGTCGACGCCCGCGAAACGGTCGCCCTCGTCGGGGAGTCCGGCTCCGGGAAGAGCCTCACCTCCCGCAGCGTCCTCGGCCTGCTCCCCACCGGGGCCGCCACCGAGGGCACCGTGCGGGTCAACGGCGACGACGTCCTCACCATGGCGCCCGAACAGCTGCGCCGCCTGCGCACCGGCACCGCCGCGATGATCTTCCAGGACCCCCGGGCCGCCATCAACCCGCTGCGCCGCATCGGGGACTTCCTCACCGAGGGGGTGCGGCTCAACAACGACCTCCCCGCCGGGGCCGCGGCCGACCGGGCCGCGGAGATGCTGGACGCGGTCGGCCTGCCCCCGTCCGTCCTGGGCCGCTACCCGGGACAGGTGTCCGGCGGCATGCTCCAACGGGTCATGATCGCGGCCGCCCTGATGGGCGATCCCGCGCTGATCCTCGCCGACGAGCCCACCACCGCCCTGGACGTCACCTCGCAGGCCGAGGTGGTCGCGCTCCTGGGCGACCTCCAGGAACGCTTCGGCACCGGCCTGCTCTTCGTCACCCACGACCTGGGCCTCGCCGCCGCCATCAGCGACCGCGTGTACGTGATGTACGCCGGCCGGATCGTCGAGACCGGTCCCGCCGAGGCCCTGTTCGAACGGCCGCGCCACCCCTACACGGCCGCGCTGCTCGCCTCGACGCCGCGTCTGGACGCCCCCCGGGGCAGGCTCGCCGCCATCGAGGGCCGGCCGCCGAGCCTGCGCGACGAGCTGACGGGCTGCCCGTTCGCGCCGCGCTGTCCGCTCGCGACCTTCCTGTGCACCCAGCAGGTGCCCGCGCTGCTGCCGGTCCAGGGCGAGCCGGCCCGCCGCACCGCCTGCCACCACAGTGACGACACCGGCCTCGGCGACCACGGCAGTGCCACGGGGGAGGGGAACGCCGATGCGTAGCCCGGACCTGGGAGCCACGGCCCGTACGAAGGGAGTGCCGCCGATGCGCAGGACCGTGCTGGAGGCGGTCGGTCTGCACCGTGCCTACGGAGGCGTGCAGGCCGTCGACAACGTCTCCTTCACCCTGGCCGAGGGCCGCTCGCTGGGCATCGTCGGCGAGTCCGGCTCGGGCAAGACCACCACCGCCCGGATCGTCGTCGGACTGGAACGCGCGGACTCCGGCCGGGTCCTGGTGCACCAGCGGGACCGCACCGAGCACCGGCGCGGCCGGGCCCACCGGCTCGCGCGGGCCCGCGAGGTCCAGATGGTCTTCCAGGACCCGTACCTGTCCCTGGACCCGCGCACCACCGTCGGTGCGGTGCTGCGCGAGACCCTCCGACTGCACTTCCCCGAGGCTGACCACCCCCGCCGGATCGCCGAACTCCTGGAGCAGGTCGGGCTCGGCGAGCGGGAGGCCGGCGCCCTGCCCCGGCAGCTGTCCGGCGGCCAGCGCCAACGCGTCGCGATCGCCCGGGCGCTGGCGGTCGAACCGTCGGTCCTGGTCCTCGACGAGGCGGTGGCGGCCCTCGACGTCTCCGTCCAGGCGCAGATCCTCAACCTGCTCGCCGACATCCGCGAGGAGACCGGCATCGGCTACCTGTTCATCACCCACGACCTCGGCGTGGTCCGGTCCGTCACCGACGACGTCATCGTGATGCGGCACGGGCGGATCGTGGAGTCCGGCCCGACCGCCGAGGTCCTCGCCCGCCCGCGCCACCCCTACACCCGGCTGCTGCTCGACTCCGTGCCCAGGCCGGGCTGGGACCCGCGGTCCATCGCGGCCGCGCGGCGCGCTCTGTAGAAGCCCCCGTACCCGGGTCCGGACCGTCGACGCCCCCACGGCGGCGGTCCGGACCCGCTTCGATTCCCCCGATCGGCGGCGCCCGGTGTCACCGGCCCGTCCCTCGGCGGCCTCTACTGTCGGATATCGCCCGTTCAGGGGTGAATCCGCATGAACGAGGGGACTGTCGTGAAAGACCTCTTCCCGTCCCGCCGGGCGGTGCTGCGCTCGGGGGCGGCCGCCGCCGCGCTCGCGCTGCTGGAGGGCTGCGGCTCCGACGCCGCCCCCGCCGACGGGACCGAACCGACCCCGGCGAGCACGGGCACAGGCACAGGCACAGCCGCGAGCCCGGCGGCAGGGACCGCCACGGCGGCCCCGGCCGCGTACGCGATGCCGGCCGAATGGCGCCCCCACACCAGGACGTTCATGGCCTGGCCGGCCCTCGAATCGGTGTGGGGCGACCAACTGCCCGCCGTACGCGCGGACATCGCGCACGTGGCGCAGGCCGTCGCCGGGTTCGAGCCGGTGGTGCTGATGGCCCGCCCGGAGCAGGCTGCCGAGGCCCGGCAGCTGTGCGGCGCGGACGTGGAGGTCATCGACCTCCCGGTGGACGACCTGTGGGCCCGCGACACCGGCCCGACCTTCGTGACCGGCCCGGGCGGACTCGCCGGGGTCGACCTCAACTTCAACGGCTGGGGGAACAAGCAGACCCACACCGAGGACGGCCAGGTCGCCCGCAGACTCCTCGACCGGTACGGCATCCGGCGCATCCAGGCGCCGATCACCGGGGAGGGCGGCGGGATCGAGGTCGACGGCGAGGGCACCCTGATGGCCACCGAGAGCTCCTGGGACAACGAGAACCGCAACCCGGGCAGGAGCCGCGACCAGATCGAGGCCGCCTTCAAGGAGCTGTTCGGCGTCCGGAAGGTCATCTGGTTCACCGGCGTGGCCGGGCAGGACATCACCGACTGTCACATCGACGCGCTGGCCAGGTTCGCCGAGCCCGGGGTGGTCCTCATCCACCGGCCCGGACCGGACACCCCGCCGGACATCTGGTCCCGCGCCTCCGACCAGGCGCTGGAGGTGCTCCGCGGGGCCACCGACGCCGCGGGCCGCCCGCTGCGGGTCGTGGACCTCGTCGAGCCCGACCTCAGCGCCGTCCCGGATCAGGGCAAGGACTTCCTGGCGACCTACCTCAACTACTACGTGGTCAACGGGGCCGTCATCATGCCCCGCTTCGGTGACAAGGCGTCCGACGACCGGGCGGCGGGCATCCTGGCCGAGCTCCACCCGGGGCGCGAGGTCGTACCGGTGGGCATCAACGCCATCGCCGCGGGCGGCGGCGGCATCCACTGCTCCACCCAGCAGCAGCCGACTCAGTGACGCCCATGGGCGTTCCGCCCCGAGCCGGCGAAGCCGGATTCACTTCTGCTCGGACGCTTCGCGCCGAGGCTCGGTGATGTACGGCGGGTCCTCGTCGCTTGGTGTGTGCACCACTGCCCTGGCCGTGTGCGGCGGAGTGAACTGGGCGTTGTGTTCGCCGGCGCCCCTGGTGGCGTCCTTCTTGCTGTCGAACAGCATGACGACGGCGAGGTCCTCCTCCGGGCAGTACACATCCCATCTGGTCCTGGAGTGTGGCCCCGCCAAGGCCTGCTGCTCACTGGGTTTCGTCATCACGGAAGCACCTCCGTACAGAGCCATTCCGGACTGAATTGAACAAAGGAGGTACCGGACTCTGCCCGGACCGAAGGGTGAATCGCGGAAACGAGTGATGGGCAACCGAGCACAGCCGTATGCCCTCATCTGCGCTGAGCGCAACTCCATTGTCCCACTGGCGAAACGGGCCCGCCAGGCCCGGCAGGCCCGCCAGTCGAGGCTGCCCGGAGGCCTGCCAGAAGATCTCCGACCCAGATCACCACTGCTGCTGTCGCCTTCGGATCGCCCCGCCGCCCGCCTCCCGGGATTCAGCCGGGCCGGGCGTATGCGGAGAGTGTCGAACAGGACTGCCGTACCGCCGGTGGCGGGCCCACGTCAGCAGTCGGACAATGGAGTTGCGCTCCTGTCGCTGGGCCGATCTGCCCGCCACTCGTTTCCGTGATTCACCCTTCAGTCCGGGCGCAGTCTGCTTCTTCCGCTCGGCCCAGTACCCGGGGGCATTCCGAGTGGAGGTGTTTCCACCATGACGCAACCCAGCGACCATGCAGGCCAAGCGGGGCCAACGTTCGAAACCATATGGGATGTGTGGTGCCCACAGGACGAGTTCGTCCTCATCTCGGGATTCCACAACAAGCCTGAAGCCCAGCAGGCAGCGGCCGAACACAACGTCAAGTTCACTCCGCGGCACAAGGCTCGGGCGGTGGTGGGCCACAAGGAGTTCGATGATCCGCCGCCGCACCACCACCCGCACCACCTGCCGGCAGCTCAGCGCGAAGGGTAGCGCGAAGGGTGGACGGTTCGGGCAACGCTCCGGGGGCGCAGCGCACTTCATGACGTGACGATGGGGTGAATGCGATGCCTCTTGAGGGCGGGTACGAGCCGAGTCCGGCACAGTGGGTGCGCGATCAGGTCGAGCTGTACGAGAGTTCGGGCGGCACGCGGGGATTGACGCCCTGGGACACGGGCCTGCCCGTCGTCATTCGCACGACGCGCGGCGTGAAGAGCGGCAAGATCCGCAGGATCCCGTTGAGGCGATGATTCGCCGACGCCGGTGGCGGGGTGTGGTCCACCCCGTCCACCCCGTCCGCCCCGTGGCCGGTGCGGGGCCGACTCGGCGGACCCGGCCGGTCAGGCCCGGGCCGCTCCGGCCGCGTTGCCCACGTCGCCCGCTCCGGCCGCGAGCCCGAGGACGAGCGCCCGCATCACCGGTGCGGAGTCGATCTGCGCGCCGAGCGACTGGATCGCGGCGAGCCCGTCCGTCCCGGCCGCCGCGGCCTCGCCCAGCGGTCGGGGGTCGAACCCGCCACCGCGTTCGTCCGCCAGGACCTGGAACAGCGCGACGAAGCACTCCCGCCACCGCCGGTACTCCGCCTCCAGGCTCTCCCGCACCCGCTCGTCGCCGACGGCGAACCAGTGCAGGGCGGAGTGCAGCCGCGACAGGTCGCCGGCCTCCGGCTGCGCCAGCATCGCGACGACCCGCTCGGCCCGTTCGGCGAAGGTCCCCGGCCCGGCGACCGCCTCCTCCAGGGGGGTGATCCACTCCGGCCTGATGTTCTCCACCACCGCGACGATCAGGTCGGTGCGGTTCTGGAAGTGGTAGTGGCACATCCCGTGGGTCACCCCGCCCAGGGCCGCCACGTTGCGGGTGGTGAAGGGCACCGAGCCGTCCCCGGCGAGCAGTTCGCGCGCGGCGGCAAGCAGCCGTGCCCGCGTCTGCTCGCCCTTCGCCGAGGCGCGCGGTCGCCTGGCACCGACGGCGGCCCCGCTGCCGCTGCCGGTGCCGGCTGAGGTGCCGGAACCGCTGCCGCCTGAGGGCCCCTGGGCCGCCGGGTCGATGGGGCGAGGGTCCTCAGCGCGCGTAGCCATCCGGAAACTCTAGCGAGCCCGCGCCGGCGGCGGGGCGGCGGCGGCGACGCGGCAGCGGTGACGGCCGGATCGAACGGGTTCTGCGCAATGTATTGACCGAGCGCTTGGTCAGTTTTACCGTCATGGCCATCACGTGGAAGGACCACGGATGGACAGAACGGGAGACCGAGAGATGAACGGTCACAACGAACCGCACGTCTCGTCCGGCAGAACGCCGGTCGCGCTGGGCCGGAGGAACTTCCTGGTCGCGGCCGGGCTGGTCACGGCGGGCACCGCCTGGGCGGCGAGCGGCGCCACCGTCGCGGCGTCCGCGGCCGGACGCGGCGCCGTCCCGGCCGGGGCCGCGGCCGCCGGCACCTTCGCCGTCCCGATCGACACGGTGGCCCACACCCGGACCTGGATGGCCTGGCCGGACGACCCCGCCATCTGGACCGGCCGCCGCGGCGGCCGCCGAGGCGGGACGACGCCCTCGGTGGCGCAGATCCAGGCCAACATCGCGCTGGTCGCCAACACCATCGCCAAGTACGAGCCCGTCTACCTGTGCGCCAACCCGGCCGCCGCCGCGGCCGCCAGACGGGCCTGCCCGGGCGCCAACGTCACGGTGATCACCTCGATCCCCGTCAACGACTGCTGGATGCGCGACTCCGGCCCGGTCTTCCGCACCAACGGGCTGGGCGGGCTGGACGCGATCGGCCTCAACTTCAACGGCTGGGGCGGCAACCAGGTCTTCACCAACGACGGCAAGGTGGCCGGCCGGGTCGCCGCCCTCGCGGGCGTGCCGTTCACGGCGGCCGGCCTGGTCGGCGAGGGCGGCGCCATCGAGACCGACGGCGCGGGCACGCTGATGGCCACCCGGAGCAGCATCCTCGTCTCCGACCGCAACCCGGGCATGACGCAGACGCAGGCCGAGAACGCGATGAAGGCCGCGTACGGCGCCACCACGGTCATCTGGTTCGCCGGCGTCGCGGGCCAGGACATCACCGGCGACCACGTGGACGCGACCTCGCGCTTCCTGGCCCCCGGCAAGGGCCTGGTCCAGCAGCCGAACGCCACGGACGACCCCTCGGACGTCTGGACCAAGGACGAGATCAACCAGTACAACGTGCTGTCCGCGGCGACCGACGCCCGCGGCGTCCGGATCCAGGCCACCAAGCTCGGCGGCCCGGACTACTACCGGATCCGGCAGAGCGACCCCGCGTTCGTCGGCTCCTACGCCAACTACTACGTCTGCAACGGCGCGGTGATCGCCGCCCAGTTCGGGGACTCCCGGGCGGACGCCGCGGCGAAGGCGAAGCTCCAGTCGCTCTTCCCCGGCCGCGTCGTCGAGCAGTTGAACATCGACTACATCGGCCTCGGCGGCGGCGGGATCCACTGCGTCACCCAGCCGCAGCCGGTCCCCTAGCGGCCGCGGCCCCGGCCCCGGCCCGGCGCGGGTGCGTGCCGGGTCGGGAGCGGGGGTCCGGTCTCTTGTGCCGGCAGGCGACATGACAGATGATCATGCCGTTCGGCCGTGATCACGTCATCGACCACGGCTCAGATGCGGTGCTCCACAACGGGGGTTGGCCATGTCCACGGATTCCACACAGGGTGCGCAGCCCACGCCGTCCGCGCAGACGGGCGGTCCCGGCGGCGGCGACGGGACGCGCCGACCGGGCCGGCGGACCCTGCTCGCCGGGCTGACCGGAGCGGGCGCCCTGGCCGGCGGCCTCGCGCTGGGCGGCCGCAGCGCCGTCGCCGCGCCGGTGGCCGTGGCCGCAGCCACCGGCGGGTACGTGGTCGACGTCGTCGCCAAGGGCGCCGACCCGACCGGGGTGACGCCGAGCGACACCGCGTTCCGGGACGCCGTGGCCGAGGTGCTCGGGGGCGCCCCCGAAACCGGGGTCACCCCGAAGAAGGTGCTGGTGATCCCGCCGGGTACCTACCTGCTCACCCAGCCCGACAGCCTGCTGCCGGGCACCCAGAACACCGACACCCACACGCAGAGCGTCATCGACGGCATCTCGATCAGCGGGTTCGGCAAGCGGGTCTCCCGGATCGTGTACGCCCCGACGGTTCGCGACACCGTGTTCTGGCGGAACATGGACCGCTACAAGAACATCCGGATCAGCGGCCTGACCTTCGAGAGCCGGGACGCCACCGCCACGTTCAACTACTCCTACTCCTCCAGGGCGTTCGGTGTGCAGGACACCTGGTACACCGACGTCGACTGGCGCGGCACCTGGAAGGCCGGCATCGTCCTCGACGGCCCGACGGCCACCTCCAACCTGAACAGCGAGATGGGCTGGGACCACTGCCAGATCAGTGGCTCCTACGCCGACGCGTTCCTGGTGATGGGCGGCAAGCCCGGCGAGAAGCAGCAGGACCAGTTCCTCAACTACTGGTTCCGTGAGTGCAAGGTGGAGTTCCAGTCGGGCGTCTTCGTACGCAACGAGCGAGGCGGCTCGATGAACTTCATCGGCGGGTCGTACATCCTCACCGACCCCGAGTCGACCGGCACCTTCTTCAAGCTGGGCGCCAACCCGCAGCGCAACGACTCGCTGATGCGGCTGTACGCCCAGGGCATCCGCTTCGAGGTGCGCGGCGCGGGCCACAAGGTGATCGACTCCGCCTGGTACAAGGGGACCATCACCTTCGTGTCCTGCGACGACACGGCCAACGCGTACCAGTCCTGGGCCTCCGGCGACACCGCCGTCCCCCACGTGTACCGCTTCGACGCCGTCAACCCCTCGCGCGGGCCGATGATCCGCTACCAGGACTGCGCCCTGCTCGGCGCGCACCAGGTGACGGCGGCCACCGCCACGACGGCGGGCAAGCTGCTGTACGACGGCTGCCGGTTCGCCAACGCGTCCGGCGGCACGGGCGCCACCGGCTTCCTGCGGTGGACGGGCACCGCGCCCTGGTACGAGTTCCGCGACTGCCTGGTGAAGAGCGACCGCCTCCCGGACGCCCGCGTCTCCTAGGCAACTCGCGCGTGGTCCAACCGGCTCTGACATGCCGCGACGCCGCTGCTCCCTGCCCGGGTGTTCGGGTGGGTGCAGCGGCGTTGTCGTGTGGCGTGGGGTGGTGCGGGGTGTTACTTGG
>NZ_JBICZP010000027.1:0-56933 GCF_043202015.1 Kitasatospora sp. NPDC048239 | reverse complement strand
CCAGCGGGGGCCCCGCCCGTGCCGGAGGGGCTGTCCGGGGCCGCGGCCCCGGGTTGTCGTGCGCGCGGTGGCGCCGCGCTGCCCGGCTCGGAGGCGGCGCCCTCCAGTCTGCGCCGACGAGCCCGGCCTGCCCGGACCGTTCGGCACCTGGACCGACGAGGCCGGCCAGGAGCAGGAGGAAGGCGAGACGGACGACGCTGAGCTGTCGTGCTGACCAGGCGGCGTCGGGCACCGTGAGCTGCGCTTCCGCGCCGAGATGCGCGGCAAAAATCGGACACTTGTCGATCAAGGACCAGCAGCGTCCCGTTGCATCGATGAACCGGACCTCCACGATGCCGGGGAACGGCTCATCGTCCACCAGCGAACCGCCTCGCAGCGCAACTCAGGCACTCGGCCCCCATTCCAGAGCCGCGCCACCACGGCAACGACCGTCAGTATGCCCGAGAGGCCGACATCACTGACGGGACAGCCTTTAGGGCATCCGTTCGAGCTGAACGACGGACTGCCCATGGGAAGGGGACTGTCTGGTCTCCGTGGGCTCACGTACTCGCCGTTTGACCCTCCAGCTCATGGGATGTCTGTCAAGTCAGCGTGTTGAGATCGCGAGGGCGCGCGGCGCTCGATACAGGGGCGCCGTGGAACCAGGGTCAGTGATACATCCACGGGATAAGGTGCGCCATGACTGAGCGCGACTACGACAAGCTCTACAACATCGTCGTCCCTGTGATGAAGGTCCGGGCCATGCCGGACAACACCGTACGGAACGAGGGCTTCGCTGGAACCGCCTTCCTACTTAAGGACGGCGAGGGCCTAGTGATGACCGCCCGCCACGTTGCCGAGCAGCTGACCCCCGGGGAAGCAGCTGTCCTCTATCGAGGTGCAGATGGGGGTTGGCAGCCCAGGGCCTCGGCAAAGTGAGGCCTCGTCCCATTTGTAGTGTATTGAGCCTGCGTTCTCGCCTGCGACCGGCAGGTGGGTGCGGGCCGAGACGCTGGAGGAGGACTTGCCGCCCGGCCCCGGCGATGAACTCGTCTATCTTGCTGGAGCAGTCTGCCGGGACACCGCTTATGGCCCCGTGACCACGACAGTCAGGCCCGCCGCTGGTAGTACTCCATGGCCCGGGTCGCCCCCGTCCTGGTCGACTGCAGGGCGGCAAACACCCAACGCGCCAGGTCAGTTGGCCGCGAATGTGTCCTACTGTTCTGAAATGACTTGGATACCGCTGCTTGCCACGCTGGTCGGTGCCGTGATCGCGATGGGATCGGCGCTGTTGGTGGAGCGCAGGAAGACACAACGAGAGACGACAGTCGAGTGGGGCAGAACACGACGGCAGCTCTATGCGCGGTTCCTCGCAGACCATGCCCAGGCGGGCAGTGACCTGCGCAATATTGCCGCTACGCTTGGCTTGGATGCGAGCGAGAGGTACCGGCAGACACGAGCGGCCTACGCACACTGCTACACATCTCGTCACGAGCTGGAACTTCTCGCCCCCAGCGCCGTCGTCGCTCTAGCCGAGGAATGCAGTGGGGCAGTCCGAATGATGCGTGACGCCGTTAGCGCCGGAGCGCGAATCGACAGCGATCAGTTCGAGGAACTAACACGCAGGTACCTGGACCTGCGCCTACAGACGAGGGATGCCATGCGTTCAGACATCTGGTCTGACAACGCCTGACGACGGTACGGATCGAAGCTGCTGCAGCAGGGGCCTCCGCCACCAGCGTCGACCTGTTCCCCGACCGAGTGGCCCTTGAGCCCAGTGGTCGCAGGGCTTCGGCAAGGTCGGCAGTCCGGTTTGTGACGATGCGACAGTTGGTGGTAGTCCCGGCAGCAGGGCAGGCACGGCCGTCCAAGATCATGGAGTTCTCGACGCCCCGTCATCCGAGTGGAGGACCGTGCCTGCCGACGCATCATCGCCGATCCCGCCTGCCCTTGACCGGCTCCGCGAGCATCCCGAGGCGGTGCCTGAGGAAGTCCCGGGCCTGCTTGATCGGCTGGCCGAGGTGCCGGACCCGCGCGATCCGCGCGGAGTGCGACACCGGCTGGCCGTCGTGCTCGCGTTCACCGCATGTGCCGTGCTGGCGGGAGCGACCTCGCTGCTGGCCGTCGGCGAGTGGATCGCCGACGCCCCGGTGCACGTGCTGGAGCAGGTTGGCGTACGCCCCGATCCGCTGCCGTCCCGGGTCGTCCGCCCGGCTGCTCGTTCCGTCCGCCGGGCTGCCCGCCGGCGGCCCCGTCCGTCATGTGGAGCCTGTCCCTGCGGGGTGGGTCGCGGTATACGAGGGCTACTTCCTCGGCGACCAGACCACCCAGCAGGCCGTGCTCCACGACACCCCGGAGCTCGCTGCCTGCAGCATCCTCCAGGCGCACCTCCACGGCCTCTGACCGGACCGGCCCGCGCCGTCGTGTCCACGTGGCCGGGCCGGTCGTTGGCCGGTCATGACCCCACCAGAGTTGATGCAGCTGCCGTACGTCGACGCGGTGGTCCGGGCGGTCGGTGAGGCCGGCTACCCGACGGGCCCGGACTCAGCTCCGACGGCGAGCTGATGTGGCTGGAGGCGTTCGTCGACCTCGGCTCCGCCGGGTTCGATCAGGACGACGATGACGACCCGGAGGATCTCGTGAGGGCCGGGCTGGCGGGAAGCAGACCACCGGATGGCTGGTTGGCGACTACGACGGGCGTGGCGGCTACGAGCACGTCCAGCCGGTCTTCGCCCCTGGTGCAGTGCTGCCGACCCCGGAAGCCGTCGCCGCGGCCGTCCGGCAGCTGTTCACCGGCGGCCTGCGGTACCGGCAGACCGCCGACGACACCCCGCCGACCTCGCGGCCCGGCTCGCCGCCTACTGGCCAGCCGTCTGAGCACCAGGTGGCCGACGCCGCGCACCGCCGCCTGACCGGCCCCGCCATCGGCCCCCTCTACACCGCCCCTGGAACGCGCCGGGCCCAGTGGCGGGCGATCAGTCCGTGACCTCCTCCACCTCGCTGAGGTCCTCCACCCCCACCGGCCGCAGCCCGTCGAACCACACCCCCACCCCGAAGGGCTCGCAGGCCGGCGGTGCCCCCTCCGCGAACCGCAGCATCCAGCCGTCGGCGTAGACGTTCACCTCCGGTGCGTCCAACCCGGCCTGATTCTCCGTCATATCCCATGCTGCGCAGACGAACCGCCGGGCTTCCTCCACCGCCTGCTCCAGGTGCGTCAGCACCTCCCTGAGCAGGTCGAGATCCACCGCCCCGACGTCCTCGCCAGCCTCCACCATCACATTGACGTTCACCGCCCACCGCTCCGGCTCGGCCACTCCCCACACCGTCAGCCCACCCGGCCCGTCGCTCACCCGCACCAGCGGCCCCACACCCTGCACCGTCCCCGCCTCCTCGTCGCCCCGCCACCGTACAACCGGGCGACGGCCACGGCACGGTGGGGCCGCCGCCGGGAGCCGGACCCCGGGCTCTCGAAGCCGTCCCGGCCTGGTGCTGCTCGCCCCCCTGCGCTGCTCGGCCTCCTGTCCCGGTTCGGTCCGCTGCCGCCCTCGGCCTGGTGCTGGTCGCCGCTCGGTCCGGCTTCCCGGCTCGGCTCGTTCCGCAGGTCCGCCGCTGGCCGCCGGCCCGACATCCGCGGCACCGTCCTCCGTCGGCCAGCCGCTGTTCCACAGCGTTCGGCTCGGACACCCCCGCTGGCCCGGGTGTCGCGGCGTCGCCACGTCGGGGCGTCCGGGACCGTACACAGCCCGGCGGTGGCCGGGTTCTCCTCGGCGGCCAGGAGCAGGTCCGCCACCGCCCCGTCGACGGCGGCGGGCGGGAGTTGCTGCGGCGGGGTGGCGGGGGCCTGTGATGCCGGGGCTGTTGCGGGGCGGGGCCGGCTTTCGTCCCGGGCCCGTTTCCGCAGTCGGGCCGGTATTTGTACTGGTTGGCAGTCGGGCCGGTATTTGTACTGGTTGGGGGGGATGGCGTCCTGCCCGGTCCGGCGGGCTCGACCGGTGTCCGGATGCGTCGGTTCAACGGTCGACCGATGCTGGGTGTGTGATCGAGGCCAAGGGACACAATGGGCAGGTCAGCTTCGACGGGGAGTACGTGACGATCACCCGCAAGGGGTTTCTCGCACGCGCGTCGGTGGGCAAGGGCGAGAAGCGCATCCACGTCTCGCAGATCGTCGCCGTCCAGTGGAAGCCGCCCGGGGTGCTCGTCAACGGCTTCATCCAGTTCACTCTGGCCGGCGGGCTGGAACGGCGCTCCGGGTTCGGCGCCCAGACCGCGAGCGCTGTCAAGGACGAGAACAGCGTGGTCGTCATGAAGAACCAGGCACCGGCCTTCGAGGAGTTGCGCGTGGCCGTCGAGGACGCGGTCGCCAGTCTCCACCGCTTCGCGCCGCCTGCCGTACCCGCTGCCCCGGCGGCCACCGGCACCGCGGGTGGCTCGCTCGCCGACGAGCTGGCCAAGCTCCAGTGGCTGGCCGACTCCGGCACCCTGACCCCGGACGAGCTAGCCGCTGCAAAGGCTCGCCTCCTGGGCACTATCGGGCAGCCGCCAGCCACAGCTTGAACCGCTGTCGCCGGGGAAGCCGCGGCCGCGGAGGCGAAGCGCCCCCACGCCTGGTGGCGCCGGTCCTGACCCGCCCTCACCCCGGTGCAGGCCGCTGACCTGCACTGGGGAGTTTCGTCCCGGGCCGGTGAGTTTCACCCCGGAGCTGCCGGTGAGTTTGCCCGCCAGGGGCCGACTGCCCCGGGCTCGGAAACTTTCCATCGCAGGTCAGAGGCGGTGAGTTTCGCCCCGGCGTGGTCCGTTCGAGTGGCGGCCGGGTTCGGCGCGGCGGTCGGGCGGGCAGAGCCTTCGGCATGACGACTCCCACCCGGCCCCACCGTCGCCGTCGCCGCCGTCCGTCTGCACCGGCCGTGCCTGCTCCCGCTCCCGCTCCCGCTCCCGCTCCCGCTGCCGCGGTCCGCGCCGCCAGGCCGCCGATCCCGGCCCGCCGGCGCGCCGTGGGCGGGTGCTGCCGGACCTGGTCCAGCGAACACATCTGTCCGGGCGGCCAAGTGGTCCGGACTACCTGGCACGAGCCCGCCTGTACGACCGGGAGCCGGCCGTGAACGCCCCCGCCGAGCAGGCCCCTGCCGACCGGTTCGAGCCCGGCAGCACGGCGGTGCGCCGCGACGTCTACGCGGGCCGGGTCTGGACCGCGATGCCGCAGCGGGTCCTCGACGACACCGGCGAGATCCTCCAGCTCGCCTACTGGCCCGGCATCACCTCGCTCGCCCCGACCACCTGGATCGACTCCCTGCGCACCGGCGACACCGCGCTGCGCGAGAGCGGACTGCACCACCTCGCCGCCGGCACCTGGACCCTCGCCCCCTACTGCTGGACCGGCACCGCGCTGCGCAGCACCTTCCTGACCGGGGAACACTTCTCGGTGCACCGGTTTCAGGACGCCAGCACGGGTGAGCCGCTGCGCTGGTACGTCAACTTCGAGCTGCCCCACACCCGCGGCCCGGTCGGCATCGACACGTTCGACCTGTTCGTCGACCTGGTGGTGGAGCCGGACCTCTCGGCCTGGTCGTGGAAGGACGAGGACGAGTACGCGCAAGGCCGACGCCTGGGCCTGGTCGGCGACGACCTCCACACCCTGGTCGAGCAGGCCCGCCAGCGCGCGCTCGGACTCCTCCAGGACCGGGCCGGCCCTTTCGCCGACCCGTGGACCACCTGGCTGCCCGACCCGGCTTGGCCACTGCCGACCCTGCCCGGCGGTGCGGACGGCACGCCTGCGCACTGACCGCCTGCGGGCCGTCCTGGTGGTCTCCGCGCTGGGCCGTTCCGTACCTTGATGGCCTTCCAAGGTATCCGTTCGATAGCCGGGGAAGGCCGGGTAGCGGCGCTCCCACAGCGGCTTGCGGCCGCCCTGGACGGCCTCGATGGTGCCGGCCCGCATCCCGGCCGGGAGCGTGGCGGTGGCCCGGTACCGGGCGTAGGCGTTCAGCTTGGCGGTGAGGCGGGGCCCGCCCATGGTGGCGCGGTCGACCTCGACGAACGCCCGGTTGGACGCCCCGTCCCCCGTCGGGGGCGGTGCGCCCGTAGTGGAGCAGGCCGTCGGGGCGCACGGTGCCCTCCTTCCCCTCGGCGAAGCGGTGGGTGATCTCCGGGACCAGGTCGAACGGCCCGTAGGAGTCACCGCGGGTGCGGGCGTCGGCGAGGAACACCAGGTGCGTGCGGACGACGGCGAGCTGGTGGTACAGCGTGAACTTGAAGGCCTCCCTGTCCCCGGGCAGCCGGGCCGCGGGGATGTCCGCCAGCTCGGGGAACGCGGCCGCGATCCGCGCGCCGTGCTCGGTCAGGAACCAGCCCTTCGCCCGCCCCGACCGCGGCAGCACCAGCTCCTCGGCCAGGCCCTGCTCGCGGAGCCTGCGCAGCCGGCTGCGCATCTTCTCGATGCCGCTGTCCGGGGCGTGAATGCGGCGCAGCTGCTCGGCGGTGGCGATCCGGAACTGGAACAGCGAGGCCACCACGGCCCAGGTGATCTCCACCTCCCGCGTCTCGCTGTCCGGCTCCGCACCCGTCCTTGCCCTTGCCGTGGTCTTCTTCGTGGTGCTGTTGTCCGTCGCCATCGGGGGTGCCCTTTCGGCTGGCGCGGGGCCGGGTGCTCCGCGCGGTCGCCGAACTGAACCCCCCGCACCTTGGCGGATCCCTTGGCGATCAACCCGTCTGCGGCAACGATCACGTAGCGGCTGCTACCAAGGTGATAAGCCGTCAAGCCTCCAGCCTTGGAAAACACCTTGTTGCCCTGCCTCCAACTTCGGAGATGGCCCCGGGACGCCTTGACGAATGTCTTGATGTCGGGGGCCGGACCCCTTGATGGCGGGTCAGGACTGCCGGAATGCGGGCTGGACGCTCAGCACGTGCTCAGCCGGCCGGTGCTCCTCGTACGAGGCGATGGTCCCGGATCGCCGCGCCCTGTCGGCGCTCCCTCGCCTGTTCCAGAGAGTAGGGAGCAGGCCAGATCCGTGCCGGCCTCCAACGTGCCGGCCTCGGTGCGGTACGCCCGGGCCTTCGCTGCGATCGGTACTCCCGCCGCAGATCGCCGTCTCTGGGTCCATTCGACGGCGTTCCGCACTCATGCAATGCCAGAAGCCATCGCACCGTGACCAGCTCTGTCCCTCGACTGGTCGGCGGGGGCTCAGTGCCATGACGTGCAGATCGTCTTGCCGCCATTGGTCCGGACCGCGCATGCACGGACCGTCGCAGTGTCCGGCCAGTAGTACATGTTCCCGTAATTGGAGCCGTAGGTTTGGAAGAGCCCGAGCCACTGCTGCCAGGTCTTGCCGCCGTCGTACGAGCGGTCTATCCACCCCTGGTAGAGACCGCAGCCGGAGGCGACTTGGAGGCGTGCCCACGCGTACCAGTAGCCGCTGTTACGGCCCGAACGGAGTTGCAGCGTCGCGCACCCGGGGTCGTTCC
This sequence comes from Kitasatospora sp. NPDC048239, assembly GCF_043202015.1. NCBI lineage: Bacteria > Bacillati > Actinomycetota > Actinomycetes > Kitasatosporales > Streptomycetaceae > Kitasatospora > Kitasatospora sp. NPDC048239. The sequence continues at coordinate 49,496 of NZ_JBICZP010000027.1, read as the reverse complement.
TGTCGGCGTCGGTGTCTGTGCGGTCGAAGGAGAAGGTTCCGGGGTCGGTGTTGTCGCACTTGTAGCCGGACCCACAACTCAGAGCGGCGACGGCCGGTGCCGCCGTGTCCGTGGCCGGCTTCGCGTCGAGGGTCTTCGCGGACGCCGTGCCAGCCAGCGGTATGAGCACCATGCCGAGGGATGCCGCGACGAGTCCCAACTTCTTGATCACGATCGTTGTCCTTCCGTTGCCCAGATCGTGGGATGAAGGAAACATGACATTCACTCGCGCCAACCCGGGGGTCGAATGTGCAGGACTGTCTGACTAGCGCCAGACTGTGGCCGGATCGCCGAGCGGCGGCGAGCCACGCCCTCCAGCTCGGGGAAGGTCACGGCGATCCGTACGGCGTGCTCAGTCAGGAAGGCTCGACGCTGCTCGTCGGCCGGATGCACCGTCACCCGTCGGCCGAGCTCCGCGTTGAGGTACACCGCGATGCGGCTCCACTGCCCGTCCGGCTCTGGCAGGACGTCCCCGATGCCTTCCGCCGCACGCCCCAACATCTCCTGGAGCGCCTCGGCGCCCCAGTTGCTCTCGCCGGACCCCACCCCGAAACTCATCCCGCCAGTATGCCGCCGAGCGCATCGACGGTCCCAGTCGACCAGGTGCCGGTCCTCCCGGCTCCCGGCAAGGCGGCCCCGGAGTTCGGCCAGGTGCCCTTCGGCGACCCAGTCGGGACGGGTGTGTCAGCGAGCAGAGATGCCGATGAACGCAGCTGTCACGGCGAGGTGGTGAACAGCGCTGCGACTCGCTTGCGGAGGCGCACCCACCAGTTGGACGCTACGGCCTCGGTGGTGAGCGGGTCGGCCTCCTCGTGTGCCTGGTCGGCGGCAGCAGTTGCGGCCTTGCGGTCGCGCTTGGCGAGCATGCCCGCGTGAACGGCCAGCACCCGCTCGTACTCCCACACCATGCCCAACGGCCAGTCGGCCCTGCAGGCCGGGAGCAGCTCCACCAGCCGGGCCCAGCCGCGGAACTCGGCCACTGTCCGGGAATCGCTCCCCTCCTGGGTGTCCGCTGCGGCGTCGTAGCACTCGACGTAAAGGCCGGGGGCGAGCCCCACAGCAGCGGTGTAGCGCTGGCGGTGGTGGTCGATCTCCACGGTCCAGCCCTCACCGCGCCAGACCGAGAAGTGCCGGTTCTCCTCGCCGCTGTGGTTCGCCAGCCAGTGGGCGACGGTGAACCGGCTCCAGGCCTCGGCGGCGCCGATACTTGGGAAGGCCACCCACTGGCTGTTCTGGTCCCCGAGCAAGGTCTCGCGCAGGACCCCGAAGACGCTGTGCCGGCCGAACGGCCCGAGTTCGGTGGACACGACCTGGGTGCGCTCACCTCGGTAGGGCAGCTCGTGGACGACGGTGCCGTTGTTGATGGCGTCGGCGAAGGCGGGGTTGGCGTGGAAGCGGCCGTTGACCGTGCCCTGCAGGTACGGCTGGGTGTCGCGGTCGGCTTGGTCCTGGGTCGGCATTGCGATTCCTCTCTGTACGGCGCGGGGCGTGGTCGTCCCGGATGGTGATATCGGAGCCGGGCAGCGAGACCGGTCCGGCCGGGCGCCGTGGCGCGTTGGTGTGCTCCTACCGATGGTGGCCTTCTGATGCCTGCGAGCGGGGGTGATTGGCGCATCTGTCGGCGCTCGGCGGTTCGGCAGGCCGGGGGATGCGGTCAGCGTGCGGAGCGGTCGGTGATGATTGCGATCACCAGGGCGTCCAGGGTCAGCAGGATCTCGTGGGCGGACTCGTCCGAATGGCATGGCGCTCAGCCAGAACCAGCGCGACAAGGTCGAGCCGCGGATCCGCGCAGCCATCCACCGCCTGCTGAACGGGCAGATTCCGCAGGGCGCCGCGTGGGCGTCCAGTCGCTCGCCCGCGAGGCCGGCACTCCCGGCCTCGCTCTACCGAGCCTGGGACCACATCGAGGACGAGCTCGAGCAGCGTCGCGGCTTGGCGCCGGGACCAGGCGGACCAGACCGCGAAGGAGATGACCCAGACCGCGGTGCTGCGCGCAACGGAGGACCGGGCCTTGCCTGGGGGCGTGCCCTCCTCGCAAACGCGGCAGCTACCGTGGCCGAAGCCGACGACCGGGAACGGGAGCGTGCCCACGAGGATGGAGACCCCGGCCAGTACTACCGCGTGCGACAGCCTCTCAAGAAGTCAGCCCTGGCCGAGGTCGACGCCTTCGCCGCCTCGCATCCGCAGGTCATCCGAAGCCAGCCTGGCGCACGAGACGGCCCTGACCCTGCGGGCCCTGGGCGACCTGCAAGGGGCCGAGGAGGAGATGAGGCGCAGCGTGCGGACCCGGCAGCGGGCCTCGGCCCGTACGCACGCCGTGACCCTCGGGTACCTCGGGGCCGTCCAAGCCCAGCGCGGCCACATCGAGGAGGCGTGCGCGACCTGGCACACCGCGCTCGACGCGATGGCGGGCATCCGGTCCGGTCGGACCCGTGACGTCGTGCGGCAGATGCGCAGCGCGCTGTCCCCGGTCCGTGGCCGGGGCGGCAGCATGGCGGCCGAGCTGGACACCCGCGCCCGCGAGGCCCTTCAGGCCATAGGCTGACCGCCCCGCGACAAGCGCTCGACCAGCCGGGCGCCGGGCGGCAACGCGGTCCTGCGGACCGGGGAGGAGAAGCGCATGATCATGATCGAGCCTGTCGCCGTGGTGGTCGGAGGCCACCTCGAGCCGGCCGACGACTACCAGGGCGGCATCCGGTCCGTGATCCGCCTCAACCCCGACTACCCACTCGACGCCGTGCAGGGCCTTGAGGAGTTCAGCCACCTGACCGTCACCTGGCGCTTCCACCTTGCAACGCCCGACGACGTGGAGCTCCACGCCCGCAGCCCGCGCGGCAACCCCCGCTGGCCGGCAACCGGGACGTTCGCGCACAGGAACCACCGGCGCCCAAACCAGCTCGCTGTCTCCTACCCCCGGCTGCTGCAGGTCAAGGGCCTCGACCTGCACGTCACCGACCTCGACGCCGTCCACGGAACGCCGATCATCGACATCGCGCCCTACTTCCGGGAGATGGGCCCCCGTGGCGAGGTCACCGAACCCGCCTGGCCCGGCGAGATGCTGACCGACTACTGGACGGACGCCGACAGCAGGCCGCGGTAGCGCGAGCGACCGCGGGTTGAAGAGGCCGCCGGCGTTCGGCCCGCGTCCGATGTCGTAGCCCCCCGGAGATGCCTTCCCCTTTCGGGGCGATGGCCGGGCGCAGCGGCGGGGCCGAGGAGGGACGGGTGAGTTCCGGGATGCTGCTCGGGCTTGGAAAGACTCGCTGCGGCGGACAAGCCCGGCAACCAGGCGAAGTTGCGCTGGAGTGCCCGAACCGGGCCGGAAACCGGGCCGTTTCGGGCCGTGGCCCGCTTTCGCACGGTGGACCAGGGCCGATTCGGCCCGGGTCCGCAGCGATCCGCTCCCCTGAATCCTCCGAGACCCGCACACCTGGGGCTGTTGGCGGACGTGATTGAGGGGCGCCATACGGACCCGGGGATCGGGATAGCACGCCAGTGCCACCACGCCGTCGGCGTCCTGATTCAGCGCTGGTCACAGGCCGCGGTCGCAGACCGGACCTGAGCACCCCGTGGGCAGCGTACCCATCGAAGTCGATCTCGCGGTGCGTGCCCTGGGCCGGGGACGCCTCTTCCGACGGCCGGGCGGAGGACGAACGCGCTGGGAAGGACCGGTTCGAGCTCGACAGAGCGGTGGTTCAGCGATTGAAGACATGGGGCAGCCGTCCGTCAGCAGGAGACCCGCCCCTGGCGGCGGCATGGTCGGCGAGAGTGCGCAGCTGTGCGGGGGTGAGCCCGGCCAGGTCACGGAAGTCACGGGTCATGTGCGCCTGGTCGTAGTAGCCGCACAAAGCCGCCAGATCGGCCAGCGACCGGCGGGTGCCGGACGGCAGGGTGAGCGCCCGCTGGAACCGCAGGATCCGGCTGACTGATTGCGGCGGCAGTCCGATCTGCTCTCGGAACAGCACCTGCAACCGTCGGCTGCCGCGGCCCGTGGCAACAGCCAGATCTTTGGCGGATAACTGCCCGTGACAGGCACGCAGCCGACTCCACGCCTCGGCGACGACCGGCGAGGGCGGCGATGCGTCCGCCATGCGCCGCGTCAGGGCGCTGTCGATGACCGCCCAGCGCCCTTCCCAGTCCGGTTCGGCGATGAGCTGCTCGGTGGTCCTCGCTGACCAGCCGGTGCCCAGCACCTCGTCCGGGTGCATGTGGCGGTTGGCCAGGTGGTGCAGCGGCAGCCCCAGGCACATGTACGCGCCGAGCGGAGTGAACTCCACCTCGACCGACTCCGCAACGCCCTCGTATCCCCCTTTCACCGATGATGTCTGCAGACCGGCGAGCATCGCATGCCACGTAGTCCGCTCCGCCAGGACGCCCCGGGTGCATTCGAGCAGGCACAGGGGATCTCCCCAACCCAGGATCAACGTGACTGTGGCGGAGGGGAGAGTGAGCCTGACCGGTCTCGGCCCCGCAGTGCGATGACCTCGGTACATCACGATCTGAGCGCGTAACCGCTCGGGTGCGCGACGTTCCGCGTACCCGCCCGTGTTCCTCGACTCCATGGGGCGTTTCAACCTCCATCTGCGGCCCTACGCGAGAGTGCGCGTCGCTCCGGTGAAGAGAGTGCGCCTTCGTACAAGTCGGGGGAACAGGCTCTGCAGCAATCTGGACACACGCCACACGGCGACCCCGGAACGCCCCGTTAGAGGAGTCCGAATGCTCAGGAAGATCATCGCTAGCGCAACCGTGACGACCGTGGCGGCCGGGGCGGTCCTCATGGGGTCCGCCGGTGCGGCCTCCGCCGCCCCGCTTTGGTGCGGGAGCTGGCTGAAGGAGCCCTCCAGGGCGACCAACATTTCTCCGGTGCCCGGAACGCAGGCGTCCGTCACGAGCCCGAGCAACGGCTACATCCGCGTCAACCAGGGCACGTACGGCGGAAAGTGGTACGCATGGGCCAAGCTGTACAACGGCTGGCAGGGTGATCTCGTCGCGCTGATCTGGGTGAATCAGTCGAACAAGGCGACCTACCAGTGCGGCTCTCGAGACGGGTCAACCGATTATTCCCTGGACTACACCGCCGGTGTCGACGATACGCACGCATACAAGGTCCAGGCCAAGCACTGGCACAACGGCGCCGTCTCGTACGGCTCGACCGTCGTGTGGCGGTAGCACACGACGGCCGCCTGGCCCGCCGGAGAGTCAGTTGCCGTCGGCTTCGGCAAGGGGGACGCGAACCCCCCACCGGTAGCGGGTTCGCCGCCCGGAAGGTGCGCACGTGTTGCGAGGAGCCGGGTCGCGGGATGCAGTCCGTCGCCGTGTGTGCGCGACCCGGGCCCGGCCGAAACCCCGAACGGGAATCAGTCATGTCGTAGGAGGAAACCAGTGCTGAGGAAGATCATCGCTAGCGCAACCGTGACCATAGTGGCGGCCGGGGCGGTCCTCATGGGATCCGCGGGTGCGGCCTCCGCCGCCCCGCTTTGGTGCGGGAGCTGGCTGAAGGAGCCCTCCAGGGCGACAAACGTCTCCCCGGTGCCCGGAACGTACGCGAACGTCGGAGGACCCACCTACATCCGCGTCAACCAGGGCACCTACGGCGGGAAGTGGTACGCGTGGGCCAAGATGTACAACTACGATCTCGACTCCGTGGCTCTGATCTGGGTCAACCAGTCGGACAAGGCGGTCTACCAGTGCGGTAACCGGGACGGCGTACGGGAGTGGGCCCAGGACTACACCGCCGGCGTCGATGACGCACACGCCTACAAGGTGCAGGCGAAGTACCAGCACTCGAACGTGTTCTACGGTCCGACGGTCGTCTGGCGATGAGCGAAGCCGATGACCCCCTCGCGTGAGCAGCTGAGTTTCGTCGGCGCTGATGTCCGTGAACCGGCTCCTGGCGCTGACGACCGCGACCCTGCGATGCCGCACCGGAAGGAGACCATGAAGCAGCGGCGAGTCTCATCGGTACTACCGGCCACAGTGATCTCTCTCCTGCTTCTCGTGTCGGCCGCATGCACCACCGCGCCGAAGGCCGAGACGGCGGCTGACGCTCCCGTGATCACGCAAGGGGCGGGATCCGCAGGCCTTCTCGCGCTTCCCCTGGACGCCTATGAACTGCCGGACGAGGACTACCTCCAGGTGCAGCGGGCGACCATGCACTCGCTGCGTGATTGCATGGCCTCTTTCGGACTGACTCTCAGCGTTCCCGAGGTCTCCGCTTCCCGGTACCCCAGGCATGCGACCGCGCTCGGCTGGCTCGGTGCCCACGAGGTCGAGCGCTACGGATATCGAGGGCCGGCGAACTTCGCGGACGACATGGCAGCAGCCGCCCGACGCGGAAGTAGACCCATAGTCGTCCCCGAAGACCAGATCGCGGTATTCGAAGGGAGCGTTCCCCGGTTTCGGGGGGAGACGGTGCCCGAGGGAGGGTGCGATGGGAAAACCCGCCGCACCCTCAACGGCGGAGAGGTCTCGATACCGATCGACGGACTCGACTCCACCGTTCCTCCCGAACGATGGCTCCATGTCCTGGGAGCTCAGGCCGGGGACCGGGCGCGGTCCGACGCGCGGTTCTCCTCCACGGTACGGTCATGGAGCGAGTGCATGCGCGACCGGGGATTCCGGTATCAGAATCCCGACCAGGCGATGAGCGATCCTCGGTGGAGCACCGGCGAGGACGGCGCAGGCCAGTCGCCTTCCCGGGACGAGATCGAGACCGCGGTCGCGGACAGGGACTGTCGGGACAGGGCGAATTTCTCGGGAGTCGCGAAGTTCCTGATGGCTCAGTACGAGAACGAGATGATCAACTCGCAGGGTCATCGCATCCGCGAGGTTTCCGACCTTCTGAAGACCCGGGCCATGAATTCATCCAGGATCCTCAGTGCCCGCTGATGAACTTGGATGCGTGATGCCGGTGCTGTCGGGGGCGGCGGCGCGTGATCGGGTCGGTCCGGGCGAGGCAACGGTCGATCAGGCGGCGACTGCCACCGAGGTGAGCGTTCTCCTCGCCGAAGGCCGCTACGAGCAGGCGGACGCCGGAGCCCGGGAACTGCTGCAGAGCCATGTGGGGGTCTGCCGCGCCTCCGGATACCAGCTGCTGGCGGCAGCGGCGGTGGCCGCCGGTGAGGCCGGCGAGCTGCCCCCGCAGGAGGTCCGCCACCGCGTCGCCCTGGCACTCATCGGTCTCCACGGCGACGGATCCGACCCGGCACCGGGCGTCATGCACAAGGTCGCGCAGACCGCCGCCTACGCCGAACTGCTCGACGGACGACCTGAGCTGGCCGCCCGGCTGGCCCGTGCGCGGCGTCTGGAAGCACTGCCCACTGCCGAACGCGGCGCAGCAGGACACGGTGTCTACTCCCTGAGCTGGTCCCGGATCGTCGACATGGTCCAGGTAGGTGTACAGCGCGGCGGCCGGCCTCATCGGCACCCCCGTGGGCTGTTGCCATTCCGTCAGCGTCAGTTCCTTGGTGTCGACGAGGGCCCGCAGGCCTTCGCGTAAGGCGGCGGTGTACGCCGAACCGGGTTCGCTCAGGCCACCCTTGAGCTCGGCGACGTCTTCGATCCACTTGCGGGAGAAGGCGTTGCTGACGAACTGGAGGATGAAGGGTCCAGGGGCATGGCCGGCCTCTCAGGTGGCGTGAACGGGGACGGGAGGCATCAACAGGCCGTTCGGGGCCTGGGCGTAGCACTCCATCGCGGGTACGGAGTGTCTCCGGTGGTGCCGTAGCATCCGGATGGCGCACCGCACACCTGTTCACGGGGGAAGTACCGCACTTGTTCAAGAGAGCGATGCCTGTGCCGTCCGGGGTAGCCGCGCGGGCGGCCCGTTCGGCTGTACTGATGGTGTCGGGCGCCCTCGCGCTCGGCTCGTGCTGGCTCATGGACCCCTTGGTCGGCGGATCGGAAGCGCCGGCCAAGCCAGTACGTTTCGAGTCGCGGGAGGAGGCGCTGACCCGGGCGGACCAGGTCCGGGAGCATGTGGTCGAGCTGACAGGCCTCGAACGGGATCCGTGGAGCAAGCTCATTGCCTTCCACAAGTGCTCGGGACCGGGAACGGGTATCGCTGATGAGGGCGAGGCATACCTGCTCAACTCGGCGATCCGCCTGAAAGCCACGGACGACCAGCGTCCCGAGGCCCTTCGAGCACTGCGACAGAAGCTCGCGGACGAGGGCTTCAAGACTACCTCGAACGAGTCGGCCTCGGCCGATCAGTCCACCTGGGAGTTCCAGGCTCTCCATGCCTCTGACTCCTACACCGTCCTGGCAGGCAGGAATGAACCCGGCCAGGGCGTGGCCGTCATCGTCGCCCTGCCCTGCCAGGCACCGCCAACCGCCGTGGCCTCACCTGCTCCAACGCCTACCGCCTGAAGGCCGCGGTGAAGGCTCCCGACGGGCCGGCTGGTGAACGAATCAAAACAGTAGCGTCACTGCGCGGACACGGCCCAATGAAGGGAAGGGAAGCGGCAATGCAACGCAACCGCACGCTGGAGGACTGGGAAGTCGGCGCGCAGCTCCGCTGGTATGCGTTGCTGGAAATCCGCGCCATGTCCGGCAGACGGAAGCCGATCAAGGATTGGCCCGACGATGACTACGTCGCCTGCATCCGTTGGCTCGCCAACCTCTGCGACAACATCCCGTTCCTACCCAAACCCCGCAAGCCATGGTGGAGCCGAGCGCGGTCCGAGCGCAGCTTCGCCTACGCCTGGGCCGTCGCCGACGAACGCGGGCAACAGTGGATCCTCAGCACCGTGGACAAGTTCGGCTGGAACTGGACACCGCCGTCCACCAGCACCCCCGCATCGCCGCTACCGAACGAAGACCACCCGCTGGTCGACCAACCGTAGAAACGCCGACCGCCGCCCAAGAGTCCTCAAGGTCGTCGGTCACCGTTGATCGGTCGGGGCTACAGGAGGTCGGCCGAGGGGTGGCGGTGCAGGGCGTACCAGAGGATCGGTGGGGCGTCGGGCCTGGTGCTGGGTGCCGGGTGGGCGGCGCCGGCGGCGGCGAGGCTGTAGAGCAGGGCGGGGTCGGGCTGGGGGATTTCGCCGTGGTCCTCGTCGTCGGCGGCGACGGGGAGTTGGTGGATGACAGCGGCGATGCGGGGCGGTAGGCGTACGTCGAGGCCTTCGTGGCAGCGGGCGATGATGTCGTCGCGCACGTGGGCGGGCAGGAGGCTGACTCCCAGGACGGCGCTGGCGGTCGCGGGCCTGGGGTTCGCGGCGAGGGACTCGGCCTGATCCCGCCACCAGTCGGCGTCCTGGATCTCGCCCCGGCTGCGGTGCAGCAGGTTGAGGCAGCTGGCGGCGGTGTAGCTGCCTGCGCCCGCCGCAAACTCCCACCAGAACTGGGCGGCCTCCCGGCGTCCGGTCACCTGGAGCAGGGCGCCGAGGATCAAGGCGCCCTCGGGGTGGATGCGGCGGCTGTTGGCGAGCTGGCGCAGCGAGGGTGCCGCCGCGGGCTGGGCGAGCACGAGAGTGACGGCGAGGTCGAGTTCGTGGGCGGCCTGCAGGTGTTCGGCGCCCAGTGGCGGCGGCGCGGCGAACAGCCGCCGCCAGGCGCGGCGGGACGCGCGCTCCTGGTCGGGCGGGGGCGGCAGGTCCGCCGGGGACCGCCGGTCCCGGCCGGCCCGGTTCCCGCCCCGTTTGCCCGGTACCAGGCGGTCGCGTCCCATACTCACTCCTCGTTGTTGCGGTCGGTCCCGGCCATCAGGCGGTTGAGCTTGCGCAGCGCCTGATGGGCCGTCGACGTCACGTTCGTCTCCGAGATGCCCAGGTGCTCGGCGATCAGCGCGTCCTTCAGCCCAAGGAGGTAGTGCAGGACCACGACGTCGTACTGACGTTCGGCCAGGCGCAGCACCGCCTGGTAGAGGTGTTCGTGGTCGCCGAGGGTTTCGAGGCTGATGCGGGCCTGGTCGGCGAAGTAGCGGATGGCCTCGGCTCGGTCGGTCGGCGGGCTGCCGGGCGGGCGGCCGGTCTCGGCGATCACCTCGGCGACGGCGTCCGCCACGGCGCTCTTGATCAGCGTCCAGGCGTAGGAGGCGGGGTGCTCCTCGCGCAGGGCGACGGGCCACTGCCGCCAGAGCCGGTCCTTCATCCGCTGGACGGCCCGCAGGGCGAGCACGTCGTCGTGGAGCCGGGCGCGGGCCAGCCCGAACCAGGCGCTGCCGTGCGGGTCGCAGAACGCGGTGAACGCCAGGTGCAGCGCGGCCCGCGAGCGGGCCGCCGCCGTCTCGTGCTCGGTCACGTCCGATTCCTCCCCAGTGGCCGGTCCTGCCGGCCGCCCGGTCCGACCTGCGTGCCCGGCCAGGCCGGAGATCAGGCTGACGGAGTCGATCGTCGGGGGTGCGTCCATCAGCTGCGCCTCGGCGATGTCGGCGGCGGCCAGCAGCTGGCGCAGGTCGACGCCGGTGACGTGCCCGGTGCGCTGCAGGACGGCTGCGAGGACTTCCAGCTGGGTGTTGCCTGCCCCGGCGCCAAAACCGCGGGCGCAGCCGTCGATGACGGTGGCGCCCGCGCTGACGGCGGCGAGCGAGTTGGCCATCGCCAGGCCGAGGTTGTTGTGGCCGTGGAAGATGACCGGCACGTCGCCGACGGCGGCGCGAATCGCTGTGACGCGCTGGAGGACGTCGTCGGGCAGGTAGTGGCCGGCGGAGTCCATGATGCCGACCGCCTGCGCGCCGAAGTCGACCAACTGGGCACACTGGTCGGCGAGTTCAGCCGGGCCGAGCATGTGACTCAGCAGCAGAACGGCCTGCGCCTCGACGCCGGCGGCCCGACTCTCGCCGAGGTGGCGATCGGCGACGTCGGCCTGGGAGCAGTGCGCGGCAATGCGCACCACGTCCGCGCCGTGGCGCACCGCCGCCCGCAGGTCCATGCCGGTGCCCCAGCCCGGCGCGAGGAAGACTCCCAGCCGACTGGTGGTCAGGCACTCGCGGACGGCGGTGATCATCGCCTCGTCGGCGAGGCGGGCGCGGCCGAGCTGGAGAGAGGAGGCGCCCAGGCCGTTGCCGTGCCCGACCTCGACGACGGGCACGCCCGCGGCGTTGGCGGCGGTGGCGTAGGCGCACAGCTGGTCGGCGTCGAGCTGGTGGCGCACCGCGTGGTGGCCGTCGCGCAGAGTCGGGTCGTGCAGGGTCACACGACCGACGGTCAGCTGCCCCACGGCAGGGCTCCTTCCCGGGCGAGGGCGGCGACGGCCTGCTCGGCCGTCCACACGGCGGCCGCGTTGATGATGTCGAGGTTGCCCGCATAGGCGGGGATGTGGCTGCTGCGGGCGGTGACCTCCAGCGCGACGTCGATCCGGCCGCCCGCGACGGTGCAGGAGGTGACGGTGTAGCCGGGGGCGTAGGCCCGGACGCGGGCAGCGGCAGCGTGCACGGCGGCCCGGACGCGCTCGGGCCGGGCGTCGTCGGCCAGGACGGTGGCCAGGACACGGAACGGCGGCTCGGGGCGGGCCGGGCTGAGGTTCAGCAGCGCCTTGACCTCAGCCTCCGGTACGCCGGCCAGCTCCCGGACGGCGGCCTGCGTGGTGGCGATGTACTCGTCGGTGTTCAGGCGGGTGCCGCGCCCGGTACTGGCGGTGGCTCCGGTGGCCACGACCTCCACGTAGGACGGGGTGCACGTGGCGGCGATGGCGTGCAGGACGGGGATCGCGCTCTGCCCGCCGCAGCTGATCATGTTGAAGTGCCGGGACGACTGCACAGCCGCCTCCCCGTTGACGCAGGGCACCACCCGGGTACCGGTGCCGCTGGGGGTCAGGTCGACCAGCACCGTGCCGGTGGCCGCCAGGGCCTGCCAGTGGGCGGCGTGCGCGGCGGCGTTGGAGGCGTCGAAGACGACATCGAAGCGCTCCCCGGCGCCGACGAATGCGGCGCTCCCGCCGGCCATCGTGGTGAGGCCGAGCTGCGCCGCGCGGCGCAGCCCCACCGAGGTCCGGTCGCGGCCGACCATCAGCGCGCACTCCAGCCGGCCGCAGTTGCCGATGCGCTCGGCCAGGTCCATTCCGATCTTGCCGGTTCCGAGCACGGCGGCTCTGGGCCGCTGCTTCGGTCCGTTCATGGCGAGGTCCTTCCGTCCAGGGGCGGTCTGTGAAGGTCGGCCGCCGCCCGGGCGGGTGCCGCCGGGCAGCGCGCGAGGTGGGGCGGGGTGCTCAGCGGGTGCGGACAGCCACCGGGGGCAGGACGTCGCAGTCGGCCTCGACGAGCGTTCCGGGGCGCAGCGGGAGGGCGGCGTGCACGGAACCGGCCAGCACGATGTCACCGGCCTTCAGACCGGTGCCGAACGCGGCCAGACGCCGGGCCAGCCAGGCCACGGCCGCGAGCGGATCGCCGAACACCTCGCGGCCCTCCCCCGACGCGGCCAGGGCGCCGTCGATCCGCAGGGTCAGCCGCCGCCCGGGCAGATCGAGGCCGGGCTGGAACGCGACGGCGGGGCCGGTGACGATCCGCGCACGCCGTGTTGTCCGCAACGCTGTCCGCCAGCGTGAGCTGCCAGCCCCGGTAGCGGGTGTCCTCCAGGGCGACCATCGCCTCGGACACCGCGCTGCGCGTGGCGGCGACGTCGACCGCCTCGCCGGCCAGGTCCTCACCGAGGCGGAACGCGAACTCGCTCTCCACCCACGGGGAGATCAGGTCGGCCATTGCGAGGTCGCCCCCGTGGGGAACGGCCATGTAGTCGAGGCGGACGCCGGAGTCCGGTTCGTCGATGCCCATCTGCCGGCGCATCGCCTCGGAGGTGAGACCGACCTTGTGGCCGATCGGCCGGGCCCCGGCCGCGATCCGGTGCGCCAGGCCGGCGCTCTGGATCCGGTAGGCGTCCGCCAGGTCCAGGCCCGGGTGGCACAGGGCCAGCGTCTCAATCGGCTCGGCGGCGCGTTCGGCCTGCCACAGGGCAGCGGCTTCCCGTTCGGTCCAGGCCGGCGCGGCGCCGCCCCAGCCGGCGAGGACGGCGCGCCCGCCGGGGGCGGCGCCGGGACGGGCCACCTTCGCCAGCAGCGGCGCAAGGCCGGCGGACTCGCCGCCGCTCGGCCGGTCCGGGGTGCCGGGCGGCGAGGCGGAGGGGCCTTGGGAGCGTGCGGACATGGCGTCCCCCAGGTGTGAGGTCCTGGTGCAGCAGTTCTGCACCGGTGGCCATCACAGCCCGGCGGGCACCGAGAGCGGCAGGGCTCACGAGGGGGCCGACGGATCGACGACGGGGCCCACGCGCCCGGGGCGGGCCGGGCCCGGCCGCCCCGGGGAAGGCGCGCTCAGGTCAGGGTGCGCCCGTCGACGTAGCGGGAGACGACCAGCGGCAGGAAGTCCGCGCAGTGGCCGAGGCCGGTCACGTCCTGCACACTGCGGACGACCGCGAGCCGGTCCAGCTCGGGCTCCACGCCACGGGCGCGCTCCTCCTCGGCCAGGACCTCGTGGTGCTTGAGTCCCAGAGCGGCCGAGACCGGCGGGGCCAGGAAGTGGACACCGAGGTTGCCGTACTCGCCGCGGGTGACGCCCCACGCACGCATGTCCTCGGGATCGGCGACAACGCCGATCTCCTCCAGCAACTCCTGCGCGGCGTGCCGCCGCAGCGCCGCCACGTCGAGGCTCTGTCCTTCGGCCGGCGGCTCCGCCGACCCACCGGGCAGGGCCCACCGTCCCGGATGCACGGTGAAGCCCGAGCTCCGGCCGACGATCAGCCCACCGTCCTCCACCGGCTGCAGCACGGTGACGAAAATCGACGCAGGCAGCCAGGAACAGCCCTCGACCCGGCGCAGCGCCCGGTAGCGGTAGGTCGCCGGGGCCCACGACAGCACCAGAGCGGAGCCGTCGGCCTGCTCCTCGACCCCGACGCAGGCCACCGCCGGGCCGTCGAACAGCGCAGGCTGCTGGGCCACCGCCTCGTCCCAGAACTGGTCCATGGCCGCTCGCTCCTCGGGCGACAACGAGGGAATGGCAACCTGCTCTAGGCGCAGCGCCCGGGCGTCGAAGAACTCAACAGTGGCATCGGTCACCCGACCATCGTGGCAGACCATCCGACCCCGTCAGCGCATCCGGCGCGGCTCTGCTACCTTGCCCCGCCGGCCGCCCCGCTCCACCCCACCCGATGCCTTCCGTACTACCGGCCCCACCGACCACAATCCGTCCCCGGGAGCCTTCCGCCCACAGAAGCCGGCCAGGCTTGCCGCGTGAGCCCCCGCGCCGCCTGTCAGCCCCCCTCCTCGGCCCTCCCCCCGGTGCCCCGCTCTGCGCTGTGATGGCATCCGACCACCGGGCCCGTACGCCGCCCGGCTGCCTCGGGCCCTGAGGCGACTCCAAGGGGGGAAGTGGACATGTCGATCGCCCTGACCGCCAACGCCCGCGTGGTGGCCGTTGTCGCTCACCCGGATGACGACGTGCTGATGTTCTACGGCACGCTGCGCGCCTGGAGCGACGCGGGCGCGAGCGTCACCGTCATCGTCGCCACCCACGGAGCCAACGGCGTGTCCGTCGCCGACCGCGCCGCCGGGATCACGCTGACCACCACCCAGCGGCTGCGGGAACTCCCGGCCTGCTACCAGGACACCGGCATCACCGTGGAGTGCCTGGGCTTCGAGGACGGCACCCTGGAGGCCGACCACACGCTCGTCACCGCCATCGAGACAGCTCTCACCCGGCTGCGCTGCACCGTGCTTCTCATCCACGCGCTCCACCGCGGCAACGACCACCAGGACCACCAGGCCGTCGCCCGCGCCGCGCTGAACGCCGCTGCCCGGGTACCGACCTGCACCACGATCCTGCACGGCAAGCCGCACGCCCCCCCACGACTTCACCACCACCGTCCTCGTCGACATCACCCCCTACATCGACGACAAGGTCAAGGCCCTGCAGACCCACGCCTCCCAGGCCGGCCGGTACTACCTGACCGAGGACTACACCCGCTGGCGCGCCACCGGAGCGAACCGGTCCCTCCTGCCCGCCCGGGCTGGCGGCGAGCGCTCCTTCGAGGAACTCGCACCCTCGCTGCTCCTGCTGGACCCGTCGGCCCACCCGGTCTGCTGACACCCGCCCCCGTCCCGACGACCAGCGCACGATCACCCGAAACCCGCTCGACCCCACGAGAGGTGGATCATGCCCGGACTCACAGCCGTCATCGCCGCCGCCGGCGTCGGCAGCCGCTTCTTCCCTATCGGCAAGACGACCCCCAAGTGCATGCTCCCGGTCTGGAACCGGCCCCGGCTGTCCTACACCGTCGCCGACTGCATCGCCGCCGGCGCCGACCGGATCGCCGTAGTCACCGCCCCCGGCGAGTGCACCCGCCAGGTCCGCCACTTCCTCACCCCTGACCCGGAGATGGAACGCTACTTCGCCGCCCGCGGCTGGCAGCACAAGTACGAACCGATCGCCCGCCCGGTCCCCGCCGAGATCACCGTCATCGAGCAACCGCGCGACACCGGCCACTACGGCACTGCCCTGCCACCGATGTGCGCCGCCGAGTGGATCGCCGGCGACGACTTCCTCCTCGTATCCGGCGACGACCTCTTGCTACGCCTCGACCAGGGCTCGGACCTGGCGGACCTCGTCGCCGCCCGCCGCAGCGCCGGCACCACGGGCGCGGTCGCAGTCGCCGCCCGGCCGACCGGCCGCTGCGCTACGGGGTCGTCCAGCACCGCACCGGCACCCGGGAGCACCCGCTGCTGGACCAGGTGCGGGCCTGGAACCCCGACGACCGCGAGCGCGGCGCCACCGCGCACATCAACATCAGCCGGACCCTGCTCCCCGCCGCCTCACTGCCGTACTTCGCCGCCGTCCAGCCCGCCGTCGACGGCGAACTCCGGGCCACCGACGCCGTGACCGCCTTCGCCCGCGACCACGGCATGCTGGTCCACCCGATCCGGGGCGGCTTCTACGACTGTGGAAGTCCCGAGGGCCTGCACGCCGCCAACAGTGCCCTCGCGGCCGAACCCTGCCCGTAGCGCCAGCCCCGGCGGGATATCGGTGTCGCCGCTTTCGGGTGACGGTGTCCAGCGTCGGCAGGGCAGCGCGCTGGGCCTGGGCCACCTCCAGAATGTGTAGCGCGCTTGACACTTAAGGCGGGTAAGGGCATGCTGAATGTGAAGCGCGCTACACATCTGGTGGCGCTGGCAAAGAGGGGACGGTCATGGCAGGCACCATCACGCCGGAGAAGGTCCGCGAGCTGTGGGACGCCCCCACCCCTACGGCGGTCATCGACCGGGGCGAGGACCTCGCCCCGGTGACCAAGGACGACCTGGCCGCGCTCGCCGACCAGATCGACACCGACGACCACGGCCGACCCCTCGCGGACCAGTGGGACGTCCTGGCCGACCAGCTCAACAGCGACGAGGCGGAGTCGCCCGCGGGGCCGGCCGCCGACGTCCTCCAAGCCGTCGAGGACGCGCGCCGCTACCGGGACAAGGTGAAGGCCGACGCCGACGAGGAGTTCAACTCGCTGATCCGCTCCGCGATGCTCAACCGGAAGACCACCAAGGTGAAGGTCGCCGAGCTGGAGAAGGCCGCGGACCTGTCCCGCTCGCGGCTCTACCAGATCCGCGACGGGCGCCGCTGACCCGTGAACCCCCTCGACGCAGCCTCCCGCCTGGTCACCCGGCGGGAGGCGGAACCCCTCCTCGGCTACGCCCCCGGCGGTCTGAAGGCCGTGATGCAGCAGCAGCGCGGACGCTGGCCCGAGCCGGTCGCCTGCCGCAGGCGCGACCGCGCGCTGCTGTGGGACCTGGACGCCGTGCTCGCTGCCGCCCGGCCTTCCACCGCGGTGCGCTCGCGGCGGCCCGATGGCGCCGATCCGGACGGTCTGGTGACCTGCCTGGTCTGCGGGCGCCGCTTCCGTTCCCTCGCGCCGCACCTCGCCCGCGTCCACGAGATGTCAGCCGCCGACTACCGTGCAGAACACGCACTCCCCGCCACCACCGCACTGATGGCAACCGACGTCCGGCGCTCGCTCTCCGCGACCCGCACCGAAGCCATGGCCGCCAACCCGAACCTGATCGAGCCGATGCGGGCCTCCACACCCCCCGCGGAAGAACTCGCACGCCGCTCCGCCCGGGCCCGCGCAGGCACAGACGGCCTTCCCTCCATCCGCGCCGCGCGCCGGAACGGCGCCCTACGCACCGTCCAGACCGCCCAGCAGGCCCGCCGGGACAACCTCGAAGCGACCGCCCGAGCAGCCGGCTTCACATCGATGGCCGAGGCGATCGGCGCCACCCGCGACCTGCCGAGCCGTGCCGCCGCCACCCGGATCGGCGGTGGCGCCAGCACCGTGAAGCGCTGGCGCCACCGGCTCCAGCCATGAGGCCGCCAACGCGGTCCGAGAGACGCCAGGGCCTTGTCTGGTCAATCACGTGAGTGGATACGCTGACCCATCCCACGAGGAGGCAGTGCTATGACGATGAGCCTCGCGGAAGCCGTCGCGCTCGTGCAGCGGATCACGAACGCCGACTACGACCGCGACGACGAGGTGGACGGCTGGCTGGATCAGCTCGACAGGTCCCTGATGTGTCCGACCGGCTACGTCAGCAATCTGATCTTCTCGCCAAGGGGCCCGAGCTCTCAGCCGAGGAAGTTGTAGATCAAGCGCTGGCTTACCGACCGCTCGCTTTGTGACTCCACGGTCCAGCGCGTGGAAGACGATTCTCCGGGCTGACTGCTGATCAATGGCAGTGAGTGCTCACGCAACACGCGCAGACTGGACACGGAAGGCGATCACCCAGGTCACGGAGATCGCTGACATGCCAGGGTGGAACCTGTACACGACGCTGATGCGGTCGCCGGAGTCGGAGGCCGGGTCTGCTTCCTCCCTCGCCCGTGGCAGGTCGCCCCGGGCCGTTGCTGTTGGCGGCGGTTGCGTGACGGCGTGCCGGAGCGAATCGAGGGCATGGGAACAGCCGGCCCGGCTGGCTGCCGGTCGGCTTCTCGGGTGAGGCGACGACTCATTAGGTCGATTCTGACCACCTCACCTCTTCGGTCACGCAGCGTGAACCGCCGCAGAACACGTGCCGGAGCCCGAGATGACTCCGGCACGAGTTCCGTGAAAGCTCTCCGGTGACAACGCTGCCGACGGTGAAGAGTCAGAGCCACCAGCGAATGAAGGTGACAATACCGAGGGCCGTGAAGCCCAGGAGCACGAGACCGGCAAAGCCAAAACCGACGCAGACGGCCTCGTCCGACAACAAGCCTGTGGAGGCACCGGCTTCGGTGGGCACGAACTCGATCACCGGCCTGGTGACCTTCGCCGGTGGACCGGCAGACGGTCGGACCGAACGTCTGCCGCTGTCCCAGCTGACAGGGGTCACGATCTCCGGTGTGACCTACCACAGCCGGCCCGGGCCGCCCCCGGAGGTGAAGAGCACTCCACAGGGCCTGGCCCAGGTGATGCGGCCTGTCTGATCCGAACAGGCATCGATCCGGGGTGGAACGAGCGCAGGGAGTCCTAAGCCCGTACCAAGCGCAACGGCGCTGGCCCCCCGCCTCCGCTGCAAGGAGGTCCCGACCCGTCGCCGCGGGTACAGCCCTCGGCGACAGCCGGATGACCCCGCAGGCGCGGGCGCGGGGAGCAGTCCAAGGGGACCGTCTCCAGCGCCTCAGGCTGGGGCCATCCCCGCGGGCGCGGGGAGCAGTTCTTCAAGATCATCTACCACGTGCCCATCCAGGGATCATCCCCGCGGGCGCGGGGAGCAGTCTGTGTGACCTGGGGTGTTATCCGGCTACGGCGTGGGTTTCGTCCACTTTCACTGATTCGGACATGCGCGAAATAGCTTGCGTTTCTCGCTGATTGTGGTCAGCGGCTGCCGAAGAGGTATAGGAGCGCCGTCGCAGATCATCCTTGCCGCTGCCGACAACAGCCAGCCCTTCGAACCGGCGCTGACCGGCCGCAGCCGATCGCGGAGACTTTCAGTCCTGCGGAAGCGTCACGACGATCTGGCCGTCGTCGTTGACGCCGTGAATGGAGATGCGGCTCTGTTCGAACTTCTCCCAGTCGCACCGCAGCCGGAAGACCTTGTGCGGCGGGATCGCGGCGACGTCCTCAGTGGCGGTGAAGTCGCCCTGGTCGAGCAGTAGCAGGACCGCCTGGCGGGCGTCGTGGGGGTCGCCGTCGATGGCCTTGGCCAGGCGTTGCAGGCTGGTGGTGACCTCCTCGAGGCGGCGCCCTTCCGGGTCGAACAGGGCGATGATCTCGAAGGAGTCGTCGGAGTAGATCAGGCTCATCCGCAGCTCGCGCTGCACCTGCTCCTCCTCGGTACTCAGCGGCAGGACCTCGCTCGGGAACGGCAAAGGGCTGGCCGGGTGCAGGCGCGGCACTCCGGCGTCGTCCGGGATCTCGTGGAGCACCTTGGCCGCCACCAGCAGGGTGATCACGTCGTCGATGGTCTCCAGCGGCGGCAGGCCATACCGCGCGGCGTAGCGGGTGCCGTCGGCGATCTGCCCGGGCAGGGCTTCGGCGGCCTCGGCGGCCTCTTCTTCGTCGTACTCGTCGCCGGTGTCCCAGCAGGAGTGGGTGAGCAGGCCGCTCGGGTTGGCCTTCGTGGCGACGAACGGGCCGAGCTCCTCGCGGGTGAGGGGTGCGCCCTCCATGCCGGCGCCGATGAGCAGCATCATCGTCGCCAGGGGGCGGATCCGGGACCAGCCTCCTCGGGCGGTACGGCGCAGGTGCTCCCCGCGCATCTCGTCGTCGGTCCAGTCCAGCAGCGAGGCCGTCTCGGCCATGGGCTCCCCCAAGATCGTCGGTGTGCCGTCGGACCGTAGGCTACGCCGCTGCCGGTGGACTCCCGAACCCACGTCGAGTAGCCGCACCCCGCGCTGGCGAAGGCGTCCGCGTGGTCAGTCATCAGGGGTGATGTTGATCGCGTCGCACCAGTAACAGGTCCAGTCGTAGGGCAGCCGGTAGCTGTGGACGCTGAAGAAGCCCAGCGGCTCGCCCTAGACGGTGTTCGTCGCCTCGCAGTTCCAGCAGTCGAACTCGAAGTCCATCGTCTCCCTTCCCAGAGCGGCCTCCAGGATGGCGGGCGCGGGGACTGCAGGGGAGGTGATCGCGTGTTCTGGCTGGAAGGGGTGCGTACGTTGAAGGCCGGCCCCTCGCTATTCGAGCGTGAGGGCCAGCTAGATTCTCGGGCGGTGCTGCTGGCCAGGTCAGGGCCCGGCGATGATCCAGGTGACGAACACCGAGGCCATGGCCTCGTGGTAGCGGTAGACGACGCTGACGCGGTCTCCGGAGTCGGCGGCCGGATCGGTACGGGTGGTGTAGTCGTCGACCTCCGGGTCGGTGCCGCCGGGCACCGGGTTCACCTTCGAGGGCGGGTACCGGCACCGCTGCCTCAGCGGCCGGCTGCCGACGCCGGACCTCCCGCCGCTGGACGACGACCCCTGGGCCAGCGCCCCGCCGTACGGATGCGCGGACGACTACCCGAGCTGACCGTCTGTCCCCTCCCCGCGCAGCACCGCAGCCCGCCTGACGCATCAGGCGGGCCGCGGCCTTCCCCGGTGCCGGCCAACGCCTCTCACAGCAAACCGGCCAACCCGGGCCCCTCTCGATCCGAGACCAGAAGGACACCCCAGTATGGCAACCGCACTCCTGCCCCGTACCGCCCCCGCTCGCTCCCTCTCCCCCGAGCAGCGCCACCAGGCCGCCGCCGCGCTCCGCTCCATCGGCCGTCTCGCCCCCCGCCCGCGCCGCTCCCGCTACGCCTGCGGCAGCTGCTCGGTGGCGTGGGCTGGCCCCGAGGCTGGCTGCTGGTCCTGCGGGCGCCCCGCAACCCACACCCGCGACGACGCCTCCCTCCTGCACCGCCTTCTGCTCGCCCCCGTCTCCCCCACGACGAGGGCGGCGGTGAGGTGAGCACCGTGCCGCCCGAGGACCTCGGCCGGCGCCTGGCCGCCGAACTCGTCCCCCAGTCCCCGCCCCGCCCAGGCGCCGCCACCGCACCGCCGCGCTGACAGCGGCTCCGGCCGCCGACCCGGGCGACATCACCGCGCCGCTGGTCACCCTCTCCATCCTCGCCCCGCCCTCGCCCAGCCCGCGGGCGACGCCGCCCGCGCCACCATGCCATGCGCGGCGCAGCCGACCACGACGTCCTCGACCTGGCCCGCACCGAGGCGGCCCGCGCCAGCGAGCGCCTGGCCGCCGCCGTCACCGTGCACGTGGCCTGACCCCCTGTCTCGACACCCGACCCGGAAGGCGCCGTATGACCCAGCACCCCGTCCGGTCGGGTGGGGCGCGGTGGTGGGCAGGCCGCTGGGGCCGAGGCTGCGACGGGCGGCCGGCTCCTCGGTCGCCTGCATCACCTCTGTGGAGAATGGCTCCGGGAACGGGGCCGCTCGACGGGGAGCAGCCGGGTGACGCTGGACGGCCCGGACGCCGTTTCGGCGGCCGGTTGGAGGGAGATGAGCTCCCTTGCGTCGGCGGCCTGCCAGTGGAGGGCTTCTGTGCCCTCGTGATCCCCGGCCCTCGGCCGGACGTCGGCTCCCTCTGATCCATGGACTACCCGAGGACCCCTGACATCGTGCCTTCGGCGGCCTTGCTGTCGTACGAGGTGGTCACGGGGTAGGACGCAGTCAGCATCGTTGAGGACAGTGAGGGCCCTGCGGAACTTGCCCGTGTCGGTCTCGACCGTCTTCTCCGGCTCGCCGAGCATGCATAGTGCGGTCAGACTGGAAATACCGGACCTTCCAGTGGCCCGACCTGCTATCACGTCGGCTCCGGGCCGAACTTCGCCCGACGGCCACCCCCTGGCGCATGGAATTCGCGGCCCGGGGGGGGAAGGCCGCTATCGACCCGCGCTGGGCAGCCGCTCACCTGAACTTGCCCTGCCCGCCGGTGCCCGTTTGTAGAACCTTCATGGAGCGGTCATGGCGATACTCATTTCGACGAAGGACGTGGTGAAACCGCAGCACCTGTTCATCCCCTACCGAACAGCGGATGGAACGGGCGCGCTGCAGATCGTCCACACCGGCACGTTGGCCCTTGATGGGGGCGGCGGACCGCTTGGTGACAATGTCGTGGTCGCCTTCGTCCCCTACGGCGCTTCGGGCTCCGTGAGTCCGCCGACCACCGGAAAGGTCCAGGACTTCAGCAGTGTCCTGACGGCATCGACGGTGACGGCTACGCTCGCAGGATTCAGAGTGACGGGGGACGACAACGTAACGGCGTTCATCGATTCCTCGGAGTTGCACCTTCGGACACAACCAGGCATGACGGGTATCAGTGGCCCGCCTCTGTGTCTCATCATGGAAGTCCGCATCGGAGCCTTGCGCACCAAAATCTCCAGAATTGCCTACCAGGCGACCGTCAAGGTCGAACCCGATCCCGGGAACGAACACAGCGCCAGCCTCCTGCAGAACATTCCGAACCTCATTCCGGCCGGAAGCGCGGACGGATCCATGGTGGACGCCACCCACAGAGATCCCATCCTGTGAACGTTCTCGTCTAGGACGACCCGGGCCTACCAGGTCTCCCCATCACCGCGGTGTGCCGCCGCGACCTCGCCGTATCTGGAGCCGGTCGGACAGGTCTGCCGAACCTCAGAACGTCGCAGCGGGCGGCGCGTGTGCGGGTGGCGAGCAGTGGGGAGAGCGTCGCTGCGGAGCGGGGATGGCGGTCGGCGGGTGCCACCGGTCGGCGGCACGGCCACGCCAAGACGGGGTGGAGCGGTGCCCGTCCGGCTGGGCACGGGGATGTTGGCCGTGGGCCGTGCCGCCGGTGTGTCAGTCCGTCTCCACCCGGCTGCGGCCGCCCTCGCCTGGCTCGATCTCGCCGACTCAGCCGACGACCACGGACGAGTGAAGCCAGCTCATATCCCTTGCGCCACACCTGTTGCACTGCCTACCTTGCTTGGTCATAGCCACTGAGCTGCGAGGACCCGACTTGGAGTCCGCCTCAGGATCGGCGACCACCCGAGAACTCGCCCTCTGCCTCGCACGGAACCCACACAGGCCCGACCACCAGCGGGTCCCGGAGGACGTCCTGCGCTACCAGCACCGCATGGCCCGAGACGCGCCCGCCACCTGCTCGAAGGCGAAGGCTTCGACGAGATCCGCCACCACCGCACCGAGTAGTGACGCCGCGCACCTCGGAGGACAACTCAATGACCGACACCCTGCGCACCCGTCTGGCCCGCGCCACCCTGGACACCACCGACTCCGTCCTCACCGCCGCAGCCGCCGCCTGCCTCACCGCCTACCGCACCCTCGCCACCCGCCCGGCCGAGACCCGTATCACCCCGGCACGAGCGGCTGATCGCCAAGGGCGGCTGCCGGCTGGAGCTGGACCACTACCTGGAGGCCCTGGTCCGCAAGCCGGGCGCCTTCCCCGGCGCGACCGCGCTCGACCAGGCCCGCTCCGCCGGCAAGTTCACCCCGGTCCACGACGCCTGGTGGACCGCGGCGGTCCGGGCCCACGGCGACGCCGAGGGCACCCGGGCGCTGATCGAGGTGCTGCTGCTTGGACGGCACCTAGCGCACGACCACATCGTCGCCGGCCTGGCCACCGCCCTGCGAGCCGGGGCCCTGACCGCGGACGCGGTCGCGCTGGAGGCCCGCAAGGCCGCCCAGACCGACGACGAGCCCGCCGTCGCTGTCCCCACGCCGCGGCCGGTTGCCGGGCCGGGAGCGGGGACGGTGACGTTCCTGCACGAGTGGAAGCTCAACCACCTTCCGCCGGACACCAGGCCGCTGCCCTCGGTAACCCACTACGACCAGTTGCTCCGACACCGCCGCGTCGTCGGCGGCGGTGACCTGCGAGAGGGAGAAGCGCCATGACCGCCATGCTGCCCCGCCAGCGGAACCTGACCGAGCAGGCCGCCACCACGGCCATCGACACCGCCTGCAGGCTGCTGCGGCTGCCGTCGATCCGAGGCGAGTTCGCCGACATCGCCGACCGGGCGGTCAAGGAGCAGATGACCTACCGCGGTTTCCTCGCCGAGCTGCTGATGGCCGAGTGCGACGACCGCGCCCGCCGCCGCTCGGAGCGGCGGATCAAGGCCGCCGGGTTCCCCCGCGACAAGTCCCTGCGGACCTTCGACTTCGACGTCAACCCCAACATCGACCCCGCCGTGATCAACACCCTCGCCAGCTGCGAGTGGATCAAGAAGAGCCAGCCGCTCTACCTGATCGGCGACTCCGGCACCGGCAAGTCCCACATGCTCATCGCCCTGGGCACCGAGGCCGCCATGCAGGGCTACCGCGTCCGCTACACGCTCGCCACCAAGCTGGTGAACGAGCTGGTCGAGGCCGCCGACGAGAAGCAGCTGAACAAGACCATCGCCCGCTACGGCCGCGTCGACCTGCTCTGCCTGGACGAGTTCGGCTGTGCGCCACGAGGCGCTGAGGGATCTTGCGGGATGAAAGGCCCGCCGCTGGTTCTCGCAGGGACCGGTTGAAGCTGGAGGCAGGCTGACCCCCGGGTTGGGGGTGAGGCCGGAAGCAGCCTCGACAACGTAGGGGCGGACCGACACCACCAGACGGTTCGTGCCCGCAAGCGAAGACGGAATGGGTGTAAGGAAACTGAACCAGTGGTTGACGTCCCGTGAGTCGTCAGCGGCCTGCCGAACCTGGTGGATGGGCCGCTTTGCAGTGCTGGAGAGAGCCGTAGCCGATGGACTCTCCTCTCCTCTCGCCTGGAGCCCATGGGCGTTGGGAGGCCCGGACCAAGACTGCGATGTGCGGTCCGTGGCGATGCTGCCGGGGTATAGCTGGGCACCGAAGCCGTCACAGAGATCCTCAGTGAACGTGGGAAGCGATCTGGCATCGCCCTTCCCGTCCGGCCTCCAGCCGGGCGGCGGGCAGGCGCGACGCCCGCTGATGGCGCCAGATCGTGGCGGAGTCGCCGTAGTACTCGGAGGCCGGGAAAGCCGGTCACATGGGGAAGGGCGACAGCGTGATGGCAGCAGGACTGCTGTCGGGGAGGAACGTTGTTGAACAACGACGCGCCGTCGACACCTTGGCCGAGCATTTTCGCGGCCGAGCGACGGGTACTCGATCATCAGCTCAAGCTGCACCGATGGGCACGGAACGAACCGGCTCGCCGGTTCGATGACGTATTCAACTTGATCTGCGACCAGGCCACGCTGTTGATGGCCTGGGAGCGGGTGTCTGGCAACCGGGGTGCCAGGACAGCGGGCGTGGACGCGGTCACCCGCTACTACGTCGAGGAACGTCAGGGAGTGATCCCGTTTCTGGAGGACCTGCGGTCCTCGCTCAGGGACGGGTCGTTCACCGCACTTCCGGTCAAGCAGGCGGTGATCCCCAAGAAGAACGGCAAGGTCCGTTATCTGGGCATCCCGACCCTGCGCGACCGCGTTGCGCAGATGGCCCTCAAGCTGGTCCTGGAGCCGATCTTCGAGGCCGATTTCTACCCGTCCTCGTACGGGTATCGGCCTGGTCGTCGGGCTCAGGATGCCATCGCCGAGATTCACCACTTCACCCGCAAGCCGTCGACCTACGACTGGGTCATCGAGGGCGACATCAAGGCTTGCTTCGACAACGTCGACCATCACGTCCTGATGGGCCTGGTGGCCGAACGCATCAAGGACCGCAAGGTCTTGCGGCTGGTCAGCGCGTTCCTGCGGGCCGGGGTTGTCGAGTTGCACGGTGGACTCGCGGAGACCCTCACGGGCACTCCGCAAGGAGGAGTCGCCTCCCCGCTGTTGGCCAACATCTATCTCTCCGTCCTGGACCGGCACTTCTCCCGGATCTGGGACGCGGAGATGACCCCGCCCTGGCGTCGGCAGTATCGACGCCGGATGGGGCGGCCGAACTTCCGTCTGGTTCGTTACGCCGACGACTTCATCGTGCTCGTGCACGGCACGAAGTCGGAGGCCGAAGCGATCAAGGCGGAGATCGGTGAGCTGCTGGCCAGCAGGCTGAAGATGACCCTCTCCGACGAGAAGACCCACATCACCCACATCGACGACGGCTTCGTCTTCCTCGGCTTCCACATCCAGCGGAGACCCTGGGGCGACGGCCGGCGCGTCGTGCTCACCATCCCGTCCAAGCAGGCCTTGGCGTCGGTGATGCACAAGATCAAGAAACTGACGGGGCGGAGTACGACCTCGCTCTCGTTGGAGGAGGTGCTGCGGACGGTCAACCCGGTCCTTCGGGGCTGGGCTGCCTACTTCCGCTATGGCGTCTCGAAGAGGACGTTCGCCTACCTCGGCTGGTACGCGTGGTGGCGGATGCTTCGGTGGATTCGCTACAAGCACCCCCGGACGACCTGGAAACAGCTGCGGCGCCGCTTCTTCGGAGCGGACCGCATCGCGGAGGGCGGTCTCGTCCTCTACAACCCGGCGAAGATGCGTGTTGAGCGTTACCGCTTTCGCGGGGCGCAGATCAGCACGCCCTACAACATCGACGAGGTCAATCCGGACGGGGCTCGCTTCCGCCGGACCAGCCACGACGATGTGGCCTTCGTCGGCCAGGTCAGCGAATACCTCGCCTGATCCATCGGATCACGTGGAGAGCGGATGCTCGGCCAACGGGCACGTCCGGTTCGGCGGGCGGGGATGGGAAAACCGACACCCGAGAGGGTGCACGGCGTCCCGTCCCCGACCCAACACCTCAACCTGGACCGCCGCGGCGCCGAGATGCTGTTCCAGGTTCTGACCGAGAGGGAGGAGAAGAACAGTGTCGCGATCGCCTCGAACGAATCGTTCGGAGGCTGGACCAAGACCTTCACCGACCCCCGCCTCTGCGCGGCCATCGTCGACCGCCTCACCTTCAACGGCACCATCATCGAGACCGGCACCGAGTCCTACCGCCTCGCGCAGACTAAGGCCAGGCAGCAGGCGAGGAAATAGTCAGGCGGCCGTGCGATTGCGTCGGTAGTCTCCGCGGGTGTCGTTGACTCAGTACGTCTACTTTGCGATCTCCACCGTGGGCACCACCGCCGACGAGATCACCCAGCTGATTGGCGTGGAACCGGACGAGGTCACGGTGCGGGGAAGTTTGACCACTTCACCTCACATCATCCCGTCCTGTCACTGCTGGAAGATCTTCTGCTGCGAGCCGGGCCTGCGGGTCGATGAGCAGCTCGACCTGGTAATCGGCAGGCTCCGGCCTCACATGGAAGCGCTCACAAATCTGACGAGCCGTCTTGCAACCGAGGAGGGCTCCGCGGGCGTGATTCTGCAGGTCATGCGCTACTACAACCGGCGTGACGAGCAGCCGGGCGGCTCGCCGGACGACACGAACCTCTACGGCTGGCGCCTGCACCGCGCGGTGGTGGACTTCCTCACCGCAACCGGCGCAGAACTTGATTTCGACGAATACGACATGACGCCCGGCGACGACTGACACCGCCCGCTTCAAAGTGGGGCCACGACGGACCGGAAGCCGGGGCCAGTCCGGGCCGGAACAAAGAGCCTGCGGCACCAAGCCGGAGCCAGTTCAGACCGGAAGAGTGGGGCCATACCAAACCGCTAACGCCAGGTGCGGATCCCGTCGGTGATCGGGACCGACGACTTCGCCCCTGGGGTGTTCGGTGCTCTCGTGATCCCGCAGGGCTTCGGCATCCTCGGCGCGGACTTTCCCCCACGCGGGCTCGGCAGGGCTGCCGGAGATCACCTCGGGCGGGACGGGGATCGACGCCACCGGCGCGTCGATGTTTTGCGTCGCGCAGTGCAACGGATAGTGGATGCTGTGTAGTCACCCTGGCGATTGGACGCTCATGGACCGCTATCCCCCGATCGCCGATCACGGCCTGGTGGGAGACCTGCAGACCGCTGCGCTGGTGTCCTCGCAGGGCGTGGTGAACTGGTTCTGCTCGCCGAGGTTCGACTCGCCCAGCATTTTCGCCTCGCTCCTCGACCACGACCGCGGCGGGCACTTCCGGCTCGCGCCGGAGCACACGGACATGTCGTGCAAGCAGCTCTACTACCCGGACACCGGGGTGCTGGTGACCAGGTTCATGTCGCCGGACGGGGTGGGCGAGGTCATCGACTGGATGCCGGCGAACACCAGCCGCACCCCGACCGACCGCCACGCCCTGAGGCGGGTCGTCCGGGCCGTGCGCGGCACCGTGCGGTTCACTTTGGAGTGCAGGCCGCGGTTCGACTACGGCCGGGCCGGCCACGAGCTCGAACTGAGCTCCCGGGACGCGGTCTTCCGCGCCCCAGGGATCACCGGACACCTGCAGGCGAGCTTCCCGCTGGAGCGGGACGGGGACGACGTCAGCGGCGCAGTCACCCTCAACGTCGGGGAGTCGGCCGCCGCGGTGTTCACCACGTCCGCCGCCGACGGCGCCGCGCCGCCCCCGCTCACCGTGGAGGGTGTCACGGAGCAGCTGTGGGCGGAGGTGGACTTCTGGCAGAAGTGGCTGCACACTTCCCGTTACCGGGGCCGCTGGGCGGAGATGGTGAACCGCTCGGCCATTACGCTCAAGCTCCTCACCTACCATCCCACCGGGGCGCCGGTCGCCGCCGCCACCATGGGCCTGCCCGAGCAGGTCGGGGGCGAGCGCAACTGGGACTACCGGTATTCGTGGATCCGCGACGGCTCGCTCTCGGTGCGGGCGCTGCTCGACCTCGGCTTCGTTGAGGAGGCGACCTCGTTCACGAAGTGGCTGGGCGACCGGATGCGCGACCGGGCCGACCTGCCAGGCGAGCGGCTGCAGATCATGTACCGGGTCGACGGGGACCCGCATCTCACCGAGGAGATCCTGGAGCACTGGGAGGGCTACCGCGGCTCGCGTCCGGTGCGCGCGGGCAATGCCGCGGCCGACCAACTGCAGCTCGACATCTACGGCGAGGCGCTCTACGCGATGGCCGAGAGCCTGGACGTCGGCGTGGAGCTGGGCTACCACGGCTGGAAGGGGCTCGCCAAGACCCTGGACTGGCTGGCCGACAACTGGGACCGTCCGGACGAGGGCGTCTGGGAGACCCGCGGCGGGCGCAACGACTTCACGTTCAGCCGGGTGATGTGCTGGGTGGCGTTCGACCGCGGGATGCGGATGGCGACCGAGCTGAGCCGGCCAGCCGACATCCCGCGCTGGCGCCAGGCCCGCGACGCCATCCTCGAACAGGTGATGGACAAGGGCTGGAGCCACGCCGAGCAGGCCCTGGTCCAGCACTACGGCGGCGACGTCCTGGACGCCTCCCTGCTGCTGATCCCGCGCCTGGGCTTCCTCACCGCGAAGGGCCCCGGGTGGCTCAACACCCTGGACGCGGTGGAGCGCAAACTCGTCTCGGACAGCCTGGTCTACCGTTACGACCCGGCCGCCTCACCCGACGGCCTGCGCGGCTCCGAGGGCACCTTCAGCCTGTGCACCTACCTCTACGTCGACGCCCTGGCGCGGGCCGGCCGCGTCCGCCCGGCGCGCTACACCTTCGAGAAGATGCACACCTACGCCAACCACGTGGGGCTGTTCGCCGAGGAGATCGGCCCGAGCGGCGAGCAACTCGGCAACTTCCCGCAGGCGTTCACGCACCTGTCGCTCATCATGGCGGCCTCCACCCTGGACGAGGCAATTGACCGGCAGCGGCAGCGAGACTGAGCCCGGGCCCGCGCGCCCGCAGAGCCGGGCCGCGTTCGACCGCCTCTACGCCCGCCTGCGGTCCCCGGCCGTCGGGGGACCGGAACCGGGCGGCGGGCGGGGTGCGCTGGCGACGATCACGCCGGCCACGGTCGTGCAGCCACGGCCGAGGTCCGCGCGGGGCTGACGGTGTCCCTGGCCTCCCCCGTGCAGACCGAGCCCGCCCCCGACGACCCGCACCCCGCCCGACACCGGCTCACCAACCCGCCCGAGGCCGACGCCGACGGCACCGGACTCCACTTCGCTACCGACGCCTTCTCGATGAACGTGCACGGCGACGCGGACAGCCACCTCGACGCGCTGTGCCATGTCGTCTACGACGGCGCCCTGTACAGCGGAGTCCCGGCCACGACCGTGACCGCCGAGGGAGCCACCGCCCTGTCGGTCGAACTGGTCCGCGACGGAATCGTCGGGCGGGGTGTCCTCCTCGACGTCCCACGGCTGCGCGGGACGCACTGGCTGGCACCCGGTGACCATGCCACCGCCGCCGACCTGCGGGCCGCCGAGGCCGCGCAGGGCGTCCGGGTCGGCGCGGGCGATCTGCTCTTCGTCCGGCTCGGCCACCGCCGCCGGCGGATCGAGACCGGGCCGTGGGACGCCGCCCGGGCCCGGGCCGAGCCGGTCGAACAAGGCCCCGGTGACCTGTACACCTTCCGTTGGGGACTGCGGCCCTGGACCGGCGACCCCGAGACCGGCTGACACCGACGCGGGGAAGCGGAGCGGCCGAGCACCCGGGCGCGGGCCGGGCCGCCGTGACGGTCTATCGGCCGGTGCTGCCGGGTGCGGGGCCGTCGGGCGGTGCGTCCCTGCGGTGCCGTCCCCCGCCGATGCCCTGGGGGTCGGCGGTCCGCGCGGCGGCCCGGCGGGGCGTGTCGCCGTACTCCGTGTCGACCGCGAGGTCGAGCAGGGACAGTTCCACCTGGAGGGCGGGCCGGCACTCCTGCGGAAGCGCCGCGAGGAGGCCGCCGAGGAGCGCCCGCAGGCGCCTGCACACCTGGACGGAGCTCACTCCGTAGTCGCGGATCTCGGTGACGGCGAGCTGCAGGTAGTCCTCCCACGACCGGCCGGGCAGGACGAGCCGAGGCCGCCCGCGGTCGTTGGCCAGCACGTAGCTGCTGCGGAGTCCGACGCGGCCGACGGTGTACAGGAAGGTCTCGATGTGGTTCAGGACCTGGATGGCCGTGGTGGGGTCGTTGACGGCGGGGGAGAGCGCCCGGATGGCGATGTCCACGAGGATGCGCAGGGCGAAGGCCGGATCCTGCTCGATCGTCCGCTCGGCGCCGAGGGCGAGGAGCCCGGTCACCCGGTCGGAATCCGGCAGCGGCGCACTGCCGTGGATCTCCACGACGGTACTGCCGGGCGGTACGAAGTCGCCGATGGAGGCGGCCAGGACCAGGACGCAGTCGTGCCGGGTGGCGAGCGACACCATGCCGGGGACGTTGATCGCCTGGATGACGCCGCCGCGTTCCGAGCGGACCCGGCCCGTCGGGGCGCCCGCCGGCGGCGTCGCGCCGGGCAGGACGGATCGTCGCGCGTGCGCCGAGGCACGGTCCACGACGCCTTCGCCCAGGCGTCCCACGATGTCGGCGATGGCCACCGGGCGCAGGTTGTGGGTGAAGCGGTTGAGGTAGATCAGGAGAAGGAGGAGGCTGGCGGAGACGGCGACGCCGGCCAGGGTGACACCGAGGTTGGGGACGGAGTTCTCCTCGATGCTCCTCAGCAGGGTGTAGGCGAAGGCGAACGTGCCGATGAACGTCGCCAGTACGGCCTTCTGCAGCCGGTCGCGGTACCAGAGCCGCATGTAGCGGGGCGAGAGCGTGCCAGTGGCCTGCTGGATGACGAGGACGCCGATGGTGACGACGAACCCGAGCAGCGCGACCATGGAGCCGACCACGGAGCTGAGGACACTGCTGGCGGTCGTGGCGGAGTAGTCCCAGGTCTTCGGCAGCCAGGAGGCTCCTTCCGCGGCGGCTGCCGCCTCGGCCAGGGCGACGCCGAGCACGAGCCCGAGCAGCGGGATGATCCAGAGGCTGGCCTTGGCGTACTGCTGTAGCCGGAAGCGGGTGGCCCAGGACATCATGCCGGGCTCAGCAGGATGACGGTCTCGTTCGGGAGCGGCGTGATCGGTTGCGTTTCGGTGACCGGGGCGAGGCGGCCGTCGGCGCTGACGACGAAGAGGACGTCGTGGTCCGGGGGGATCGGCAGGGATCCCGGCTGCACGCGGAAGCGGGCGCCTTGCGCGTAGCGGGCCGCCAGGCGGTGCCGGACCAGTGCACGGCCGAAGAGGATGTCGCCTCCCGTATAGGGAGCGACCACGCCGTGACTGTCCTTCGGCGGGCCCACGCGGTAGACGGGGCCTTCGACGTTGTCCTTGACGACGACGGAGGCGAGCGCGTTGAAGTCGTCGTCGTCGGTGAGCAGGAACACGGCCGTGACGCCCTCGAGGCGGGCTCGGGGATTGGTCGCGGTCGCCAGCATCTCGCCGTGCGCGAGCTCGATGCCGGCCCTCGTGATCCGCTCGCGTTCCTCGTCGAGTCCCGCCCACATCAGCACGTCGAGTCCGATCGACTGCAGGGTCCTGCCCAGGCCGATCACCCACTCGTCGCCGCCGACGAGCAGCGGCCGGGTTCGGGCCGGCCGGATGACGCCGAGGCGACGGGCGACGGGTGCGGCGGTCAGCGCGTAGACCAGGACCGTCCCCACGATCACCAGGAAGGTGATCGGAACGATCTTGGATGCACCGGGCAGCCCCTTCTGCACCAGGCTGGCGGCGAACGCGGACGCGGTCGATGCCGCGACGATGCCGCGCGGCGCCATCCATCCGAGGAAGCCCCATTCGCCCGCGGTCAGGTCGGAGCGGCGGGCAGCGGTGAAGGCGATGAGCGGCCGGAGGACCAGGACGAGGAACGCGATCAGGATCAACGAGGGGACGAGCACGGGCACCACGGACTTGGGAGCCACGGCGGACGAGATCGAGATGAACAGCAACCCGATGATCAGCTGGACGAGCGTTTCGAGGAAAGGCCGGCGGGCCGGCATGTCCAGACCTGGCAGGTTGGTGACGGCGAGCCCGGTGACGATGGCGGCGATCAGCCCGGTGTCGTCGCGGGCGATGTCGCAGCCCGCGGAGACGACGACGACGGTCGCGAGCTGTGCCAGCGTGCCGAGCGTCTCACCGAGCCGGAGCACGCGAAGGGCCAGCCACAGGAGGGCGGTTCCGACCGCGCCGCCCGCGATGCCGACGGCCATGCTGATCAGGAACTGCCCGATCTGGTAGCCCCGTCCGATGTCGATCCGGCCGGTGGTCGCCACGGCGTGGAAGACGATGGCGCCGAGGATGCCTCCGATCGGGTCGGTCAGCGTTCCCTCCCAGATGAGGATGCGCCGCAGCCGGTCCGTCGGCCGGACGTACTCCAGCAGGGGGCCCACGACCGTGGGGCCGGACACCACCAGGATGGTGGCGATCATGGCGGCAACTCTGAGCGGGATGCCGAAGAGCGCCGGGCCGATGGCCGAGACGGCGAAGAAGGTGGCCAGGATCCCGACGGTCAGCAGCTTGAGCACGATTCCGCGGGTGCGGCCGGTGAGATTGCGCGGATTCAGGCCCAGGCCGGCGTCGTAGAGGATCACGGAGACCGACAGCGAGACTAACGCCGGAAAGTCCGCGCCCACGAGCTGGCCGGGGTGGATGACGTCGGTCAGGGCGCCCGCAGTGAAGCCCACCGGCAGCAGCACGATCAGCGCGGGGACCCGCAGCTTCTTCGCCAGCACCTGCGAGCCGGTCGCGAGGGCGACGGTCAGGGCGATGCCGAGGAGGATGTCCTCGTCTGTCACGTGAACCCTCCTCCTCGCCACGTCAGGGTCCAGGAGATCAAACCCCGCCCTCCGGACCCCACATCGCCCATCGCGACAGACACGGACAACGGCCACCCGATCAGCCCTACAGGCCCCGGAACCCGAGCTTGCGAACAGTGATCCAATCGGGTTGCTCAAGAGTCGAGTGACGGCGGGTGAGCAGGTCGAGGCGGCGTCGAGCCCGGGCGGGCTGGCGATGCTGGCGCAGCGCACCCACGGCCGGCACAGCACGAGGGGCGGGGCTGGTGGCCGGGCGCCGACGCGGCCGGGAACGTAACGGCGCTCCAGCCGCATCGGCACGGTTCGCCGCTGGATGCCGGGCATCCGGGTGCTCCCTTGATTCGCCGAGCGGCACCGCGGGTCCTGCCGTCAGACGAGGACGTGGACGGCTCTGGCACCGGCCATCACCACGCGTCGTGGGCCGTTCCTCCCGCAGGCTCGGACAGGTCGTCATGTCCGCGCGCGAGCCGATGGCACCGGGTGTGGTCGCGGTTCAGGGCGCGACCCGGATCCGACCGGCCCCTGGGCACCGTGGAAGCGGTCACAACACACGCAGCTTGACGGCTGACGTCACGGAGCTGTGATGTGAGGGCTCAGGACATCATTGACATGATGTTCTCGGGACACCCTTGACAGTTTCTGATGGCACTTCAGATGCTTCGGGTGTGACTCAGGAGGCAGAGGGCCAGCAGCAGGGCGACTGGTTGGTCGAGCAGAGGTACCGGGCGGTGCTGGAGGTGCTCGACGGTTCGCCGATCACGGAGGTCGCCCAGCGATACGGGGTCTCACGGCAGTCGGTCTACACGTGGAAGGCGAAGCATCACCAACGCGACTTTCCAGGCGGCGTGGTTCGACAACGCCCGCTTCCGGGCAGGTGCGCAGTTCAACAACACGCTCTTCGGTGACGCGGCCCACTTCTCCGGTGCCCGTTTCGAGGACAGTGCCACCGACTTCCGCGGAGCCGTCTTCGGCAAGGACACCGACTTCACCAGAGCGGCCT
Organism: Kitasatospora sp. NPDC048239; assembly: GCF_043202015.1. Lineage (NCBI taxonomy): Bacteria > Bacillati > Actinomycetota > Actinomycetes > Kitasatosporales > Streptomycetaceae > Kitasatospora > Kitasatospora sp. NPDC048239. Next base: position 15,101 of record NZ_JBICZP010000027.1, on the reverse strand, counting down.
TCACTGCCGGTGTGTGGTTCGACCTCGCCCGTTTCGGACGGGGAGCACGTTTCACCCGCGCCTCGTTCGGCGGCAGCTCCCGCTTCCGCACGGCCCGGTTCGAGGACCGGGCAGACTTCCGCGAGGCCGACTTCTCGGCAGGCATCGACTTCACCAAAGCAGCGTTCGGGCCCGAGGCCCGTTTCACGGAGGCAGTGTTCGCCGGAGAGGCCCGCTTCAGCGGCACCGCCTTCGCCGACCACGCACGGTTCAACCGGGCAACGTTCCGAACAGCCTCGATGTTCGGCCCCGTCCTGTGCGCCGGCACTCTCGACCTCGGCGGCGCCGTGTTCGGCACCGCCGTGACCGTCTCGGCGACCGCATCGAAAGTCCGATGCAGAGGCACACGCTGGGACGCCAGGGCCTCCTTGCGTCTGCGCTACGCGAGCGTCGACCTGGCCGACGCGACGGCCTCGAACCTGCTCAGCGTCTCCTCCAACCCCTCCCCCTTCAACGAGACGCCCGACGAGACCGTGCTCGCTGGCCGGAACCCACAGGCCGGTGTCGACTCACTCGGCGGCGTCGACGCATCCACCCTGGCACTGGCCGACATCGACCTCACCACCTGCGTCCTCACCGGGGCCGTCAACCTCGACAAGCTCAGACTCGAAGGCACAACGCGGATGGCACGCCCTCCCCGCGGCCTGCGGCGCCACGGCCGGCGCCCCGTGCTCTGGAGCACACGCAACACCCTCGCCGAGGAGCATCACTGGCGCGCGTATCAGGGCGCCAGCGGCTGGAGCGCCGGCCCGCCGGGCGTTCCTGTCCCCCAGCCCGCGACCCTGACAGTGCTGTACCGCAGGCTGCGGAAGTCACTCGAGGACGGCAAGAACGAGCCGGACGCGGCGGACTTCTACTACGGCGAAATGGAGATGCGCCGTCACGACCGAACCCGGTCGGCGGCCGAACGGGCTCTGCTGCTGCTCTACTGGGCCGTGTCCAGCTACGGCCTGCGTGCCCTGCGCGCCCTCGTCTGCCTTGCGGCCGCCGTGCTGGCGACCACACTCCTGCTCGCCCTGTGGGGCCTGCCCCAGCAGCCTCCCCGGCAGGTCACCACGGGCACGATCACCGGCTCGGCTGTGACGGTGACGACCACCACGCCAGCAGCCGGACGACCGACCGGCCCCTGGCAGGACCGACTCAGTTCCCGTCGCCTGGAGAGGGCGCTGCGGGTGACGGTGAGTTCAGGGGTGTTCCGGTCTGCCGGCCAGAACCTCACGCCCGTCGGTACCTACATCGAACTCCTGGCGCGGGGGGCCGAGCCTGCTCTGCTCGCCCTCGCCGTGCTGGCCGTCCGCAACCGCGTCAAACGGTGAGAGGAGAAGGAACCTCCTCGAACACACTCCCCAGGGACAGACACAGGTCCGGACTTGAGGGTTTGTCCCCGGGCCAAGACGCCTGCACCACAGCTGTTTTCGGCAGATGACAGCGGCGATGTCTAGTCTGGACGTCGTGGGAGCAAAATCCTCGCGGCGCTCACGCCGCGCGAAAGTCAATCGCCGCAGCAAGCAGGCTCCTTCGAGCGCCCTGGGGCTGGATCCGGCCTCGCTGCCCGCTCGTCTGATCGAGGAGGCGATCACGAGACTGGCGGCGTACGCGGGACACGAGAACCTGGCCGATGCCGAGGCCGCCGCCGACGACGCGCTCGACCACTCCGTCGAGGAGCTGATGCAGCTGATCGCCCCGCACCACGGCTGGGACCTCGTCGAAATCCTGCGACTGCGCAACGCCTACCTGCCCCAGGCCGGGAAACCGGCCTCCGAGCACGACGGCATCGCGGCAGTGATCGAACTCGTGGCGCTCCTCGCGGCCTCCCGCGACGCAGCGCCAGTTCCGTCAACCCCAACCGGTGAACGGCTTCCGGCCGGGTTTGACATCGAACCGGTCCAGAAGGCGGCACTGGACTGCTTCCGCACTGCCTCGGTGTCACTTCTCTTCCGCAGTGCCGCGGTAGCGGACTCGATGTCGTTCATCAGCATGTCCTCGGTCCTGCGTGAGGTCACCGTACGCAATTCGATCTATCCCCACATGTTGCGCGACACACTGCAGCAGCTGTTCACCGACCCACGGGTGGAACAGGACTGCCGTGAGGTCCTCGGGTTCACCACCGGCGAAGCCATAACCGTCCTCGAAGCGTGCAACGACCTTCGCTCCGACGCATGGGAGCGCAGGTTCGCCGTTCTGCGGGACACCTTCTCCGCTGCCATGCAACTCCACGAGGAAAGCACCACCACAGACCCGGTCACAGCCGCACAGAACCGCGCACATTCCCACGAGGCGGCCCGACGGGCTTGGGAGCACACGTGGGCGCAGCCAGCCGCAGCGGCGGCATTCACCTGCGCCGAGATCGCCGGTCACTGCGGGCTGCGCCAGGACATCGTCCAGGCCGTCGTAAGTGCCTTCACCCTGGCCGTGCAGCCGCGGCCCGCCCGCGAGGTGGCACTGGAGTTCCTGGCCGGACGGTCGACCCTGCGGATGACTCCGCTCCTTCAGGACGGCCAAGGGCGCGTCCTGCTCGTCCATGACGCGCTGCCCCTGCCGGCGGTCCGCGAACTGGTCGAGCAGCGGCTCAAGGACGCGGGGCGGTGGGACACCTACAGCAAGCACCGCGGCGCGTATCTCGAACAGGCCGCGGCCAAGCTGCTACTGCGGCATCTGCCCGGGGCGACGGTGCGTGCCGGTTTCGAGTACCACGTTCCCGACCCTTCCGACCCTTCACCCCAGACCCACCCGGCCCAGTACACCCGCACCGTGGAAGCCGACGGACTGATCCTCATCGACGACGTCGCGATCGTGATGGAGGCCAAGGCCGGGGCCCTCACTCCCCTGGCCCGTGCCGGCGAGAGCCGCCGCCTGCGCAGCAACCTGGGTCGCATCGTCGCGCAGGCCGCCGAGCAGGCCCACCGCGTACGCGAACGTATCGAGACCGACCACGGCCTCAGGCTCCGCGACGGCACCTGGCTCGACCTCTCCCACATCAGGGAAGTGCACACCGTCGCCGTGAGCCTGGAAGACCTCTCCGGCATCTCGACGACCACCGCCGACCTCGCCGCGGCTGGCCTGCTACCCGGCACCGCACACCCGTGGACCGTGTCCCTCCACGATCTGCGGGTTATCACCGAACTCGTCGACCGGCCCGCCGAACTGCTGCTCTTCCTACGACGGCGCACCTCACCGGAAACCACGATGAAGTTCCGCGCGGTCGACGAGCTCGACCTGTTCCTGCACTTCTTCCGCAAGGGCCTCCACGTCGAACCGGACCCCCGGGCCGTGCAGAAGGAGCTGCCCCAGTTCGGGGAGGTCACCGTCGCCGCGCAGCGCCGTCGCGCCGACGAAAGGGTCCAGGTACTCGTCAGCGAGACGGACGCACTCGACGACTGGTACTTCCATCAGCTCGGGCACTCCCCCGTCGCCGCCGACAAACCCACGATGAACGCCGACCCCGCGCTCCTGGCCTTCGTGGACGCCGTCACGGCGACCAGAGCCCCCGGGTGGCTGAGCACCAGTACGACCCTGCTCGACGGATCGGCGAAGACCCAACGCCAGTTCGGCCGCGCCGCAGCCCGGCTGGCCAGGAAGAGCCGCAAGGACCGCGCTCCGCACACCCTTGCGCTGATCGGCGGCACCACACGGCAGGACAGCTACGTCCTGATCTGGATGAGCACCCCGCCGGCCACGATCGCGCGCACTCGTTGCAGCACCTTCGCACTTACCTCGAAGCCAAGAAGCACCAGCTGCAGGTGACTCGCGCCACCGGGTTCCTGGTCGACGCCCGCACCGAGGCCCTGACCGACCTCCTCTACGACAACCGGCCCCCCGGCACCGATCCCGGCCTCGACCGCCTCACGAGACAACTGGGTCTGCGTACACCCGAACAGACCCTCCGCAGCCTTCCCCCGCCCACGGCCCGGAAAGGGCTCTGACACTGATGAACCGGCAGACCGTGATCAAGAGGAGCGCCCGCCGGGGCGAAAGGAGTTGTGTATCAAGCTGGCGCGTTCGGTCACTGCGAGGTGAGGTCTCAGCCGCGCTTCAGCTGAAGCCCTGTGCCCCCGAGCCGGTCGGCTGGTTCGGGGGCACTCATGCGTGGCGGGCCGGCGGCGGGGATCCGCACGGTGGGGCTTGAGGTAGCCGTCGAACTTGGTGAGACGGTTGACGGCGCGCACGGAGGGGGCCTGGGTTTCAAGGATTTCCAGGCCGCGGTTGTCCGAGTCGAGGTCCTTGCCCGCGAGACGAGCGGGCCATCGCGGCGGTCACCATGGCGAAGACCCGGAACCGCCATACCTGCAGCGCGCGGCGCCGCCCTTACACGGCGAGGGCAGCTGTGTCGACCCAGCGGGCGAGCGCACTGAAGACTGCCAGCTGTTCCAGCGCCTCGTGCTCGGGCAGTTCCGGCAGGCCAGCTTCGTGGCTGTTGGGATTGCGGATCGCGGCGAAGGCACCCTCGGCGAACGCGGCCACACCGCGGTGGACGCTGCGGAAGGTATCGCTGCCGTCGTCCGCCATCAGCCGAAGCCTCGGCTGGCAGGTTTGGGGGCGTCCTTGGAGAAGATACTCTGGAACAGCGCACTCTCGCTCGCGTCCCGGCGTCCGACCTTGTTCTGCGCCTCTTGTCAGCGGTCAAACAATTCCCCACGATCTACATGATCAGCGTCACGTAATTCCCCACCCGGGCCGAGGCCGTGACGGGCCGCCCGACGGCTGAGTGTGCGGCTGGTCCAGTCGGTCAAGGGCGCCTTCGGCGGCGCTTCGCGCTGGCCTCTCGGCCACCCTGGACAGCCCTGACCTGCCTGAACGACGGTCTGGCTATCGGGCGGCCCGGGAACCTCTGGCGCCCTGGGTATCTCGACGCATGGTCATCGTCCCCAGGGTCTCCTCGGCTACGGCGTCAGCATCCCCCTGGCCCATTTCATGACGTTCGGGGTGGGGAATCGGCTGACCGTCGACACCTCTGCGTTCACGTGCCGGGCCGCGGCGGTGACCGCCTCCCGGTAGTGCCCGCTCTGCCACAGCGCCCGGGCCCCGCCCCACACCCACGGATGCATCGTGGCCGCGCTCAACTGCGGCGCGTCGTCCCCGAGCTTCTCGCGCACCTCCGCGTCCCGCCGCAGGACCACCTCCGCGCGCTGTACCGCCTCCCGGTGCTGGCACCACCGGTTGACCGACCTGTTGTCGCCGTCCGGGACCTCGGTCCGCCAGCTCGGCAGGACCCGCTCGACGACCGCCGCACTGGCGACGATGTCCGCTTCCGGTCCCCGGTTGGACAGTTGACTGCGGAAGATCACCACGCCGGGCGGGTCCGCTGGAAGCAGAGTCATCCCACCGCGCGATGCCTCCGGGCAGACCGCTGGACACGAAAGGGGCCAGAACCAGTGCCGGGTGCATCCTCTGTGGTCCCGGCGGCGGCCCGGTTCGCCCGAGGCGGTGGCCAGGCGGCACGCGCCCACAGGCACGGAGTGCCTCGACTATATCCCGAACTCGGCGGCGCCGGTTAGCTCTTCGGGGCAATCCTGTCCACCACCACTTCAAGCACCGCCTGGTGTGACTCGACATGCAGGCCGGCCACCTGGTCGTGTCTGCTGCAGGGCGCGGCCGATGGCCAGGCACGGGCTGCGTTTGCTGGGCCGCGCTATAACACCGCGACCGGTATCAGCCCGAACGGTGTCCCTGGCTCGCAACTGTCCTGAAATGGCGGGTGCGTGACTGACAGACGGGACGACGGAGTCAGGCGCTGTGCTACCAGGTGGTTCGGTCCGCTCCGTGCGGGCCGCGCAGTCGACGGCGATGTCCCGGGGAGAGCTCATGGCACGGCAGTTGGAAGTCCTTCATCTGGATGGGAACGAGGTGCGGCGGACGCTGCCCGCCGAACGGCTGGCCGGGGTTCCGTTGGAGGAGCTCGGCGAGGTGTGGCGGCCTTCGCGTCACCCAGCGCAGCGCAGCATCGCGACCTGGTGGTGGTCGTCGACGAGTGGGCGGCATGTGGGTTGTCGTTCTCTGGACCGACTGTCGACGGCGATGCTGCTGGACTTCCATCCGGGCGTGGCCGACTTCGGCGGGTGGTCGGCGCAGTTGGTGTGGCGGGAGCGCGGCCGGGAGCGGCGGTTGGTGCCGGACTTCTTCGTACGGACCACGGGCGGGGAGACGCTGGTGGTGATGTGTCCTCCGCAGACCGGGCCCGGTGAGCGGTTCAAGCGGCAGTTGGAGGTGCTGCGTGAGGCGTGCGCGGCAACGGGATGGCAGTTGGCGGCGCCAGCTCTGCCGTCGGGGGTGGCCCTGGCGAATCTGCGGTGGGTCTCGCGCAGGCGGCATCCGCGGTTCGGGGACCGGCAGGTGGAGGCCGCTCTGGCGGAGGCCAAGCCGGGTCCGCTCCTCGATGCGATCGCCCAGCAGGCCACCGGCCGCAAACGCAAGCCCAAGCGCACGGTCCAGGCGACGCTCTACTGGCGTGCAGCCGACGGCCGGGACCTGTACGAGATCGCACAGCCGTTCTTCCCCAAGGCCGCTGAATCCCAGAGCGGCTGAACCGACCGGGCACGGCTGCCGCCGGGTGCCGCGCTTGTCTTCGGCGGGCCGGCCGGGTGCGGTTATCCCAGGGGATGCGACGCGCCTGAGCAGCCGTCGCCGGGTGTGGGTCCGCTCCGATAGCGTCGTCGGCTCGAAGGGTATGCGGTCGACGTGTGTGGGGAGAGCGGTGTCGGAGCTGACGGGGCGTTACAACTACGAGCGGCTCATGGAGAAGCCGTTCCAGCAGCTGTGCAACGCCCTGCTGGCGCAAGGGCCTTCCCCAGCATCCAGTGCTTCCCGGTCGGCCACCGGGACGGCGGCCGCGACGCTGTCCTGCCCGTGGAGGGCAAGCGGGCGGTGATCTTCCAGGTGAAATGGACCAGCCATCCGTCGAAGGATCCGGTGACCTGGCTGACCCAGAGCATCAAGTAACTGAAGGCCAACATCGAGCGCTTGGTCTCCGAGGCTGCCATTGTCTGCTCCGAATGCGTGGCCCGTGAGGTCCGGGTCCTGCAAAACTGGGCGGTCGCAGGGGTGGGTGGCCTGCTCGCGGCAGGTGGCGATACAGGACTCAAGACCGGTGGGGTACATGGAACCGTGGTTCGAACGGATGGCGGCAATCCCTGGCCTGAGCTTCACGGGCAGCCCCGGTGTAGTCCGCGAGTCACTTCCAGGAGCGAAGGACCGTCCCGACGAGTCGTACGGCTCTGCGATGTGGCCAACTCCTGAGGGCAGTACCTCTGCCACACCTGCCAGTCGGCACCTACCGCGCGAAGCGCGGGGTCCGGAGCTGGCCGTGCGGGTCTGGGAGGCGTTGGAGATCCCGGGTTCGGCGATGGACTACCACTTCGTCCTGCAACACGCAGTCAGCCAGCTGTGGGCTGACCGCCGTTCTGACCCTGATGCGCTGGAGTTGCTCGAGGTGTTCGCTCTGCTCGACCTTAAGTTGATGGAGGCCGCCCCACAAGCTGTGTCGTTCGACTCCACTGACGGTGAGCCCTCGTTCGTGCGGGTGTCCTCTGTGCCGCAGTTGATCGAGTTGCTCGAGCGCGAGGGTGCCCTGGTGGAGGCTCTCGGCCTGGCGCGCCGCCTGGCCCGCTTCGAGCAGGGCGAGGACCTGGTGGAGCAGTTGTCGGAGAAGGTCGCTGCGCTTGCCTCCGAGGCGGACCTCGAGGACGGCCCGGCATGAGCGCTGGGTTGGAGCGGTTGATCCCCGCCACCTCGTTCCTGGAGGAGGCGTTCTTGCGGTGGGTGCTCACCCCGGCGGCAGGGCAGGGCATCGTCGCCCGGGTGCACAGCCAGTACCCGGTGACCGTCGAGGAGCGCACCTACCGGCTGGATTACCTGATCGCGGGTGACGCGCTGCGGGTGGCTGTCGAGCTGGACGGATTCGCGTTCCACAGCGACCGGGCCGCGTTCACCTACGACCGTCTGCGGCAGAACGACCTGGCCGCCACCGGGTTGACGGTGCTGCGGTTCTCCTATGACGCGGTGCGCACGGACACAGCGCGCTGCGTCGCGCAGTTGCAGGCGATGCTGCGTCAGGATCCGGCGCTGGCTTCGTTGCTGACCGCTTCACCTCATGTCGAGGTCCCGGACATGGTGGGTGATCCGATGCGGGCGGCTGATCCTCCCCGCCGGGCATCTGTGTTCGGGGCCGGGGGCGGATCGTACTTCGACGACGTGCGGGCGCGGGTGGACCGCGGGCCGCTGCGGGCTTGCCAGGACGAGGCGTTGGGGGCGCTGGCGAACTACTACGCGTCGGGAGGCCGGCACGCGGCCGCGGTGATGGCGGTCGGGGCCGGCAAGACGGCGCTGGGGGTCGCGGCCGCGTTGTCGTTCGCCAAGCGGCGCGTACTGGTGGTGACGCCGGGCTCGGTCATTCGCGGCACGTTCGCCAAGGCCCTCGACCCTGGTGCGCCGGGCAACGTCCTGTACGGCCTGGCGGGCGGCCCGCTGCTGCCCGGTGCGCGCCCGCCGGCAATCCTCGTCCTGGACGCGGCGGACGGGCAGATCAGCCGGGTCAGCCGCGAGCGACTGCTGGCCGCCGACATCCTGGTCACCAACTTCCATTCCCTCGGCACGGGCGAGGACGGCGGGGATCTGCTGGCCAAACTGCAGCCGGGAGATGTGGACTTCATCGTCGTCGACGAGGCGCACATCGCGGCCAGCGCCTCCTACCAACGGCTGTTCGCACATTTCCAGGACGCACGTACGCTGCTGATGTCCGCATGCTTCAGGCGCCTGGACGGCAGGCCGATCGATGCCGATGTCGTCTACCGCTACCGTCTGGTGGACTCCGTCGCGGACGGCTCGGCGAAGAATCTGCGGGTCCACCGCTTCGCGCCGGACGTGGCGGCGACCGTCTACGAGGCCACATGGCCGGATGGGCGGCGCGAGCAGATCGTGGGCCGTGACGCGCTGTTGGCCGTGTTGGGCGACGAGCGGCGGATGGCGCGTATCACCGCACAGTCCGAAGCTCCGATCCATCACGTGATGGCGGCCACCCGCGCCTGCCTGGACGCGCAGGCCAAGCTCCTGGCCCCCGTGAAGCCGCGGGTGCTGTTCTCCGCCATGGGCCAGGCCCACGCCGAGCAGATCACGCGGATCGCCGAGGAGCACGGGATCGCCTGCGCCACCTTGCACCACAGCATGCCCACAGCGGCCATCGCCTCCACCCTGCGCAGGTTCGAGTCCGACTCCGGGGACCTGCAGGGCATCGTGCAGCTGCGGATGCTCGGCCAGGGCTACGACTTCCCGCCCGTCACCGTCGTCGTGCCGATCCGCCCCTACGGCAGCTTCGGCGAGTTCTACCAGTTCATCGGCCGCGGTGTCCGTGTGCTGCGCCACCCGGGCGTACCCGCCGGGCAGCAGTACCTGGACGTGGTCTGCCACGCCGAACTCGGCCTGGAGGACCACCTGGAGGCGCTGTGCGCGGACAACGACATGGACCCGGCTCTGCTGCTGGACACCCCGCCAATCGAGGCCGCTTCCTTCCAGGGTGACGGGCAGGAAGAGGACGACCCTGCGGAAGGTGCCGGAGGTGACGACGGTGCGGGCAGGATGGACGCGTTCGTCCTGTACGAGCGAGGACGGGTGGAGCAGCGCGTCGTGCATGAGCTGGATCGGGTGGAGGCTAGGCGGGCCGAGCGGGAGATGGAGTTCATGGCGCAGCGCTACGCCGTCTACGCGCAAGGCACGGCGTCGCCGCTGCCGTTCGAGAAGTTCGTCGAGCTCATACGGAAGGTGACCGGTGGCAGCTGACCCGTCGCGGTGGTGGCTTTCGGCCGCGGATGCCCACCCTGAGGAAGCACTTCGCGTGGAGGCGGCGGCCGGCCGGCAGCAGCGCTTCACCGACGTCGACGCGCTTACGGCCCGGTTGCTGGCCGCCGCGCTCGAGGGCCAGCCGGTGGCTGCCGTCACTGTCGGCAAGGGGGCTCATGTCCCAGACACCGCCAAGGCCGCGACTCTCACCTGCACGGAGAGCGCCCTGTGCGCGGAGGTGTTCGGGGTTCAGGAGCAGCAGCGGCGCGGCGCATGGTACCTGCCGCAGCAGCTCTCGCTGAAGGCAGGGGTGGTCAACCTACCACATCTGCTGCGCCACCGGCCGGCCCACGCACTGACGGTGGCCGCTGGCGACACGGTCCGCCTCACCGTCGCCGAGGGCGGGGATGTGGTGCTGCTGTGGGCGCTGCTGGTGCCTTTGTTCGAGACGCTGATGGAGCCGGTTCGGGTGCGGGCGGCGGGGCCGGCCGGTACTCGTGAGGAACAGCGGCAGGTGTGGGCGGCGATCGAGGACCGCTACCGACTGCTGGGCATCGCTTCCGGTGCACTGGAGGTCTTCCGGTTCGGCGGCGGCTGGCACGCACTCGACCGCAGCGGGCAGCAGCAGGCCCGTCTGGACCTGCTGGAAGCGCTCGCCGCAGCCGATCTCGAACAGCTGGTGGCTCGTCACCGGATGAAGCGACTGCAGCAGTTGACGGCAGGGTTCGCGGCGAAGGCGAAGAAGGGCACGCCGCTGGCGCGGCGGGTCCTCACCCGCGCACTGCAGCCGGTGGTCTCCGCTCATTTCGCGGGCGACTGGCTGGCTGTACTCGACTACCTCCAGGCCCCGCCGCACCCGGACGAGGAGGTCATCACCGCCCTGCCCGAGGCGCGCCTGTATGTGGGCATGTCCTCCCAGGCAGCCGAGGCGGCGGCTGAGACGGGCATCGGCGAGGACGAGGTCCAGGCGATGCTCGCGGCGTTCCTCGGCACGAGCACCGCCGTCTCTCCCATCGAGGAGCGGGTGTCCGTGCTGCGAGACTGGTGGGCGGGTTTCGACCAGGCACACGCCCGCCAGGCGAAGGGGATGCCCTCGCTGTGGGGCCTGCTCGATGAGGAAGTGATGGACCTGTCCTCGCCCGGAGAGGACCGGACCCCTCAGCTGTACCTGCAGGCTCTGCCGCCCGGGGTCCTGGGCCAGGTCGGACGGCTGTGGGAGACGGTGATGCTGAAGCAGCACCCGGGGAGCATCGTCAGCAATCCTCGGCCGCACCATACGATGACCCAGGCTCTCGGTGCGGCGGCCTGGTTCTGGCACGGCATCGGACTGACCGCGTGGTTCGTGTGCGAGGGCCCCTACTCCCGCACCACCTTGTCCGACGCCGCCAGCTACTACGACCGTGAGCTGACCGAGCTGCGCACGGCCGGCTGCCCCGTCGACGCTTCCCTCTTCGAGGAACTGCACGCCGCCGAACAGCAGTTGGGAGATCCGGAGTCGATCTCGGAGGGTAGGAGTGTTCCGGCCGAGTCCGGGGGCTGGCTCGCGAGCGTCACGTTCAACATGAGCCGCGGTTCGCGCCGAGAAGGCTTCGAGCATGTGGGGGATATCGTCACCCGCCACCGCCGTGCCTGGGGCGACCGCTACCTAGACACCTACTTGCAGCAACGGTGGCGCCGCGAACTGGAGGAGGTCGCCCACCAGTACCACCGCCACGTCGCCCTCAAGGGGCGCCCGCCCACGCTCATCCAGTTCTCCCGGTTCGCGACGACCGCCGCCAACCACTGGACCGGCGGTGACCTCGGGGCGCTCTACACCGCGATCGGCGAGCCCGCGCCGTCCGAGCAGAAGCGGCCCGCCCGCCTGCTCACGGGCGACGGCCACGACTTCGCCCGCCGGGTGTACCAAGCGCTCGGCGGCAAGCCCGTCCCCAAGAGCGCCTGGCCGGCAGCCCAGGACCCGGAGGAGATCCGCTGGCAGTGGGAGTTGCAGCGGCTGGCCATCGAGAGCCTGCGCTACGTTCAACTCCAGGAGGCACTCGGACAGCCGCCCACTGCCCAGCAGTTCGGCACCCAGCGGCTACGGTGGCCTTGGCCCGACGGGGAAGCCGAAGGCTGGCCGCTCCTGCAGCGCGCCCTCGCCGGCCTCACCCGCACCGGCACGCCCCCGGCCCACTCCCCCGCTGTCCCCGCCGCCGACCTCGCCGCACCGTCCCCTGACGGGAAGGGCCTCGTGCCGCTGCTGCTGGCCAAGGGCGGCAACGCGCCCCTACCTACCGAGACAACAACGGTACGCGTCACGACTGTTGGCGCTCCGGTCGATGTTTCCGCACTTCTCCTCACCGGCGACGGCAAGGTCCGGGCCGACCACGACCTCGTCTTCTACAACCACCCCCACCAGGACGGCGTCCGTTCCAGCGGCGACACCATCACCACCGACCTCGGCCGCATCCCCGACGATGTCCGCACGGTCGCTGTGGTGGTGAGCGTCGACCTCGAAGCGCAACCCACCGCGGTCTTCGACCAGCGCACCACCTGGAAGGCGGACATCACCCAACTCTCGGGACATGCCTTGTGCTTCGAGCCGCCCGCCCACGACGCGGGCGAGACGGTCGTGGTCGCCGTTGAGCTCTACCGCCACGGACCGGGCTGGAAAGCACGCGCCGTCGCCCAGGGCTACGACAGCGGCCTGGCGGGCCTGGCCACCGACTACGGCATCAACATCGAACCCTGACCCTGACGGGGCCTCAGGCGAGGGGACAAGGGGTGTGCCGACTCGTGCGGATACTGCACCATGAGCACCGCGGCGACCTGGGGAGCGCCTGCCGAGCAGGTGGCGTGGGCGGCTCATAGCGTGCTAGACAGTGTCCTGGCGATCATGAGCGGAGCCAGATGACGAGTGCGGCTGCGGTGACGGTGCCGAGGTAGACGTAGCCGCGCTTGTCGAACCTGGTCGCAACCGCGCGGAAGGCCTTGAGCTTGTTGATCGCCCGTTCGACGGTGTTGCGCTTCTTGTAGCGGTCCTTGTCGAAACCGGGCGGCCGGCCCCCGGCGCTGCCACGTCGGACCCGGTTGGCGGCTTGGTCGGCTTTCTCCGGGATACGTGCCGGATTCCGCGTCTGCGCAGGTAGCGGCGGGTTCGGCGGTTGCTGTAGCCCTTGTCGGCGCTGACGCTGTCCGGCTTGGTACGCGGCCTGCCGCAGGTCGGCCTCGGCACGCGGATCTTGTTCATGACCGGCTCGAACCGGGCGCAGTCGGCGCACTGCCCGGGCGTGATGACCAGCGACAGCACCCGGCAGCGGCCGTCCGGACTCAGGTGGATCTTGGTGGTGAACCCGCCGCGCGAGCGGCCGAGCGCCCCACCTCCGCCAGCCGGTCGATCAGTTCCGCCCGAACCCGAACGGCTTTGACCGCCCGGGCAGAGCCCCCTTTGAGAGCGGGCGGCGGAGCATGCCGGGCACCGGCGGCGTGGTGGTGTGCGCGCACGGACGTCGAGTCGACCGAGACGTCCCAGTCGATCTCGCCCACCGCGTCCGCCTCGGCCTGGATCCGACGCAGGAGCATCTCCCACGTTCCGTCCGCCGACCAGCGCCGATGCCGCTCGTGCACCGTCTTCCACGGACCGTAACGCTCCGGCAGATCGCGCCACTGCACGCCCGTGCGCATCCGGTACAGCACCCCGTTCACGACCTGGCAATGGTCACGCCACCTACCACAACGCCCGTTGCTCACCGGCAGAAGCGGCTCCAGGCGCTCCCACTGGGCATCCGTCAGATCACTCCTACTCCCCATGGTCATATCAACGACTCAACTGACCGCCAGGACACTGCCTAGCTCCGGTGTATGGATGCGGGCGGTTGGGCGCTCCGCCCCGCCCGTCCTCGCCGTGGACCGGCCTGCCGGGCCTGCACTGGCACCGGGTGAGGCAGGACGTCTGCCGTCGCGCATGACCCTCTTCCCTTCTCGCGGCGGACTGCGGAGTCGGTCGATGTTCGGGGCAACAAGGCTCCTGTTCAGAGAAGTTCGAACTGACACCCTGTGGATTCGGCCCACTGTGATGTCCCCTGGCGAAGTGCCATCATCTCGGCATGGCTGACAACAGCGTGCTTCCTTGCGGTGACTACGACAACTGCCCGCACGGCAACGATGTGGACTGCGAGACCTCGTTCGAGGTGACGCGGCCCGGCGACCGGCGGCGCTGGTATGTGCAAGAGCACAACCTGTTGCTCGACGACAACGGTGGCTTCGAGATGACCGTCGAGTTCCTGCGCGGGGACCCGTCGTGGCTAGCGGACAGGAGGATCGTCGACCGGATGCCCAGGAGCGTGCTGGAGGAGGTCGCCGTGGGTGTCGGGCGCAAGGCAGGCCGTGTCCGCCGATAGGGCTCGTGGCCAGCGGCCCAACCATGACCGACCTGCGACAGTGCTTGTCGTGACGCATCCTGCCCACCGCCCCGCGCGTGACGCCGACTGACGCCTATGGCGGCAGCACTGGCCAGATCGTTGCCGTGCTCGGCCGTCGGCCGACCTTCACCGCGGTGGGCCTGAGAGCTGATCTTCCGTCACCGACTCGGGCAAGGCCGGGTCGCCCGGCCTGCCCGAGTCAGTGAACCTGCACAGACGGCCAGGAGAGGACGGTGCGATTGAAAGCCACCGAGCAGCCGTCCTACCTGTTCCTGACAGCTCTCGCCCGGATTCATCAGGGCCTCAGCGAGATCCTCGAAGACATCCAGGCCCTGCGTCGGGCCGGCCGCCGAAAGGACTTGGACAGGTTCGCTGCCGTGGCAAGGCCCGCGTTCGACAGGCTCCTCGAACACCTTGAAGACATAAGAGCCGACCTGTCGGACTGACAGTCCGTCACTCACACGCCCCAGCCTTCGGACCGGTCGCGCTCGGCGGCAGGCATGGACCCGGTAGCCATGGCGACCGCCTCGTCCCGATGGGTGAGGATGAGGTGGCCAGTCGTTGCCGAGCTGTGGCGGGCCCGACGCCTTCCGCTCAGCTCTGGGTAGCGCAGCGGCGGCGAATAATGGGGCTGCTCAGGTCAACTGCCCGGCTGCCACTGCGACAGCCCAGACGAGGTCCTGGCGCAGACGCTCCTCATCCCGATCGATCAGGGCAACCGTCTCGGTCCAACCACGTTGAGGCATATCCGACTTCGCCACGCCGTACGCCAGGTCCAATCGGGCCCACCGGCCGAGGACTAGGGCCTTTCTTTTGGATCAGCGGGCGGACCAGATGAAGATGCCCGCGATGTGGAGTCCGGCCTGGAAGACGGTGGCGGTCTTCTCGTAGCGG
>NZ_JBICZP010000026.1:0-64836 GCF_043202015.1 Kitasatospora sp. NPDC048239 | reverse complement strand
ATCACCCCCGTCACCACCCGGGTCAGCGCCGGCGACGAGGAACTGGCCCGCATCACCGGCGCCCGCACGCCCACCGGCGTGCCCGTGGTGATCGCGGCCCCCGTCGTCGAACGCCCCCGCCGCAGCGCGTCCACGAGCCGCGGCCGCGGCCGCCGCAGCCGCCCCGCCTACGCCGGCGGTGACACCGGCACGGCCGCCGTGGGCCGCTCCGGCCAGGGCTCCACCGGCCGCCGCCGGGCGCCCAGGCGCGTCGCCCTCGCCGCCTAGCGCGTACGTGGGGGCCCGGACTGCCGCCGCAGTCCGGGCCCCACCACCCACCAAGCGCAGAGCAGTCTCGGCCCGCTCCGGCGCACCCGCCGGCCGTTCCACCGCCAGTGCCCTGACTACCGCCGGCCCCGGCGGTGGATACGCGAAGGAGTCTGCCCATGACCATCACCCTCGAACGCCCCGCGACCACCGCCACGGTCGGCGACCTCATGAATCTCCCGGAGCTGCAGATCAGCGACGACGTCATGGTCGACATGGCGATGGACATCCTGCAGAGCTCCGGTGCCGACCACCTCCTGGTTCGCGACGACGACGGCCGCTGCGCGGGGTTGCTGACCCGCCTGCACCTGGCGCCGTTCCAGACCCGCTCCCGGTCCACCGAGCGCACCCCGGTGCGCGACATCGTCCTCGACCGGGCCCCGTTCGCCACCGCCGACATGCCCGCCGCCACTGCGGCCGCCGCCATGCGCGCCCGCGACCTGGCCGTGTGGCCGGTGGTGGACCACGACGGCCACGCCGTCGGCCTGCTCAGCTTCTAGGCCCGGCGCGTCGGCGCCGACGCCGGCCATCGCGGTATCAGCCCGCAGCGCGCTTCGCCCCTACCAGCGGATGCGCCGGGCCGGTGCGGCCTCACACGAACCCGAAATCCCCTGCGCGGAAGCGGTCTGCGTGGTCCGCGCCGTGAGGCAGGGTGTCGGGCGGCCGGGCCGGTGGAGAACGGTCGGCCGGCGGACCGGAACCGAGGGGTTCGTGTCCCGGGCGGCCTGCGGTGAGCACCTGCTGCTCACCGCGGGCCGGTTTCGTCGGGCTGGATGGCTGGGTCAGGTGTCGGCGGAGGGTTCCTGGCCGTGTTGGGAGCGGCGGAGCTGCTCGTTGATGCGCAGGGCTTCCTCGAGTTGGTCTTCGAGGATGATGATGCGGCAGGCGGCGTCGATGGCGGTACCCTGGTCGACGAGGTCGCGGGCGCGCATCGCGATCCGAAGCTGGTAACGGGAGTAGCGGCGGTGACCGCCCTCGGAGCGCAGGGGGGTGATGAGGCCCTGCTCGCCGAGCGAGCGCAGGAAGCCGGGGGTGGTGCCGGTCATCTCGGCGGCGCGGCCCATGGTGTAGGCGGGGTAGTCGTCATCGTCGAACGAGCTGACGGCGTCGGGGGTGTGGGGTCGGATGGTTGCCGTGGTCACTGCACCTCTTCTTGTTGTTGTGTCCGGGGACGCGCTGAGGGGCCCCGGGGCCGTTTCGGCTCCCGGGGCCCCGAAGGGTTTTACACCATCTGTCGGCCTGTGGCCGACTTCCTCATGTCCGCCTCGCCCCGGGGGAGGGGGCGTGCGGGGATCGCGTATGCGTGACCGGAAACCACCGTCCTTGCCTTGGGGTCTTCGGAATCCGCCCGGGTGATGACTCACGGGCCGGGCGATCCTGATGGCGCTCTGTCCCCTCCGTTCATCCTCTGTACTGGCCGATTACTGCGAACTGCGGGTAATTCCACTACCGGGTACTGCGACCTGCTCGGAACTGCGGTGCTGCTGGTACTGCGAACTGCGTGGTAGTGCCAACTACCCGGTGCTGCTGTGGCGGTCCTGGTGGTCCGCCGGCTCCGGCAGCCAGCCCCGTCGCCCGTCCTGCTCAACCGCTCGGCTTGGAACCCCACTGCCGGACTCCCAGCACGCGCGCCCGCAGTCTTGGGCGCCTTCACTGGGATACCGCGTACTGCGACTGCCGGTACTGCGCAACTCAACTTCACCTGCCGGTAATGCACTTACCGAACTGCGGTACCGCTCGGTGGTGGCCCCTGATACCTGCGGGCCGCCCGGCCCGGTCGCCAGTCCCGTCGCCGTCCTGCACCTGCTGTGGCTCCGGAACTCCGCTACCGCGCCGTCTTTTGCGTCACCTTCTTCACGCCCACCTGCCCGGCGCGTCTTTTGAACTGCGGTACTGCTGGGCGGCGGCCCCTGATACCTGCGGGCCGCCCGGCCCGGCCACCGGTCCTGTCGCCTTACTGCACCATCCCTGGCTTCAGGGCCCTGCAACCGTGCCGACCTGCGAACTTCTTTCCTGCTGCCCGCCAGTTCGTGTCTGGCGGGCACCGCTTGACCTCGTCTACGAGAGAAACACTAACCACGGTGTGCGGCAATGTCTACTCCGACGGGCATAGATTTTGCGGTGTCGGTCGGGGAGGTAGTCTTCGCCCCGCGCAGGGCAGGGCAGGGTGGCCGGTCGCCGCAGCCGCGCCAGGACGGAGGACGCCGCGTCCGGCGGCCACGACGACGAACGAACGGGAGGCGAGCGGTGGAAGGGCAGCAGGCCGCGCGGCAGGTGCGCACCCCCGACCCCGATACCCAGGTGTTGCTGGCGGCGGCCATCGCCGAAGCTGTCCGCGACCGCGACGAGCGGGTCCTGCGACGGCTTCTGGCCCGCTTCGCCGAGCAGGCTGCCCTCACCGACCTGCCCGCCCTGCGCGACGCCATCGACACCACCGGGCAGCACGGCGACCGCCCGCCGGGAACCCGTTAGGCCGAGCCGGCCCGCCGCGCTCCCGGATCAGAAGGCGCGGGCGGCGGCGTCGCAGGTCGGGCAGGCGTACCCGGCCCAGCGCGGCGGATACCAGCCCTGTCCGGGCCGCTGCGGGCTCCACCGGTCGACCACCATGGACGAGGTGTCCATTCCGCACGCGGTCAGCGCCCCGGGGCCGCCGGCGGCCTTCGGCTCCGATGGTGCGGCGTGTGCCCGCCGCACCGGACCGGCAGCGGGGTGCCGGCGGCCATCGCGAAGCTCGCGGCGAGGTGGCGCAGGTCGTGAAACGGCAATGCGCGGGGCGCCGGACCAGTCGCAGAGCACGTGGAAGCGGTCGAGGACGTGCTTGGGGTGCAGGGGGCGCCCGTGGCAGTGGAAGACGTACCCGCCAGCGGATGCGATCTGGCCGAACGCGCGTGAGCCCGTCCGTTCGTCGAGGGCGTCAACGACGCGGTCGGACAGGGCGACCCAGGCGGTGGCTGCCTTTGGTCTTGGGGGTGGTCGGTAGGAGCCGAGTGTTGTCGACGACTGAGAGGGTGTCGGAGTCGTTCACCGCTCTCCTGGAGATGATCGGCAGTCGCCGCTTCACCCGGGGTGCGAGCATCGACCGCAAAGCGCTCCGCGAGGTGCGGGTACCCGAGGACGGCGTCCCGCCGAGCGGTGCAGCAGGGGTCTTGGCGTAACCCCTGGCCATGGAGGAGTCGTCGCGCAACTCTCCGAGTGGGCATGCTTGTTGAGTGAGAGGTGCGCGATGGCCTTGTCCTCCGACCTACTCCGACGTATGGAGTCGCTGCGTACGGCGGACGGAGTCGAGTTGATCGGGACCCCGCTGCCCATCCTCCCCGCCGACACGAGTCAGCGGTCGTCGGCGCCGCGGTAGTGCGGTTCCCCCAGATCCCAGAGCCACGCCGGCGGCTCGGTCGCGGTGAAGGCCTGGGCCATCGCGTCCAACCAGGCGGTGAACGAAGGGAAGTCGGGCGTCGTGTCGGCCGGGTTCTCCCAGTCGCCGTTCTCGAGGTAGCGGATGCCCCGGTCCGCGTCCTGGTGGTAGTGGTAGACGGGGTACTCGCCGTCGGCGTCGGGCTGCGTGACGTCGAAGCACCACACCGCTTCGCCGCTCGCGTCGGCGAGAGCGAAGCCGACCAGATGGTTGGTGGACAGCCGGCGGCCGTCTCCGCGGTCCACGCCCTCCGGCATGTGCACGAGATCCGAGTTCAGGTCGACGATGTCATCGTTGCCGACGATGACGAACTCCGTGCTGCCATGGCCGTTCTCGCGCCGGCAAGCGAAGGTGTCGTGCGCCGCGAGGAAGGCCCGGTAGGCGGGGGGCGCCGTCCAGGTGACGGCCCCGAAGTGCGGCTTCAGTCCCGTCTCGCGGTCCCGGACGGCATCAACCGTGGCGGGCCCCGACGCCGTGATCGTGACGGTCCCGGCCGCGGCGGCGCGGCGGAGCCGCGCCAGGGTCTGGTGTGTCAACGCGATGGTCCTCTGCTCTTATGGCACCGGGCCTCAATGCTCCAGTACTGGGACATCCTGCTCCGCATCCTCGCAGACGGCGAGGTGTCCGTACCGCCGAAAGCCGCTCTGGCTGTCGCCGGAGGACGGATGCGGACGGAGGAGGAGATGGACTTGCGGTGGGACTCGGATGCCTTCCGTCGAGATGGGCCTGGAGGGCCTGGACGCCGCAGGCCGCTCGCCGCCGACCGCACGACCTGAACCGATAGATTGCCCGAAGGCCACCCGGCCGCACCGTTTGCGGAACGGCCGGAGACAGGGAGAGAACGACGTTGCACGCGAGGACAGTTGCGATCTTCTCCCTCGGCGGGACCATCGCGATGACCACCGATCCGGCGACCGGCGGAGTCGTACCGGCCCTGTCCGCCCGGGAACTCCTCGACGCCGTCCCCGTCTTGCAGAGCCTGGACATCGACCTGGAGGTCCACGACTTCCGGCGCCTGCCCGGAGCCTCCCTCGGCTTCGACGACCTCACCGCACTGTCGGACGCCATCGCCGGCGCCTTCGAGGCCGGCTGCGACGGAGCTGTGGTCACCCAGGGCACCGACACGATCGAGGAGACGGCCTACCTCCTCGACCTCCTGCACGCGGGCGATCAGCCGATCGTCGTTACCGGAGCCATGCGCAACCCCACCCAGCCCGGTGCGGACGGCCCGGCGAACATCCACGCCGCCGTCATCGCCGCCGCAGCCCCCGAGCTGCACGGCGCCGGCACCGTGGTCGTCCTCGGCGACGAGATCCACGCGGCCCGCACCGTCCGCAAGTCCCACAGCACCAGCCCCGCCGCGTTCGCCTCCCCGGCCACCGGGCCCCTGGGGCGCCTCTACGAAGGGCGGGTCCACCTGCACGCTCCGCTCGCCGCCCGCACCACGTTCCCCGGACGGCTGAGCGGTCCGGCGCCGCGGGTCGGTCTGTACACCGCGACGCTCGGCGACGACGGCACCCTGCTCGCCGCCATGGCCGAGGCCTGCGAGGGACTCGTCGTCGCCGCGTTCGGCGTCGGCCACGTCCCCCGAAGCTTTGTGGCCACCCTGGAAGCGACCGCCTCCCGGATCCCCGTCATCCTCACCAGCCGCATCGGCAACGGGCCGGTCCTGGAAGCCACTTACGGTTTCCCCGGTTCGGAGAAGGACCTGCTCGGGCGCGGGCTCATCCGGGGCGGCCACCTCGACGCCTACAAGGCCCGGCTCCTCCTGCACGTCCTCCTCGCCCAAGGGCGCAGGAGGGGTGAGATCGCGGCGGCCTTCAAAACCGTGGCGCTCTGAGCCCGGGATCCGCAACTGCCCTCGACCCAGTGCGGACGTGCTCCACCAGGGGAAGTCCGCCCCGGCCGACAACCTGGCCACCTCCTGCGGCACCAGCGGAGCCTACGGGCCCCGCGATGGAGTGCGATGCCCCTGCCGCCGGCCCCGTTCTTCCTTCTTCAGGATCTTGTCCATCGAAGTGGCAGCCTGCACCGAGCCGGTGACGGTGAAGGCGATGCCACCCCCGGCTGCCACGCCCGCCCCGGCAGGCGTCGGCGAGCTGAGATGCCCAACTGCCGCCCGGACATGGGCCGGGCGTACGGGACCCTTCCTCCGGATCCCGTCACTTCGACCCCTCGCTCTACGCGCCGGTCCTCGACGGTGACGTCCTGCCCACCGATCCGCTCACGGGGATGAGCACCGGCGCGGCCCGGGACGTGGACCTGCTGGTCTGTCACACCACGGAGGAGTACTGGTTGCCCGATGCCGTCGGCAGCAGCGCAAAGGTCACCACCGATGAACAGCTGGCCCTCTTCGCCAAGGACTTCGGCCTCCCCGACGCTCTGGTGGCCGGCTATCGAGCCGCGATGCCCCGTGCTCCGGTGCTCGACGTCTACCTCGCCATCTTCGGTGATCTGCTGTTCGGGGAGTACAGCAAGCGACTTGCCGAGGTCCATGGTCAAGCCGGAGGCCGGGCCTACCTGTCGCGTTTCGATCGTCGGCGCGGGGGAGGGGAGGGAAATGCGGAAGGGGAAGGCGTCGTGCGGGCCTGGCACTGTGCGGACATCCCCTTCGCCTTCGGCAACCTCGACGACGACCGACTCGCATTCCTCATCGGAGGCGCACCCACCTCCGCGGACCGAGGACTGGCACGCCGAATGGTGCGTGCATGGGCCGACTTCGCCGGTACTGGTGACCCGGGCTGGCCAGTGGTCGACAACTCCGGCGTCCACACGAAAGCGTGGGCTACCGACGCCCACCAAGCCCCTGACCGGCCCGCCGCTCCGCGTGCCCTCTGGGCCGAGGTCGGCTTTCCACTCCGGCATGCGTGAGCGAGGGGCGTCGACGAAAGCGGGTCGCTCAGCAGGGCCGTGCTGTGCCATGATCCACATTCGTGAAGACGTTGAACCAGTCCACGGTCCGGGCTGCCGCCCGCAACAACGCCGAGTGGTGTGCGGCGATGAGCCGATCACACGGTGTGGCGAGCCGGTTCGGGGAGCAGGCATGGGCCGCCCCGGCCCGCACCCCGCTGTACTACCCGGACGCGGTGACGCTGGTGCCCGGCGCCGATCCGGCCGCGCTGGTCGCCCGGATCGACACCGCCGCGCCCGGTGCCTCGGTCAAGGACAGTTTCGCCGACCTTGACCTGACGGGGGCCGGCTTTGACGTCCTGTTCGAGGCGCAGTGGATCCACCGTCCGGCGAACGCGCCCGTCGTCCCCTCGGATCTTGCCTGGGACGTGGCACGTGATACGGACACGCTGAGCGCCTGGGCCATGGCCTGGGACAACGAGGACGGCAGCGCACTGTTCCGGCCCGAACTGCTCGACGACCCAGCCACGTTCGTGCTCGTCGGCCGCTCCGCCGACGGCCGGATGGTCGCCGGAGCAGTGGCGAGCCGCAGCGACCAGGTGGTCGGAATCTCCAACGTCTTCGCACTCGACGACCCTGACACAGCCTGGCTGGGCGTGGTGGATGCGGTGCACCGGCTGTTTCCCGCCCTGCCGGTGGTCGGCTACGAGCACGGTGACGACCTGGCGGCCGCCGTGCGCCACGGCTTCGAGCCGGTCGGTCCGCTGCGGATCTGGATCCACGGGGGGCAGGACTGAGTCAGCCGCGTTGGTCCTGCGCCGCCGAACACGGTCGACTACCGGGCCGGGGCCGTCTGGTGGGCGGGAACGCTCGCGCGGGCGAGGACGGACAGCTCGAACGGGCGGAGCGCGTCGGTCCGTTCCCACTCCGCGGGAGCGACCGTTTCGCGTTGGCCGACGTACTCGATCGGCTGAAGCCGGTGCTCGCGTAGCAGGGCGTCCATCTGCTCGATGCCGAGGAACGTCTGCCAGAGCTCGCCCTGCTCGGCCGCCGCAGCCATGACCAGTTCCGCATACGACTGCCCTGCCTCGTCCCGGAGTTCGGCCGGGAGGAGGTGCTCCACGATGAGCTCCGTGCCGGGCGCGAAGCCGCTGACGACGGCCAGGGTCTGACTGATCGCCTCGGGGGTCAGGTACATCGTGACCCCGAGCCAGCTGACCAGTGCGGGTCGGCCCCGGTCGAAGCCGGCCCGTACGAGGTGATCGGTGAGCGACCGGGCGGACTCCTTCTCGAAGTCGACCGGGACGAAGACGGCGGACGGTGGCACCGTCGCCCCCGTCTCGACCAGCAGTGTCCGCTTCCAGTGCTGGGTCACGGGTTTGTCCACCTCGAACACCCTTACGCAGCCCGCCAGTTCCGACCGGTAGGCGAAGGAGTCCAGCCCCGCGCCGAGGATCACGTACTGGTCGACGCCCTGTGCGGCCAGCTCGGCCAGGCGGTCCTCGGTGTAGCGGCTGCGAGTAACGGCCGCCGTCCGCGCGCCGGACAGAACCGGGTGCCCACCGTACGCCCGGTGGTATCCGAGGAGTTCGTCGGCGCACTCCCCGAGGAGGGTCTGGGCCAGGGTGTCGGCGAAGATCGAGGGAGCCTCGTCGACGATGAGGTGGGCCGCGCGTGCTGCGGCCGACATGAGCGCTGTCCGGCTGGGTTGTGCTTTGTTCGTCATGTCGTCGAACGCTAGTGTAATGATTTGACATCATATCACAAAAATAAAGATTTCGGAATAGTTCTCGAGTTCTGATTAGGTAACGAATCCGATTCTCGCGATCCCTGGAATAACTTGCGGTCGGCCCGGGAAGCGAAACCCCGCCTGCTCCATCCCTTGTGGGAATGCCTCACGGCCAGGCGAGGCTCCGGGCGAGCGTCGCCCTCTCGGGCCGGGCGAGGTCGACAACGGTCTGTGCCTGTGAGCCTTGCACCACAAGCTATTCGACAAGGGCGTCCTGGGCCCGGGGGAGGGGTGCCGCATACTCGCCTCCCAGCGCTTCGTCGGGCGTAGCGAGGCCAGCGGGCGGGGACTCCGCCGGTTGTAAGCGGCCCTCCCGCGATTCCGGTCTCGTCGACGGAGCAGGATGCCGTGCCGTGAGTGGGCGAACCGGAAGTGACGAGGCGTACGTTCTCGACCTCTGCGACGAGTATCTGGGGGAGGCCGCGCGGCGGCAGCACCGCTTCGACTGGCTGCGCGGAGATCCCGGCGCCGACGGGCGCCGCGCCAAGCTGCCCGTCGACGGCTACTGGCCGCGGCGAAAGCTCGTGGTGGAGTACCGAGAGCGCCAGCACGACGAGGCCGTCCCGTTCTTCGACAAACCGGAGCGGACGACCGTCAGCGGCGTTCATCGCGGTGAGCAGCGGGCCCTCTACGACGCCCGCCGAGACACCGAGATCCCCCTGCACAGACTGCGCCTCGCGGTCATCCGCCCGGGCGACCTCGGCGCCGACGCAAGGGGCCGACTCCACCGCCGGGACCGGCGGGCGGACCTGGCGGCGATCGCCGCCGTCCTGGCCCCGGTGCTCCAGGCCTGGCCCGGCGACGAGGACCGGGTGGTGGACGCGTTCCGCAGCTGGCTCACCGAGGCCGGCTGGGTCGTCGTGCCGCCCACCGATCCGTACACCGACCTCGAGGCGGTACGGGACGGCGAACGCATCATCGCCGAAGCGAAGGGTCGTACGAGCGAGCCCGGCATCGACGCCGACATCGCCTACGGACAGCTGCTGCGCCGGATGGCCGGGCCGGGGGCGGGCGTGCGGTACGCGCTCGTCGTCCCGACGTCGGGCCTGCGGCACGCCCTGCGCGTGCCCGAGCACGTCCGCGCGCGGCTGGGCATCGCCGTGTACGAGGTGACGGCCAACGGAACGGTCACCGAGCACGGGGGGTGACAGGGCCTCGTCGGCGGTGCCCATTGCCCGTCCGCCGTGCGGGAGGGGGTGGCCGGGTTCAGGTGCCTCGGGTGAGGCGGGCCGTGAGGGTCTGGGCCAGGCATCGGGTGAGGCGGGTGGTGATGGTTCCGGCGGGGTCGAGGCGGGGGTTGAAGATCGTGACGTCGAGGCCGGCGGCGCGGTCGTCGGTGAGGGCGGTTCGTAGGACGGTTTCCAGCTCCGGCCAGGTGAGGCCGCCGGGGAGGCGGTAGTCGACGGCCGGCATGACCGCGTCGTCCAGGACGTCGACGTCGAGGTGGACCCAGAATCCGGTGCTGCCGCCGGCCGTGAGGTGGTCGACCGCCCGGCGGGCGGCGGTGGCGGCGCCGGCGGCGCGGACGGCGTCGAGGTCGATGGTGTGCATGCGGGGCGGCAGTGGCTGCATGCCGGCCTCGACGGCCTCGGCGGTGTCGCGGTAGCCGAAGGCGACGACGTCCTCGTCGCGTACCAGGGGGCCGCGGCCTTCGAGGTCGGTGAGCGGGCGGGGGCCGCGGCCCGTGGCCAGGGCGAGGTCCATCGAGGCCGCCTCGCCGACCGGTTCCGCGGACGGCTGGTAGAAGTCGGTGTGGCCGTCGAGGAAGAGCAGTCCGTAGCGCCCGCGCCGGCGCAGGGCGAGGAGGTTGCCGAGCAGGATGCTGCAGTCGCCGCCGAGGACGACGGGGAAGCGGCCGCGGTCGAGGACGGCCCCGACGGCGTCGGCCAGGGCGGTGGAGTACCGCGCGATGCCAGCCGGGTTGAGGATCCCGGTGGCCTCGTCCCGGGCGGGGTCGTAGGGCGGCGGTTCGACGCGGCCCGCCCGTACCGCCCCCAGACCGTCGAGCAGGTCGAGCAGACCGGCGTCGAGCAGGGCCGCCGGGAGGTCCTGGACGCCGGAGGGCCGTAGCCCGAGCACGGACGGCGCCTCGATGATCGAGAGTTCCTGCACGTCACAGTCCTTTCGTCGGCGGCGCGGCGCGGCGCGGGGCAGGGCGGGGGCGGGGCGGGCGCGTGGCCCGCAGAGCGGACACTATGCCGAGCCGGCCCGGCGGCGGACGGGCCGGGGCGCGTCCCCGTGAACATCACCCGACTGCGGAATCCGCCTCGTGCCGCCCGGCCCGGCCGCCCCCTCCGGCGGGCCGGGGTGAACCGCCGGCCGGGGAGCGGCCGTATCCACCGGTGAGGTGGCGAGCGGATGGTGTCGCACGGTCAGTTCCGTTCCGGGGTTCCCGTGTTGGCCGTGGACCCGCCCGTCACCGCTTTTCGCCCGCCCGTCGATCTCGGAGAAACCCCCTTGCGCAACAGCAGGTTCACCTCGGTCCTCCTGGCCGGTGCCACGACGCTCGCGGCCCTCGCCGTCGGCGTCGGTCCGGCCGCCGCCGACGCTCCGTCCGACCCGGCCGCCGTCACCGCCTCCCCGGCGGACCAGGACGTCGAGGTCTTCGCCGAGGACGGCGCCATCAGCCGGGCCAAGGTCCCTGCGGCGTCCCCCTTCGTCGCCGAGCCGTCCATGGGCGTGACCGCCGCCGGGGACGGTGCCGTCACGAAGATCGTCAACAACGGGAGCACGGACAGCAAGTTGGACGTGGTCATGATCGGCGACGGCTACACGGCCTCGGAGCAGGAGAAGTTCCGCAAGGACGCCGCCGCGAAGTGGAAGGACATCAGCGCCGTCCAGCCCTACGCCACCTACCGCAAGCTGTTCAACGTGTGGGCCGTGAACGCCGTCTCCGCCCAGTCGGGCGTCTCGGGGGACCCGAAGCAGAGCACCGTCCGCAAGACCGCCCTCGGCTCGCGCTTCTGGTGCAACTCCATCGAGCGGCTGCTCTGCGTGGACATCAAGGCCGTCGACACCTATGCCGCCAAGGCGCCGCAGGCCGACCTGGTGATCGTCGTCGCCAACACCGCCAAGTACGGGGGCGCCGGCTACGGGAGCACGCAGTCGCCGCTCGGCTACGAGGGGATCGCCACCGTGGCGGGCGGCAACGGCGCGTCCGGCCAGATAGCGGTGCACGAGACCGGCCACTCGCTGGGCAAGCTCGCGGACGAGTACGTCGCCGAGGGCCAGGAGCCCTACAAGGGCGCGGAGCCCCCGCAGCCCAACATCACCACCCTGAGCGCCGACCGGATGCGCCAGGACAAGGTCAAGTGGTACCGCTGGCTCGGGAAGGCCTCGCCCGACGGCGGCACCGTCGGCGCCTACCAGGGCGCCGGCAACTACCCGTCCGGTCTCAACCGGCCGACCGACAACTCCGTGATGCGCTCGCTGGGCCGCGAGTTCAACCTCCCCGGCCGCGAGGCGATGATCGCCGGCTTCTACCGGCGGGCCTCCACCCTCTCCAGCGCCACGCCCGTCACCACCAGGCTGACCGCGACCGACCACCTCACCGTCGACCTCCCGGTGTCCGGCACCAAGCTGCGCTGGTACCTCGACGGCAAGGAGGTGACGGCCCTGCGCGACCACAAGGCGATCGCCGTCTCCGACCTCGGCCCGACCGGCCCGAAGCCCGCGGTCCACGAGCTCAAGGCCGTGGCGAACGACCCCACGTCGGCCGTCATCGACCCGGCCCTGACCCCGGCGCTGACCCGCAGCCTGGTCTGGAGCGTCACCCGCT
This sequence comes from Kitasatospora sp. NPDC048239, assembly GCF_043202015.1. Taxonomy (NCBI): domain Bacteria; kingdom Bacillati; phylum Actinomycetota; class Actinomycetes; order Kitasatosporales; family Streptomycetaceae; genus Kitasatospora; species Kitasatospora sp. NPDC048239. The sequence continues at coordinate 52,701 of NZ_JBICZP010000026.1, read as the reverse complement.
GACCGCCGGGTCCCTCCGGTCGGTCTTGGCGGATCAGCGCGCGGCGGCGGGATGCCCGGCGTCGTGCGCCCGGCAAGATCGGCCGGACAGGGCCTGGGCCCGGCCCGGCCCGGGTGCGGGCAAGGGTGGTCACCCGGAGAGCTTGCAGGCGTCCGGCAGCAGGGCGGCCGGCAGGACGGCGGCCGTGAGGGCGATGGCCGCGTAGCAGAGCGCCAGGCCGAGGATCATCAGCAGGGCGTTGCCTTCGCCCTGGTCGGTCGGCTCCAGGCCGGCGGCCGACCGCAGCAGGGTCGACTTGCCGGACCCGGCGGGGCCCATGACGGCGGTGAAGGTGCCGAAGGGGAAGCCGACGCGCACTTCGCCAGGCCGATGACCGGCTCGGGACCGCGCCGGTAGGTCCGGCTGACCGATCGAGTTCGACGGCGAGGTTCGTGGCGTCCATGGTCTCAGCCCACCAGCCGAGGCGGGTACGGCTCAATGACCCGGGGTTCAGCCCCCCCCGGGGGCGTGGCCTGCTGGACCCCCGGGTGCCGGGACGGTCGGCCGCGGCCCGGGGCCCCGGCCGGGGGGTTCGTCAACCGGGGGGTTAACGACCGTTGCGCGCTCGGCCGTTGTTCCGGTGATCACGGTGGCGGAATGCTTGATCCGTCCCCGGAGCACGCAGAAGAGGAGCACCACCGAGATGCCAGTTCCCGGAGCCGGGGGGTGCCGACCGCGGTGAACAACCTCGCTTCCACCATGGCGCTGATCGTCGCGGACCCGCTCGCCTCCTGTCGCTTCTTCACCACGCACCTCGGATACCGGGAGGCGCTGACAGTCGAGGAGTTCGCGGGTCTCACCCGCGAGGTCCCGCCGCACTGTGAGCCGCGGGGTGTGCAGCGGTTGGAGCTCACCGACCCCAACGGCGTCGTGATCCAGCTCGCGGAGTGGGCTCCCCCCGCCGGGGCCTGACGTTCCGGCACGCCTCAGCAGGCCTCAGCAGGCCTCCGCACGCCTCCGCACGCCTCCGCACGCCTCCCCGGCGCCTCCCGCGTAGCGTTCAGCTCCACTGCAATGCAATGACTTGAGGCATTAGCGTTGCGTTGAAGTGCAGCCTATTGCAACGATAATTGCGCTTTGAGCTGCGCTGATGCAGATTTTTCGCAACGATGATGTTGCCATGAACCGTGAAGGCAACGTAGCGTTTGCGATGTCAGAAACAACGAGCCGAAGGACAGAACAATGCAGAAGTTCGACACCACCGCCCCGATCGCCGCCGTCCTCGACATCCCCGCCGGGCGCATCCGGTTCATCGCCGCCGACCGTGCCGACACCGTGGTCGAGGTGCTGCCGGCGGATGCCGCCAAGGGCCGCGACGTGAAGGCGGCCGAGCAGACCGCGGTCGAGTACCGCGACGGCGTCCTGCGGATCGAGGCCCCGGCGAAGAACCAGGTCCTCGGCGCCTCCGGCTCCGTCGAGGTGACGGTCCAGCTGCCCGCCGGCTCCCGGATCGAGGCGAAGGCGGCCAGCGCCGAACTCCGGGGCGACGGGCGGCTCGGCGACGTCTCCCTGGAGCTCTCGCACGGGTCGGTCACGCTCGACGAGGCCGCGAGCGCCCGCGTCACCCTCCTCGCCGGCGACGTCTCGGTCGGCCGCCTCGGCGGCCCCGCGGAGATCGGCACCCGGAAGGGCGACATCAGGATCACCGAGGCCGTCCGCGGCACCGTCACGCTGCGCACCGACTCCGGCGAGATCGCCGTCGGCGCCGCCCAGGGCGCCTCCGCCTCCCTGGACGCCAGCACCGCCCACGGCCGGATCCACAACGCGCTCCGGAACACCGGCGGCGCCCCGGACCTGGCCATCCACGCGACCACCTCCTACGGCGACATCACCGCCCGCAGCCTCTGAACGGCCGCCCCTTGCCGACCGGGGCGCCCTGGGCGCCACCGGCCGGGCGGGCCCGGACCGAACCTAGTCCGAGGCGGTGACCAGCCGGACGGCCAGGGCGCCGAAGACCGCGCCGCTGAAGACGTCGAGGCCGCGGGCGACCCGGCGGCTGTTGCGCAGCAGCGCCGCCAGCCTGCCGGACAGCACGCCGACCGTGGCGTCGACGGCCAGGCCGACGACCACCAGGGTGAGGCCGAGGACCAGGAGCTGGCCCGTCACGTTGCCCCGGTCGGGGTTCACGAACTGCGGCAGGAACGCGATGTTGAACATGATCACCTTGGGGTTGAGCAGGTTGGTGACGGCACCCTTGACGAACGCGCGCAGCCGGCCGGCCGGCGCCGGTCCGTCGTCACCCCCGACCAGCGAGGACCGGTCGCGGAGCGCCTGGACGGCGAGGTAGACCAGGTAGGTCGCACCCGCCCAGCGCAGCACCTCGTACAGCACCGGCAGGTGGGCGAACAGGGACGACAGCCCCAGCATCGCGGCCAGGGCGTGCACCATCGCCCCGAAGGCCACCCCCAGGGCGGCCATCACCCCGGCGGCCGGGCCGCCGCGGCCGCCCATGGCCACCACGAACATCATGTCCGGCCCCGGGGTGACGCACAGGGCGAGAGCGGCGATCACGAAGGTCAGGTACAGCGGTGTGTCGATCATGAGCGGCATCCTTTTCTCCCCGTGGTCGACGGGCAACCGGATTTCCCGGGACGGGGTCGCCCCCCGTCCGCACGCCTGCTTTCGTCCACCCGTGACAGCCGCCATGTGCCGGCTGACGCGCGGTGAGGCGGAGAGCGCGCCGATCCGGGCCTTCGCGCAGGTCGTGGGTGAGTCCGGGGTGCTCTGACGGCCCGGCGGCTACCGGAGGCGGCCCGCCGCACGCGTACGGCGGGCCGACCCCGTACGGTCAGGCGGGCTGGTAGGTCAGGTCCAGCACGCCGGTGGAGAAGGTGGCCGAGCCGGTGAGCTTCAGCGGCACCCGGGGGGAGCCCTCGGGGAACAGCCGCAGGCCGGTGCCCAGCACGACCGGGTGGACGAGCAGCCGCAGCTCGTCGACGAGGCCCGCCTCCAGCAGGGTGCGGGTCAGGCCGATGCTGCCGGTCAGGTTGATGGTCCCGCCCGGCTGCTGCTTGAGCTCCTTGAGCGCGGTGACGACATCACCCTCGATGACGGCCGAGTTGTTCCAGTCGACGGCGGTCAGGGTGGTGGAGGCGACCAGCTTGCGGATGCCGTTGATGGCGTCGGCCAGCTCGCCGCTCCGGTGCGGCCAGACGGCGGCGAACGCCTCGTAGGTCGTCCGGCCGAGCAGCAGGGTGTCCGCCGCGCTGTACATCTGGTCGATCGCGGCGCCCATCTCGTCGTTCAGGTACGGGAAGTGCCAGGTCTCCGGCGCCTCCACGACGCCGTCCAGCGAGATGAACAGGCCGGTCACGATCCTGCGTTGTGCGGTCATGCGAATCCTCCAAGTCGGGGGTGGTGCTTTCCGGTCCCGCCGAACACCGTCGGGTGAGGGGGCTCAGCGGAGCTTGTGGCGGTCGGCCCAGCCGGCTACGGCGGCGGCGATCGCGAGGGGCTGGTCCTCCGGCGTGTGGTGTCCGGCCGGGGCGTCGCTGCGCTCGATCTCCAGGCCGGCGATGTTCTCCGCGCACCAGTCGACGATCTCCGGGCCCATCATGGCGCCGGGGCCGGGCGCGAAGGCGAGCAGCAGTTTGGGGACGTCCGGGCTGGTCGCCAACCAGCGGTCGTAGGCCTGGATCCTGGCCACCACGTCGGCGGGTTCGCCGTCGAGCGGCATCGACCGCGGCCACTGCAGCAGCGGCCGGCGGCTCTCCCGGGTGGGGTAGGGGCTGCGGTAGACGTCCAGGTCCGCGGGGGAGAGGGGGGTGGCGACCGAGCCGGGCAGCGCCTGCTCGATGAAGGCGTTGTCGTCGAGGATCATGGCCTCGCCCACCCCCGGCGTCCTGATCGACCGGAACAGCTCTCGGCCGCCCTCGGGGAACTCCGCCCAGGCCATCGGCTTGACGATGGTCTCGGTGAACACGAGGCCGCGCACCCGTCCGGGGTGCCGGGCGGCCCAGTCGAAGGCCAGGGCGCCACCCCAGTCGTGGCCGACCAGCACCACGTCCTCCAGGCCGAGCGCGTCGAACCAGGCGTCCAGGTAACGGGCGTGGTCGGCGAAGGTGTAGGCGAGGTCGGGCTTGCCCGACCCGCCCATCCCGATCAGGTCCGGGGCCAGCAGCCGCCCCGGTGCGCCGACGGCCGGGAGGACGTCCCTCCACAGGTGGGAGGAGGTGGGGTTGCCGTGCAGGAAGACCATCGGCGCACCGGCGCCGACCTCCCGGTGGAACATGACGGAGTCGAGTACGGGCTGGACGGGCACGACGGCCTTCCTCTCAAGTGTGCTGACGGAGTGGGGGGTTCACCGGAACGCGGGGGCGGTGCGGGCGGCCCAGCGGGCGAAGCTCCGCGGTGCCCGGCCGAGGACGTGCTCGACGTCGGGGCTGACCGCCTGCTCGGCGGGCAGCGGCTCGCCGAGGATGGCGAGGGTGCCCTCCACCACCGGCTCGGGCATGAAGGACAGCATCTGCGCGCGGGCCTCGGCGCGGGTCTGCTCGACGAACCGCACCGGGGCGCCCAGCGCCGCGCCGATCGCCTCGGCCCGCTCGCGTGGCGTGACCGGCGCCGGTCCGGTGAGCTCGTACGTCCGGCCCGCGTGGCCGTCCTCGCGCAGGACCGCGGCCGCGACCGCGGCGACGTCCGCCGGGTCGACGGTGGGCAGCCCGACCTCGCCGAACGGCGCGGCGGCCGTCCGCTGCGCCCGGATCGACTCGGCCCAGGCGAAGGCGTTCGAGTTCAGACCGCCGGAGCGCAGGATGGTCCAGTCGAGACCCGAGCGGCGCACCGCGTCCTCGAACGCCGCGGGGTGGCCGTAGACCTCCGGCCGCGTCCCGGCCCCCTGCGAGGAGAGCAGGACCACCCGCCGCACCCCGCTCGCCGCGGCGAGGTCGAGGACGCCCGCCGGGTCGTCGCCGGCGACGAGCAGGAACAGCGCGTCGGCCCCGTCGAGGGCGGCGCCCAGGCTCTTCGGGTCGGCGAGGTCCGCCGCGAAGTGCCGTACGCCGTCGGGAAGTCGGCCGGACCGGCGGGACACGGCGGTCACCTGCTCGCCGGCTCCGAGGAGGAGCCGCACGAGCTCCTGGCCGACGTTCCCGGTCGCACCCGTCACAACAATCACAAGAACCCCCATGGGTAAGGCAGTCGGTGGGTCAGCCGAGTGAGTTAGTTGGCTGACTCACTCGGAACAGTAGCCGACGCCGCGTCAGGCGTCTACAGTCAGTCAGGTGACTGACTCAAGGAGTTCCCGGCGATCGCCGGGCAAGCGGGAGCGGCTGGCGGCCGCCGCGGCGCAGGTGCTGCACGAGAAGGGCGTCGAACAGACCACGCTGGCCGACATCGCCCGGGCGGCGGACGTCCCGGTCGGCAACGTCTACTACTACTTCAAGACCAAGAACGAGCTGGTCGAGGCGGCGATCGCCGCGCACGGGCAAGGCCTCCAGGCGATGATCGAAGCGCTCGACGCGCTCCCCGCCCCCCAGGACAGGCTGAAGGCGCTCCTGGCGGGCTGGGTCGGGCAGCGCGAGCTCACCGCCCGGTACGGCTGCCCCACCGGCAGCCTCGCCTCGGAGCTCGACAAGCGGGCCGACGGCCTCGACGAGTCCATCGCCAAGGTCATGCGGCAGCTCATCGACTGGGCGGAGTGCCAGTTCGAGGCGATGGGCCGCGAGGACTCCCGCGAACTCGCGGTCGCGCTGGTGGCCGCGTACCAGGGGATCTCGCTGCTCACCAACACCCTTCGCGAGCCCGAGCTGATGGCCGTCGAGGGGCGCCGACTGGAGCGCTGGATCGACTCGCTGGCCTGACGCGGCCCCGGGTGCCCTCGTTGGGCCGCAGGCCGGAGCGGGTCACCGCGGCCGCGGCCGCGCGTCCGGCGGGGGCCGCGGCCTACGCCCGGTGGCCCGTGCCCGGCGGCCGGCGGCCGGGGGTCGATGGTGCGGCGGGGGCGCCGTCGGGGGGCGGGTGTGCACGGTGGAGGGGCTTTCCCATGGGCTTCGGCCGTTTCCTTCGCTCGGGGTGTCCGGGGGGTCCGTGGTGCCGCTGGATCGGCGTGGCCGACCGTTTCCCGGCGCGGATCCCGGGCCGGGAGCGGCGCGGGTTTCGGCATGGGGCGGTCCGGTGCTGCGGGGGCGAATTCGCCCCCGGCCGGGCCGTATTCCTCCCGGGAAGGGAAAACTATGTCGCGCGCCGTGCAGGGTCAATCGAAATGATGCCGCATTTCGGTGTCAAACCGGCCATATCCCGCCGGATTGTTGCAATGGAAATGCCGATGAATGCAACCCGGGTCGGCGGGTCCTTGCAATGGCCTGCAGGTGAACGCACTGACCCGCCGTCAGCCCGGCTGTCGTGCCTCCGGAACGGCCGGACGCCTGGGGTGGCGGCGGGCGGCGGGGGCCGATCCGCCGGGGCGGCGCCGAACTCCGCCGTTCACCGGAATTCCGGTGGCGGCAATTCCGACCGCCCGCCTGGGTGCCCGCACGGTGCGGCGGGGCTATTGCCGAATGGGTGAACGTGGAAATCGCCGCGGAAAGGGCCCGACGGGAAAGCAGAGGCGTCAGCGGTCCGCCGGTCCGCCGGGCACCTCGGCCCGGACCAGCACCACCGTGCGGGTACCGAGTCGGAGCAGCCGCGCGGCCGCGGCGGTGAGCCCCGCCGCCTCGGCCAGCCGGACCGCGCCCTCGGCGTCCTCGGGCAGCACGAGGTCGGAGGCGACCAGTTCGGCGAACACCCCGCCCGGCCGGAAGCCCGAGGCGACCGGCAGGCTGAAGCCGACCCGGCCGCCCGGCCGCACCGCACGCAGCCAGTCGGCCGGCGCGGCGCTCCCCAGGAAGTGCAGCGAAGACGCGCAGAGGGCCAGGTCGAGACCGCCGTCGTGGACCGGCAGCGGCACCGCCGGGCCGACCCGCCAGTCGATCGCCCCGGCCAGGCCGGCCCGTTCCATCCGGGCCCGTCCCGCCGCCACCATCCCGGCCGAGAGGTCGACCGCCAGCACCGGTACCCCGCGGCCCGCGGCCTTCCGCCGACGGGCCACGGCCAGCGCCACCGCCCCGGTGCCGCAGGCGACATCCGCCACCCGCTCGCCCTCCTCCGGCGCCAGCCAGTCGGTCAGCTCCGCCGCGATCGCGTCGTGGTGCGCGTCGTCGTAGTCGCCCGACAGTTCGTCGAACGCCCGCGCCATCTGTTCCGCCGTACTCGTCATGACCGGCAGCGTAGGGCGTGTCCGGTCGGCGCCGGGTGGGCACGCCCCCGGCCCCCGGCCGTCGGCGCCCCCGGCGGCGGCCCGGCGTCAGCCGGTGGCGTCGGCGGTCCGCTCCAGTGCCGAGGTGAACTCCGCGGCCCAGCCGCTGAGGGTGTCCGGGCGGAAGAGGTCGGTGCTGTACTCGAACCAGAGGCGGATGCCGTCCGGGCCGGGTTCGGCGCGGATGTAGAGATCGGTGCGGGACACCCCGGCGCTGGGCAGTGTGCGGAGTTCGGTGCGGAGGCCGGGCAGGCGGACGGAGGGCCCGGTGGTGTCGGCCACGGTCAGCATCACGGCGTCGAGCGGGGGCTCGCCCTCCTTCGGGGGCGGGATGACGGCGACCACCTCGTCCCAGGCCAGGGCCTGGTGTTCGAGGGCGGTGAACAGCGTCCGGGTGGTCCGGGCCAGGGCGGCGTCGAAGGGGGTGTGCGGGTCGGCCGACAGGCGGAGCGGGACGGGGCCGCCGAGCATGCCGACGGTGTGGAAGTGGGCCGGGTCCGGGCGGTTGGCGCTGGACAGGGCGAGGACCAGGTCGGACTGGTCGCAGAGCCCGCCGAGCCAGCGGGCGCACACGGTGGCCAGCACCGCGGCCAGGGTGCTGCCCTGCTCGGCGGCCAGCCGGCGGAGCCGCTCGGTCGCGGCGGCCGGCAGGACGGTGGCGGCCACGGCTCCGCGGCCGGAGGGCCGGGCGGGGCGGGGGAGGTCCCGGGGGAGGCGGGCGCCGGCCGGGTCTCCGGCGAGTTCGGCCCGCCAGAAGCCCTCCAGCTCGGCGCGGGCGGCGCCGGAGGTCTGCCGGGTGCGCCAGGCCGCGTAGTCGCGGTACGGCACCGAGGGCTCCGGCAGGTCCGGTTCGGTGCCGGTGCCGGCCGCGGTGTAGAGGGCGGGGAGCTCGGCCAGCAGAACGCCCAGCGACCAGCCGTCGACGAGCAGGTGATGGAAGGTCAGGACCAGGGTCCACGAGCCTTCGCCGAGGCGGGCGAGCCCGGCGCGCCACCACGGCGCCTCGTCCGGGAGGAACGGCCGGTCCGCCAGGCCCCGGGACCAGGCGTCCACCTGCTGCGGGTCGACCTCCTCCACCCGGACCTCCGGGCGGGCCTCGGCCGGGACGTGTCGGCGGGGCCCCTCGGCGGTCTCGGTGAACCGGCTCCGCAGGGCCTCGTGCCGCTCGGCCAGCAGCCCGAGGGCGTCGGCCAGGGCCTGCGGGTCGAGCTCCCCGGTCAGGTCGAGGCGGACGCTCGCGTTGCAGACCTCCGGCCGTGGATGCGTCCGGTGCCGCCGCCACATCCGCAGCTGCACGCCGGACAGCTCGGCGCCCTCCTCGCCCGGGGCCGGCAGGCGGCCGGCCAGCGCCCGGACGGTCGGCTGCTGGAGGAAGCCGGAGAGGGAGCAGTCCAGGCCGAGCTCCGCGCGGAGCCGGCCGAGCAGTCGGACCGCGCTCAGCGAGTGACCGCCCACGGCGAAGAAGGACCGGTCGACCGGCACCGAGCCGAGGCCCAGCTGCTCGCACCAGACGGCGTGCACGGCGTGTTCGGCCGGCGTCAGCGGCTCGGCTCCCCCCTCGGCCGCGGCCCAGTCGGGCTCCGGCAGGGCGGCCAGGTCGTGCTTGCCGGCGGCGTTGAGCGGCAGTCGGTCCAGCCGGACCCAGGCGCCGGGGACGAACGGGCCGGGCAGCCGGGCGGCAAGCCGGGCGTGCACCTCCGCCGGGTCGGTGCCGGGGCCGAGCACCAGGTAGCCGACCAGTCTCGGCCCGCCGTCGGGACCGGTGCGGACCACCACCTCGGCGTCGCGTACGCCCGGCACGGCGAGCAGCGCCCGGCGGGTCTCGGCCGGCTCGATCCGGACGCCCCGGATCTTCACCTGGTCGTCGCGCCGACCGAGGTAGCGCAGCTCCCCGGCGGCCGTCCAGCGCCCCAGGTCCCCCGTCCGGTAGAGCCGGGAGCCGGGTGCCAGCGGGTCGGGGACGAAGGCGGCCGCGGTCTCCCCGGGCCGGTCGAGGTACCCCAGGGCCGGCGCGGCGCCGCCCGCGTGGATCTCGCCCACCGCGCCGAGCGGGACCCTCCGCCCGGCGCCGTCCAGCAGCCGGACCGCGACCCCGGACACCGGGCGGCCGACGGCCGGGGCGTCGTCGCGCGGGTCCACCCGGTGGGAGGTCACCATCATCGACGCCTCGGTCGGACCGTACTCGTTGAAGAGGGCGCAGTGCGGGTGCGCGGCCAGGAACCGGCGCAGGGCCGGGGTGGGCAGCAGCCGCTCGCCGACCGAGACCAGCTCGCGCAGCTCGGGGAGTGCGGGGTCGGCCTCCATCAGATGGGCGAGGGCGCTCGCGGTGAGGCAGAGCCGCTGGACGCCGTTACCGCGTACGGCGTCGGCCGTCGCGTGGGCGTCGTACCGGTCCTCCTCGGGCAGCAGTACCAGGGCGGCGCCAGAGCCGAGGGTGGTGAAGACCTCGAAGAGGCTGAGGTCGAAACCGGCGGAGGCCCACTGGAGGGTCCGCAGCCGTGGCCTGGTCCGGCGGAACCAGCGGAACAGGTTGACCGGTCCGCGGTGCGGCAGGAGCACGCCCTTGGCGCGGCCGGTGGAGCCGGAGGTGTAGAGGCAGAGCGCCGGGTCGTCGGGGCCGCGGGCCGGGGCGGTGTCCGGCGTGGGCGGGGCGGGTCGGGCGGGCTCGGCGTCGAGGTCGAGCACCCGCAGCCCGGGTACGGCGGTGCGCAGGCCCGCTGGCTCCGCCGCGGCCGTGGTGACCAGCAGCACCGCCCCGCTGTCCGTCAGCATGTGCGCCAGCCGGGCGGCGGGCTGGGCGGGATCCAGCGGCAGCAGCACGGCGCCGGCCTTGAGCACGGCCAGGACCGCCGACACCGCGGGCACGCCGCGCGGCAGGCAGACGGCCACCACCGCCCCCGTGACGTCGGCCCCGGCCCCGGTGCGCAGCCGGGCGGCCAGCGCCTCGGCGGCCAGGTCGAGTTCGCGGTAGCCGACCGGTTGCCCGGCGTCGACCACGGCCGGCGCCGAGGGCGTGCGGCGGGCCTGCCGTTCGAACGCGTGGTGCAGCAGCTCCGGGTGGTCCGGCCCACCGGGGGCGGCGGCGTCCGGGTGGTTCTCGAAGCCGTCCAGGAGGCGGGCCTCGGCCGCGGGCGGCGCCGTCAGGTCGGACAGCCTCCGGCCGACGGGATCCTCGGCGCCGAGCTCCAGCACCTGCTCCACGTAGGCCAGGATCCGGCGCACGGTCTCCTCGGTGAACAGCGCCGCGTCGTAGTGCGCCAGGCAGTGCAGCAGGCCGTCGCGGTACGACAGGCAGAGGCTGAGGTCGAAGGGCGCCCGTCCGTTGGGCAGGTCGACCACCTCGCCGCGCAGCGCGCCCGCGCCGAACCCCGGCTCGGCCGGGGCCTCGTACTCCACCATCACCTGGAACAGCGGGTTGCGGCCGGCCCCGCGCTCGGGGTTGACCGCGCGCACCAGCTCGTCGAAGGGCACCGCGTGGTCGTAGGCGTCGGCGCTGAGGGTCCTGACCCGGTCCAGCAGCTCCGCGAAGGCCGGATCCCCGGCCAGGTCGAGGCGCAGGGGGACGGTCTCCACGAAGAAGCCGATCACCCCGTCGCAGTCGGCGGGGCGGTTGCCCACGGCCGTGCCGAGCACCAGGTCGTCCTGCCCTCCGAACCTCGCCAGGACGGTGCCGACGGCGGCCACGACGGCCATGAACGGCGTCGCGCCGCTTGCCCGGGCGAAGCCGCGTAGGGCCTGGCGGGTGGCCGGGCCGAAGGTGTGGGAGAGCCAGGCGGGGACCGGGGGGTGCTCCGAACGCGGCCGGTCGGTGGGCAGTGCCGGGGCGGGTGCGTCCGCGAGCCGGCGGCGCCAGTAGGCGAGCCGGTCGGGGGCGGTCGGCTCGCTCTCCGGCCGGCTCTCCGGTCGGCGGGCGGGCAGCGCGGGCAGCGGTGCGGACGGGTGCGGCCACGCGCGCAGATGGGCGGCCAGGTCCTGTCCCAGGATGTGCAGTGAGGCGGCGTCGAACACCAGGTGGTGTGTCAGCAGCACCAGGACGTGCCGATGGGCGGACAGCCGGAGCAGCCGGGCCCGGACCAGGGGTGCCCGGGTGAGGTCCAGCGGTTCGGCGCCGAGCTCGGCGAGGTGCTCGGCCACCGCGTCCTCCTCGAACCGGCCGGAGCAGTCCACCAGCGGGCAGTCCAGTACGGCCCGCGCCTGGACCACCTGCCGCGGCTCGCCGTCGCGCTGCCGGAACGCGGTGCGCAGCGCGGGCTGCCGCCGCACCACCAGGTCGAGCGCCGAGTCGAGGGCGGCCTGGTCCAGCGGGCCGTCCAGCCGGATCGCCCGCGGCTCCAGGTAGTCGGTGCTGTCGGGATCGAGCTGTTCGATGAACCAGACGCCGCGTTGCGCGGGCGAGAGCGGCAGTTCGGCCTCGGGCTCGGTCTCGGCTTCAGGTTCGGCGACGGCGACGGCTTCCGGCTCGGTGGCAGCGGCGGTGAACCGGCGCCGCAGCTCGTCGAGCCGGACCAGCCCGTCGAGCACCCGCTCGCGGCTTAGGCCGAAGTCGACGAAGCCGGCGATCTCGTCGACCCCGGCGGCCAGCAGGCGTGCGACCACGGGCGCGGCGCTGTCCACGGTGCCGATCAGCGCCCGGTCGGCGCAGTACTGCTCGTAGGCGCGCTGCAGGAGGAAGTCCAGGTCCTCGGGCGGGGTGCGCTCCAGGTCGGCGGCCAGCCCGAGGCTGTTGGCGAACTGGCCCAGCAGTGCCATCGACGAGCGCAGATAGGCGCAGAAGGGATCGCGGGCCTCGGCCCGGGCGTCAGCCCGGTCGGTACCGAGGTAGGTGTGGAGCAGTGCCACCACCCGGCCGGCGGCGGGATCCAGTCCGGCCTCGGCCCGGGCGCCGCGGTAGATCGCGATGTTCTCGGCGAGCTGCTCCACGGACTGCGACATCAGGTTGGTGACCACCCCCAGCCCGTTCCGGGCGGCGGCCCGGTAGCTGTCCGGGTTCTGCGCCACCGCCACGAACAGCGGGGGCTCGGCCTGCACCGGCCGGGGGAACAGCGCCACGTCGACGGGCCTGCCGTCGCCGGCCGTCGCGCCGACCGACGCTCCGGACCAGAGCGCCCGCACCGTGTCGAGCCGCTCGTACATCAGCTCCCGGTGCCGGCCGAAGCCCTCCGGGGCGAGCGCGAAGTCCCGTGCGTGCCAGCCGGATGCCACGCAGAGGCCGGCCCGGCCGTCCGAGAGGTTGTCCACCACGGACCACTCCTCGGCGACCCGGATCGGGTGGTGCAGCGGCAGGACGACCGAGCCCGCGTGCAGCCGGATCCGGGTGGTGCGGGTGGCGAGCGCGGCGGCGAGCACCGAGGGGTTGGGGAAGAGGGCCCCGAAGGAGTGGAAGTGCCGTTCGGGCAGCCAGACGGTGTGGAAGCCCTGCCGGTCGGCGTAGGCGGTGGCGTCCAGGACCAGGTCGTACTTGTGCCGGCCGTCCTGCTCCGGGTAGTCGCCGAAGAAGTAGAGGCTGAAGTCGCAGCCCCGAACCGACGGGCCCGGGGCCGGGGATGGCGCAGAAGCCGGGGACGGCGAGGGCGCGGGCGAGGGCGACTGGAGCGTGACCGGCGTGGGCGGCGCGGGCGGCGCCGGGGACGGTGCCGGGCCGGCTCCCAGGACGGCGAGCTGGCGCTCGATCAGGTCGGCCATCCGGTCGTTGAGCCGCAGCTGCTGGGCGATGAGCGCCTGGACCGGGTCGGACTGCGCGGACCCGACAGCGGGAACGGCCGCGGCGCCGACAGCGGGAACGGGAGCGGGAGCGGCAGCGGCGCCGACAGCGGGAGCGGCGGCGGCAGCGGCCGGCCGGTGGGGCTCCAGCGCGGCGGCCAGCCTGCGGGGCGTGTCCAGGGAGTCGAACAGGTCGCGCAGCGCCACCCGGGAGCCGAAGCGCTCCCTCAGCTCGCGGCCCATCGCGGCGAGCGCCAGGGAGTCCGCGCCGAGCCGGACGAACGTGTCGTCGGGTGCCACCTCGCCCGGGGCGCAGCCGAGATGGCGTGACGTCAGGGCGATGACCTCGGCCAGCGGCACACCGGAGGCGGCAGCGCGGGCGTCCGGCCGGGCCGGCTCCGTGGGCAACTGCTCGGGGGGCAACGGCTCCGTGGGCAACGGCTCCGTGGGCAACTGCTCGGGGGGCAACTGCTCGGGGGGCAACTGCTCCGGGGACGACGGTCCGCGCGAGTACGGGACGTCCGTTCGCCGGAACGGGTAGCGCGGCAGCGGATCGGGCGACGGCGCGCCCTCGCGCGGAAGCCCGAGCGGAGCGCCCAGGCAGTACAGCTCGGCCTGCGCCAGCGCGTCCCCCGACTCCGCCGGGAGGGCGCGCCGCTGGGAGGCGGTCCACGGGCGGCCCCGGGTGGTCCTGCGGCCCAGCCCGGCCAGCTCCTCGTCCGGTCCGATCGTCAGGTAGCCGCGGCAGCCCGCGGCCTCCAGCGCGGTCAGCAGCCGCCGGAACCGGACCGGGCCGCGGAGCTGGGCCACCAGGTGGTCCGCCCCGAGGACCGACCCCGGCGGCAGGACCGTGCCGTCCGGCCCGCAGGCGAACGGGGTGTGGATCGGGAGGTACTCGCACCGCTGCGCCTCGCGGCGGAACTCCGCCAGGACGGGATCGAGCAGCGCCGAATGGAAGGCCCGGTCCACCGGCAGCCGCCGCCAGGCCACCGCCTCGGCGTCGAGCAGGGCCGCGGCCCGGTCGACGTCCCCGGGCCGGCCGGAGAGCACCTGGCTGTCGGCCGCGTTCTCGGCCGCGACGGTGAGTCCGGTCGCCGCGGCGATCCGCCCGGCCAGGGCGGGGTCGGCCCGCACGGCGAGCATCGCGCCGGGTTCGGTGCCCTGCATCAGCCGTCCGCGCAGCGCGGTCAGCCGAAGGCCGGTCCTGGTGCCGATGCCGCCCGCGGCCCAGAGTGCGGCGTACTCGCCGATGCTGTGGCCCAGCAGGTGGTCCGGTCGCAGACCGCGGCCGCGCCACAGTTCGGTGGCGGCCGCCTGGGCGGCGAACAGCGCGGGCTGGGCCAGCTCCGTGGACAGCGGGCCGTCCGGCGCGGCCTCCAGGCGGTCCAGCAGCCGGGTGCCGGTGAGCCGCCGGTACTCCTCGTCGCACTCCGCGAGGAGGTGACCGGAGGCGGGGTGCGTGCGCAGCAGGGCCAGCAGCGGCCGGGGGTCGGAGCCCTGGCCGGAGTAGGCGAAGGCCGTCGGGCCGAACCCCTCCGGGGGCACGCTGCCGTGGTGTCCGTCGGGGGTGGCGCCGGTGCGCTGCCAGGTGTCCAGCGCCTCGGCGAGTCCGGTCGCGGTCCGACCGGTCACCGCGAGCCGGTGGGTGTACCGGGGGCGGCGGGCCAGTTCGGCCGCCACGGCGCCCGGCGGTGTCCGCGGCCGGGCGGCCAGCCAGCCGGACAGCTCCGAGGCCAGGTCGCGCAGCGCCTCGGGGTGTCCGGCCGACAGCGCCAGCACGGCGGGCCCGGCGGCGGGGGCGCCGGCGGGCTCGACGGCCTCGGGAGCCTCCTCCAGCACGACGAAGGCGTTGGTGCCGCCGACGCCGAGCGCGCTCACCCCGGCACGCCGCGGTTCGTGGCCGGCCGGCCAGGGGCGGGTGTCGGTGGCGAGGACGAACGGGCTGCCGGCCGCGTCCAGGGCGGGGTTCCAGGTGGTCGGGCCGGGCATCGCGACCAGGGTGCGGTGCCGCAGCATCAGCACCGACTTGATCAGACCGGCCATACCGGCGCAGGTGTCCAGGTGCCCGATGTTCGCCTTGACGGAGCCGAGGGTGCAGAAGCCCGTTCGGCCCGACGGGCTGCGCAGGGCGGCGCTGAGAGCGGCGAACTCGACCGGATCGCCCAGCGGGGTGCCGGTGCCGTGCGCCTCCAGATGGCCGATGCCGTCGGCGGGCAGACCGGCACGGGCGAGGGCCTGCGAGATCACCTCGGTCTGCCCGGTGACGCCGGGCGCAGTGAAGCCGATCTTGGCCGCGCCGTCGTTGTTGACCGCCGAGCCCGCGATCACCGCGTGGATCCGGTCGCCGTCCGCCAGCGCCCGGCGAAGCGGCTTGAGCAGCACGACGGCGACCCCGTTGCCGCCGACGGTGCCGTCCGCGGCCGCGTCGAAGGGGCGGCAGGCGCCGCTCGGCGACAGGACGCTGCCTGGGTGCAGCCGGTACCCGGAGTGCTGCGGCAGGTGCACCGCCGCCGCGCCCGCCAGGGCCAGCTCGGCATCGCCGTTCTGCAGGGCCTGGACGGCGAGGTGGACCGCCACCAGCGAGGACGAGCAGGCCGTCTGCACACCGATCGCGGGGCCGCGCAGGTTCAGCCGGTAGGCGACCCGGGACGCGAGGAAGTCCGGGGCCGCGCCCAGCGAGGACTGCATGGCCAGACCCGGGTCGGCGGGCGGGCGGCCGGCGTCGCCCTGGTAGTCGAGCAGGTTCATACCGGACCCGGCGAAGACGCCGATCCGCTCGGCCCGGGCGGGGTCGGCGTAGCCGCCCTCCTCCAGCGCGTGGTAGGCGCACTCCAGGAACAGGCGGTGGGCGGGGTGGGTGAGGGCGGCCTCGTGCGGGCTGACGCCGAAGAAGCGGTGGTCGAAGCCGGTGACGTCGTCCAGCACCCCGCCGAAGGGCCGCAGCCGGGGATCGGCGGCGTCCTCGGGGGTGAGGCCGGCCGAGGCCAGCTCGGCCTCGCTGAAGGTGGAGATGCGCCGGGTGCCGGCCCGCAGGTCGGCCCAGAAGCCCTCCGGGTCCGAGGCGCCGGGGAAGCGCAGGGCCATGCCGATGACGGCGACCCGTCGGTCGGGCGCCTCCGGTGCGTCCGCCGGTGCTGCCGTTCGAGCCGTCCCGGCGGCCGTCCCGGCGGTGGTGCCGGTGGCGGCCTCCGGGGCCGCGTGCAGCCCGTCCAGCGCGGCTGCCAGCGAGGCGATGGTGGGGTGCTCGAAGAGCAGGGTCCGGGGGAACCCGACGGCGAGGGCGCGCTCCAGCCCGACGTGCAGCCGGACCAACGCCACCGAGTCGAGCCCCAGTTCGTGGAAGGGCGTGGTGTCCCCCGGGCCCTCGTCGGGCGCGCCGCCGGACCGCGCGGCGAGGACCTCGCGGACGGCTCGGCGGACGGTGTCCAGCGCGGGCCGCGGCTGCGGAGGGAGAGGCGGCTGCGAAGCGAGAGGCGGCTGTGCAGGGGCCCGCGGTTCGTCCGGGCCGGAGGCCAGCAGGATCTCGCGGGCGGCCCGGCGCAGCACCTTGCCGCTGGAGGTGCGGGGGAAGGCCGCGGCCGCCACCGGGACGACGGCCGCGGCGGTCAGCCGGAGCCGGGTGAACAGCGCCGCGCGGATCGCCCGCGCGGTCGTCGCCGCCTCGCGCGCGGGGTCGTCGGGTGCGGGGTCGTCGGGTGCGAACAGCACCCCCAGGGCCTCGGTACCGCTCCCCGCACCGGGCAGGCCGCAGGCGGCCACCGCGCCGGCCAGCACGCCCTCGACGGAGGCCGCGACCTCCTCGATCTCGTGGCAGAGGTGGTTGTGGCCGTTGAGGATCACGATGTCCTTGTCCCGCCCGGTCACCACCAGTTCGCCGTTGCGGAGGAAGCCCAGATCCCCGGTGTCCAGCCAGCTGCGGGGCTCCCAGTCGCCCGTCGGGAACGCCCGCTCGTCGGCGGCCGGGTCGTCGACGTAGCCCGGGGTCACCCGTGCCGAGCCGACCTGGAGGGTGCCTATCCGGCCCTCCGGCAGCACCTCGCCCTGCGGGCCGACGATCCGCAGGGTGGTGCCCGGGGCCGGGCGGCCGACCGACACGAACTCCACGCACTCGTCGTCCGGGGTCTGCGGTCCGGCGTACTCCAGCGCGCCCGCGAGACTGGCCCGACGGATCCGGTGGGTGCCTCCCGGGGCGCCGAACCGGCCCATGGTGATGCCGGTGCAGGTCTCGGCCATGCCCCAGGCGGGCACGAAGGAGTCGCCCGGCAGGCCGAGGCGGGCGGTCGCCGCCAGGAATCCGCGGACCAGCCCGGGGGTGATCTGCTCGCCGCCGCTGACCAGGGTGCGCACGGCGGAGAGGTCCGGGTCGGCCTCCGGACGCCTGGCCAGCGCGTCGCGGACCAGCTGGTAGCCGAAGGCGGGGGCCCAGGAGTGGTTCACCCGGTGCCGGTCCATCAGGTCGAGCCAGCGCAGCGGGTCGGCCAGCACCAGGTCGGTGGGTACGTGGATCTGGGTGGTCCCGGTGAACAGCGGCAGCAGGTGGTAGAGGAGCAGGGCGCCGCTGTGGTCGGTCGGCAGCCAGTTCAGCGCCACCTCGCCCGGCCGCCAGCCGAGCAGCCGGCGCGAGCCGTGCCCGAACTCGGCGAGGCCCCGGTGGGTCAGCCGGGCGGCCTTCGCGTGGCCGGTGCTGCCGGAGGAGAGCATCAGCAGCGCGGTGTCGGCGCCGTCCGGCCGGTGCGGGTCGGTGCCGTGGCGGTCGGTCAGCGAGCCGGGGTCGATGGCGGGCACCCCGGCCCCGGTGAGCGCGGCGACCCCGGTGGCGGACGACAGGACCGGCGGGCGGCCGAGCCGCCGCCAGGCGTGGACGAACCGGCCCGTTCCGGCGTGCAGTTCGGCGCTCTCCACCGGCTCGCTGATCGCCATCGGCTGGACGCCGCCCAGCAGACAGGCCCAGAGGGCGGGGAAGAAGTCGGCCGGGGGCAGGCCGACCAGGATCGCCCGGTCCCCGGGGGCGAGGCCGTGCCGGCGCAGCCCGGTGAGCAACCGCCCGGCGGTGTCGAGGAGTTCCGGGTAGCGGACGGTGTGGGCCTCGCCCTGCCGGTCCAGGGTCACCAGTGCGGCCGAGGGGAAGCGGACCGCCGCCAGCCGCAGGAGTTCGGGCAGTGTTTGGGGATCGTCGGCGGTGAGATCGATGGGCCCGCCGTGGCTCAGCGCGAGTGGTATCCGGCTCATCAGGTCTCCCTCGGTCGGCCAGCGACCACGATGAGACCACGGTGCGACCGGGCCGTCAAAGGCCGCTCCGGGCCGCCGAATTGGGCGTCAATTCGGGTTCCTCCGAAGGAAATCCGTGACTGCCGGCCTTGACTGAACGGCCACTTTTCCGGCCGGTCGGTGCTACCGGTCGGCGAATTCGGCGCCCTCGCCGGGCGGTGGTTCCGGCAGTCGGTGGCCGTGGCAGCGCAGCGCCTGCCGGAAGGCCCGGGCGGCCGATTCGTGCTCGCCGGCCCGGTGGAGCGCGGTGGCCAGTTCGGCCCAGGCGCCCGCTGCGCGACGGCCGCGGGTCGCCCCGGTCAGCGCCTCGGCGGCCTGCCGCAGGGCGGTGCCGACGGCCGGAGCGGCCGCGCTGCTACCGGTCCGGGCCTCGGCGAGCAGCAGCAGGGCCCGGGCCCGTTCGGGACCGGCCTCGGGCGGCAGTACGGCGAGGGCGCGGCCGGCCAGCTCGGCGGCGGCGGCGGCCTCGCCGAGCAGCAGCTCGGCCCGGGCCGCCGCGAGGGCGTGGGCGGCCCGGTCGGCGGGGGCGCCGTGCTCGGCCAGCGGCGCCGCCGCCGCGGCCAGTTCGGACCGGGCGGCGGCCGGGTCGGGCGGGTCCTGGCCGAGCAGGACCTCGGCGTGCAGGACGCGCAGCCGCCCGGCCACCCGCTCGTGCTCGCCCGCCGGCTGCGTCGCCAGCGCCCGTCTGAGCAGCGGCAGGGCGTCCCCCGGATCGCCGCCCGTGTGTGCGGCGAGGCCGGCGCCCCAGTACGCGGCGCCGAGCGCCCCCGGGGTGCCGACCGACTCGGCGAGCCGGACGGCGGTGCCGGTGAGCTGCCGGGCGCGGTGGACGTCCCCCCGTTCGCAGTGGAGGGCGGCGAGGGAGGCCAGCAGCTCCACCCCCACCTGGGTCGGGACCAGCCCGAGCCGCTGCACCTCGGCCAGGGCGCTCTCGCCGAGCGTGAGCGCGTGGTCGAGGTCGCCCAGCTCGCGGTAGCAGCGGCAGAGTGCCACCACGACGGCGAGCCGGGAGACCCGGCCCTGGGAGTGCGCGGCGGCGGTCCGCAGCCGCTCGTAGCGGTCGACGGCCTCGGCCAGCCGGCCGGCCCGCTCCAGGGCGCGGGCGGTTCCCAGGTCGGCCGCGAGCCCGAGGTCCCTGAGGTCCGCGCCGGTGGCCCGCTCCCGTACGGACCGGTACCGGCCCAGGGCGGCCTCGGGCGAGCCGTCCCGCTCCAGGGCGGCGTCGGCGAGCTGGAGTTCGACCTCCAGCTCGCCGCGGTCGGCGCGGTCCAGGAGCCTGGTGAGGTGCTCCGGCTCGCAGCCCAGCCGGGCGGCGAGCCGGACGAGGACGTCGGGTGACGGCGTCCGTCTGCCGGACTCCAGCAGGGAGATGTAGCTGGGGGAGAAGTCCGGTCCGGCCAGGTCCGTCTGGGAGAGGCCGGCGGCGCGCCGCAGCCGCCGGATTCCGGCGCCCAGCCGCTGCAGGTGTTCCACGGTGAACTCCCCCTGTGACTGCGGATTATGACTGAACTTAGTATGACCGTCTCCACGGGTGCCCGCGCTGCTCCGCCCTGCGGGGATCGGCGGGGATCCGCGGGAATCCGTGCGGCCGTCCGTTGATCCGGGGGTTGATCGGATGTAGATCGGCGGGGGAGGCCGGTGGGAGCGGGGCGCGGGCGCCCGGTCGACGGGGATTCCTCCGCGGGAACCATTCGGGGACATGCCAAGTCCTGCATATATGAACGGAGCACAGGTGGACGAACGATGTTTCCAGGCGCGCGAGCTCGGGTTCGGCGTGCTGGGATCCTTGCGGGCGCACTGCGGCTCGGTGCAGCTCGCGGTGGGGACCCCGCAGCAGCAGGCGATGCTGGCCGTGCTGCTGCTGAGCCCCAACGGGTCCTCGACCATCGCCGGCCTGGTCGAGGCGCTGTGGGGCCAGTCGCCACCCGATGCCGCGGTCACCACCGTACGGACCTACGCGTGGCGCTGGCGGCGGCTGATGGAGCCGGACCGCTCCGTCGCACCGGTGGTCCTGGTGTCGGCCGGCGACGGCTACCGGCTGCTCGTCCCGCCGGACTCCCTGGACCTCTGGCAGGCGGAGGACCTCGTCGGCCGGGCGGCCGGGGCCCGCTCGGCCGGGCGCCTGGAGGAGGCCGACGCCCTCCTCGAACAGGCCCTGGCACTGTGGCGGGGCGACCCGCTCGCCAAGATCCCCGGGCCCTTCGCGAAGCGCCAGCGGGCCCGGCTCACCGAACTCCGGCTCACCCTGATCGAGCAGCGGCTCGACCTGGCGCTGGCGCTCGGCCGGCACGCGCTGGCCGTCCCGGACCTGACCGCCTTCGTCTCCGAGAACCCGCTGCGCGAGAGCGCCCACGGGCTGCTGATGCGGGCCCTGTTCGCGGGCGGCCGGCAGACCGAGGCGCTGCAGGTCTACCAGCGGATCCGGCAGCGGCTGATCTCCGAGCAGGGCCTGGACCCGGGCCCGGAGCTGACCGAGATCCACCGGCGGGTGCTGGCCGGCGACCCCTGCCTGCTCGGCCCGGCCCGGGGGGAGGACGCCTCCGAGCCGTCGGACGCTCCGGCTGCCCCGGCTGCGCCGACCACCCCGACCGCGCCCGACGAGCGGACGCCGGCCCCGGCCGACCGGCCGTCCCCGCACGCCGACGCACCCGAGCGCGGGTTCCGGGCGGCACTGCCCGCACCCGCGCAACTCCCCGCCGAAACCGCCGACCTGGTCGGCCGCACCGCGCCCGCGGCCCGGATGTGCGAGGCGCTGACCGGCGCCGGACGCGGCGCTCCCGCCGTCGTGGCCGTCGCCGGCATGGGCGGGGTCGGCAAGAGCGTGCTGGCCGTCCACGTCGCCCACCGCACCCGCCGCTGGTTCCCCGACGGGCAGTTGCACGCCGACCTCCGCGGCGTCGACCAGGAGCCGGCCGACCCGTCCATCGTGCTGGCCGACTTCCTGCTCGCCCTGGGCACCCCGGCCGACGCGATACCGGACGGCCTGGAGGCGAGGGCGGCCCTGTACCGGTCCTCCCTGGACGGCCGGCGCGTCCTGGTCCTGCTCGACAACGCCCGCGACGCCGCGCAGCTGCGCTACCTGCTGCCGGGCTCGGCGGGCTGCGCCGTGATCGCCACCAGCCGGACCAGGCTGTTCGGCCTCCCCACCGGCCTCGAGGTGGACCTCGACGTCTTCACCCCCGACGAGGCCCTCGAACTGCTCGGCCGGCTGGCCGGCCCGGAGCGACTGCACCAAGAGCCCGAGGCCGCCGTCGAGCTGTTGGCGACCTGCGGCTTCCTCCCGCTGGCCGTCCGGATCCTGGCCACCCGGCTGGCCTCCCGCCGGAGCTGGACGCTGGAGTCGCTCGCCCGGCGGCTCGCGGACGAGCGGCGCAGGATCGCCGAGCTGCGGGTCGGCGACCTGGCCATCGAGGCCGCCTTCGAGCTGGGCTACCGCCAGTTGACCCCCGCCCAGGCCCGGGCGTTCCGCCTGGTCTCCCTCGCGGACGGTCCCGACGTGGGGGTGCCCGCCGCCGCGGTGCTGGTGGACGCGGACGAGTCCGAGGCCGAGGAGCTGCTGGAGTCGCTGGTCGACGCGGCCATGCTGCAGAGCCCGGCCGCCGGCCGCTACCGCTACCACGACCTGCTGCGGGTGTTCGCCCGGCAGCGGGCCCGCTGTGAACGGCCCGGCGAGGCCGTCGAGGCCCGGACCAGGTGGCTGGACTTCCTGCTGGCCACCGCCTGTTCCGCGTTCCAGCAGGCCGTCCCCGGCGACCCGGTCAGCGGGATGCTCGGTCCGGCCCGCTCCGCCGGCGAGCCGCTGGCCGACGCCCGGGCGGCCCGCGCCTGGGCGGTCGCCGAGTTCGAGGGCGTGGTCGCCGCCGCCGAGGAGACCGCCCGGGGCGGCGAGGAGTACGGCCGCCGGGCGCTGAGCGAGGCCACCGACCTGCTGATCGCCCTCACCCCGTTCGGCTGGGAGGTCCGGCACGGACTACTGGCCCGCGGCGCCCGGGTCGTGCTGCACGCGGCGGACCGGGTGGACGACGCCAGGACGCTGGGCCGGGCCCGGTTCCTGAACGGCAACCTCGCCCTCCAGGCCGCCCGGCTCGCCGAGGCCGAGACCCATGCCCGGCAGGCGGTCGAGCTGTGCCGGATCGCCGGGGACACCGCGATCCTCCGCCAGGCCCTCAACGACCTCGGGATGGTGGCGCAGTTCCAGCACCGCTACGAGGAGGCGGTGGCCTGCTTCGACGAGGCGATCACCCTGGCCCACGAGCTCGGCCACCGCTCCGGAGCGACCGCGACGAGGCTGAACGCCGCACTGGCCCGGTCCTGCAGCGGGCGGACGGAGGAGGCCGTCGAGGCCTGCGAGCAGGTGCTCGCGGAGCCGGACACCCGCTCCGACCCGGCGTCCGCCGGCTACGCCCTGTACGTGCTGGGCCTGGCGCTGTACCAGCTGGGCCGCCATGACGAGGCGATCGCCCGGTACCGCGAGTGCATCGCGCTGTCCCAGCGGACGGGCATGCGGGGGCGGGAGGCCCGGGCCCGCTACCAGCTCGCCGACAGCCTGCGGGCGGTCGGCCGCACCCAGGAGGCGGTCGGCCACGCCGACACGGCGCTGCGGCTCTGCCGGGAGACGGGGGCCCGCCGGGACGAGGGCCAGGCCCTGCTGGCGCTCTCTCGGGCGCTGACCGCGCTCGGCCGGTCCGAGGAGGCCCGCCTCACCTGTCGCCAGGCGCTCGACCTGCTCCGGCAGCTGGACCTCCCGGAGGCGGCGCAGGCACAGCGGCTGCTCGACGGGATGGGCGAGGCGGTGCGGGCGGGCGGGCGGCCGAGTCCGGGCGTCGGCCCCGGTCCGTCACGCGCCGACGAACCGTACGGCCACTGCCGGAGCTGTCCGGCCGAGCAGCCGCCGCGCCCGGCGGCCCTGGTCGACCCGGCCCTGGTCGATCCGGCTCTGGGCGACCCGGCCCCGGCCGTCGGGGCCCCGGTCGCCGGGGCCTCCGGTCACTTCTCGGCGGCCTTGCCGGTGCAACTCGCGCAGGAGCCCGTGGTGTTCCATTCGAGCGGGACCCCGGTGCCGCCCGGCGCGGGGGCGGCGGACACCTTCGACCCGCCGTCGACGGCGCCCGGGGCGCCGTACGCGGTGCCGAGGAGGAACGCGGCGCCGGACAGCAGGAGCGCCGCGGTGAACCGGGTGCGGCGGGAGGGGAACGGGGAGCCGGCGGACATCGACGGGCACCTCTTTTCCGGTCAGGGGGCGGCGGACAGGAGGACTGTCGCAGAGTCCGCCTGACCGTCGATCAACTTCCGTTCAACGCGGTGGACGCGACCGGGGCCGACAGGCCGCCGGGCGGCCCGGGCCGACCCCTCGCGGCGGCCCGGCCACCCGCGCCCGGCGCACCGGGCCGGGCCGGGTGTTGAACGCGCGTCGATCCCCCGCAGGCGTGCCGCCAGCACAATCGTGGCCATCGGGGGCCGCCGGAGCCGGATCCGCCGCGGGCCACGCCCGTGCCGCGTGCCAGGCCCGCCGCCCCCGGAACCCCGGCAGCATCGGCAGCACCCAGGAAGGACTGTGCGTGAACACCGCACCGCAGTACATCCCGCTCTCCGTTGGGCAGCAGGCCATGTGGGTGGCCTGGAAACGCGATCCGGCGCAGTGGACGCACATCATCCCGACGCCCTTCCTGGTGCAGGGCCGGATCGACCCCGACCGCCTGGCCCGGGCGGTGCGAGCCGTCGGACGGGCCTGGCCGCAGCTTCGCGGGCGGGTCGCCGAACACGAGGGCCGGCCGGTTCTGGACTGGTCCGACGCGCCGGAGATCCCCGTCCGCGAGTCGTCCACCGAGGAGGTCCGCGAGGAGGCGGTGCGCCGCACCTGGCAGTCCCCGTTCGACCTGCGCACCGGGCCGCTGGCCCGGGTGGACCTGCTGCACTGCCCGGACGGGACGGTGCTGCTGCTCGCGGTGCACCACCTGGTCTACGACGGCGCCTCCATCCTGCTGGTGCTCGACGCGCTGCGCCGGGCCTACGCGGACCTGCAGCCGCTGCCCGAGGCGCCGACCGGGCCGACCGCCGCGTACGCGGAACGCTCCCGGGCGCTGGCCGACGGCCCGGACGGGGACGTCCACCGGGCCTACTGGCGGGAGGCGCTGGACGGGGGCGCGCGGGACTTCCGGCTCCCGGTCGGCGCCGACCGGCCGCAGTACACCGCCGTCGCGCAGACGCTCCCGGCGGACCTGGCTGCCCGGCTGCGCGAACGCGCGGCCCAGCTCGGCATCTCGTACACCGCCGTGCTGCTCGGCGGGTACTTCGCGCTGCTCGCGCGCTGTACCGGAGCCGCCGAACCGCTGGCGTTCGTCCCGTACCACGGGCGCTCCGACGCCGCGCTGAGGGACAGCGTCGGCTACTTCGTCAACACCCTTCCGGTGCGCTGCCCGGTCGGCGGGTCCGACTCCTACGCGCAGCTGCTGCCCCGGGCGTACCGCCGGCTCAAGGAGGCGCTGTCGCACGGGGACCTCCCGCTGCCCGCCATCATGCGGGCGGCCGGCCTGACCGGCCCGCAGGCCCAGGCCCGCACCCACCAGACGGTGTTCCAGCTGTGGGACGCCACCACCCGGGACGGGGTGGACGTGCAGCGGGTGCGGCTCACCGGCCCGGACACGGACGCGGTGCTGAGCCTCCAGCCCATGGAGAGCACCGCCGGGTTCACGCTGGCGGCGATGGTGCGCAAGGACAGCGCCGGCACGCACCTCCTCTGGAAGGACCCGCAGGGGGCGTGCGGGCCGACCCTGGTCTCGGCGATGGTGGACGACTACGTCCGGATCCTGCAGGACATCGCCGAGGACCCGGGCACCGCGGTGGCGGCCACGCCCGTGCGGTCGGGCGGCTGCGGCACCGGGATCCAGGACACCGACGGTCAGGACACCGACGGTCAGGACACCGACGGTCAGGACACCGAAGGCCGGCGCGCCGACGCCACCGCGCTGGACGCGGCGACGCTGGCCGCGGTCACCGCCATCTGGGAGGAGGTGCTGGGCTTCGGCCCGATCCGCCCCGAGGACTCCTTCTTCGAGCTGGGCGGCCACTCGCTGCTCGCCGACGCGCTGGTCGCCAGGGTCTGCGAGCAGTTCGGTACCGACATGTCGCTGAAGACCCTGTTCGACTCCCCCCGGCTGGCGGAGTTCACCGCCGAGGTGCAGCGCGCGGCGGGAACGGCCGGGGCGGCCCCGGAGCCCGAGCAGCAGCCGGAGCCCGGGCCGTCGGACGGCTGGGCCGCGCTGCCGCACCGGATGAGCCTGGGCGTGCGTCGCGGCGACCTCGGCGGAGGCACACCCGTCAGCGTCATCTGCAAGGTCTTCCGGTTCGCCGGGGCCTCGGTGGACCCGGCCCGGCTGCAGCGGGCGGTGGCCCTGGCGGTCCGGGTCAACCCGGCGCTGCGCAGCGCCTACCGGGACGACCCGGTGGCCGGCCCGCAGTACCGCGAGGAGGAGTGGACGCCGACGGTCGACCTGGTCGAGCTGGGCGGTGCGGACTGGGACGGGCTGTGCTCGGAGGCCCGCCGGATCGCGGACCGGGAGCTGGCCGACGCCGCGGCGGCCGGGGCCGCGCCGGAGGGCGACGGGCCGCGGCGCCACCTGCGGGTGGTGTGCGTGCGCCGGGCGGAGCCGGGCTTCGCCGTGGTGCTGAGGATCGACCACGCGGTCTGCGACGGACTGTCCTACACCCGGTTCCTGGAGGACGTCGGCGCCGCGTACACCGCCGAGGAGGAGGCCTTCCTCCGGACCCGCAACCGGCCCTCGCCGGCGGCGGTCGCGGCCGCCGAGCGGCGGGTGCTGGACGGCGACCGGAGCCGGGAGCTGCTCGACCTCTGGCGCAAGCGGCTGCCCAACGGGGTCCCGCCGGTGCTGCTCGGAGACGACTCCCCGTGGCCGGCCGGCCCGGTGGCGGCCGCCTCGGTGCCGTTCACCGTCGACGGCGAGGCCTACCGGCGGCACACCGAGCAGGCGCGGCGCCACCGGGTGACGAGCTTCGTCCTGGCGGGCGCCAAGGTCCTGCACGCCATGCGGCCCGACATCGTCAACGAGGAACTGGCCTTCTACTGCCCGTTCCCCGGCCGCTACGTGCCCGAGGCCGGCGAGGTGACGGGGAACTTCGTCAACCTGCTGCCGGTCCTCGTGGACGCACCGCGCGAGGCGGGCCTCGACGCGACCGTCCAGGCCGTGCACGAGGGTGTGCGCTGGGCCCTGCTCCACCAGAACGTCCCGTCGGACCGGGTGACGGAGGCGGTGCGCGGCGTCGGCCGGCCCGGCGCCGACCCGGCCGCGCCCGCCAGGGCCCTCTTCCTGGCCGGCAACCCGCCGGAGGCCTTCACCCTCGGCGGCCGGACCGGCGAGGCGGGCCTGCCCGAGCTCGACCGGGCGCTGTTCGACCTGAGCCTGTGGGTCACCGACACCGGCAGCGAACTGCGCGGCCTGGTCGTCCACCGGCGCGACCTGGTCTCCCGGCCCCAGGTCGAGGAGTGGCTGTCCGCACTGCACGGGCCGGTCCGGCCGCCGACGGCGCACTGACCGCCACCGGGCCGAGCAGGCCCGCCCTACGCCGCCACCCCGTCGCTTGGAGAGCCAGGATGTTCGTGGAAGACGTCGACCCGCAGGCCGGGGACCGGCCGCCGACCGGTGCGCACACCGGATCGGCACTGGTCGGGCGGGACCTCCAACTCGCCGAGGTGGAGCTGGCCCTGACCCGCGCCGAGGGCGGCCGCGGGGCCGTGGTCTGCCTGGCCGGGCTGCCGGGCGCGGGCACCTCGGCCGTCCTGGAGGCCTCGGCGGACCGCGCCCGCCGCCAGGGGTTCACCGTCCGCGAGGCCGCCGCCGGGCCGCACCAGCAGGACTACCCGTACGGGGTGGCCCGGCAGCTCCTCGGGCACCGGGCGGCGGACCCGTCCCTGCCGGACACCCCGGTGGGCCCGGCGGCGGAGCGCGCCGCCGAGGAACGGCTGCAGGAGGCGGTGCAGCAGCTGGTGTTCGACGCGCCGCTGCTGCTCGCCGTCGACGACATCACCTGGGCCGACCCGCAGTCGCTGCGCTGGCTGCACCACCTCAGCCGCTGCCCGGTCACCACGCCGGTGGTGCTGCTGGTGACCCGCTGCCCGGCCGAGCGGGGGGCCGCGTCAGGGCCGCTCGCCGACCTGCTCGCACGGGCCCGGCAGGTGCCCGTCCCGGAGCTGACCGGGCCGCAGGTGGCCCGGCTGGCGGCGGCGCGCGGCAGCGGCGGTTCGACCGGGCCCGCCCCGGAGGTGCTGCGGGACGCCGGCGGCAACCCGGCCCTGCTGCGGGTCCTGCTGGACTCGCAGGAGAGCGGGCCGCCGCTGCCGCACGACGCCGGGGTCCGCGCGGTCGAGCCAGCCGTCCGGATGGTCGAGCGACTGCGGCGCCAGTCGCCGGACGCCGCGGAGTACGCCCGCTGCCTGTCCGTGCTGGAGCCGGCCGCGCCGCGCCTGGTCGGCGAGGTCGCGGCGGTCTCCGGCACCGACGCGGAGCCGCGGCGGGTGCTGACGGCGATGGGCGTGCTGACGGCGGACGGTACGAGGTTCCGGCACCCGCTGCTGCGGGACGGGGTCCGCGCGCTGGTCCCCGACGCCGAACGGGCCCGTTGGCAGGCGGAGGCGGCGGTGCGGCTCTACCAGCAGTGCGCGCCGCCCGCCGAGGTGGCCAGGCGGCTGCTGGCGGGCGCACCGGTGCGGCTGCCCTGGGTGGCGCCGCTGCTGCGCCGGGCGGCCGCGGACGCCCCGCCGGACGACACCGCCCTGCCGGTCGCCTGCCTGCGCGCCGCCCTGGAGCAGCCGCTTGAGGACACCGAGAGGTCGCAGGTGCTCTGCGAGCTGGCCCTGGCGGAGGCCGGGGAGGAGCCGGTCCGGGCGCTGGTCCGGCTGGACCGGGCGCTCGACGCCTCCACCGGGCGGGCCGACGCCGAGCGGCTGGCCGCCACCGCGGCCCTGATCGTCTACGAGGCCCAGGCCCCCGAAGGCGTCGCGGTGCTGGCCCGCACGGCCCGGACCATGTTCGGGGACGCCTGCGGAAGGCCCGGCACACCCGGCGTCGACCCGGCCCCGGGTGCGGTGGCCGGACTCCGGCTGCTGACCAGGGGGGCCGCGAACGGCGCCGCCGGGGGCGGCGGTTCGTCCGCGCGGCAGCACGGCGCCCCCGCGCAGTGCCCTCCCGAGGACTGTGCCGGGGCCCGGACGTCCGCCGTACAGCGGGCGCTGGCGCTGCTGACGGCCGCCGACCCGGCGGCGGCCGCGGGCTGGCCGCCCGGCTGGGCGCGACTGGGCCCCGACGCCGCCGACTGGGAGCACGAACTGCTGGTCAACGCGCTGCTGTTCACCGGAGACACGGAGGCGGCGCTGGACTGCGCGCAGCAGGCGCTGGAGTACGCACTGCGCCACCGCGCCGAGGACGACGCGGCGGCGGGGCACGTCCTGGCGGCCCGGGTGCAGCTGGCCCGCGGCGAGGAGGGCCGGGCCGCCGGGCACGCCCGGATCGCGATGGACGCGGTGCTGGAGTGCCACGGGCAGCGGGCCCGGGCGCCGTGGGCGCTGCGGACCCTCGCGGTCTGGACCGAACTGGAGGTCCGCGGCGACCGGCCCGAATCCGCCCGGGCGATGCTGGAGCGCCTCAGGCCGGCCGGGCGGCTCCCGTCGACCGTGGGCGCGCTGGCGCTGCGGCTGGCCAGGGGAGGGCTGCTGCTGGCCGAGGGCTCCCCGCAGGAGGCCCTGGCCGAGCTGCTGGACTGCGGGCGGCGCCTGTCCTCGGTGCATCCGGCGCACCGACCGGTCCTGCGCTGGCGGGCGTCCGCGGCGCGGGCCCTGCGCGCGCTCGGCCGGGTCGAGGAGGCCGCCGCCTGCGAGCGCGAGGACCTGGACGCCGGGCCGGCGGCGGTGGGGGCGCACCCCGGAGCGGCGGGCCCGGCCCCCCTCGTGCCGCGGGGCCGACCGGGCGAGGGCCGCACACCCGGCATGGTCGGGCACGGCTGGGCGCTGACCGCGCACGAGCGCAGGGTGGCCGAGCTGGCGGCGAACGGCCTGTCCAACCGGGAGATCGCCGAGCGGCTGACGGTGACCCAGCGGACGGTCGAGTTCCATCTGACCAACGTCTACCGCAAACTCGGCATCTCCCGGCGCACCCAGCTGCACGCCTCCCTGGGGGGCGGGCCGGTGGCCGCGGAGCGTCCGGCGGTCCGGCGTCCGCCCTGGTCGGCGGTCCCGGCGGACGCCCCGGCGGGCCCCGGCCTCCGGGTGGCGGCGCGGGGGCGGTCGGTCCTGCCGCGGCCCGTCCCGGCCCGGCCCCGGCGGGCCGCGGGATAGGCCCGCCCGGAGGGGCTGTTCCGGAGGGGCTGTTCCGCCGAGGCTGTTCCGGAGGGGCCGGGATCAGACCGGCTTCGTGCCGACCGCGAGCACCATCGGGGCGTGCGTCGCCTCGGGCGCCGCGTCGCCTCCGGGCAGCGGCACGACGGGCGCCCCCAGCGCCAGGGCGTCGGCCAGGACCGGCGTGCGGACGTCGACCCCGGCGAAGCCGGCCCCGGACAGGACGTCGCGGTAGACGTCCAGCGGCCAGTGGTAGTCCTCGATCTCCAGGGTGTCGGCCGAGCCGAAGAGCTGGACCCGGCGGGTCTCGCCCGCGGCGTAGCGGCGCCCCGGCTCGCCGGTGCGGAAGGTGGCGAAGCGGATCCCGACGGTCTCCGGGTTGGAGTCCAGGACGGCGTAGCGGGCACCGGGCCGCAGCACCCGGAACACCTCGGCCGTCACCTCCCGGACGGTCTCCAAGTCCCCGATGTTGATGAAGACGAAGCAGGACATGGCGGCGTCCACCGAGTCGTCCGGCAGGAACGACAGGTCGGCGCTGTCGATCCGCCGGTAGTGCACCCGCTCGTGGGTGCGCCGCTCGGCGGCGATGCCCAGCATGTGCGGGGAGATGTCGACGCCGGTGACCCGCAGGGCCGGGTGGGCCTGTGCGGCGAGCAGCGACACCCGGCCCGGGCCGCAGCCGTAGTCGAGGAGGTGGCCCGGGCCGGCGGGGTCGAGGCCGGACGGGTCGAGGCCGAGGGCCCGGAACACCAGGGGGAAGCCGATGGCCTGCTCGGTGAGGTCGTCGTAGGCGTTGAAGTCGGTTGCCAGTTCGGCGTCCGAGGACCAGTTCTGGCCCATGGGGGTTCCTCTTCTCAGTCGGAGGTCGGAATCGGGTCGCCGGCCCAGGCCCGTACGGTCGGGTCCGGCGAGGCGCGAAGGGCGGCCAGGACCCGTTCGGGGGTGAACGGGGCGTGGTCCAGCTCGGCACCGGTGGCGTCGCGCACGGCGTTGGCGATGGCGGGGACGACGCCCATCGTCGGGGACTCGCCGAGGCCCTTGGCGCCCAGCGGGCCGACGGGGTGGGGCTCCTCGACCAGGTGCACCTCGACGGGGATCCGCCACGGCGGCCGGGGCACTCCCTGGGCCAGCAGCGCGGGCCGCTCGACGGCGCCGTCCGGGCCGAACCCGACCCCCTCGGTCAGCGCCATGCCCACGGCCTGCAGCACACCGCCGCGGACCTGCTCCGCGGCCTGCGCGGGCTGGAGCACCCGGCCGGTGTCGTGGGCGGAGTCGATGCGCAGCACCCGGATGACGCCGGTGGCGCAGTCGACCTCCACCTCGGCCGCCTGGGCCCCGGCGGCCAGCGCGTTGTCCGGGGCGGCGAAGGCGCCGTCGACGGCCAGTCCGTCCAGGTCCGCGCGGAGCAGTCCGTCCGGTCCGAGCAGCCCGTCGGGGGCCAGCTCCCGGGCGCGGCGGAGCAGTTCCGCGGCGGCCTCGGCGACGGCGCCGGCCGTCAGGTACGACCCGCGCGAGGCGAACAGCCCGGCGTCGGCCTGCCCGAGGTCCAGCTCGACGTCGACCAGCTCCGCGGGGATGCCCAGGCGTTCCGCGGCGACCGAGGCGAGCACGGTGTGGATGCCCTGCCCGACGTCGGGGCACGCGGTGAGGACGCGCAGGCGCCCGCGGTCGATCCGGCAGCCCGCCTCGGCCCGGTCGGTGCCGATCACGCCGGTCAGACCGCTGAGGTTCAGCAGGGCGGCGACCCCGGTGCCGCGGCGCAGCCGCCCGCCTCCCGGCTCCTCGCGGGGCCGCGGCGCCGGGAGGGCGTGCAGACAGGAGGGGAGGCCGAACGAGCGGACCGGCCAGCCGTGCAGGGGGTCGCGGTCGCCGGTGCGCAGGGCGTTCCGCTCGCGCAGGGCGACCGGGTCGATCCCCAGGCTCCTGGCGACGACGTCCAGTTGGCTCTCCACCGCGAACAGCACCTGTGGGGCGCCGTAGCCGCGGAACGCGCCGGACGGCACCCGGTTCAGTGCCACGCACACCCCCGTCGCCCGGGTGGCCGGGGCGGGGTAGAGGGTGAGCGCGAGCGAGAGCCCGTTGGCGGTGACGCTGGGGGAGTGGCCCGCGTACGGCCCGCCCTGGAAGACCGCGTCGATGTGCCGGGCGAGGATGCGGCCGTCCGGGTCGACACCGGTCACCACCCGCACGGTCGCCGCGTGCCGCAGCCGGAACGCGCCGGTCATCTCGCGGCGGTCGGTCTCGACGGTCACCGGCCGGCCGCCCGCCGCCCGGCTGCACAGGGCGGCCACCGCGTCCAGCAGGAACTCCTCCTTGCCGCCGAACGAGCCGCCGACGGCGACCGGTTCGTACTCCACGTCCGCCTCGTCCAGGCCGAGCAGCCGGGC
Source organism: Kitasatospora sp. NPDC048239 (assembly GCF_043202015.1). Lineage (NCBI taxonomy): Bacteria > Bacillati > Actinomycetota > Actinomycetes > Kitasatosporales > Streptomycetaceae > Kitasatospora > Kitasatospora sp. NPDC048239. The sequence continues at coordinate 20,729 of NZ_JBICZP010000026.1, read as the reverse complement.
CAGCAGCGGGCGGCTCAGCTTGGGGCACTGGGTGGACGACCGCACCCGGCAGCGGCCCCGGCCGTCCCAGCGGGCGATGGCGGCGACGGGTTCCAGGAAGTGGTGCGGACCGGCGTCGATCCGGAAGGCGTGGTCGAAGACGTGGGCGCTCGCCGCCAGCGCCTGCGCGAGGTCGGACTCCTCGCAGCCCATGGCGAAGCGGGCCAGCTCGTTGCCGGGGTGGCCGCGGTGCGCCGCCGGGGTGGCCGGGTCGAGCGCGGTGGCCGGGTCCAGGACGGCGGGCAGCGGCCGCTCGTGGACGGTCACGGCCGCGGCCCCCGCCCGGGCGGCGGCGCGGGACTCGGCGACCACGACACCCACCACGTCACCGGGGAACCGGGCCTCGCGGGTGAACACCGAGGTGTCGTCGCGGCTGCCGTGCGGGTTGGTGGAGAAGAGGATGCCGGGATCGTCGTCCGGGGTGAGGACGTGGAGCACGCCGGGGGTCGCGCGGGCCGCCGCGCAGTCCAGGACGACGGTGGAGTGCGGCCCACGGGCGCGTACGAGCCGGGCGAACAGGCTGTCGGGCGGGGTGCCGTCCACCACGTACCGGACGAGCCCGGCGGCCCGGTCCCGGGTGTGGGTGTACCGGGTGGTCATACCGTCACCTCCCGGACGCACTCGGGGGTGGACGCGGTGTCGGACGTGGCGTCGGGCGCGGTGTCGGACGTGGCGTCGGACGCGGCGCCGGGGCAGACCCCGCACAGGGCCCGGGCGGCCGCGGCCAGGCCGCCGCAGCGGCAGAGGTGGCCGGCGAGCATGCCCCGGATCCCCTCCTCGTCGGCGGGCAGCGCACCGTGCCGGTCCATCCAGGAGCCGCAGGACACCAGGACGCCGGGGGTGCAGAAGCCGCACTGGACGGCCGCCGCCTCGGCGAGTGCACCGATCACCGCCCGGCCGCCGGGCCGGCCGGCCACCGCGGCGGCGGTGTCGACCCGGTCGCCGTCGGCCAGCCGGGCCACCGGGACCAGGCAGGCCGGCACCGGCTCGCCGTTCAGGGACACCGTGCAGGCTCCGCACGTCCCCTCCTCGCAGCCGACCTTGACCGCGAGGTGGCCGCGGTCGCGCAGCCACCAGGCGAGGCTGTCGGTCGGCCGCGCGCCGTCCGGCGCGGGCTGCGCCCCGCCGTCGACCAGGACGGTGGCCTCGGCGGGCGCGGCAGCGAGCGGGGGTGACGGGGTGTCACATCGGCCGGGTCCGTCGAGGGGGGCAGGGTCCGCCCGGTCCGCCCGGTCCGCCTGGTCCGCCTGGTCCGACGCCAGCGCCTCGCAGGCCTCGGCCACCAGCAGCCGCATGATCCGGTGGCGGTACCCGGCCGAGGCCTCCCCGTCGTCCAGGAGTTCGTCCGGGCCCGGCAACTCGTCCGGGTCGACCAGGCGCGGGCGGGCCAGCGCCGCTCCGACGCAGACCGCGACCCGGCCGTCCGGCCGCCGGACGGCCGCGACGGACACCAGGCTGGGCGCGATCGCCTGGTGCCCGGTGAACCGGCGGTAGACGCCGGGCATGCCCGGCCCCAGGTCCACCGCGAGCACGGCGAACGGGCCGGGAAGGTCCCACAGGTCCAGTGCGGGCAGCTCGCGGACGGTGCCGTCGGCCGCGTCCAGCACGGAGACCGTCGCCCCGGCGGCGGCCAGTGCGACCGGCAGGTCGGCGCGCGGCGAGCGGGCCCCGAGGACACCGCCGAGGGTGATCAGCCGCCGTACCCCGGGGTGGCCGGTGGCGGCGAGGGCCTGGGCGATCGCCGGGCGCCCCTCGCACAGCGCCGCCAGCCGGGACAGCCGGACCATCGCGCCGACCCTGCCGTCGACGGCGCCGTCCAGCCCGAGCCCGCCCAGGTCCACGGCGGTGCGGCCCCAGGCGTCGGCGAAGGCCGCCGACATCAGGCCCGCGCCGCCGCCCAGCGGTACCGCCCCGCGCCGCAGGGCGTCGAGCAGGGCCTCCAGGTCCGCCGGGCGGAGCAGCTCCACCCCGTCACCTCGCCTGTCCTGCACCTGGCGTCCTCCCGTCTTCCCCTGCCGCTGCGGTCGATTACCGCTCGAACGCTCCCAGGCGGCCCGTGGCGCGTCACTGCGGGAACCCGCAGCCCGCGGCGGCTGCGGGTTCCCGCAGCCGCGGGAGCGCCCGCGGTTGCCAGGCTTCGACCAGCGCACCGCGAAGGAGCCCTCGATGTCAGACCCGTCGCCCGACCGTGACACCCTGCTCGCCACCTGGTACGAAGCCACCCCCCGACGGCTCGGGGAGCATCTCCGGCTGACCGGGACGCCGTCCTGGCTGGACTCCCCGGTCGCCGCCTCCCGACTCGCCCTCGGCTTCGGCGGCGACGCCGGACAGCCCCGCCCGGACACCTGGGTGGCCGCCGGCCCCTGCCTCGGGGACTGCGCCGCAGGGCTGACCCTGGAGGCGCTGGCCGTCGTCTACGGCCTGTTCGCGACCGCCCGGGCCAGTGGGCTGCGGCCGCTGCTGCACATCGGCACCGCCGAACTGGAGACCACCGACCCGCAGTTGGCGTCGACCTGGCGGGGCGTGGCCGAGGACGTCCGGGCCGTGGCCGAGCACTGCGCCCGGCTGCTCGGCGTCACGGAGTACCTCGTGTGCGAGACCGGCGGGCACAGCGGGCACCCGGCCGTGCGGCGGGCCGTCGAGGCGTCCCGGGGCGTGGTGGAGGACGCCCGGCTGAACGGCGTCTACGACCTGTTCGGCACCCCCAGACCGGCGTCGCGCCGGCACGTCGAGGCGGCCCGCTCCTGCCTGGCCTTCCACCAGCCCGACGTACTGGCGCAGGTGCTGGGGGCGCCGGTCGGGGGGCTGGTGGTGCTCACCGACGTCCAGCAGGCGGCGCTGATGCCGCTGGTGGCGGAGGTCGACGCGGCCCGGCCCGGAGAGCCCGGAGAGCCCGCGGCCGCGCGGGGCGGGCGGATCGGCTGGCTGGTCCAGTGCCCGTTCCCGGCCGTGGACGGCAGCGCCCGGATGTTCCGCGCCGCCCCCGACCAGAAGCTGCACGTCGCCGCCGACCCGGCCGTCCTGGAGTACGACCTCGCCCGCATGCCCGACCCGGTGTTCCGGGTCTGGGCGGCGTTCTGGTCGGCCGTCGACCCGGCCTTCCACGCCGAGGACCCGGCCGGACTGGCCGACGTCCTACGGCAGTTGACACCGACCGGGGCCGGCACCCGGGCGCTCCAGGGGGCGGTCGCATGCTGAGGCCGCTGTCCCGGGAGCTGCTGGACGCGCTCCCCGCCCGGCTGGTGCAGGCACGGGTCCTCGTCGGACGGCTGGGCGCGCCGGACTCGGCGCTGGTGGGCGGACCGGGCCTGCTGGCCTGGTTCTGCGCGGCGCCGGACCGGCCCGACTCCGCGGAGGCGCTGCTGGTCGACGAACTCGCCGACGCGCTCGGCCTGCCGGCGACCTTCGTCGCCGACACCGCCGACACCGCCGACACCGCCGACACCGCCGAAACTGCTGAAACTGCCCACGCCGCCGACACCGCCGCCGGCCGGACGGTCGTCCCGCGCGCCGGGCTGCCGACCGTCGAGGCCCTGCTGTCCTGCGCGGGCCGGCTCGGGCCGGCCGAGGCGGCACACGCGGCCGAGAGCGGCCGCCTGCCCGAGGCGCTGGCGCTGGCCGCCGCCGTCGCCGTGCTCGCCGAGCAGGCCGGCGGCGGGCGGCTGGCCCTGGTGTTCGCGCAGGAGCGCCAGGACGAGGTCGAGTCGGCGCTGCGCTGCCTGCCCGACCGCGCCAGGCGGCGGACCACCGCACTGTTCCTGTCGGCCCCGGCCGCCGCCCTGCGGCAGCTGCCGCACCCGGACCGCGCCCCGGCCGAGTCGCTGGCGCGGGCGGTGCGGCGGCTGCCGTCCGGCAGCCCGGACGGCGCCCCGGGGGCCACCCGGGTGGGCGGCTGCACGGCCCTCGCCGGGGCCGTCCGCTACGGGCAGCGCCGCCGCGACGGCGCCGACCTCGCCCGGATCGTGCGCGACTGCCGCTCGGGGGCGCCGTGCTCGGGCTGCAAACCGACCTTGCTGCGGCTGATCGCGCCGGAGTGACAGCCAGGCCGCCGACCGGCGGCCTGTGGACGAAAGGGCATCTGTGACACGCATCGTGGCCACGGCCGAGCCGTACGGCTTCGGCCCGGTTGCCAAACTGATCGGCATCGTGCGGGCGGCGCCGCTCGCCGTGCCGGGCCGGTGGGAGTTCGTCGGCCACGGCTCGGCCCTGACCGCGGCCCGCGCCGCCGCCGACCGCTTCGGGTCGGTCACCGAGCTGGACACCTCCGACGCGGCGGCCGTCCTGGAGGTGCTGCGCGGCGCCGACCTGCTGGTGGACGTGATGGAGCCGACGGCCGTGGTCTGCGCCGCCGCGCTGGGCGTCCCGGTCGGGTACGTCGACAGCCTCCCGCACGTCTGGCGCCCCGAACTGACGGTGCGGCGGATCGCCGCACTGGCGGACGCGGTCCGCGGCGACGAACGGGCCGCCCTGCGGGTCTGCGCCGAACTCGCCCCGCACGACCTCCAGGCCGTGGCGCACGCACTGGCGGAGCGCTCCTACCTCCAGCAGGGCCCGAACCCCCCGCTGTCGGCGCTCACCCCGCGCCGGCCCGTCCCGGTCGGCGGCATCGTCTCCCGGGTGCGGCCCGGCGCGGACAGCCCGGACGTACTGGTCTCCCTCAGCGGGCAGCGTTCGGCGCTGGTCCCGCTGGAGGCGGCCGTGCGGTACGCGGAGCTGGCCGCCCGGCTGGTGCGCGGCTGCGCCGGACACCTGCCGCCCGACGGCTCGATCTGGCTGACCGGCAACCCCGAGGTGCTGGACCGCCTCCCGGCCGAGGCCCTCGCCGCCCTGCCCGGCACGGTACGGGTGCGCCCGCTGGGCCCCGACGCCATGTCGGCCGCCCTGGCCGGGGCCGGGGTGGTGCTCGCCCCGCCCGGGCTGACCACCTACCTGGAGTGCGCGGACCAGCGCGTCCCCCTGCTGCTGCTCCCGGACCAGCACGCGGGGCACCGGATCAACCGCAGGCAGATCGACCCGGACGACGCCTTCGGCCCGTGGAACCTCGACACGCCGGTACCGCCGGCCGTCCCGTCCTTCGCCGAGATCATCACCGACACCGGCGAACTGGCCGCCGCCACCGGGCGGGTGCTCGGGGACGCCGCCCGGGTGGCGGACGCCGGGGAGCTCTTCGGCGCGGCGGTGGCCGGGCTGCTGCGCAGCCCCACCGCCCGGGACGCCCTGGCCGAGCGCCAGTGCCGCCAGGTCGCGGCCGCGTTCGGCGGCACCGACGGCGCCCGTGCGATCGTCCGCGACCTGGCCCGGCTGCTGGACCCGCCCCCGGGCGCCCGGCCGGACGGCCCCGGTACGGACCGCCCGCGACCGGACCGGTTGCGGCCCGCCGTCGCCGGGGGCACCCCGGTGCGGGCCGAGCCGGTGGTGCTGCGCCCCAAGCTGAAGGAGGCCGAACGGCGCCACGTGGCCGCCGTCCTGGACAGCGGGGAGCTGTCGGCCGTCGGCGGGGGGCGCTTCGTCCGCGCGCTGGAGGACGCCGTCCGCGCGGTGACCGGCGCCCGCCACGCCGTGGCGGTGTCCTCCGGGACGGCGGCCCTGCACATCGCGCTGCGGGCGGCCGCCGAGGTCGCCGGCGCGCCGCTCGCCGCCGGCGTGGCACTGCCGACGCACACCTTCGCGGCCAGCGCCAACGCCGTCCTCGCGGCCGGCGGCGCACCGCTGCCGCTGGACGTCGACGGCCGGACCCTGCGGCCGGTCGACGGCGCCCTCAAGCAGGCCGGCGCCGACGGCGCCCGGGTGCTGCTGTGCGTGCACATGTACGGAGTCCCGCTGCCCGCCGCCGGCCTCGCCGCCGCCGTCGGACCGGGCACGCTGCTGGTGGAGGACTGCGCCCAGGCCCTGGGCTCCTGGCTGGACGGCCGGCACGTGGGCCTCGCCGGGCTGGCGGGCACGCTCAGCTTCAGCTCGGAGAAGGCCGCCTCCAGCGGCGAGGGCGGCATGGTCATCACCGACGACGAGTCCGTCGCCGACTACGCCCGGGCGTTCCGGGACAACGGCATGACCGGCTGGAACCAGCTGCGGACCCCGGCGCTCAACCACCGGATGACCGAACTGCAGGCCGCCGTGGCGCTGGGCCAGGTCGAACGGCTGCCCGAACTGCAGGCCGCCCGCGACGCCGTCGCCGCCCGGTACGCCGAGCGGCTGGCGGGCACCGCGCTGGAGGCCGTGCCACCCCCGGCGGGAGCCCGCTTCAGCTGGGCCAAGTACCCCGTCCGGGTGCCCGACTCCTGGGGTGTCGACGCCGACGACGTGGTGGCGGCGCTCCGCGCGGAGAACGTCCCGATCCAGGCCGGTTACCGGGGGATGCACGGCTACCGGCGGCTCTCGCGGGCCGGCCGGCCGGCGCACTGCCCGGTGGCCGACGGCTGGCAGCCGAGGACCTTCCACCTGCCGACCGGCCCCGCCGTGAGCACCGCTCTGGCCGGAGAGGTCCTGGCCGCCCTGGAGAAGATCACCCACTGGTTCGACCGCTAGGGCTAGGGCCGAACCCCTTCCACCCCCACCACCCCCGTCCGCGGCGGCCGACCGAGGCCGCCGCGGGCATCCGACCCGCCCCGAGGAGACCTCGTGCCGCCGACGACGAGCCGCACCACCGGCCCCCAGATCCTGTACATCCGCCTGCTGGAGGCGTGCAACGCCCGCTGCCGCATGTGCAAGTTCTCGGGATCCACCGACGCCTACCGGCCGGACCCGGACCGGCTGCGCCAACTCGTGGACGACCTCCACGAGCTGGGCACGCAGGAGGTCCGGTTCACCGGCGGCGAACCGCTGCTGTACCCGGAACTCCCGGACATCGTCGCCCACCTGACCAAGCGCGGGATGCGCTCCTCCTTCGTCACCAACGGCGAGCACCTGGCCTCGCGCGCCAAGGAGCTGGTCGACGCCGGGCTGACCAAGCTCATCTGCTCGCTGGACTCCCCGCGCCCGGAGGTGCACGACGAACTGCGGCGCACCGAAGGGCTGCTGGCCGCCGCCACCGAGGGGATGGAGCTGCTGCGCACGGCCGCCGCCGCGGCCGGCACGGACGTCACGCTGATCGTCAACACCATCGTGTCCAACCGCACCTGCGGCCACCTGGACGAGTTCCTCCCGCTGCTCGCCGGGCTCGGCGTGCGGCGCTGGAACCTGATCCCGCTCAAGGGGGTGCGCGGCCTCTACCTCAACCGCGAACAGATCGACGCCACCCACGAGTTGCTGCGCACCCTGCTGCCGGCCATGGCGGCGGCCGGCGTCGACGCCAACACGCTCGGCCCGGAGATCTTCGGCGCCACCGAGGAGCAGATCCAGAACAGCAGCCGCGGCCGGTCGGTCACCTACGCCACCTGCAGCGTCCCGCTGACGGTCGGCTACCTGGACGCCAAGGAGGGGCTGCTGACCGCCTGCAACTGCCTCCCGCACTACCGCGGCCGCCCGCTGACCATCGCCAACGCCTGGGACCGGCCGTTCGGCGAGGTGTGGAACGACCCGGTGTTCGCCGAGGAGCGGCGCAAGTTCGCCGTCGAGGCGCCGAGCCTGTGCCACGGCTGTGAGCCGTCCAACGTCCGCTTCAACGCCCGGGTCGCGGAGGCCCTGACCATCCTGCCGAGCCGGCCGACGGCCACCGGCGCGACGGCGGAGAGCGGCGAGCGCGCGCGTCTGCGGCAGGTCGAGGACAGCCTCTTCGAGCTGGGCGTGGAATGGCTGTGACCCCCGCGCCGACGCACACCGAGGCCGACGCCGCCGTCGCCGCGCTGGACCCGCTCGGCGCGGACGCCCTGCTCGCCGGCCTCCCCGCGCTCAACCGGGACGGCGACGCCGCCGGGCTGCAGCACCGCGCCGACCAGCTCACCGAGCGCGCCGGCGACGTGCACGACCCCGACCCGGCCCGGGCGGCGCTGCGCGACCTCGGCATCGTCGCCGCGTCCTGGTGCCGGCTGCACCCCGGCCGCCCGCCCGCGGACCGGGTCGCCGCCGAGCTGCTCCGGCTGGGGGCGCTGACCGGCGAGCCGCCCCGCGACAGCCTCCCCTCCTACACCACCCGCAACCCGGCCGGCGGGCGCCGGCGGACCTTCACCGGCACCCCGGAGGAGGAGCTCTTCATCGCCGGCCTCGCCACCGGCGCCCGGGTGCTGGACGAGGCGGTCGGCCACTGCGTGGTCCTCGGCGCGGCCGTCGACGAGGGCCGGCACCGCGACGCGGTCGCCGCGGCACGCGCGACCGGCGAAGCCTTCGCCGCGTTCACCCGGCTCTTCCACTCGGTGCGGCGGGGCATGACCGGCCGCTTCTTCGCCGAGGAGCTCAGGCCCTTCTTCCCGCCGATCGACCTCGGCGGGGCGTCCTGGCAGGCACCCAGCGGCGCCCACCTGCCGATCCTGACCCTGGACGTCCTGCTGTACGCGGGCAGCGCCGCGGCCGAGCCCGGCACCGGCACGCTCACCGCGCACGCCACCGACGCCCTGCCGTACCTGAGGCCCGACCACCGGGAGCTGGTGTCGGCCCGGCTGGGCGGGCCCGGCCTCATCGCCCGGTTGGCCGCCCGCCCGGCCGCCGAGGCCGAAGCGCCGCTGCGCGCCGCCGTCGCCGACCTGACCCGGGCCTTCCTCCGGTTCCGCTACCCGCACCGCAAGCTGGCCCGGGACGCTCTGGAGGCCCGGCTCGGGCCGTCGGCCGACGGGCCCTACCGGATCGAGCCGCTGGAAGGGCTGATCGAGCTGGTCCGGGCGGCCGGGGACAGCCTTGCCCCCTGCCCCGACGGAGAGCGCCGACCGTGACCGCCCCCCTCTTCCACGCCTGCGCGGACCCGGCGGAGTACCGGGACCGCGCCCGGGAGCGCGCCGAGCGGCCGGCCGCGCCGGTGCCCCTGCTCACCACCGGGCGGCCCGACCTGGCGGCGGCGGCCGCGTACGCCGCCCCGCTGTACGCGGCCGGCCGCACCCCGCCGTGCAGCGACACCGGCCTGTTCCTGACCCCGCCCGCCGGTGCCTGCGCCGGCACCGGTGCCGGTCAGGGTGCGGCCGACGGCCACGAGGCACTGTGGCCGCTGCTGCGCCCGCTGGCCCGGCGCTGGGTGCACTCCGCCGAGGAGGTGCCGCCGTCCGCCGGCTCGGTGCTGGTGGTCGCCGCCTACCCGCAGCTGCGCCACGACGCGCTGCGCCCGCTGCTGCGTCCCGCCCCGGAGCAGGGCCAGGACCGCTCGCCGACCCTGCTCACCGGCCGGGACGTGCCCTCGCTCAGCTGGATGCTCGCCAAGCAGTACGTGAGCGTGCGTCCGGAGGTCGTCGGCCGGGCCCTGTTCTCGGAGACCGGCACCCCGCCGGCGGGCGGCCCGGGCGAGGTGTTCGGCGAGGCGGACCTGCGGGCCGGCGACCTGCGGGGCGCCCTCACCGGACGCCCCTGGCGCCGCGTCATGGTCCAGGGCCACGGCAGCGACGACCACGTGAACCTGGGCACCTGGACGCTGTGCGGGCGGGCGAGCGCCGACGTGCCCTCGGGCCCGGCACGCGCCCTGCCGCGCTGCGGCCACGGCCACGCCTGCTTCAAACCCGAGGACCGGCTGATCGGCCCGGCCGACGTGCTGACCGCCGAGCTCGTGCTGTCCTCCTGCGCCAACGGCCCCTTCGCCGACACCGCGGCCTACGACAGCCGGTACCAGGTGATGCTGGCGGCGCTCGACGGCCCGGCCCAGTCGGTGGTCGCCGCGCCCGGCGTGCACGACAGCGACCGGCCCGAGAACCAGGTGTACCTCGCGCACGAGCGGCCCGGCGGCCTGGCCGGCCCGCTCAACCGCAGCCTCGCGGACGTCACCCCGGGCCCGGTCTACCTCCAGTACGGCTTCCCGACGGCACCGGGCCCCGTACGCGGATCTGCCCTGCCTGCCGATCCGCCTGCCGATCTGTCGCCCGACCTGCCGGCCGAGCGGCTGGCCGTGCCGGTCGACCGGGCCGTCGCCTACCTGTCGGGCGGGCTGCTCCCGGCCCGGCACCCGCTGCGGCCGAGGCTGGAACGGTTCGCCGCGAAGTACCTGGCGCTGCTCGCCAGGGCGGCCCGGCCCTACCCGCCGGCCGTCGAGGAGGGGCTGCGCAGCGACCTCCAGTCACTGGACCATGCGATCGCCGCGCAGCTGCGCCGCGACCCCCAGGACCCGCTGGCGCAGTATCCCGAGTACTGGGCCCGGCGCAGCCGGATAGCCGGGGCCCCCGAGGCCTTCAGCTGTGTGTGCGGGCTGGAGGCGGTCCGGACCGTCCTCGCCGGGCTGGCCCGGCTGGTCCCCGACACCGAACCGGTGCTGTGCCCGCGCTGCGGGGACGTCGCGGTCCGGCAGTCCGGCGCCCCGTGGGTGCGGACGGACGGGCCGCAGACACTGGAGGCCGGCGCGGAGGCGGTGCTGACGGTCGCCCTGAGCGAGGGACGGCCCGGCGCGCCGGTGCAGCTCGGCGTGTTCTTCCCGCCGTTCCTGCGCAGCGCCTGCGCGGTGGAGCCGCCCGGAGCGCGGGTGCGGCTCTCCGCGGCGGGCGACCACACCGCCGAGTTCACCCTGCGGGTGGCGCCCGACGCGCTGCCGCAGCTGCACTACTACCGGGTCTTCGCCGTGCAGGACCTCGCGGTGTCCGGGGCCCGCCGGCAGTTCGCGGTCGTGCCCGCGCGGACCTGAACCGGGCACGTCGGAGCGCACCGGCGCTTCGGAGCGTGCCGGGCACCCGGACGAGACATCGAGAGCGGGAGGGCGACAGTGCTGGAGATCGCCGATGGACTACGCGCATGGTGCGAGCGGGGGGAGCCGTTCGCCGTCGCCACCGTGGCCGCGGTGCACGGCAGCGCCCCCCGGCGGCCGGGGGCGGCCATGGCGGTGGACGCCGAGGGGGCGGTGCTCGGCTCCGTCTCAGGCGGCTGCGTGGAGAGCGAGGTGTACGAGCTCTGCCGCGAGGTGCTCGACGGCGGCCGGCCCGGGCTGCACCGCTTCGGGTACGACGACGACTCCGCGCTGGGCGCCGGGCTGACCTGCGGCGGCTCGGTCGAGGTCTTCGTCCAGCGGATCGACCCGGCGGGGCCGGCGGCCGGGTTCGCCTTGGCGCAGGCCGCCGCCCGCCGCCCCGCCGCGCTGGTCCGGATCGTGTCCGGACCGGACCGGCTGCTCGGCCGCGCCCTGGCCCTGCGGCCGGGCCAGGCGACTGCGACTGTGACCGTGACTGCGGACATCCGGACGGCGGTCGGGACGCCGGGCGGGACGGCGGTCGGGACACTCGGCGACCGCGGTGCCGACCTCGCCGCGGAGCAGCAGGCCCGGAGGCTGCTGCGGGCCGGGCGCACCGCCACCGTCCGGCTGCCCACCGCGGACGGCCCGGCCACCGCGCTGGTGGAGGTCTGCGCCCCGGCGCCGCGGCTGCTGATCTTCGGCAGTACGGACTTCGCCGTCGCGCTGGCACCCCTCGGCGCGCACCTGGGCTACCGGGTCACGGTCTGCGACGCCCGGCCGGTCTTCACCACCGCGGACCGCTTCCCCGGGGCGCACGAGGTGGTGGTCGGCTGGCCCGACCGCTACCTCCGGGACACCGCCACCGACGCCCGCACCGCCGTCTGCGTGCTCACCCACGACCTGCGCTTCGACGTCCCGCTGCTGCGGGACGCCCTGCGGATGCCACTGGGCTACGTGGGCGCGATGGGCTCGTGGCGCACCCACCACGAGCGGATGGCGGCCCTGCGCGCCGAGGGGCTGACCGAGGAGGAACTGGGCAGGCTGCGCTCGCCGATCGGCCTCGACCTCAACGCGTGCTCGCCCGAGGAGACGGCGCTGTCCATCGCGGCCGAGATCGTCGCCCACCGCAACGGCGCCACCGGCGCGCCCCTGCGCGGTTCGGCACTCGCCCTCCACCGCGCCCCGGCCCTGTCCTGACCCGGCCGGCCGCCCGGCCGTGCGCAAGGCCCCGCCTCCCGTCAGCGGCGGCCGGGGCGCCGCGAGGGCGGCAGCGGCGGCGCCGTCCGGGCCGGGGTGGTTTCGAGGGCGGTCAGGGCGAGCCCGACCGCGGTGTCGAGCTGGGGATCGCGCCCGGCCTGCCAGTCCTGCGGGGTCCGGACCGACTCGACGTCCGGGTCGACACCCCGGTTCTCCACGCCCCAGCCGTACTCCTGGAGCCAGTTGGCGGACTTCGGCTGGGTCACGCCCGTCCCGTCCACCAGGGTGTAGCGCAGGTCGATGCCGATCACGGCGCCGGAGGTGCGGACGCCGACCAGCGGGCCGACGCCCAGCGCCTGGAGCGCCGCGGCGGCGACCTCGCCGTCGGAGCCGGTGAACTCGTTGACCAGCACGGCCACGGGCCCCCGGGGCGCGGTGCGCGGGTAGCCGACGGGCTGCGCCCACCGGGCCCGGCTCCACCCGACGGTCCGGCGGGCGAGCTGTTCCACGATCAGTTGCGAGAGCTTGCCGCCCCGGTTCTCCCGCAGGTCCACCACCAGCCCCTCGCGGGCCGCCTCGGTCCGCAGGTCGCGGTGGAACTGCGCCCAGCCGGCGCCGAGCATGTCCGGCACGTGCAGATAGCCCAGCCGTCCGCCGGAGGCGCGGTGGACCAGCGCCCGCCGGTCCGCGACCCAGTCGTGGTAGCGCAGCGGCTCCTCGTCCGCCAGCGGGACCACCACGACCGACCGGTGCTCCCCGGCGGCCGTGCGCACGGTCAGCTCGACCGGTTGGCCGGCCGTGCCGAGCAGCAGCGGGGCGGGCCCGGTGACCGGGTCCACCGGCCGGCCGCCCACGGCGACCAGCTCGTCGCCCGGGGCCACCGCGACGCCGGGGGCCGCCAGCGGGGAGACCGCCCGCGGATCGGAGGTCTCGGAGGGCAGCACCCGGGCGATCCGCCACCGGTGGCCGGCGTCGCGGACCAGGTCCGCGCCGAGCAGGCCAGGGCGCAGCCGGGGGTCGCCGCCGCCCGGGGGCGGGCTGACGAAGGCGTGCGAGGTGCCCAGTTCGCCCTGGACCTCCCAGAGCAGGTCGGCCAGGTCGTCGTGGGAGGCGATCCGGTCGAGCAGCGGACGGTAGCGGTCCAGCACGCCGTCCCAGTCCACGCCGGACATGTCGGCGCGCCAGAAGTTGTCCCGCATCAGCCGGCCGGCCTCCGCGTACATCTGGCGCCACTCGGCCGCGGGCTCGACCCACACCCGGATCCGTTCGAGATCGACCGGGGCCGTGGCACCGCCGTCCACCGGCCTGGTGTGCAGTGCGCCGCCGCGGCGCAGCAGCAGCCCGGTGCCGTCGCCGCTCACGGCGAAGCCGGTGACGCCCTCCTCGGCCGACAGCGCCGCCCGGCGGGCGAGGTCGTAGCCCTCCAGTGCCGGTGCGGCGGGTCGGGCTCCCGGCGTGGCGGCCGCCGCACCGGTGAGCCCGGCCAGCGGCTCCCGCAGCCAGAGGACCTTCGAACCGGCCGTGCGCAGCGCCGTGCAGCGCCCGGCCTCGACCGGGAACGGCACCGTCCGGGCGGCGAGGCCCTCGGGGTCGACCCTGGTGACCGCCGCGGCGGCCGGGCCGTCGCCGGGGGAGGGGTCGGGCGTCCACGGGTCGAACGGTGACGGCGTGCCGGCGGCCAGGGCCATCAGGTACGGGCGGCAGCCGAGCGGGAAGGACATGTCGAGCGAGTGGGTGTCCGGGACGGGGTCGAAGACCCGCTCGGAGAGGAACGCCAGGTAGGCCCCGTCGGGGGTGAAGGCCGGGGAGTGGTCGTTGAAGCGCGGCGCGGTGGCGTCCAGCACCTCCCCCGTCCGGGTGTCGGCGAGCCGCAGCCACCGCAGCGGGCGGGGGCCGGCCTGCGACCAGGCCAGCCAGCGGGAGTCGGGCGAGAAGGCCAGGCCGGTCGCGTCGCCGTGCTCGCCGCCGGACAGCTCGCGGACCTCGCCGGTGGCCCACTCCACCAGCAGCACCCGGCCGTCGTGGGCGGCCACCGCGGCCTGCCGGCCGTCCGGGGAGACCTCGAACCCGAGCACCCGGCCGAGCCGCCCCGCCGCGACCCGGAGCCGCTGCCCGCCTCCGTCGCCGGGCGTGGGAGCGGGGGCGGCCGGTGCGGGAGCGCACTCCAGGGCGTCCTCGCCCTCGGCGTCGGTCACCCAGGCGGCCATGGCGTGCCCGTCGGCGCGGAAGGCGCGCGGGAGGCGGGCCCGGACACCGGGCTCCGCCTCCAGGACCCGCACCGGCCCCCGCCGGTGGGGCAGCAGCTGGACGGTGCCGCGTACCTCCACCACGCTGCTCCGGCCGGTGTGGTCGGGGCTGGCGTCCCCGAGCCGGTCGGCGGCGCCGACCGGGTACGGCCGCAGCCGGGCGCGGCCGCCGCCCAGCCGCACCTCCAGCGGGGCCGGCTCCACGTCGAGGTGCTCCAGCAGGTGGAGGCCGCCGGCTCGGGCGTGCACGACGCGGCGGCCGTCGGTGGCGGCCTGCCGCGCGTAGCAGTCCCGCAGTCCGGTGTGCCGCCGCAGGTCCGCGCCGTCGGGCAGGCAGGAGTAGAGGGCGCCCGAGCCCTCGTGGTCGGAGAGGAAGGCGATCCGGTCGCCGACCCACATCGGGCACTCCAGCGAGCCGTCCAGCTCGGCCAGGATCCGCCGGGGCCCGCCGGGGCCGCCCGCGTCCGACCAGAGCCTCCCGGCGAGTCCGCCGCGGTAGCCCTTCCAGTCCACGGACTCACGGATCATCGTGGCCGAGGAGAGCACCACCCGGCCCTGCGGTCCGAAGGCGATGTCGCCGAGCGGCCCGTACGGCAGCCGCTCGCCCGGACCGCCGTCGACCGGGAGCGCGTACGCCCAGGGGCGGCGCTGGGTGGGCTGGCCGTGGGTGGTGGTGGCCACCACCCGGCCGTCCGGGGTCCAGCCGCAGACGGCGGTCCGCCAGACGCCCCAGTGGGTCAGCCTGCGCACCGGGCCGCCCTCGACGGGGGCGAGGCACACCTCGGTGTCGGAGCCGGAGCCCGAGGTGAAGGCGATGTGCCGGCCGTCCGGGGAGATCCTCGGCCGGGCCACGGGCTGCCCGCCGTCGGTGATCCGCCAGGCCCGCCCGGTGCGCACGGCGCCCGAGCCGCCACCGGCTTCGAGCGGGGCGACCCACACGCAGTCCTCGGCGGTGAAGGTGAGCAGGTCGCCGCGCAGGTGCGGGAACCGGAGGTAGGAAGCCTGCATCGATCTCGTCCCGTTGACGTCCGCCGACGCGCTCGCGTGCGCGCCGGTCGCCGGAGCAGGACCGTGTCACGGCGGCGGGCGGGCCGTCACTGCGGAAAGCCGCAGCGCCCGCGGCGCAGGATCGGTTGCGGCTTCCCGCAGTGGCCCGGGCGGCCCGGACTGCCACGCTGCCACCGAGTGGGGTTGACCGAGGAGGGGCATGTCCGGAATTGCCGGTTGGGTGGATCGTGGGCGGGACCTCGCCGCACAGGAGCTGTCGGCGGCCCGGCTGGCGGCCGGACTGGCGGCCCGGGGCCAGGCCGGCGAGGGCTGGCTGACCGATCGTCACGCCGTTTTCGCGCAGCGGGTCGACGCCGCCTGGACGGGCGCCGCGCAACCCGCGGCGGTGTACCGGGACGGGCGGCTCGTGGCGATGGCCGTCTGCGACGGGTACCTGCACAACGGCGACGAGCTGTGGCGGGCGGCGGCGTCCCGGAGCACGGCCGCCGCGACCCCCGCGGCCGCCGCGACCCGCCGGCCGGGCTCGCCGGACCGGGGGGAGCCCTCCGTCTCCGAGGTGCTGCTGCGCTGCTACCTGGCCTGGGGGCAGGACGCCCTGCCCCGGCTGGAGGGCTGCTTCGCCTTCGCGATCTGGGACGCACGGCGGTCCGAACTCCTGCTCGGCCGGGACCGGTTGGGCGTGCAGCCGCTGAGCTACCTGCCGACCGCGGACGGCGCCGTATTCGCCTCCGACGTGGCCGTCCTGGCGGAACACCCGATGGTCACACCGGAGTTGGACTCCGATGGACTGTGCGGAGTGCTGACCCAGCTCCGTCCGTGGGGCCGCGGCGCCCTGCGCGGGGTCCGCGAGGTGCCCCCCGCGCACCTCGTCCGGATCGGCGTGGACGGCGAACGCGCCCACCGCTACTGGTCGCTGGAGGCCCGCCCGCACACGCTCGACCGCAACGCCACCATCGAGCGGGCGGGAGAGCTGCTGCGCAGCGCCGTCGAACGCGACGCGCGGGGCACCGATCCGGCGGTGCTGCTCTCCGGCGGGCTCGACTCCAGCGCACTGACCGGACTGGTCGCGTCCGGGACGGGCCGACCGCCCCGGACCTTCACCGTCGTGTTCGGGTCCACTGCCGCGGCCGTCCCCGACCGGCCGTTCGCCCGGGAGGTCGCCGAGTTCTGGGGCTGCGACGCCCGGGAGGTGACGGTCCGCCCGGAGGAGCTGTCCGACCCGGTCGCGCTGGCCGACGTGCTGTCCGCCAAGGACTACCCCTCGCCGTTCGGGGACAAGGACACCACGCCGTACCTGTTCAGCCGCCAGGTCGCCCGCCGGGTGCCGGTGGTGCTCAGCGGCGAGGCCGCGGACTCGGTCTTCGGCGGGATCGGCGGGGCGATCGACGGGGAGCGGAGGCTGGAGAGCTTCCCGTGGATCGAGCGGGCCCGCAGGTTCGGCGTGGAGCACGGCATCGGCACCGGGCTGTTCGCCCCCGACCTGCTGCGCGACATCGACGTCACGGGCTACCTCGACCGGCGCTTCCACGAGGCGAGCGCGGAGGTGCCCTACCTGCCCGGGGAGTCGGCCGTGCACGCGCTGGCGCGGCAGGTGGACTACCTGGTGGTGACCAGGCTGCTGGAGCAGGGCGTCGGCCACTCGGAGCGGCTGTCCGCGGCGGCCGGGCTCCAGGTGCGGTTCCCGTTCCTGGACCACCGGCTGCTCACCTTCCTGTACAACGTCCCGCCCGAGGTGAAGAGCTTCGACGGGCGGGAGAAGAGCCTGCTGCGGGCGATCGCCCGGGACCTCCTCCCCGACTCGGTGCTGGCCAGGGCCAAGGTGCCCTACCCGATCACCTACGCCGGGCAGTACAAGGCGGCCCTGCTACAGCGGCTGAGGCGCCTGCTCGACGACGCAAGCGCGCCGGTGCTGCCGCTGGTGGACGCCGCGGCGGTGAAGCGCCTCCTGGACACCCCGGACCTGCTGGACCGGGGCGGCTGGATCGGACGGGCCGACGTCGAGATGGTGCTGAAGTGCGACGCCTGGCTGCGGCGGCTGCGGGTGGGCATCCGCCTGTGACCGGCGCACGGCCCGGCAGTCTCAACGCGCGGCCCGGCAACGCCGACGCACGCCCCCGGAATCCCGACGCACGGAAGAGGACGAACCTGATGCCGACCACACCACCCGCGGGCTCCGCGCTGTACCGGCTCTTCGCCGACCAGGCCGCCCGCAGCGCCGAGGGGCAGGCGGTCCGCGACGAGTACGGGACCGTCCTGACCTACCGCGAACTGGCCTCCCGCGCCGAGGCGTTGGCCGCCGCCGTCCGCGATCGCTGCCCGGGCACCGGACGCCGGGTCGGACTCCACCTCGGCCGGACGGCCGACCTCGTCACGGCCGTGCTCGCGGTGGTCGCGGCGGGACACGTCTACGTCCCGCTGGACCCGGCCTACCCGGAGGACCGGCTGCGCTTCATGGCCGAGGACAGCGATCTGGCCCTGGTCCTCTCCGACCGGGAGCCGTCCGGGGCGCTGGACGGCGTCCAGGTGCTGCGCGTCGACGGCTTCGACTGGACGCGGACGGCGGACGGCGCAGGGTCGGACGGCGCGGGGTCGGACGGTACCGGGTCGGGCGGGGACTCGGGCGGGGTGCCCGGCGCTGCGCCGGCCGAGACGCCGGAGGACGCCATCGCCTACGTCATCTACACCTCCGGCTCCACCGGTCGGCCGAAGGGCGTCGAGGTGCGCGGGCGCAGCGTGGTCGCCATGGTGGAGTCGGTCCGCGCCTCCCACGACTTCACCGAGCGCGACGTGTGGACGCTGTTCCACTCGTACTGCTTCGACTTCTCGGTGTGGGAGATGTGGGGGGCCATGGCCACCGGAGCCTGCCTGGTGGTCGTCCCGGCGGCGACCGCGCAGTCGCCGCGCGCCTGCGCGGAGCTGCTGGTCCGCGAGGGCGTGACGGTGATGAGCGTGGTCCCGACGGTCTTCCGCTACCTGGTGGCCGCGCTCCGCGGAGTGCCGGCGGCGGGGGTCGCGCTGCGCCGGGTCATCTTCGGCGGCGAGGCGGTGGTGCCGTCCGACATCCGCGCCTACCGCGAACTGCTCGGCAACGGGTGCGAGTTCGTCAACACCTACGGCATCACCGAGACCACCGTCTTCGTGAGCACCCGCACCCTGTCGGACGCCGAACTGGACCGGCCGGGCGGTGGCGACCGCTTCGCCACCGAGCTGGGCCGGCCGCTGGACGGCTGGGAGGTGCAGGTGCTCGACGAGGACGGGCTCCCGGTACCGGTGGGCGGCTGCGGCGAGATCAACGTCGCGGGCGCGGGCGTCGC
The DNA here is from genome assembly GCF_043202015.1 of Kitasatospora sp. NPDC048239. Taxonomy (NCBI): domain Bacteria; kingdom Bacillati; phylum Actinomycetota; class Actinomycetes; order Kitasatosporales; family Streptomycetaceae; genus Kitasatospora; species Kitasatospora sp. NPDC048239. The sequence continues at coordinate 2,202 of NZ_JBICZP010000026.1, read as the reverse complement.
CGTCGGCTACCTGGGCCTCCCCGACCGCACCGAGGAGTGCTTCCGCCTGCTGGCCCTGCCCGGTCGGCGGCCCGAACGGTACTACCGCAGCGGGGACTTGGCGACCCGCACCGCCGAGGACGTGTACTGCTACGCGGGCCGCGTCGACGACCAGGTGAAGATCAACGGGTTCCGGATCGAACCGGGCGAGGTGGAGGCGGTGCTGCGCGGCATCCCGGACGTGGCGGACGCCGCCGTCGTCCCCACCCTCAGCCGGACCGGCGGGCGAATGCTGACCGCCTTCTACACCGCCGGATCCGCCGTCCCCGCCGTCCCCGCCGAGGAGTTGCAGCGCCGCGCCCGCCGGCTGCTTCCCGGCCACCTGGTGCCCGGCCGCTTCGTCCGACTGCCGGAACTGCCGCGCAACCCGTCCGGCAAGACGGACCGCCGGGCGCTACGGAGCCTGGGCGAGGGGTAGCCATCGGGGCGGACCAGCACGACGACAACGACGAGAACTCTCCAGACAGGTGACGAAGATGACGAACGTTTCCCCGGCGGACCCTGCTACGGCTCCGCGCGCCGACCTGGGCGTGATCGGCGGCTCGGGCCTCTACGCGCTGCTGGACGACGTGGTCGAGGTACGGGTCGACACCCCGTACGGGCCGCCCAGCGACGCGCTGTTCCTGGGGGAGGTGGCCGGACGGCGGGTGGCCTTCCTGCCCCGGCACGGGCGCGGCCACGGCCTGCCGCCGCACCGGATCAACTACCGGGCCAACCTGTGGGCGCTGCACTCGCTGGGCGTGCGCCAGGTGCTGGCGCCGTGCGCGGTGGGCGGGCTGCGCCCGGAGTACGGGCCCGGGACGCTGCTGGTGCCGGACCAGTTCGTCGACCGCACCTCCGGCCGTGTACAGACCTACTACGACGGTCTGCCGCTGTCCGACGGGACGCTCCCCGAGGTGGTGCACGTGTCGATGGCCGACCCGTACTGCCCGGACGGGCGGTCGGCCGCCCTGGACGCGGCCCGCGATGCGGCCTGGGAGCCGGTCGACGGCGGCACCCTGGCGGTGATCGAGGGCCCGCGCTTCTCCACCCGGGCCGAATCCCGCTGGTTCACCGCCAACGGCTGGTCGGTGGTCGGCATGACCGGCCACCCGGAGGCCGTCCTGGCCCGTGAACTCGGCCTCTGCTACACCTCGCTGGCGCTGGTCACCGACCTCGACGCCGGGGTGGAGAGCGGCGAGGGCGTCACCCACGCCGAGGTGCTGGAGGTCTTCGCGGGCAACGTCGACCGGCTGCGCACGGTGCTGTTCAAGGCTCTGGAGAGGCTGCCCGCCGACCGGGACTGCCTCTGCTCGCACGCCCTGGACGGCCTCACGACCGGCCTGCCGGGCGTCACCGGCAGCTGACCCGCGGGGCACCGCCACCGCCGCCCCACGCCGACCGGCGCGGGGCGGCGGCCTGTCTCCTCCGGCCCAAGCCCTAGAGGCTCAGCAGACCGATGACGTGGCCGTCCTGGTCCACCACCGGCCAGGTGTCCAGGTCGCGGGCGCGCATGGCGGCGGCCGCCTCGGCGGCGGGCATCCCGGCGGTGGCGAACGGCGCCCGGTCGAGGACGATGTCGCGGACCGGGGTGCGCTCGGTGTACCAGGACCGGGCCTGGAACGGCGCGAGGTGCAGGCGGGTCAGCAGCCCGGCACAGCGGCCGGCGTCATCGCGTACCAGCACGTGGTCCGCGCCGGAGCTCTGCAGGATGTCCATCGCCGTGTCGACCATGACATCGTCGCTGATCTGCAGTTCCGGGCGTTTCATCAGGTCGCCGACCGTGGTGGCGGGCACGGGGCGTTCGACAGTGACGGACATGGGCGGACTCCTTCGTGTCGCTCCCGCCGGTGGTGGCGGCGATCAGGGCACCGACGGCGGGATTGCCGCCGGCGCCCGGGGTGACGCTCCAGCTCGTCCCGGCCCCTAGGCTGCGAGGGCGACGCGCCGCGGCGCCCGCCGCCGACCGCCACCACCGGCACCGCCACTGCCGCCGCCGCCCTGCGTGTTGCGCTCGGCGTAGGGGGGACGGTTGCGGCGGCCGCGGCTCGTGGACGCGCTGCGGCGGGGGCGTTCGACGACGGGGTCGGCGATCACCACGGGCACGCCGGTGGGCGTGCGGGCGCCGGTGATGCGGGCCAGTTCCTCGTCGCCGGCGCTGACCCGGGTGGTGACGGGGGTGAT
>NZ_JBICZP010000025.1:0-66399 GCF_043202015.1 Kitasatospora sp. NPDC048239 | reverse complement strand
CCTGTGGGAGAGTAGGACGCCGCCGAACAATCATTCCAGAGAAGCCCTGACCGGTCACCGGTCAGGGCTTCTCTGCATTTCCGGACGCTGATTTCAGGTAGGCGAATCGACCGGCTCGTTGACGTATCGTCAGGGCATGGACGATCAGGACGCTCAGCAGGAACGGGTCTACAAGGGAACGCCGGCGACCGAGGAGGGCTCGGTCGTTGCCCACGGGGCCCTGCGGCCCGAGTGGCGCGACGCGGCACTGCGCGTCCTGGCGGACGCCCAGGCGGTGGACGGCCGGGAGGCGGTCTCCGAGCAGGGGCGGCTCCGGCTGCGGTCCTCCGATACGGCCCGGCCGGGAGTGGTCCACTTCGTCCAGGGCACGGGCACGCTCGGTTACGGGCAGCTGGAGGTGCCGCAGGGCGGCGGGGGCAACCCGTCGGCCGAGCTGGTGGTGGCACCGGACTCCCGCGGGCGCGGCCTCGGCCGGCCCCTGGTGGACGCGGTGCTCGCCGAGGCCCACGCCGCCGGCGGCGAGCACGTCGACTTCTGGGTACACGGTGGCCACCCGGCGGCCCGCCACCTGGCCCAGTCGTACGGGGCCGAGCTGGTCCGCGAGCTGCGGCAGATGCGCCGCACCGGCCCGCAGACCGAGGCCGTCCCGGTGCCGGACGGGATCGAGCTCCGCACCTTCCGCCCGGGTGCGGACAACGCCGAATGGCTGCGGCTGAACGCGCTCGCCTTCGCGCACCACCCGGAGCAGGGCTCCTGGACCGGGCAGGACCTCGCCGACCGGCTCGCCGAGCCCTGGTTCGACCCGGCAGGCTTCTTCCTCGCCACCCGGGACGGCAGGGCGGTGGGCTTCCACTGGACCAAGGTGCACCCGGCGACCACCACCGAGCCGGCCCTCGGCGAGGTCTACGTGGTCGGGGTCGACCCGGCGGAGCAGGGCAGCGGCCTCGGCCGGGCGCTGACCGCGGCCGGTCTGCGGCACCTCACCGGGACCGGCGCGGGCGAGCGCGGGCTGGAGACCGTACTTCTCTACGTGGATGCCGACAACCCGGCCGCTGTGCGGGTATATGAACGACTGGGGTTCGCCATTCACGAGGTGGACCTGATGTACCGCGTTCAGTACCGCGCGGACCGGGCGGCCTAGCGGAGCGGCGGCGCCGGGGCAACCGCAGTGGGCGGACTCCTCCGGCCCCGACCGATTCAGCTTTCCTCCTGGCCATGCGGTGTTTACCGTGGATTCAATTGCTGCCGCGAAGATCACAGGATGAAGTCCGTAGTGTCTCGCTCGTGCAGCGCTGACCGACACCTGCCGGCCGGTCCTGTGCAGACCGCGCCGGGTGGCTGGGCGCTGGCGCTGGGCGAGGACGACGGCCCGCAGAGCCCATCGCGTCCGGACGCCGTCCTGCTGGAGGAGCTGGAGCCCATGAGCATCCCTCGCCCTGTCTCTGCCCCGCTGTCCCCGCCGGCCCGGATGTCCAGTGCGCTGGGTATACCGCCGGAGCTGCCGGCCGCGGACGAGCAGGATTTCGACGAACTGCCGCAAGGCCGCTTCCTGGACCGCGAGCGCAGTTGGCTCGCCTTCAACGAACGCGTCCTGGAGCTGGCCGAGGACCCGGGGATCCCGCTGCTGGAGCGGACCAAGTTCCTCGCGATCTTCGCCAGCAACCTGGACGAGTTCTTCATGGTCCGGGTGGCCGGCCTCAAGCGCCGGATCGCCACCGGCGTCGCCCAGCGCAGCGCGTCCGGCCTCCAGCCGCGCGAGGTGCTGGACCTGATCTGGACCCGCTCGCGCGAGCTGATGGCGCGGCACGCCGCCGCCTTCCAGCAGGAGGTGCTCCCGGACCTCGCGACGGAGGGCATCGAGCTGGTCCGCTGGCCGGAGCTGGCCGAGAAGGAGCAGGCCCGGCTGCACACGCTCTTCCGGCAGAAGATCTTCCCGGTGCTCACCCCGCTGGCGGTGGACCCGGCGCACCCCTTCCCGTACATATCGGGGCTCTCCCTCAACCTCGCGGTGGTCGTGCGCAACCCGGTGTCCGGGCACAAGCACTTCGCCCGGGTGAAGGTGCCGCAGTCCCTCGCCCGCTTCCTGGAGGCGTCGCCGCAGCGGTACGTCCCGCTGGAGGACGTGATGGGGGCGCACCTGGAGGAGCTGTTCCCCGGGATGGAGGTGCTCGCGCACCACGCCTTCCGGGTGACCCGCAACGAGGACCTCGAGGTCGAGGAGGACGACACCGAGAACATCCTCAAGGCCCTGGAGAAGGAGCTGATGCGGCGGCGCTTCGGCCCGCCGGTGCGGCTGGAGGTCGAGGAGTCGATCGACCCCTACATCCTGGACCTGCTGGTGCGGGAGCTGAACATCACCGAGGCGGAGGTCTTCCCGCTGCCCGGCCCGCTCGACCTGACCGGCCTTTTCGGCATCGCCGACCTGGACCGCCCCGAGCTGAAGTACCCGAAGTTCGTGGCGGGCACGGCCCGCGGGCTGACCGACGTGGAGTCGGCCTCGCAGCCGGACATCTTCGCCGCGATGCGCGAGCGGGACGTACTGCTGCACCACCCGTACGACAGCTTCTCCACCTCGGTGCAGGCCTTCCTGGAGCAGGCCGCGGGCGATCCGGACGTGCTGGCGATCAAGCAGACGCTGTACCGGACCTCCGGTGACTCGCCGATCGTCGACGCGCTGATCGACGCCGCCGAGTCCGGCAAGCAGGTCCTCGTCCTGGTCGAGATCAAGGCGCGCTTCGACGAGCAGGCCAACATCAAGTGGGCCCGCAAGCTGGAGGAGTCCGGCTGCCACGTGGTCTACGGCCTGGTCGGGCTGAAGACGCACTGCAAGCTGTCGCTGGTGGTGCGCCAGGAGGGTGACACCCTGCGCCGCTACTCGCACGTGGGGACGGGCAACTACCACCCGAAGACCGCCCGGCTGTACGAGGACATCGGCCTGCTGACCTCGGACCCGCAGGTCGGCGCGGACCTCTCGGACCTGTTCAACCGGCTGTCCGGCTACTCGCGCCGCGAGTCCTACCGGCGGCTGCTGACCGCGCCGCGCGGCCTGCGGGACGGGCTGATCTCCCGGATCCACAACGAGATCGTCCACCACCGGGCCGGCCGTCCGGCCTACGTGAAGCTGAAGGTCAACTCGATCGTCGACGAGGCCGTGATCGACGCGCTGTACCGGGCCTCGCAGGCCGGTGTGCCGGTGGACGTCTGGGTGCGCGGGATCTGCGCGATCCGCCCGGGCGTGCCGGGGCTGAGCGAGAACATCCGGGTGCGCAGCATCCTGGGCCGCTTCCTGGAGCACTCGCGGATCTTCGTGTTCGGCAACAACGGCGATCCCGAGGTGTGGATCGGCAGCGCCGACATGATGCACCGCAACCTGGACCGCCGGATCGAGGCGCTGCTGCGGATCACCGACCCCGCGCACCGGGCCGAGCTGTCCGGGCTGATCGACCTCGGGGTGTCGGACGAGACGGAGTCCTGGCACCTCGGGGCGGACGGCACCTGGACCAGGCGCGCGCAGGACACCGAAGGGAAGCGGCTGCGGCACGTCCAGGACCTGTTGATCGACTCGCGCCAGCGCCGTCGGGCCTCAGCCGCCCGCTGACCGCGACGCGCCGACCACGATTCACTGACGCGAGCCGCTGAGCGGTCGGGGGACCCGCTCCAGCGGTCGGCCACCAGCCCCGGGGGACGGCCCCGGGGGAACGGGGATCTATCCAGTCATGACCGATGCGCCGATGACGGCCCAGGTGGCGTCCACCGCGACCGCCGGGGACATCCTCTCCAGCCATCTCACCGCCCAGGCCGGTGCGTTCCTGCGCGCCCTGCCGCTGGCGGTGGGCGAGGTCGGCGCAAGACCGGGGACGGTCGCCGTCCCGTCCGCGGGGACGGCCGACCTGCTGCGGACGGTACGGCGGGTCGGCGGGCTGCTGCACACCTTCGGCGCGTCGTTCGACCCGCTGTGGGCGCAGGAGTCGCGGACCGAGCTGCGCTGGCTGCTCAACCTGCTGGCGCTGGAGCCGGGGTACGTCCGGCGCTCGGCCCGGCTGCTGGGTGCGCTGGACTCGCTGACCGGCTCCGAGGCGGACGGCCCGGGGATGCTCGCCGGGCACGCCGGGGCGCCGAAGGCGCGGGCCCTGCTGGACCGCCAGCTCACCCTGGCCCGGACCAGGGCGCACTCGACGGTGCTGCAGGAGCTGCGGTCGGCCCGGCTGCACGCGCTGGCGGACCGGATGACCCTGCTGGTCGGCGACGCGCCGCTGCTGGACTCGGCGGGCGGGTCGGCCGGCGCGGTGCTGCTGCCGCAGGCCGCCACCGCGTTCACGACGCTGTCGGCGGGCGCCCAGCAGCTCCCGCTGCACCGGGCGGCGAGGGCGTACGGCGGGGACGGGCTGCGCCGACTGGGGGCGGTGCCCTCGGCCCGCGGGGCGGTGGACGCGGACGCGGCGCTGGCGGCGGACGACGCGCCGTGGCACCGGATGCGGATCCTGGTGAAGCGGGCCCGGTACGCGCTGGAGGTGTGCGGGGGGACGGCCCCCGAGCTGGACGAGCTGGACGGGGTGCTGGGCCGGCACCAGGAGGCGGCGGACGCCGCGGTCACGGCGGCCACGGCGGCGCGCACGCCGAGGATCACCCCGGCGACCGCGTACGTGCTCGGGGTGGTGCATGCTGATCAGCGACTGGAGGTCGAGGCGGCGAGGTACGCCTTCGGCCGCCGGTGGCCCGAGCTCCCGCCCGGCCTGGACGGCTGGGTGGAGGTACCCCCGGCCGAGGGATGGGGGCAGGCCCCCGCACCCCGGATGGCATGAACGACGGATGGCATGACGTGCGCAACCGCCTGAGCACCGAGCAGGGCGAAGGTCAGACGACGAGCGGGGCGGGTGCCGGGCGGCTGCCGGTGGTCCTGGCCGCGGGTGCGGTGCTGTGGCTGCCGGGCCGGCCGAAGAAGAGCGGTCGGCTGGGGCGGCCGCGGATCGCGGTGATCCACCGGCCCAAGTACGACGACTGGAGCCTGCCGAAGGGCAAGCTCGACCCGGGCGAGGGCGTGGTCGAGGCGGCGCTGCGCGAGGTCCGGGAGGAGACCGGCTTCGGCTGTGTGCTGGGCCCGGAGCTGCCGACCCAGCACTATCTGGCGCAGGGGCGGCCCAAGGAGGTCAGGTACTGGGCGGCGGTGCCGTCCGGTGGCGCGTTCCGTCCCAACCGTGAGGTGGACCGGTTGGAGTGGCTGCCGGCCGGGAAGGCGAGGGCCCGGCTGACCCATCACCGGGACCGCGTGCTGGTCGACGCGCTGCTTGAGCTGCTGGGCGCCCGGCCGGTGACCGGCCCGGTGAAGGAACGGTAGAAGTGATCTCGTCGCGTTCTTGCCGTGACGCAACCGTTACTACCTGGCGTAGTTTCCTGCCATCCGTTCGAGGTTCACTCTCCGTTCACTTCTGACCGGCTGACGTGTCACTTACCCGGCCTAACTTCGGGGTTACCGGAGGGCCGAACGGGCCCCGGACCACAGCAAAACCCGCGCTCCGCCGTGTTCGCACGGCCCGCGTGCCGGGCAATGCCACAGAAAGGGACACCCCTGTGAAGCTCCAGCGGAACGGCCGCTCCAAGGCCCTCGCCATCGGTGCCATGGCGCTCGTCAGCTCGCTGTCGCTCGCCGCCTGCGGTTCGGACGAGAACAACAACAACACCGCCGGCAGCGGCTCCAGCGGGTCCGCCCCGGCGGCCATCAACTGTGGCAGCAAGCCCACCGCCCTGCTCTCCGCGGGCTCCACCGCGCAGGGCACCGCGATCGACGTCCTGAAGACCAACTTCAGCGCGGCCTGCAAGGAGGCCTCGGTCAACTACGGTGGCGGCGGCTCGGGCGCGGGTGTCCAGCAGTTCAACCAGGGCAAGATCCAGTTCGCCGGTTCCGACTCGGCGCTGAAGCCGGCCGAGGTCGAGGACAGCAAGAAGGTCTGCACCGGCGGCCAGGGCATCAACCTGCCGCTCGTCGCGGGCCTCGTCTCGATCGTCTACAACGTGGACAACGTCGACAACCTGGTCCTGGACGGCCCGACCATCGCCAAGATCTTCGACTCGCAGATCACCAAGTGGAACGACCCGGCGATCGCCGCGCTGAACCCGGGCGCCAAGCTCCCGGACGCCGACATCCAGGCCGTCCACCGCACGGACGACTCGGGCACCACCGAGAACCTGACCAAGTACTTCGCCAAGGTCTCCGGCGGCGCCTGGAGCTACGCGCCCGCCAAGGCCTGGGCCGGCAAGGGCGGCCAGGGCGCCAACGGCTCCGCCGGTGTCGCGGCCCAGGTGAAGCAGGTCAAGAACTCGATCAGCTACGCCGAGCTGTCCTACGCCCAGACCAACAACCTGAAGAGCGCCGCGATCAACACCGGCGCCTCCAAGCCGGTCGAGGCCACCGCCGCCAACGCCGCCACCACCTTCGCCAAGGCGAAGATCGCCGGCACCGGCAGCGACCTGGCGCTGACCCTCGACTACGCGACCAAGGACGAGGGCTCCTACCCGCTGGTCCTGGTCACCTACGAGATCGTCTGCGACAAGGGCAACAAGGCCGACACCCTCGACACGCTGAAGGCCTTCCTGGCCTACGGCATCAGCGACGCCGGCCAGAAGGCGATCGGCGAGAAGGGCTACGTGCCGCTCCCCAAGGAGCTGACCGACAAGGTCAACGCCGTCATCCCGACGCTCGCCTGATCCAGTAGCACCCCTCCCCGGTGAGGGCGGCCCCGTGAACGAGGGGGGCCGGGGCCGCCCCCACCGGGAAGCACGTCCGAAGTAGCACGTCCGGGGCACCGCCGCCAGGGTGCCGCCCCCTCGGGGCAGCACCACCAGACCGGAGTAGACCAATGACTTCATCCTCCCCTGCCGCCCCGCGAGGCAGGGAACGCCGCAAGCGCGACAGCCGGGTCGGCGACAAGATCTTCATGAATGCCGCGCGAGGCTCGGGCATCCTGCTGCTGGTCATCATGGCCGCCATCGCAGGGTTCCTGACCTGGCGGTCGGGCATCGCCCTCGGCAAGAACGAGGGCAACTTCCTCACCACCTTCGAGTGGACGCCGGACGCCCCGAAGCCGGTCTTCGGCATCGCCGTCCTCGCGTTCGGCACCATCGTCAGCGCGGTCATCGCGATGGCGATCGCCGTGCCGGTGGCCATCGGGATCGCGCTGTTCATCTCGCACTACGCGCCGCGCCGGATCGCCCAGCCGTTCGCCTACCTGGTGGACCTGCTGGCGGCCGTTCCCAGCATCATCTACGGCCTCTGGGGCGCGCTCTTCCTGGTGCCGCACCTGTACGGGCTGACCAGCTGGCTGGACACGTACCTCGGCTGGACGTACATCTTCGACCAGTCCAGGACCGGCGCCGCGCCGCGCACCCTGTTCACCGTCGGCATCCTGCTGGCCATCATGATCCTGCCGATCATCACCGCGGTGAGCCGCGAGGTCTTCCGGCAGGTGCCGCGGATGCACGAGGAGGCGGCGCTCGCGCTCGGCGCGACCCGCTGGGAGATGATCCGCACCGCGGTGCTGCCGTTCGGCCGCCCGGGCATCATCTCGGCCTCGATGCTCGGCCTCGGCCGCGCGCTCGGCGAGACCATCGCGGTCGCGGTGGTGCTCTCCTCCAACAACGTCCTCTCGCTGCACCTGCTCGACGCGGGCGGCGGCACCTTCGCGCAGAACATCGCGCTGAAGTTCAACGAGGCCCAGCCCTTCGGCCGGGACGCGCTGATGGCCTCCGGCCTCGTCCTGTTCGTGATCACCCTGTTGGTGAACGGCGCCGCGCGGCTGATCGTCGCCCGCCGCAAGGAGTACTCGGGGGCCAACGCATGAGCGCCGCGACCACGTCCGTTCCGGCGGACGCCCGACCGATCGGCCGCCCGCTGACCGCGAACCGGCTGCCCAAGTGGGCCCCGGCCGCCGTCGCCGCCGGCTCGATCGCCCTCGGCTGCGCGATCGGCGCGGTCGGCGGCCTGGAGAGCCACCTGCAGTGGGGCCTGATCTCCGCGCTGCTGTTCCTGGCGATCGGCTACGGGCTCGCCGCCCGGGTCGAGGGCCGCCGCCAGGCCAAGGACCGGTTCGCCACCTCGGTGGTCTGGGTCGCCTTCATCCTGGCCGTGATCCCGCTGGTCGCGCTGACGGTCTACACCGTCCAGCAGGGCGCCGGGGTGGTGGACGGCAACTTCCTCTCCCACTCCATGAAGGGCGTTCTCCAGGCGGGCCCCGGCGGTGGTATCTACCACGCGCTGCTCGGCACCCTGCAGCAGGTCCTGCTGGCCACCGCGATGGCCGCCCCGATCGGTCTGCTGACCGCCGTTTACCTGGTGGAGTACGGCCGCGGCCGGCTCGCCAAGGCGGTCACCTTCTTCGTCGACGTCATGACGGGTGTCCCGTCGATCGTCGCCGGTCTGTTCGTCCTCTCGCTGTGGAACATCGCCCTCGGCTTCAACTACTCCGGCTTCTCGGGCTCCCTCGCCCTGGCGATCCTGATGATGCCGGTGGTGGTCCGCTCCACCGAGGAGATGCTGAAGCTGGTCCCCAACGAGCTGCGCGAGGCGTCGTACGCGCTCGGTGTGCCGAAGTGGAAGACCATCCTGCGGATCGTCCTTCCCACCGCGATCGGCGGCATCACCACCGGTCTGATGCTGGCCGTCGCCCGCGTCACGGGCGAGACCGCCCCGGTGCTGATGCTGGTGTTCGGTGCCGACTACATCAACAGCAACCCGTTCGACGGGCCGCAGCAGTCGCTGCCGATGTACATCTGGCAGCAGTACGCCATCGTGAACAACGACTACGGCTACGCCCGTGCCTGGGGCGCCGCACTGGTGCTGATCGGCTTCGTGATGGGGCTCAACCTCATCGCCCGCGGCATCGCGCGCTGGCGCTCGCCCAAGGGCGGACACTGAACCTCCGACTGACGTACGACCAGAATTCATCAGCGGCCCCCGGCCGCGGGCGAGAGAAGACGAAAGATCATGGCCAAGCGCATCGACGTCAGCGGACTGTCCGCCTTCTACGGCTCCACCAAGGCCATCGAGGACATCTCGATGAGCATCGAACCCCGCTCGGTGACGGCCTTCATCGGCCCCTCCGGCTGCGGTAAGTCCACCTTCCTGCGGACCCTCAACCGGATGCACGAGGTGATCCCCAACGCCCGCGTCGAGGGCAAGGTCCTCCTGGACGACGAGAACCTCTACGGCGCCTCGGTCGACCCGGTCGCCGTCCGCCGCTCGGTCGGGATGGTCTTCCAGCGCCCGAACCCGTTCCCGACCATGTCGATCTACGACAACGTGGTCGCCGGGCTGAAGCTCGCGGGTGTCCGCAAGAAGTCCGTCCTGGACGACGTGGTGGAGAAGTCCCTCAAGGGCGCCAACCTCTGGAAGGAGGTCAAGGACCGGCTGAACAAGCCCGGTGCCGGCCTCTCCGGTGGTCAGCAGCAGCGCCTCTGCATCGCCCGCGCCATCGCGGTCGAGCCGCAGGTCCTGCTGATGGACGAGCCCTGCTCGGCCCTCGACCCGATCTCCACCCTGGCCATCGAGGACCTGATCGGCGAGCTGAAGTCCCAGTTCACCATCGTCATCGTGACCCACAACATGCAGCAGGCGGCCCGCGTCAGCGACCGTACCGCCTTCTTCAACCTGGCCGGCGTCGGTCAGCCGGGCAAGCTGGTCGAGCTGGACGACACCCAGCGGATCTTCTCCAACCCGTCGGTGCAGGCCACCGAGGACTACATCTCCGGCCGCTTCGGCTAAACCGGAGTCCGCGAGCTGCTTCGCGGTGCTGCATGGCGGTGCCGCCGCGGAGTATGAGAAGGGCCCGCCCCCGAGATGTGGGGGCGGGCCCTTTCCTCTGCCGTCGCGGGGTCAGCCCCAGAACAGGTGGACGAACCAGTACATCAGCGCGGCGACGACGGCCGCCGCCGGCATGGTGATGAACCAGCCGAGCACGATGTTCTTCGCCACGCCCCAGCGGACCGCGCGGATCCGCTTGGTGGCGCCGACACCCATGATCGCGGAGGTGATCACGTGGGTGGTGGAGATCGGCGCCTTGAAGACGAACGAGGTGATGTACATGACCGTCGAGGCGGTGGCCTCGGCGGCGAAGCCCTGCGGCGGGTCCAGCTCGATGATCTTGCGGCCGAGGGTCCGCATGATCCGCCAGCCGCCCGCGTAGGTGCCCAGCGAGAGCATCGTGGCGCAGGAGATCTTCACCCAGACCGGGATGTCGCTGGTGGTCTGGTGGCCCGAGATGGTGAGGGCCATCACCACGATGCCCATGGTCTTCTGGGCGTCCTGCAGACCGTGCGCGAGGGCCATGGCGGCGGCCGACGCGGTCTGGGCGACCCGGAAGTTGCGCTTGGCGCGGTGCGGGTTGGCCCTCCGGAAGATCCAGAGGATCGCCAGCATGACCGCGAAGCCGCCGAACAGGCCGACGATCGGCGAGACGATCATCGGGATGATGATCTTGTCGACGACGCCGCTCCAGATCACCTCGGTGCCGCCGGCCAGGGCCGCACCCACCATGCCGCCGAACAGCGCGTGCGAGGAGGAGGACGGCAGGCCGAAGTACCAGGTGACCAGGTTCCAGGTGATCGCGCCGACCAGGGCCGCGAACAGGATCGCCATGCCCTGGTTGCCGACCGGGGTCGCGATGATGCCGCTGGAGACGGTGTGCGCCACCCCGCTGCCGAGGAATGCGCCGGCCAGGTTCATCACCGCGGCCATCGCGAGCGCGGCCTTCGGCGTCAGCGCCCGGGTGGAGACCGAGGTGGCGATGGCGTTCGCCGAGTCGTGGAAGCCGTTGGTGTAGGTGAAGAAGAACGCCACGCCGAGGACGGCGATGAGTGCTGCCATGTCCACGGGGGTCAGGACTCCTTGACGGCGATGGTCTCCACCGTGTTGGCGACGTGCTCGAACGCGTCCGCCGCCTCCTCAAGGACGTCCACGACCTGCTTGAGCTTGAGCACCTCGATCGCGTCGTACTGGCCGGAGAACAGGTGGGCGAGCAGCTTCCGGTGGATCTGGTCGGCCTGGTTCTCCAGCCGGTTGACCTCGATCCAGTACTCGGTCAGGTTCGACATGGTGCGCAGGTTGGGCATCGCCTCGGCGGTGAGCTCGGCGGCCCGGGCGAGCACCTCGATCTGCTGCTCGATGCCCTTGGGGAGGGTCTGGATGTCGTAGAGGACGACCAGGTCGACGGCCTCCTCCATGAAGTCCATGATGTCGTCCAGCGACGAGGCGAGGTTGTAGATGTCCTCGCGGTCGAAGGGCGTGATGAAGGAGGAGTTCAGCTGGTGGAACACCGCATGGGTGGTGTCGTCCCCGGCGTGCTCGGCGGCGCGCATGCGCTCGACGATCTCCGCGCGGGCCGACACGTCTGATCCCAGCAGTTCCAGCAGGAGCTTCGATCCGACGACGAGGTTCTCCGCGGCTGCGGAGAACATGTCGTAGAAGCTCGTCTCCTTCGGGGTCAGGCTAAAACGCACGGAAATCTCCGATGTGCGGGGTAGGGACTGAACGATGCTAGGTGCAACCAAGCGCAATTGTGCAAACGGGGTGGTGGCGGAGGAGCCGGAGGCTCCCCTTCCGTTTGGTCGACGCACCAGCGGGCCCGGCCCGCACACCCATGTGCGGACATGAGCCCCCAGTCTGACGGAACCTCGCCGGATTGCGCCCGTCCGGAGCGCCGAAGACCGGGTGGCCGCCCGTACGGGGGAACACCACAGGGGGCCCTTGTGTTGGACACTGGAGGCCGACGCAGCCACCAAGGCACTCAGACGAAGGCGGGCCGATGACCACGACGCAAGCGCGCACCGAGCCGGACCACGCGCCCGGGAACGAGCCGCACGCCGACCCCGCCGCCGAGGCCGCTGCCGGGGATGCCGCCGGGGCGGACGCCCAGCACGGCGGTCACGGGCCGCACGGGTACAGCGCGCAGAAGGACGCCCACCTCAAGCGGCTGCGCCGGATCGAGGGCCAGATCCGGGGTCTGCAGCGGATGGTCGACGAGGACGTCTACTGCATCGACGTGCTCACCCAGGTCTCGGCCGGCACCAAGGCGCTGCAGTCCTTCGCGCTCTCGCTGCTGGAGGAGCACCTGCGGCACTGCGTCGCGGCGGCCGCCGAGCAGGGCGGGGCGGAGCTGGACGCCAAGGTGGCGGAGGCCACCGCCGCGATCGGCCGGTTGCTGCGCAGCTGACCGCCTGCCGCCGCGGGGGGCCTTCAGGCCCTGTCCGGCCGATCCTGCCGGGCCCGCCCCGAGGCCTCGCTCCGGGCCTGCCCGAGTGGCGGCCCGGCGGCCGAGCCGCCGTCGGGCCGGTCCAGCAGCACCTCGTCGATCCGTTCGGTCGGCAGCCGCTCGCCGGCGCTGGCCGTCGCGGCGATCATCAGCTCGCCGGCCAGGTCGATCTCGTCGAGGGCCGCGTCGTCGTGGCCGCCGCTGCGGCCATCCGTGGACGACACCACCTGCACCACCCCTTCAGCGCCCTGCCAGCCCGGGCGGCAGCCACCCGACGTCCAGCCTAGGCACTCCGGAGCCCGCCCACATGGCACGGACGGGTCATCTCGGCGCCGCCGAAACGGGTGGGCCGCGACCGTCGGACGTCCCACCCGGACCGGCGGCGCCCCTCGTCGGACCTGCTCCCGGCCGCTCCCGGGCCCGCTCCGGTCTGCTGCCGGTCTACTTCGGGCTCTCCGTGGGCTTCATCGCGTAGATGTCCGAGGCGGGCGGCTCGGCCGCCTCGACCGGCTTGCCGAAGTCCGTCAGCGAGGTGGTCGACGTCACCTTCACCTGGTCCTTCGCCTCCTTGGACCCGGCGACCCCGGCGAAGGTGAACACCTCGACCACCTTGTGCAGCCGCCCCTGCTCGTCCAGCCAGGCGTCGTACGGGACGTCCCGGACGGTGAAGGTCTGGCCGGCCATCCGCAGGCCGTCGCCGCCCCGGCCGCCGGTGGCATCGGCCGCCTTGGCGAGGTCCAGGGTGCCCCGGTAGTGCTTGAGCGCCACCCCGTTGACCGTCTCGGTGCCGACCAGGTCCGCCTTCTGCGCCCCCCGCAGCGCGCCCGCGGCGGAGGCCGGGTCGGTGGCGCCGCTGCTGACCAGGTTGCCGTCGGGCAGCTGGCGCACGTCCAGCTTGACCCACTTGCCCTCGGGTACCTTGGCGCCGCTGTTCTGCAGGTAGACGGTGCCGGGAAGGACCACCTCGACGATCTTCCCGGTGGTGGCCGCGCCGGGCGGCACCTGCACCTCCAGGCGGCCGATCCGCTTCACGTAGTCGTAGCCGCCGGTGCCGCTGAAGACGGCCTTCTTCTCGGCGGACTCGGTGACCAGCTCGGTGGCGGAGTGCGCGGAGCCCGTCCGACCGGTGATGTCGGGGGCGTTGCGGACGGCCGTGACCGGGTCGGCGGACAGCTGGTCGGGGACGGCCGCCTGCCGGTCGGCGGAGCCGCCGCCGGTGGCCGCGCCCGAGCAGCCGGCCAGGGCGGCCAGTGCGGCGGCGAGCAGGGCGGCCCCGGCCGCCGAGCGCAGGTGCGGCAGCGGGCGGCGCGATCGCCGCCCGTCGCGCTGCTGGTCGGTCATCTTCATCCTCGCGACAACCCCCTCGGGCCCGACTGCCCCGCCACCACCACCCCGGTGGGCAGAGCTCTTTCCGGGCAAACGAGTTGAGCCGTGAAGGGTTACGCGGAACCGGCGCGCGCAGGGCGTCGCGCGCCGGGTGCCAGGCGCGTTACGGTGAAGCACGTGCACAGTGAGCTGCCGGCTGCCCCCGGCACCGCCCCGATGCCCGAGCACCGCGTGGCGATCAGCGAGCGCGGTTCCTTCTGCTACGCGATCTGCAGCTGCGGCTGGTTCTCCCCGGCCCGGCGCTCCCGGGACCTGACGCGACGCGAGGCGGCCGACCACCTCGCCGAGAGCGGGCCGGCGACGAGGTAGCCCCGACAGCGGCACCCTGGGCGCCTCCCGGGCCGGGTGGGCCTATGCCGCGAGGTCCGACTCCGGCGGCTGGTCGTCGGCGCGGACGGTGCCGCCTTCGCCGCCGCGCCGGCGACGGCGCGGGCGCGGGCCGCCGGGGGCCCGGATCAGCGGCGCGGCGACGGTGCGGCTCAGCGCGTGGCAGAGCGGCACCAGGACGGCCATCGCGATCGGCGCCAGCAGCAGCACGACCGCCGTGGCGAGCGCGAAGCCGCCGACCACGTCGGTGGGGTAGTGGACGCCCATGTACATCCGGCAGAAACCCTGTAGCAGGGCGAGGCCGCCCGCGATCCAGCCCAGCCGGCGGTTCACCAGGAACAGCGCCACCGCGATGCCCATCGACATCGTCGAGTGGTCGCTGACGAAGGAGTGCGTGCCCTCCTTGCCCTCCACCAGCACGTCCAGGCCGGTGTGGTCGACGAAGGGGCGCGGGCGGTCCACTATGGCGGCGATCGGCAGGTTGGCCAGCTCGGCGATCGCGACCGAGAGCGGCGCCCAGAGCAGTCCGGCGACCGCCACCGGGGCGTCCGGGCGGCGTCTGGCCTGCAGCCAGCCGACCAGGCCCAGCAGGGCCAGGCCGATCAGGATGCCGTACTCGCCGATCCAGGAGACCAGGTGGTCCAGCCACTCCGGGGCGTGCCTGGCCAGGCCGTTGACCGCGTAGAGCAGTCCGAGGTCGGGGTTGGTCGTGTCGGCAAGCGGCGTCGACACGCCGTACCTCCTTCTGGTCCGTTGCACCTGGTCGTTCCGGCCGGGGTCCGCCCGGCTCGGAAAGCTGACGCGGGGCCATCGGACACAACGTCATAACAGGGGTGCAGCGTTCCACGGAAACGCGCGGTTATCGAAACTTGACTGAGCGTCCACAGCGCGCTCACACCCGGCGCCCCGGGGAGGCTCAACTCTTTGCGGGCGTTTGACCTGGACCTGTCGGAGTGGCCCGGGCCAGGGCGGGAGCGGTCGGCGCCGGGGGCGCGGCCGCCGCGGCGGCCGGGGCCGCGGTGGGCGAGGCCGGGGCGTCCGGCGCGGTCGGGCCGCCCTTGCCGGTGATGGTGCCGTCCGCGTTGCGCACCGGCAGCGCCGCCGCGCCGTCCGAGGTGACCCGGGTGGCGCCGATGTACTCCTTGGTGTCGATCTTGTCGTAGCGGATCACGGCACCGGTGTGCGGCGCGTTGATCATGTATCCGCCGCCGACGTAGATGCCGACGTGGTGGATGCTGCGCGGGTCGCTCAGGTCCGTCGCGAAGAACACCAGGTCGCCCGGGTGCAGCTGGTCGCGCGAGGGGTGCGGGCCGGCGTACCACTGGTCGTTGGCGACCCGGGGGAGGACGATGCCCACGCTGGCGTACGCGGCCTGGGTGAGCCCCGAGCAGTCGAACCGCCCGCCCTGCGAGGGCAGGCCCTCGCCGCCCCACAGGTACGGGGAGCCGAGCTTGGTCTGGGCGAAGTAGATCGCGGCCGCCGACTGCTGGGAGACCTCCACCGGCGCGGTCGGCGCGGCGAAGCTCGTGGTCAGCGCCTTGATGTTCTTCACATAGCCCTGGGTCTCCTTGTACGGCGGCACCCCGTCGTACTTCTCCACCGCGTACGGGCCCGCGTTGTAGGCGGCCAGCACGTTGGCCTGGCGGTCGCCCGGCACCTTGGAGACGTCGCGGGCGAGTGCGCAGTCGTAGGTCGCCGCCGAGGCGATCGCGTCGACCGGGTCCCAGATGTCCTTCTTGCCGTCATTGTTGCCGTCCGTACCGAACGTTGCCCAGGTGCCCGGCATGAACTGCGCCATTCCCTGTGCTCCGACGGGGGATCGGGCGCCCGGGTCGAAACCGCTTTCCTGGTAGAGCTGGGCCGCGAGCATCGGCGGCGAGATGTCCGGGCAGAGCGCGCCCCATTGCCGGATCGGCTCCTGGTAGGCGGCCGGGACCGTGCCCGGGGAGAGCTCGGCGCGATTGGCGGACTGCTGCGGCGTACCGCTCGCCGCATACGTCCCGACGGTCACCAGACCGAGGAACCCGATCGCGACAACTCCCGCAGCGGAGGCGGCCGTACCGGCCTTCCGGAGTACCATCAGCACCATCCCGACGAGTCGTCAGTCGAAGTGTCCCGGAAGGCGTTGCTCACCGCAATCATCAGAGATACAAAGAGTGAGCGCTATCCTTCGTACGGTGGACATCCTGGCCTACGTGTCCGATGCCTCACGACCAATCCGCGAGAAGCAGCCAAGTCGACATCAGATCTGGCCAAGAATAGGTACCGGCCCTTCGCGCGGGCGGGGTCCGGGCTCTTGAATTTGCCTGATCGGGCGGTGAGATGGAAATGAACCTGAGCAGCGTGGACAGCATCGCGATCGGCCACCTGGCCGAAGACCCTCCAAAGAAACCGAATATCGACACCATCATCGGCGGGATCGCCCCGGACTGGGGTCCCTTCGCCAGCCTCGGGTCGGAGGCCCGGGTGATGGTGGAGGTCGTCATGGCCGTGGCCATCCTGGGGTGCCTCGGCATCGCGGTCTGGGGCGCGGCCAAGCAGCGGATCGGCGCCACCGCGATGCGTGACAGCTTCGGCGCCGAACAGGGCAAGGGGCTGATCATCGCCGGGCTGACCGGCGTGTTCATCATTGGATCACTTGGCACTCTGTTCACCATTGTCTACGGCATGGCCATCTGACGATCGGACAGCAGGCGGGACGTCCGCCTGCGGTCCGGCCGCCGGGACCGGCCGGAGTCCCGCCAGGAGTCCACCCACAACCCCTCCCTCCGCGCCCGCCCACGGGCGGAGGGGCCCCTGGAGCCGCCAACCGGCTCCCTGCACCAGGAGGGCCGCCGTGCCGTTGTCCGACGACCAGCCGCACACCCGTACGCGGTTGCCGGTCGGCGAACAGCCCTCGTCCCAGATGAGTACGCGTCAGGCGCGGCCGATGCGGACGCTGCTGACGGTCCTGGTGGTCGTCACCCTGCTGGTCGTGGCGATCTCCATCGCCAACCGGGGCAAGGCCGACCCGGGCGGCGCCCCCCGCTCCGCCGACGGTGCGGGCGCCACCGCGACCGCCACCTCCGGGGCAGGCCCCGCGCCCAGCGGCGACCAGCCGGTGGGCACCACCACCAACGGCGTGGCCGGCGGCTTCCCGCACACCGACCAGGGGGCCCAGTCGGCGGCGGCCAACTACGCCGTCGCCATCGGCTCGGCCGAGATGTTCCGCACCGACAGCCGCCACACCATCGTCGCCACGGTCGCCGACCCGGGCGCGGTGGCGGGCCTGCAGAGCAGGCTGGACCAGGGGTTCGGCGGCGACACGGCGGCCCGCTACGGCCTCGACGCCCAGGGGCGGGCGCCCAAGGGGCTCACCTTCGTCAGCCGCACCGTCCCGGTGGGGACCAAGTCGGTCGGCTACAGCGACAGCGACGCCAAGGTCGAGGTCTGGTGCACCGGCCTCACCGGCCTGGCGGGCGAGCGCTCCGTCCAGCCGGTGGTGGAGAACTGGTACACCATCACGCTGACCCTCCACTGGACGGGGAGCGACTGGAAGCTCACCGACTTCGCAAGCCGGCAGGGCCCAGCCCCGATGCCCGCTGACCAGCAGGCCGCCACCGCCGAGGAGATCACCGGCGCCGTTCAGCAGTTCGGGGGGTTCCGCTATGCCCGTTGACCACTCATCGCGCCGTACCGGCCACACCGTCCGCAGGGCAGGGACGCTGGCGGGCGCCATGGCGGCCGCCCAGCTGGCCGCGCTGCTGACGGCGCAGCGGGTGTTCGCCGAGCCGTCTCCGACGGCCACCCCGTCCGCGACGCCAAGCGCCAACTGTCCTGACCTCCCGATCTCCGGTAACGGCATTCTCTGCGTCGACAAGCCGGGAGGCGGCGCCTCGCTGCCCGGGAGCGGCGCCGTCGGCAGCGTCACCGATCCGCTGGGTTCGCTGGCCAAGGGGTGTGCGCAGGCGGCGGCGTGGGTGGTGCGGAAGCTGTCGGGTGCCATCGACGGGACGACGCAGGTGGACTTCACCAATGCCTCGTTCCTGCAGCAGTACGCGGTGGTGTTCGCCGGTTCGACGATCATCACGCTGGTGCTCTGGCTGCTGGCGGTGACGAAGCGGGCGGTGCGCGGGGCGCCGTTGACGACGGCGATCTCGGAGGCGATCGGCTTCCTGTGGCTGACCGTGGTGGCGTCCGCGTTCACCCCGCTGATCCTGTACACCGTGGTGAGCGCGACGGACGGGCTGACCAAGGCGATCGCGGTGGGGACGAAGTCGGACACCGGCACGTACCTGGGCGGGTTCGCGGACACCCTGGAGAAGGGCGACATGGGCGGCGGGCCGCTCATCCTGATCATCGTGTCGCTGGTGGCCGTGCTGGCCGCGGCGGTGCTCTGGATCGAGCTGCTGATCCGGGCCGCGATGCTCTACGTGGGCGCCCTGCTGGGCACCGCCGTGTACGCGGGACTGGTGGACAAGCAGCTGTGGAAGCACGTGCGCCGCTGGGCGGGGGTGATGGTGGCGGTGGACCTGGCGAAGCCGATCATCGTGATCATCCTCGGGCTGGCCGGCGCGGTGGCGACCGGCGCCGGGGCCACCGACGACTTCGCCCGGGTGCTCTCGGGCCTGGCGATCCTCTTCCTGTCGATCTTCGCGAGCGCGGCCGTCTACCGCTTCGTGCCGGGCTTCGGCGACGAGATCATGAACATGCGCCATGCCCGGGCCAGCGCGGTCTCGGCCGGCTCGGCGATGATCAACGGCACCGCGAACCTGATGAAGCAGGGCATCAGCACCCACGGCGACCGCGGCCCGCAGGGCGGCGGGGGCAGCCCGGGTGCGGGCGGCGGCTCGGTCGCGCCCGGCATCGCCGCGCACGCCGCGCGGACCCCCGCCCCACCGAAGCAGGCCGCGCCCCCGGCGTCGGTTCCGATCCGCGACAGCAATCCAGCGAAGGGAGGGTGACGGGTAAGTGAGCAGCGAACCACTCGGCCAGTACGGCGCCCAGTACGCCCAGCCGTACGTGCACCAGCGCCGCACCTACCTGATCGGCAAGGCCCGCCCGAACGCGCCGATCGGCCGCAACCGGGAGTCCGGCGAGATCGTCCTGATCATCTTCGGGGCGTTCCTCGGCATGGTCTGGGGCCTGATGATGCCGATCCTGCCGCTGCGCATCGCCGGCCTGGTCGGTCTGCCCGCGCTGGCCATCGCGGCGGTCTACGTGCCCTACCGGCGCCGGACGTTCTACAAGTGGGCGGAGATCAACCGCACCTACCGCCGGACGGTCCGCAGCGGCCGGGCGGTGTGGAAGTCGGACGTGGTGGACGCCGGCACCCGGCTGGACGGCCGCGAGGTGGAGGTCGGCCCGCCGCCCGGGGTGGGGCGGCTGCGCTGGCTGGCGGCGCCGTTCGGGCCGGACGAGGTCGGGGTGCTGATGCACCTGGAGCGGCGCACGGTGACGGCCGCGATCGAGATCGAGGGTCCGGGCGTCGGCCTGCGGGACTCCGAGGACCAGGAGGCCCTGGTCGACCGGTTCGGCACGCTGCTGAAGCACGTCGCCAACGGGGACGGCTTCGTGACCCGGCTGCAGATCCTGGCCCGGACGCTGCCGGCCGACCCGGACGCGCACGCCAAGGACGTGGAGCGGCGCGGCGACCACGACGCGCCGCGCTGGCTGCAGGACTCGTACGACCAGCTGCAGTCGATGGTGTCGACGTCCTCGGAGCAGCACCGGGCGTACCTGGTCGCGTGTATGCACTACACCCGTGACCTGGCCGCCGAGGCGCACGCGATGGGCCGGACGGCGACCGGGCGGCGGGCCCGGGACGACGAGGGGCTGGCCGCGGTGATGGCCCGCGAGCTGACCGACATCTGCGCGCGCCTCGCCGAGGCGGACATCCGGGTGCGCCAGCCGCTCGGTCAGGCCCGGCTCTCCTCGCTGCTGCACTCGATGTACGACCCGGACCACCCGATCGACCACATCCAGGCGATGTCCCGGCGCAACGCCTGGCCGGCCGAGCTGGACGCGACCCACCCGCAGTACCTGGAGGCGAAGACCCGGGAGTCGGTGACCCGCGAGCCGTGGTGCCACGCCACCGCGTGGGTCAAGGAGTGGCCGCTGACCCCGGTGGGCGTCAACTTCCTGGCGCCGCTGCTGGTGCACACCCCGGACGTGATCCGGACGGTGGCCGTGACGATGGACCTGGAGCCGACCGACGTCGCGATCGAGCGGATGCTGACCGAGAAGACCAACGACGAGGCGGAGGCCAGCCGCGCGGCCAAGATGAACCGCACGGTCGACCCGCGCGACCTGGCCCACACCGGCCGGGTGGACCAGCGCGGTGACGACCTGGCGTCCGGCGCGGCCGGGGTCAACCTGGTCGGCTACATCACGGTCTCCTCGCGCAGCCCGGAGGCGCTGGCCCGGGACAAGCGGACCATCCGCGCCTCGGCCGGCAAGAGCTACCTCAAGCTGGAGTGGTGCGACCGCGAGCACCACCGGGCGTTCGTCAACACCCTGCCGTTCGCCACCGGCATCCGCCGCTGAGCCGTCCGGCCGCCGGTCCACCCCGCCGGCCCACCCGCTGATCCACCGCACCGCTGACACACCAGGAGGCCGCTCATGGCGCTCGGCAACCTCACCGACGCGTTCACCAGCCTGATGTTCGGCAAGGTGGAGACCACCCGCCTGCCGGTGCGCACCTCCACCGGCCAGGCACAGGCGGTCTATCTGCCCACCGCCGCGCCGGGGCTGGGCGACTCGGGTGTGATCATCGGCCGAGAGGTGTACAGCGGCAAGGGGTACGTCTACGACCCGTTCCAGCTGTACGGCCAGCAGCTGCCGGCCCCGCACTGGCTGGTGCTCGGGGAGTCCGGCAACGGCAAGTCGGCGCTGGAGAAGACGTACGTGCTGCGCCAGCTGAGGTTCCGCGACCGCCAGGTCGTGGTGCTGGACGCGCAGGGCGAGGACGGCGTCGGCGAGTGGAACCTGATCGCCAACGCGCTGGGCATAAAGTCGATCCGGCTCGACCCGATGGCCGCCCGGGACGGCGGGGTGAAGCTCAACCCGCTGGATCCGGCGATCACCCAGACCGGTCAGCTGTCGCTGCTGCGCACCATCATCGAGGTGGCGATGGGGCGCGGGCTGGAGGAGCGGGCCGGCTTCGCGCTGAAGGCCGCGCACGCCCACGTGGTGGCGACGGTGACCGACCGCCAGCCGGTGCTGGACGACATCATCGACACCCTGCGCAGCCCCGAGCTGTCCTCGCTGGAGTCGCTGGGCGTGGCGGTGGACGAGGTGCAGTCCTGGGGCCTGGACGTGGCGCTGGTGCTGGACCGGCTGGTCGACGGTGACCTGCGCGGCATGTTCGACGGGCCGACCACGGACGGCATCGACCTGGACGCGCCGCTGATCGTCTTCGACCTGTCGCACATCGACCGCAACTCGATCGCGATGCCGATCCTGATGGCGATCGTCGGCGTCTGGCTGGAGCACACCTGGATCAGGCCGGACCGGAAGAAGCGCATCTTCCTGGTCGAGGAGGCCTGGCACATCATCAACAGCCCGTTCGTGGCGCAGCTGTTCCAGCGGCTGCTGAAGTTCGGGCGCCGGCTCGGCCTCTCCTTCGTCGCGGTGGTCCACCACCTGTCCGACGTGGTGGACGGCGCGGCGGCCAAGGAGGCGTCGGCGATCCTGAAGATGGCCTCCACCCGGACGATCTACATGCAGAAGGCCGAGGAGGCGAGGGCCACCGGCCGGGTGCTGGGCCTGCCGCGCTGGGCGGTGGAGATCATCCCCACCCTGTCGCCGGGCATCGCGGTCTGGGACGTGAACGGCAACGTCCAGGTGGTGAAGCACATCATCACGGAGGCCGAGCGGCCGCTGGTGTACACCGACCGGGCGATGACGGAGGACGCGGTCGCCGAACGGGTGCGCGCCGAGCGGTACCTGGCGGCCGAGCCCGGGGTGTAGCGGCGATCGCGGTGGTCCTGGGCCTGGTCCTGGTGCGGCGTGGTGCGGTCTTCATGGTTCCCCGAGGTGCCCCGAACGGGTGGGCCTCCCGGTGGTTTCATCCTTGCAGATGTTTTGAACGCGTTCAACTTGCCGCATTGTCGAGAGATGGACGGATCGTCAGCTGCCGGAAACCCTCTTGTTACGTGCGGGGCCCTGACAGCTACGCGCGTTGACCCTAGGCTGCACGGGTCACTCATGACAGCTGCCAGCGCCCGCCGGTCGACCACAGCCCGGGCGCTCTAGGGGTAGGGGACCCTCAGAATGTTCACCGTCAGATCCCGACGTGCGGGCCTGGCCGCGGTCGCCGCCGCCGGGCTGCTCGGCTCCGTGGCCGTGCCGACCGCGGCCCAGGCCGCGGATGCCGACCGCCACAAGACCGTCAACCTCCAGCTGCTGGCGATCAACGACTTCCACGGCAACCTGGAGCCCCCGGCCGGTTCGTCCGGCACCATCCGGGAGATCGACCCGGCGACCGGCCAGGTGGTCTCCACCCCGGCCGGCGGTATCGAGTACCTGGCCACCGCGCTGCGCCAGGCCCGGATCCCGGCCGACGACTCGATCACCGTCGCGGCCGGCGACATCGTCGGCGCCAGCCCGCTGACCTCCGCGCTCTTCCACGACGAGCCGACCATCGAGGCGATGGACAAGCTCGGCCTGGACGTCACCGCCGTCGGCAACCACGAGTTCGACGAGGGCGCCAAGGAGCTCACCCGCCTTCAGGAGGGCGGCTGCCACCCGGTGGACGGCTGCTACGAGGCGGGGCGCAAGTTCAAGGGCGCCAACTTCAACTACCTCGCCGCCAACGTCACCAACGAGAAGACCGGCAAGCCGATCCTGGCCCCGTACTGGGTGACCAGGTCGCAGGGCGTGAAGGTCGGCTTCATCGGTGTGACCCTGGAGGGCACCCCGAACATCGTGACCGCCGAGGGCGTCAAGGGCCTGAAGTTCGGCAACGAGGTCACCACGATCAACAAGTACGCGGCCGAGCTGAAGAAGCAGGGCGTGAACTCGATCGTCGCCCTGATCCACGAGGGCGGGCTGCCGGCCAGCAGCACCTACAACTACGACTGCGGCGCCGCCGGCCAGGGCATCTCCGGCCCGATCGTCGACATCGCCAAGAACCTGGACCCGGCGATCGGCGCCATCGTCACCGGCCACACCCACAACGCGTACGCCTGCAGCATCCCCGACCCGCAGGGCGTGCCGCGTTCGGTGACCAGCGCCGCCTCCTTCGGCCGGCTCTACACCGAGATCGACCTGAAGCTCGACAAGACCACGGGCAGCATCGTGCGCCCCTCGGTCAAGGCCGAGAACCACGTCGTGCGCCGCACGGTCGAGAAGGCCCCGGACATGACGGCGCTGATCGAGCGCTACTCCAAGCTGGCCGCCCCGATCGCCAACCGTCCGCTCGGCTTCATCGCCTCGGACATCAACGGCCGCGGCAACAGCGACCCGGAGAAGCCGCTCGGTGACGTGATCGCCGACGCCCAGCTGGAGGGCCTGGCGCCCGCCGACAAGGGCGGCGCGCAGGTCGCCTTCATGAACCCCGGCGGCATCCGCTCGGACCTGGTCTACAAGGCCACCGGCGCCGAGGGCGACGGCGTGGTGACCTACGGCGAGGCGTTCACCGTCCAGCCGTTCACCAACATGATGCAGGTCAAGACGCTGACCGGCGCCCAGCTGGTCCAGCTGCTCCAGCAGCAGGTCAGCGGCTCCAACGAGGCCTCGCCGAAGGTCCTGCAGTCCTCCAAGGGCCTGACCTACACCCTGGACATGCGCAAGGCCGGTGCGGACCGGGTGCTCGTGGACTCGATCCGGCTGAACGGCGCGCCGGTCGACCCGGCCGCCAAGTACCGCGTCGCGGCCAACGAGTTCCTGGCCGGCGGCGGCGACGGCTTCCCGGCCTTCGCGGCCGGCACCGACAAGCTGGTCGGCGCCTCCGACCTGGACGTCTTCGCCGCCTACCTGGGTGCCCACAGCACGGCCGCCGCGCCGCTGAAGGCCCCCGCGCAGGATCGCATCAAGGTCCTCGGCCCGGGCAGCGACCTCGACTGACCGAGAGCCGACGGTAAGGGAACGGGCGGGGCGCTGTCGGGGCGCCCCGCCCGTTCCGTTTCCCCGCTACGCCGGGGACGGTCCGCCCGGCAGCCGCACGGTGGCCTGGGTGCCCGGTCCGCCGTCCCGGGCCGGGCCGAGCGCGACCTCGCCGCCGGCCTCCCGGACGCTCTGCGCCACGATCGACAGGCCGAGCCCGGAGCCGGGGAGCTGACGGGAGGACGGGGAGCGCCAGAACCGGTCGAAGACGTAGGGCAGTTCGTCCGAGGGGATGCCCGGACCGTGGTCGCGGACGGTCAGCACGCCCTGCCGCAGGCCGACGTCGATGGCCCCGCCGGGCGGGCTGTACTTGACGGCGTTGTCCAGCAGGTTGATCACGGCGCGTTCGAGGGCGGCGGCGTCGCCGTGGACGAACCAGGGCTCGACGGCGGTCTCGAAGACCAGCCCCGGGCCGCGCAGTTTCGCCCGGGCCACCGCCCGGTCGGCGAGCTCGTGCAGGGCGACCACGGCGAGGATCCGCTCCGGTCGGGGGGTGTCGGGGCGGGAGAGCTGGAGCAGGTCGCCGATCAGCACGGTCAGCTCCTGCATCTGCGCCTTCATGTTGCCGAGCAGCTTGGTCTTGGTCGCCGGGGGCAACGGGCGGCCGGTGTCGTCGCTGCGGATCAGCAGGTCGACGTTGGTGCGCAGCGAGGTGAGCGGGGTGCGCAGCTCGTGCCCGGCGTCGGCGATCAGCCGGGTCTGGCGGTCCCGGGAGTTGGCGAGCGCGGTGCTCATGGAGTTGAAGGACGTCGACAGCCGGGCGATCTCGTCGCTGCCGTGGACGGGGATGGTGCTGCCGACCTCCTCGGTGCGGGCGATGTGCTCGACCACGTCGGTGAGCTGGTCGACGGGCTTGAGGGCCGAGCGGGCGACCAGCCGGCCGGCGACACCGGCGAGGATGATGCCGCCGAGGGCCACGCCGCCGAGGATCAGGGCGAGCTTCTGCAGCGCGTCCTCGACCGGCTGCGTGGGCGCGGCCACCATGACCAGCACCGGGATGCCGTTGGGTGTGGTGGAGGCCCAGAACACCCGGACCATCGCGGGCGCGCCGTTGGTGTAGTGGCCGCTGCGGATGACCGACTGGAACGGCGGCAGCCGGAAGACCTGGGCGTCGTCCGTCTGGAGGGCGATGGCCTTGGTGGCGCCGGGGGGCAGGCACACCCCGGGCGGATCGGTCTTGACGATCTGGGTGTCCCGGAAGGCGAACCCCGGGTCCTGGGCGGCGCCGTCGCGGGGGAAGGGCAGCGTGGCCTGCTTCAGCGCCTCCTCCGGGGTGGTCGGGCAGTACGCCGGGATGCGCAGCCTCGGCAGCTGCACGCTGCGCAGGTCGTTGCGCACCTGGCCGTACAGCTGCCGCTCGACGATGAACCAGCAGGCCAGCGCCGACAGCACG
This sequence comes from Kitasatospora sp. NPDC048239, assembly GCF_043202015.1. Taxonomy (NCBI): domain Bacteria; kingdom Bacillati; phylum Actinomycetota; class Actinomycetes; order Kitasatosporales; family Streptomycetaceae; genus Kitasatospora; species Kitasatospora sp. NPDC048239. The sequence goes on along the minus strand of NZ_JBICZP010000025.1, from coordinate 40,968 downwards.
ATGGCCACCGCGACCGCGGCCGCGGTCAGGAAGGCGAGCCGGCTGCGCAGCGACCGGGCGCGGTACCAGCGGACGATCCGGCGCCCGCGGCCGCGCGGCGGGACCAGCGGGGGCGGCGGGGTGGCGGTGTCGCTCACGCGGGGGCGCCGGCGGCCGGGCGCAGCGCGTAGCCGACGCCGCGGACGGTCTGGATGATCCGCGGCATGCCGCCCTGCTCGGTCTTGCGGCGCAGGTACATCACGTACACGTCCAGGGAGTTGGAGGAGGGCTCGAAGTCGAAGCCCCAGACCGCCTTGAGGATCTGCTCGCGGGTGAGGACCTGGCGGGGGTGCGAGAGGAACATCTCCAGCAGCATGAACTCGGTGCGGGTCAGTTCGACCGGCGTGCCGGCCCGGGTGACCTCGCGGGTGGCGGTGTTCATCCGCAGGTCGGCGAAGGCCAGCACCTCGCTGTCGTCCTCGACGGCGGCGGCCCGGGCGGCGGCCTCGGTGGCGAGGGCGTTGCGGCGGAGCAGGGCGCGCACCCGGGCGAGCAGTTCGTCCAGCTCGAAGGGCTTGGCGAGGTAGTCGTCCGCGCCGACGTCCAGGCCGGTGACCCGGTCGCCGACCGCGTCGCGGGCGGTGAGCATCAGGACCGGGACGGTGTCGCCGCGCGAGCGCATCCGGCGGACGGCGGTGAGGCCGTCCATCCGGGGCATCATGATGTCGAGCAGGACGAGGTCGGGCTTGTCGCGTTCGACGGACTCCAGTGCCTCGTAGCCGTCGGTGGCGGTGGCGACCTCGTAGCCCTCGAAGGCGAGGCTGCTCTCCAGGGCGTCCCGGAGGGCGGGTTCGTCGTCGACCACGAGGAGCCGGGCGGTGGCCTGCCCTGGCTCGGCGGAGGTGCGGTCGTCGGCGGACGGGATCATGGGCGGTTGCCCTTTCTCATTCGTCGGAGGGCCTGCGTCGGGGGCTTGCGTGGGGGCCTGCGGAGGAGCGCCTGTGGGAGGGGCACCTGCTCGGAGTAATTGTCCGTCTAGATGTTCTGGCCGGCCTGCAGCTTGGGCAGCACCTGCTTGATGTCGTTGATCGGGATGGCGAAGCCGAGGCCGACGCTGCCGGCGCTGCTGCTGTCGGCCGTGGAGCTGGAGCCGGTCGCCGAGTACATCGCCGAGTTGATGCCGATGACCTGGCCGCTCGCGTTGATCAGCGGGCCGCCGGAGTTGCCCGGGTTGAGCGCGGCGTCGGTCTGGAAGGCCTTGTAGGTGGTGGTGTCGCCGCTGTTCTGCGGGGTGCTGCCGCGCAGGCCGGGCAGCTTGGGGAAGCCGAAGCCGCCGTTGCCGCTGGTGCTGCCCTCGTCGACCTGGACGGTGACCTCGCGGTTCTCGGCGCTGATGATGCCCGAGGTGACGGTGCCGGTGAGGCCTTCGGGGTTGCCGATGGCGACGACCGGGTCGCCGACCGAGACGGCGGCGGAGTCGCCGAGGGTGGCCGGGGTGAGGCTGCCGCCGCCGCTCGCGGTGATCACGGCGGCGTCCAGGGCCTTGTCGGTGCCGGTGACGGTGGCCTTGGCGGTGGAGCCGTCCTGGAAGGTGACGGAGAGCTGGCCGCCGTCGACCGCGCCGGAGACCACGTGGTAGTTGGTGAGGATCTGGCCGCTCTTGGTGAGCACCACGCCGGTGCCGGTGGCGGTGCCGTTCGCGCTCTTCACGGTGATCTGGACGACGCTCGGCGAGACCGCGGAGGCGATGGCGGCCACGTCGGCGCTGCCGTCGGAGCGGGCCGAGATCGGGCTGGCGACGGTGGCGGTCCGGCTGCCGGAGCCGTGCTGTTCGGCGGCGACGACCCCGCCGGTCACCCCGCCGAGGACGGCGGCGACCGCCGCGACGGCGGTGACCAGGACGAGCCGGCCGCGCAGCAGCCCGCGTCGGCCGCGGCCGCGGTGGCCGCCGTGCGGGGCCGGTCCGCCGGCCTCGGGCAGTACCGGCGGGGCGGGAGGCGTCGGCGGTGCGGGGGGCATCGGGGGAGCCGCGGTCGGCGGAGCGGGCGGGCCGTCGAAGCCGCCGGAGTGGTCCTCACGGTACGCGGGGCCGCTCTCGACGACGGTGCCCTCGATCACCCGGTCCCGGTGCGGGTGGGCGCCCGGGGGCGGGTAGCCGCCGGGGAGGCCGTCCTGGTGGTGCCGGTCGTACTGGTCGCCGCGCTGCTGATCGCTCATGCCGACCAACGTCCGCCCGGCGGATGAGGATCCGATGAGAGCGGGCTCAGAAGGGGGAGAGAAGCCCGTTGACTTCTCATAAAGCCTGGTCAGGCGGCCTGTCGGCGGCCCGGGACCGGAGCGGGCTATTCCGCTTCGGTGCCGGCCTCGGGCTGCGGTCCTGAGCAGCCGCAGGAACGGCGGATGACCAGGCGGGACGGGAACTTCCGGACCCGCTCGGTGTCCGAGCCCGGCACCATCAGCGAGTCGTCCAGGACCAGGTCCACGGCGGCCCGGGCCATCGCGTCGCGGTCGGAGGCGACGGTGGTCAGCGGCGGGTCGGCGAGCGCGGCCTCGGGCACGTCGTCGAAGCCGGCCACCGCGAGGTCGTCCGGTACCCGCAGGCCGAGCTCGCGGGCGGCCCGCAGCACGCCGATCGCCTGGTCGTCGGTGGAGCAGAAGATCGCCGGCGGGCGGTCCGCCGAGCCGAGCACGCCGAGGGCGACCTCGTAGGCGCCGTAGCGGTGGAACGGGGCGTCGATCAGGTGCGGCTCGGCGGGCAGGCCGTGGGCGTCCATGGCGCGCTGCCAGCCCTCGACGTGGTCGATCACCGGGTCGCCGGGGGCGGGGGACTCGACCGGGCCGCCGAAGCAGGCCACGTACGGGTGCCCGTGCACCTCCAGCAGGTGGCGCACCACCGCCTCGGCGCCGCCCACGTCGTCGGTGACCACCGCGACGTCGTCGATCGCCTCGGGTCGGCGGTGCAGCAGCACCACCTTGGCGCCCTCCATCGCGGCGAACTCCTCGGCGGCCCGCTGCGAGGGGCCCTGGCTGACCAGGATCAGCCCGGAGACCCGCATGCCGAGGAAGGCGCGGACGTAGTGCACCTCGCGGTCGTCCACGTAGTCGGAGTTGCCGATCAGCACGAGCTTGCCGCGCTCGGAGGCGGCCCGTTCCACGGCGTGCGCCATCTCGGCGAAGAACGGCTGGCGGGCGTCGGGGACGACCATGCCGATCAGGTTGGTGCGGCGGGAGGCCATCGCCTGGGCGACGCTGTTCGGCCGGTAGCCGAGCTGCTCGATCGCCGCGAGGACCTTCTCCTTGGTCGCGGGCGCGACCGGGCGGGGTCCGTTGTTGATGACGTAGCTGACGACCGCGGTCGAGGTACCAGCCAGCCGGGCTACATCGTCGCGCGTCACTTTGGCCACGGGGGGAGTCTACGCGTGTGGCGTGCGGCCGGGCAGACGGGACGTGGCTACCGTGCGGTAGCGCGCGGGGGGCGGCCAGGCGAATGTGGACAAGCCGGGCGGGGGTCGCCCGCCCGGCCTCCGGTCACCTCTCGCCGGCGGTCGGTGCGGCGGAGCGCTGGCCGAGGTCGGACCGCTCGCCCTTGTCCGACTTGTCCGGGACGACGAAGCGGTAGCCGACGTTGCGCACGGTGCCGATCAGCTGCTCGTGCTCGACGCCGAGCTTGGCCCGCAGCCGCCGGACGTGGACGTCCACCGTCCGGGTGCCGCCGAAGTAGTCGTAGCCCCAGACCTCCTGGAGCAGCTGCGCCCGGGTGAAGACCCGGCCGGGGTGCTGCGCGAGGTACTTGAGCAGCTCGAACTCCTTGAAGGTGAGGTCGAGCACCCGGCCCTTGATCTTGGCGGAGTAGGTGGCCTCGTCGACCGAGAGGTCGCCGTTGCGGATCTCCATCGGGCTGTCGTCGGTGACCACCTGGAGCCGGCCCAGGGCCAGCCGCAGCCGGGCCTCGACCTCGGCCGGGCCGGCGGTGTCCAGCAGGACGTCGTCGACGCCCCAGTCGGCGGTGACGGCGGCCAGGCCGCCCTCGGTGACCACCAGGATCAGCGGGCTGCCGATGCCGGTGGAGCGCAGCAGCTGGCAGAGGCTGCGGATCTGCGGCAGGTCGCGCCGGCCGTCGACCAGGATGACGTCCGCGCTGGGGGTGTCGACCAGGGCCGATCCCTCGGCCGGTGCCACCCGCACGGAGTGCAGCAGCAGGCCGAGGGCCGGCAGCACCTCAGCGGAGGGCTGCAGTGCGTTGGTGAGGAGGAGCAGAGAACTCATACCCGGTAGTCCCCTTTCCGGGTCGTCGCGGTCGCTGTACGGCTGCCGCCACAGCCGGCTGGCGCACGTTCGAGGAGGTGTCGCGCGCGGCGCGCCCCGGGAGGGGCGGCGGCGGGCGGCGAGGGTGGGGGAAAGACGGCGGGCGCCAGGCCCGGACCGGGGGATTCACCGGCGTGCACGGCGGAACCGGGAGCGTGCCGGAGGTCCCGCAACCCCTGCACCGTTTCTGCCCTGCTCATCCCGTGAACCCTCCGGTCTGTCCCGTGCCGGGCGGCGGCCCGGCGCCGGGTTCCGACACCCCGCCTGGTCCGGGCACTTCGTTGTGCCGAGAGATGGCGGGGCGGTCCCTGCTCCGCGCCGGGGGTGGGCCGACGAATCGCAAGGACGTCCGTACTGGCGTCCTGAAAGCACAAAAGGACCCGGGGGCGACTCTGCCCGGATCCCTTAGGCGTCGAGGATAGCCGACCAGGTCCCGCACCGGGAGGGCTCGAATGCGGCGCTTCGGCCAAACCGGGCGCCGCCCGGGTGAGCCTGGCCACAGCTTCGGCCGCCCGTCGGCACCGCTCCGGCCAGGGCGGTTGCCGGTCGTGGCGGCGGACCCGCCATCATGGGACGCACATCGGCGCCACCGTGCGCATACACCTTTCGAGTGATTGTGTGGCGGTTCCGATGTGGACCCGGACCGGGTACCGGACCGGGCGACGACGAGGAGAAGGGGTTGCCATGGGTGCGACCACCGAGCCGGCGGACGCCGCGCGGGTGAGCGGGACGATCCGCTACTGGGCGGCGGCGAAGTCCGAGGCCGGACTGGCCGAGGAGCCGTACGAGGCCGCGACCCTGGCGGAGGCGCTGGCGGCGGCCAGGCAGCGGCACGCCGACCGGCCGAAGCTCGTCCGGTTGCTCGGGCACTGCTCGTACCTGGTGGACGGCTCCCCCGTCGGCGGCCGCGACCACACGACCGTCGCCCTCAGCCAGGGCGGCACGGTCGAGGTGCTCCCGCCGTTCGCGGGAGGGTGAGCGCCGTGACCGACATGAGCGACGCGAACGACGGCTTCGGCGGACACCGGCCCGCCCCGGCCGACCCGCAGGGCGCGGGCCAGGGCGGCTGGCCGAACCCCGCACAGTACCCCGGGCAGCACGCCCGGCCGCCGCAGCACCCGCAGCAGGGACCGGCGCAGCCGCAGCACCCGTACGCCCCGCCGCCGGCCCACGCGCCGGAGCAGTCGTACCCGCAGCAGTCGTACCCGCAGCAGGGGTACGGCGCGCAGCCCCACGCCCCCGGGCAGGGCCGGCCGGCGGCCGCCGGGACCTCCCACGGCCACCAGGGCTACGAGCCGTACGGGCGGCCGCCCGCAGCGGACGCGCCGACGGCGCTGATCCCTCCGGTGCCCGCAGCCGAGGACGCGCCGACCGCGTTGATCCCCCCGGTGTCGGCCGTGGGCCCCGGCCCGGCCCCGGCCCCCGTGCCCGCCTTCGACCCGCCGACCATGACGCTCAAGCGTCCGCCGCTCCCGACCCCGCCGGGTGCCCCCGCCGTGCCGCCCGGCTCCGGCCGCCGCCGCGCCGCCGGTCCGGCCCGGTCCGGTCCGACACCGCCCGTTCCGGCCCAGCCCGGTCCCGTGCAGCCGGCCCCGGCGGCGCCCCGCGCCCGGACCGGCTCGCCGATCATCGAGCCGGGCCTGCAGCCCGCCCTGATCACGGCGGGCGCGGCGGCGCTGCTGGCCGGCGGCGCGGCGCTCGGGCAGGTGGCCCTGGCCCTGGTGGTCGTACTGCTCCAGGGGCTCACCGCGGCCGGCTGGTTCCGGCTGAACGGCATGTGGCCGGCCCGGCAGGGCATCGCCCTCGCCGCGCTGGCCGGTCTGACCGCGGACGCGGCGGTGCTGCTGGCCGGCTCCGACGGCGGTGCGGCGGCCGTGGTCGGCACCCTCGGCGGGTTCTTCCTGCTGGTCCTGGTGCTGCAGACGTTCCGCCCCTCGGACCCGAAGGAGCGGTTCTACGCGCTCACCGTGCTCGGCTCCGCCTCGGTGGTGACGGTGCTCTGCACCGCGCTGCTGCTGGCCGACTGGGTGCCGGCGGCGGTCGGCGCGGTCGCGCTGGCCACCGTGCTGGCCGCGGCGCCGCTGCCGGGGCCGAAGCAGCTGGGCCCGGTGCTCGGCCTGGTCGCGGCCGTGGTGTTCGGCCTGGCCGTGGGCGCGCCGCCGGCGCTGGGCGTGCTGGCGGGCCTCGGTGCGCTGGTCGGCCGCCGGGTGGCCGGGTACGACTTCCCGTCCCGGTTCGTGCACATGACGGCGGGCGTTGCGCTGCCGCTGGCGGTGGCCTCGCCGCTGATCTGGATCGCCACCCGCCTGCTGGCGGGCTGACACCGCCCGGACAGGGCCTGCGCGGCACCGGCGTCCCGCCCCGGAACCATGCTCCGGGGCGGGACGTCGTACGGTCGTGCGGGAGCGGCCGTACGCGGGCGGGCCGGACGAGAGCCGGGGCGCCCACGGCGGCGACGGGCGACGACGGGGGAGAGCGATGCGCGGTTGGGTGAAGGCGACGATCGGGTTGACGGTGCTCGCCGGCCTCCTGGTGGGGGCCGACCGGATCGCCGTGGGCCTGGCCGAGGACGAGGTCGCCGACCAGCTGGTGAAGAGCGGCCGGATGAGCCAGCGCCCGGACGTGTCGATCGGCGACTTCCCGTTCCTCACCGACCTGGTCTCGATGAAGGTGGACGACCTGAGAATCTCCGCCGACGGGCTGACCGTCGGCGACGGCAACCGCCAGGTGGCGCTGCACTCCTTCAAGGCGAAGCTGTCCGGGGTCGCGGCGAGCGACAGCCTGAGGAGCGCCAAGGTGGCCAAGGGCAGCGGCAGCGGCCTGATCTCGTACGCGGACCTCGCCCAGCTGCTGCCGCCGGCGTCCCAGATGATGCCCGGCGCGGGCCGGCTGCCGGTGGGCGCCAACACCCGGCTGAGCCTGTCGTACGGCGGTCCGGGCAGGATCAAGGCGTCGCTGGGCCCGCTCGCGGTCGGCGAGGGGTCGGTGCACAGCCAGGGCAACACCGTCACGGCGGACGGCTTCCAGCTCAGCGGGGTGGCCTCGATGGTGGCCGGTCTGGCCAACCAGAAGATCGAACCGGTGAGCTTCACCCTGGACCGGCTCCCGGCCGGGCTCCAGCTGTCCGGCGTGACACCGCAGGAGGACGGCCTCCAGCTGACCTTCCAGGGCGACGGCTTCACCCTGATCGGCTGATCGGGCCGCCCGGGCCCACGCCGTACCCCCGATCCGTCTCCGTTCCACCCCGTTCCACCCCGTTCCACCCCGTTCCGCTCCGCGAGACGCGCTGTCCAGCGCCGTCCGCGGAGCGGTGTCGTTTCCGGCCCGGGGCGGCGCCGTGCGGGCCCCCGTTCGGCCGCCGGTCGATTCCAGTCGGCCGCAAAAAGCCCAAATCTCGGTATTCGAGCCATCTGGTCTCAACATTCGATACGCTAATGACAGCAGGTGCCCCGGGTCCCTAGCATCGTCGGCATGAAGCGACAGACGGACCTCACGAAGCGGCGGGCGGTAGACCTGTGCCGCGTGTCCGCCTGTCTGTGTCGAATGCGCTAACTCGGCGTTTTTGCGGGGCAGTTCACTCCCGCCGCCGATTCTCCCGGTGACCTGGCCCGGCAGTTGACGCCGGTCTCCGCCATCGCACACCGCAGACCACCGCTCGGTACCATGCGCTCCTCCTGTTCGTCCCAGTATTCGGACAGAGATTCGGACCGGTCACCCCGAGCAGCCAGCAGCAGCACCTTCCGCAAACCGCCCCCGGATGGAGAACATCACCATGAGCCGCAGCGACGTCCTGGTCGACGCCGACTGGGTCCAGGCCCACCTGGACGACCCGAAGGTCGTCATCGTCGAGGTCGACGAGGACACCTCCGCCTACGAGAAGAACCACATCCGCAACGCCGTCCGGATCGACTGGAAGAGCGACCTCCAGGACCCGGTCCGCCGCGACTTCATCGACCAGGCCGGCTTCGAGGCGCTGCTCAGCGCCAAGGGGATCGCCAACGACCAGATCGTGGTGCTCTACGGCGGCAACAACAACTGGTTCGCCTCGTACGCCTACTGGTACTTCAAGCTGTACGGCCACGGCGACGTCCGCCTGCTGGACGGCGGCCGCAAGAAGTGGGAGCTGGACTCCCGCGACCTGGTCGCCGAGGTGCCGGTCCGCACCGCGACCGAGTACAAGGCGCAGGCCGTCGACTCCTCGATCCGCGCCTTCCGCGACGACGTGGTCGCCGCCATCGGCAACCTGAACCTGGTCGACGTGCGCTCGCCCGACGAGTTCTCCGGCAAGCTGCTCGCCCCGGCCCACCTCCCGCAGGAGCAGTCGCAGCGCCCCGGCCACGTGCCGAGCGCCCGCAACATCCCGTGGGCCAAGAACGCCAACGACGACGGCACCTTCAAGAGCGACGACGAGCTCAAGGCCCTGTACGAGGCCGAGGGCATCGACCTGGCGAAGGACACCATCGCCTACTGCCGCATCGGCGAGCGCTCCGCGCTCACCTGGTTCGTGCTGCACGAGCTGCTCGGCCAGGAGAACGTGAAGAACTACGACGGTTCGTGGACCGAGTACGGCAGCCTGGTGGGCGTGCCGATCGAGCTCGGCAACTGAGCCGCCGGCTCAATCCGTAAGTCAGAAGGGAAGACACACTATGTGCGGTGCGAAGGCCGGCGGCCCGGACCTGGCAGGAGTTGACGTGGCGAACGAGACGATCATCCAGGGTTCCGTGACCCGCGACGGAGAGCCGGTCAACGGCTACGTCCGTCTGCTCGACGAGGGCGGCGAGTTCACGGCCGAGGTGCCCACCTCGGCGACCGGACAGTTCCGGTTCTTCGCCCGCCCGGGCAAGTGGACGCTGCGCGCGCTCGTCCCGGGCCAGACCGTGGACCGTCAGGTCGTCGCCTCCCAGGGCAACCTGACCGAGGTCGCGATCGCCGTCTGATCCACGCGCTGGACACACCTGAGGGCCCCTGCCGCGCAGGGGCCCTCAGGCATACCGTGGAGAGGTGCAGGCACGCCGGAGGCATCGCTACTACTTCGCCATGATGGGCGTCTGCATCGGCCTGTTCGTGCTCGCCTGGGGCGTGGTGCGGTTCTGGTCCGTCCCGGCGGCCATCGGGCTCTGCCTCTTCGCGATGGTCATCCCCCCGGCCGCCGCGGTCTTCGCCAACAAGCGGGACCCGGAGGACGACTGGTGGAACGACCCGCGCTGGGAGGACCCGAAGTGGGACGAGCCCGGCCACGACCGGGACCACCCCGACAGGCCCTAGTAGACGAGCGCCTGCACGCCGTCCGCCATGATCTCGCTGACGAAGACCTGGGCGCCCGCGATCCGGACACCCTTGACGGTGTCCTGCTGCTCGATCCCGCGCCGCGCCGCGCACTGGGTGCAGAGGGTGACCGTCCCGGCCGCCAGGATCGACTCCAGCAGATCCGGCAGCGGCGCCGCGTGCGGCAGCTCGAACTCCGCGGCGCGCCCGGGCAGCGCGAACCAGGAGGACTCCCCGGTCAGCCAGAGCGAGACCTCGACCCCGCTGGCGACGGCGACCGCCGCCACCGTGAACGCCTGCGAGCACCGCTCCGGCGCGTCGGCTCCGGCAGTGACCTTGATGACCAGTTTCTTCGACATGGCGCCACCCTAGATCCCGGGAAAATCCCGACGTGGTGGGGCTCACCGAGACCCGCCGACGCCCGGCGGATAGAGTGAGCGACAGCAAAATCCACCACACTGTCGCCGCCCTGGGAGCCCCCCGTGTCCGGTCTGGAAATCTTCTTCGACGGTCTGCTGGCCCTCATGGCCGTGCTGATCACCTGGTTCGCCATCTTCTCGGTGATGAAGCTGTACCAGGGCCAGCGCTGAGCAGCTGCCGTACGGTTGAAGCAGCCCCACACCGACGACAGCAACCAGGAACATGATCGAGATCCCTTCTGACCTCCACAAGGACGTCGTCCCGCTCGCCTTCCTCCTCGGTACCTGGGAGGGCGCGGGCGTCTACGACTTCCCCGGTACGGAGAAGTGCAACTTCGGCCAGGAGATCGTCATCCGGCACGACGGCCGGCCCTTCCTGGAGTTCCGCTCCCGTACCTGGGTGCTGGACAACGAGGGCGAGAAGGTCCGCCCGCTGGAGAACGAGCACGCCTTCTGGCGCATCACCAGCAACCCGCACGGCACCAGCGGTGCGCGCGGGATCGAGATCTCCTCCGTCCGTGACGACGGCACCGTGGAGATCTGGTACGGCGAACTGGCCGACGGCAAGCCGCAGATCGACGTCTCCACCGACGCGGTGGCCCGGATCGAGGGTTCGCCGGAGTACTCGGGCGGCAAGCGCCTCTTCGGCTTCGTCAACGAGGAGCTGCTCTGGGTCGGCGAGAAGTCCGCGCCGAACGTGCCGCTGCGCCCGTACATGTCCGCGCAGCTCAAGAAGGTGCTCAGCCCCGCCCAGCTGATCAAGGACATCAACGACCTGCCGGACGACGGCATCGCCTTCTTCCGCTGAGCACGGCCTTTCGTTGAGCACGGCCTCCGGCTGAGCACGGCTCATCGCGCATGAGGTAGGGACCGGCCGCGGGTCGGTCCCTACACTTGCCTCAGGACCCCCGACCTTGGCAGGGACAGCACCGTGGCGGACACCGGCACCACCGACTGGCAGCTCTCCGGCGACTGGAAGGCCGACCTGCGCGAGCGCGGGTACCGCCTCACGCCCCAGCGGCAGCTCGTCCTGGAGGCCGTCGACGTGCTCGACCACGCCACCCCGGACGACATCCTCTGCCACGTCCGGCAGACCGCCAGCGGCGTCAACATCTCCACCGTCTACCGGACGCTGGAGCTGCTGGAGGAGCTCGGCCTGGTCTCGCACGCGCACCTGGGGCACGGCGCCCCGACGTACCACCTGGCCGGTCGCCACCACCACCTGCACCTGGTCTGCCGGGACTGCGAGAAGGTCACCGAGACCAGCACCGAGATCGCCCAGCCGCTGATCGACAGCCTCCGCGAGAAGCACGGCTTCGACACCGACCTCAAGCATTTCGCCATCTTCGGCCGCTGCGCCGACTGCGCCGCCAAGCACGCCGCGGAGCGGTCGTAAGCTGGCCGGTATGAAGAGCCCGCTGCTTGCCCTGCCCGGTGCCGTCCCCGCCGAGGGAACCGACGAGGGCGTGGCCGCCCACTACGGCGACATCTTCCGCGAGCAGCGGAGCCTCTCGCAGGGCGCCGGCTTCGTGGACCTCTCGCACCGGGGAGTGGTCACCGTCACCGGCGAGGACCGGCTGACCTGGCTGCACCTCCTGCTCACCCAGCACGTCAGCGAGCTTCCGGCGCAGCGGGCCACCGAGGCACTGGTGCTTTCCGCGAACGGGCACGTCGAGCACGCCCTGTACCTGGTCGACGACGGCACCACCACCTGGGCGCACGTCGAGCCGGGTACCGCACCGGAGCTGGTCGGCTACCTGGAGCGGATGAAGTTCTTCTACCGGGTGGAGGTCGCGGACGCGACCGCCGACTACGCGCTGGTCCACCTGCCGGCCGGCTCCACCGCCTCGGCGGAGGGCGCGGCGGCGGTGCGCGAGCTGTCGTACGGGCGGGACCTCTTCCTGCCGCGCCCCGAGCTGGAGGCGCTCAGCAAGGGGTACGGCCCGGCGGCCGGCGTCTGGGCGTACGAGGCGCTGCGGATCGAGGGCCACCGGCCGCGGCTGGGCTTCGAGACCGACCACCGGACCATCCCGCACGAGGTGGACTGGCTGGGTACCGCCGTGCACCTGCAGAAGGGCTGCTACCGGGGGCAGGAGACGGTCGCCCGGGTGCACAACCTGGGCCGGCCGCCGCGCCGCCTGGTCTTCCTGCACCTGGACGGCACGGAGGAGATGCTGCCCCCGCACGGGACGGAGGTGCGGCTCGCCTCGGACCCGGACGGGCGGGCGCTGGGCTTCGTGACCTCCTCGGCGCGCCACCACGAGCTGGGGCCGATCGCGCTGGCGATCGTCAAGCGCAACGTCCCGGTGGACGCCGTGCTGCTGGCCGGGAGGGTCCCGGGGACGCAGGACGTGATCGTCCCGCAGTAGCGCCGCCGCGGTCGGTGCCGCCCGGACCTCGTCGGGGGCGGCTCAGACCTCGTCGGGGCTCAGACCTCGACGAGGACGGTGAACGGGCCGTCGTTCACCAGTGCCACCTGCATGTCCGCGCCGAACCGGCCGGTCTCCACCTTGGCGCCGAGCTCCCGCAGCCGGGCGACCACCTCGTCCACCAGCGGCTCGGCGACCGGGCCGGGCGCGGCCGCGTTCCAGGTCGGGCGCCGGCCCTTGCGGGCGTCCCCGTAGAGGGTGAACTGGCTGATCACCAGCAGCGGCGCGGCCAGGTCGGAGCAGGACTGCTCGACCCCGTTCCCGTCGGCCTCCAGCAGCCGCAGCGTCCAGAGCTTGCGGGCCAGCTGGGCCGCCTTGGCGGGGGTGTCCTCGTGGGTCACGCCGACCAGGACGCAGAGCCCGGGCCCCTCGATCGCGCCGACGGTCTCGCCGGCCACCGTCACCCTGGCCTCGGTCACTCGCTGCACCACTGCTCGCATGCGGCCATTGTGCCGGAGCCGGGTACCGCCTTCGGAGGCACCGTCGAACCCGCGGGGGCGGGGCCTCGTCGGGTTACTCGCGGACCTTGGCGTTCACCGGGGGGTGCGCCTCACCGCTGTCCGCGCCCAGGCCCGCGAGCAGGCGCAGCCCGTCCTCGGCGGGGCTGCCGGGGGCCGCGGACAGCACCAGCAGCTCCATGCCGGATTCGTCCGGCAGCGCGAAGTTCTCGTGGTGCAGCTCTAGCAGGCCGACCAGCGGGTGCCGGTACGCCTTGCGCCCGTGGGAGCGGGCCCGGACGTCCGCGCGGGCCCAGAGACGGCGGAAGCGCTCGCTGCCCATCGCCAGCTCGCCGATGAGCGAGGCCAGCCGGGGGTCCTCGGGGTGCTTTCCGGCGGCCAGGCGCAGGTGCCCGACCACGTCGAGGGTGCACGTCTCCCAGTCCGCGTAGAGGCCGCGCTCGGTCTCCTCCAGGAAGATGTGCCGGGCGGTGTTCAGGCCCGGTATCGGCCGGCCGTAGAGGAGTCCGGCGAGGCGGTTGCCGGCGAGCACGTCCATCCGGTGGTCCATGATCAGCGCGGGTGCGTCGGCGACCAGGCCGAGGACGCGCAGCAGCTCCGGCCGGATCCGCCCACTCGGCGCCTTGGCGGGGCGGCGGCGCTGCCGGGCGAGCCGGTAGAGGTGCCCGCGTTCGGTCTCGTCGAGGCCGAGGACGCGGGCGAGCACGTCGAGGACCTGCTCGGAGGGCTGGGTCGCGCGGCCCTGCTCCAGGCGTACGTAGTAGTCGACGCTGACGCCGGACAGGTGGGCGACCTCCTCGCGGCGCAGCCCCTCGACCCGGCGGCGGCTGTCGACGGGGATGCCGACGGTTGCCGGGTCGACCCGGGAGCGCCTGGTCCGCAGGAAGCCCGCAAGATCGTCCATGCCCTTCAGTATGGCCGCGGCGCCGCCCGTGAGGGTGGCCCTGTCGATACCAGGAAGTCCGGTCCGACGGAAGCGGCGCCCCTGAACACCGGGCGCCGCGGTGCCCAGTATCGGAGGCATCCGATCCGAAGGAGTTCCCGTGAAGACGCTGATCGTCTACGCCCACCCCGAGCCGCAGTCGCTCAACGGCTCGCTGAAGGACCTCGCGGTGTCCACCCTGGAGGCCGCCGGGCACGAGGTGCGGGTGAGCGACCTGTACGCGATGAACTGGAAGGCGGTCGTGGACGCCGCGGACTACGGCCCGCACGCGTCGAGCCCGTTGAGGGTCGCCCGGGACTCGGGCCGGGCCTTCGAGGCGGGGGAGCTCGGCGCGGACGTCCGCGCCGAGCAGGAGAAGCTGCTGTGGGCCGACACGATCGTCTTCCAGTTCCCGCTGTGGTGGTACTCGATGCCGGCGATCCTCAAGGGCTGGGTGGACCGGGTGTTCACCTACCGCTTCGCGTACGGCGTCGGCGAGCACAGCGACACCAAGTACGGCGAGCGCTTCGGCGAGGGCACCCTCGCGGGCCGGCGGGCCCTGTTGTCGGTGACCGTCGGCGGCCCGGAGTCGCACTACGCCGCCCGCGGGATCAACGGCCCCATCGAGGACCTGCTGTTCCCGATCCACCACGGCATCCTCTACTACCCGGGCATCGAGGTGCTGCCGCCGTTCGTTCTGCACGGCACCGACCGGATGACCGACGAGGCCTTCCCGGACGTCGCCAAGGCCTGGGAGGAGCGCCTGCTCACCCTGGAGTCGACCGAGCCGATCCCCTTCCGGCGGCAGAACTTCGGTGACTACGAGATCCCCTCGCTGAACCTGAGGGAGGGGCTGGAGCCCGCGGGCCGCACGGGTTTCGGGCTGCACGTGCGCGGCTGACCACCCGCAGCGGCGGGAGCCTCCCCAGGGGGCGCGTGCAGGCTTGGCGAGCGCTGGGTGGCGTGCGCCTGCGCTCCCGCTGGCGCCGATCTTCCTGCGGAAAGCCCTGGTCATATCAGCCACCCCGGTTCGCCAGGGGGCCGTTCGGGTGCACGGGCGGTGCACGGGCGCCGGGCGGGGTGGCACGCTGGGGCCGGGCACCCGCTCGACGCTGCGCCGGGGCCGGGTCGGCCGGGCGGTCGAGCCGGTAGGTCAGGCGTTCTGGCGGTGTCGCCCCGGCGGGTGGCATCGGTGCGGGGCGGGAACCCTCAGGGGGTGCCCGGGCGTGCACAGGGCGGTACGCGCAACGGCAGGCCGGAGACGGACCGGACAACGCGGCAGACGACGGGGTGCCGCGAGCGGGCGGGATCGGGCGGGATTCGGGACAACGGCAGGTGGTTGGTTGATGGACGCGAGCAGCGCGGCGCAGGACCGGTCCGGGCGGGCGCCCGGGAGCCCGGAGCCGGCGGGGGCCCCCTCCTGTGCGACGGCGGGCGGCGGGGAGCCGGATCTGCGGCGGCTGGGTCTGGACCAGCTGCGGACCCTGCGCCGGGACACCCTGGAGCAGGAGGCCGACCTGTCCTATCTCCGGCGACTGCTGCACGGCCGGATGGACATCCTGCGGGCCGAGTTGGACCGGCGCCCCGACGGTGGCCCGGTCCTGGCGGCGGCCGGGGCGGAGGGGCCGGGCGCCGCGCTGCTGGACCGGCTGCCGGCCATCCTCGCCGACGCGCCGTCCTCCGTCCGGCTCTCCGCCCGGCACGTCACGCTCGGGCCGCCGCGCGGCCAGCAGTCCCAGGTGGAGGCGGACACCCTGATGGGCGACGTCCAGCTGGCCGACCTCGGCGCGCACCCCGCCGAGGAGCTGTTGGCCGCGCTGGAGCGGCTGCGCGCGCACGAGCGCGAGGTCTCCGGGCGCCGGCAGCGGCTGCAGCGGACCGCGGACGGCTGCAGCGCCGAGATCACCCGTCGGTACCGCGACGGGGAGGCGCGGGTCGACGACCTGCTCGCGGGCGGCCCGCTCTGACCGGGTGAGCCCGCCCGACCCGACCCGACCCGACCCGGCCCGGCCCGGCCCGGCCCGGCCCGGTCGGCGGCGGCCGGGGTGCGGGCGGCCCGCACGCGGTGCACGGTGGACCGGGGGCCGTCGCACAGCTGAGGAGTCCGCCATGAGCGAGCACGTGTACCGGGTCACCGAGATCGTCGGGTCCTCCACCGAGAGCATCGACGCCGCGATCCGCAACGGGGTCGAGCGGGCCTCCCGGACCCTGCGCAACCTCGACTGGTTCGAGGTGACGCAGGTCCGGGGCCACCTCGCGGACGGCCGGATCGAGCACTACCAGGTCGGCCTCAAGATCGGGTTCCGGCTGGACGACGAGGGCTGACCGGCCCGGAGCTCCACCGGCCGCAGCCCCACGGGCGCTCCGGCAGCACCAGCGGGACGCCCGTGCGCGGGTGCGGCAGCACCTCGACGGGGTGGCCGTACACCTCGCTGAGCAGCGGCGCCCCCAGCCTCGCTGAGCACCACCGGCGGCGCCTCGCTGGCCTCCACCGGCTCGGACACCCCCGTGGTGCCGCTGCTGGCCACCGCCGCCGGCCTGCTGCTGCTGGGCGGCAGCGCCACCGTCCTGGTCCGCCGCCGCGGCACCCGGTCCGAAGTGCAGGCCCAGGCCTGACGGTCCCGCACACGCACGCGGCCCCGGCGAGCACCTGCTCGCCGGGGCCGTCCCGCTGCCGGCGGGGAAGCGTTCAGGACAGGGCTCAGGCGCTCAGCGGGTAGCGCGAGTCCAGGTCGCGGAAGATCGCCCCGTTGAGCACGAAGGCCCGCTTGCACTCCTCGACCACCCGGCGGCGCTCGATGGCGTCCAGCGCCAGCCCGGCGGCGTCCAGCCGGGCCCGGTAGTCGCGCTTGAACGCGGCCGGGTTGTCGACCTCCTCGAAGACGTAGAACCGCACGCCGTCGCCCTTGCGCTCGAAGCCCCAGGTCTTCTCGGCTATGCCGCGGATGATCTGACCGCCCGAGAGGTCCCCGAGGTAGCGGGTGTAGTGGTGCGCGATGTACCCGGCCGGCCATTCGGCGGCCAGCTCCTCCACCCGGGCGACGTAGGCGGCGGTGGCGGGCAGCGGGGCGAGCCCCGTGCGCCAGTGCGGACCGCGCAGGTGGGCGAGGTCCCGCTCGATGGCGGCGGTGCGCAGCAGCGCCCG
This sequence comes from Kitasatospora sp. NPDC048239, assembly GCF_043202015.1. NCBI lineage: Bacteria > Bacillati > Actinomycetota > Actinomycetes > Kitasatosporales > Streptomycetaceae > Kitasatospora > Kitasatospora sp. NPDC048239. The sequence continues at coordinate 24,046 of NZ_JBICZP010000025.1, read as the reverse complement.
GTCGATGAACGGCCCGGCCAGCGGGTGCTCCGCCAGCTCCCCGGCCCGGCCCTCCAGGGCGCGGTAGACGTACCAGAGCTGGCCGGTGAGGTCCGCGTAGGCGTCGACCCCGAGCCGTCCGCCGAGCAGGTGGCTCATGAACGAGGACTGCTCCGCCGCCTCGTGCTCCTCGCTGCTCGCGGTGCGGAGCACGGTGGAGAACGGGACGGGCTGCTCGGGCGTGGACATGCGGCCTCCAGAGATCGGGATCACTCCCGATTGTTATGGTTAGGCTAGCCTAAGTCTACGTCATGCCGACACGCTGTCGGTAAAACCGGGCCCGGACACGGCGAAGGCCGGGGTCCGCGGAAGACTCCGCGGCACCCCGGCCTCCGACTGCCTCGACCTACCTCGAACTGCCCTGGGCGGACGAGATCGGTACCACGGCTCAGTGGCCGCCCGACTCCGCCAGGCGCTTGATCGACGCGGTGACCTCGGCCTCGGCCTCGGCGCGGCCGACCCAGTTGGCGCCCTCGACGGACTTGCCCGGCTCCAGGTCCTTGTAGACCTCGAAGAAGTGCTGGATCTCCAGACGGTCGAACTCCGACACGTGGTGGATGTCCTGCAGGTGCTCCCAGCGCGGGTCCGTCGCCGGGACGCAGAGCAGCTTGTCGTCGCCGCCGGCCTCGTCCGTCATCTTGAACATGCCGATGACGCGGCACTTGATCAGGCAGCCGGGGAAGGTCGGCTCCTCGAGGATGACCAGCGCGTCCAGCGGGTCGCCGTCGTCCGCGAGGGTGCCCTCGACGTAGCCGTAGTCGGCCGGGTAGCGGGTCGAGGTGAAGAGCATCCGGTCCAGGCGAAGGCGACCGGTCTCATGGTCGACCTCGTACTTGTTGCGGGAGCCCTTCGGGATCTCGATCAGGACGTCGAACTCCAACGGTTCCTCCAAGGTAGGGACTGACAGAATCCAAGTGTCTCCTACGGGAGTGAGTGCTCAGGAAAGGGGCCTGTCGGTGGGAGCTGGGGTCGGGGTGGGGCGGCGGCGCAGGGGGACGGCCCCGCGGCTGTTCGGAGCGGCGGTGCTGGTCGCGGGTACGGTGCTGACCTCGGGTGGTGCGTATGCGCAGCCGTCCCCGCCGCCGGGCGGGACGGCCACCGGTACGACCGCCCCGGGCGGCTCGGCCGCGCCGTCGCCCGCCCAGTCGGCCACCCAGCCCGGTGCCGCCCTGCCGGCGCCCGCCGCCGGGGCCGTACTGGCCTCCGCCGAGGCCGGGCCGGCCGCCGGGGTGCCGACCGCGCAGGGCCTCCAGCAGGCCCTCGCCACCGTGCTCACCGACAAGAGCCTCGGCACCGTGACCTTCGCCGTCGCGGACCCGGCCGGCGGCCAACTGCTGTACGGCTCGGGCGAGAACACCCCGGCCACCCCCGCGTCCACCACCAAGCTCGCCACCGCGATCGCGGCGCTCTCGCTGATCCCCGGCGACACCCGGCTGGGCACCCGGGTCGTCAAGGGCGCGAACCCCGGCGAGATCACCCTCGTGGGTGGCGGCGACCCGACCCTCACCGCGCTGTCCGCCGACCAGGTGCAGATCGGCGGCGTGCCCGCCGACGCCGACACCGCCCCGGCCTCGCTGGACGCGCTGGCCCGGCAGACCGTCGCGGCCCTCAAGGCCGCCGGCACCACCACCGTCAAGCTGGACTACGACCTCTCCCTCTACTCCGGCAGCCCGCAGCACAAGAACCACGACGCGGCCAACATCGCCCTGGTCGTTCCGCTGATGATCGACGAGGGCCGGGTCGACCCGAAGAGCCGGGAGGACGCGCCGGCCCGGGTCGCCGACCCGGCCGGGCGGGCCGCCGAGGCCTTCGCCGCCCTGCTGAAGGCCCAGGGCGTCACGGTCGAGGGCGTGCCCAAGGCGTCGGCGGCGCCGTCGGCCGCCACCGCCCCCGTCCTCGGCCGGGTGGACTCGCCGACCGTCACCCGGCTGATCGAGCGGATGCTGACCACCTCCGACAACACGCTCGCCGAGGCGATCGCCCGTCAGGCGGCGCTGGCCGCCCACCAGCCGGCCGGCTTCGAGGGCGCCGCCACCGCCGTCACCCAGGAACTCGCCCGGCTCGGCGTCCCGATGACGGGCGTGGTGCTCAACGACGGCAGCGGCCTGCACCCCGGCAACGCGATCCCGCCGGCCGTGCTGGTCCGGCTGCTCGCGCTGGCCGCCTCGGAGCAGCACCCGCAACTGCGCCCGGTGCTGACCGGTCTGCCGATCGCCGGCTTCACCGGCACCCTCGGCAAGCGCTTCGGCTCCGGCTCGGGCGCGGCCGACGCGGCCGGCCTGGTGCGCGCCAAGACCGGCAGCCTGAGCGGGGTCAACACGCTGGCCGGGTTGGTGGTGGACGCCGAGGGCCGGCAGCTCTCCTTCGCGGTGATGACCAGGACCACCGCGCCCGTCGACACCGCTCGCGCCGCCATGGACCGCATCGTCGCCCGGCTCGCCGCCTGCGGCTGCCACTGACCGGAGGGCTCCGCCCGTACGCCGCAGGCGGGTTCGCCCACGCGCCCGGCCGCCCGCCGCCGAACGGTGCGCTCCGCAGGACGTGGGCACCGGTGGCTCCCCCCGATGGGCGGGAGCACGTACGGTGAGGGCATGACGAGCGCGAGCGGCGGTGCTGACATGGTCGACTGGAATCTCGCGGTCGCAACCGCGACCAGGCTGGTGCGGCCCGGGCCGGAGGTGAGCCGCGCCGAGGCGGCCGCCGTGGTGGCCGAGCTGCGCCGCCACGCCCTGGAGGCCGAGGAGCACGTCCGGGAGTTCACCGGGATGCGCTCCAGCAGCCTCACCGAGGCCACCGCCACCCCGGTGCTGATCGTGGACCGCCCCGGCTGGGTGCGCGCCAACGTGGCGGGCTTTCGCACCATCGTCCAGCCGCTGGTGGAGAAGCTCCAGGCGCGCCGGACGAACGGCGCCGCGGCCGGCGTCTTCGGCACGGTGGGGGAGAAGGCCACCGGCATCGAGGTGGGCGCCCTGCTGGCCTTCCTGTCCACCAAGGTGCTCGGCCAGTACGAGACCTTCGCCCCGGCGGAGTCCTCGCTGGAGGCGCCGGACAGCCCGGCCGCGCTGTTCGACAAGCCCCGGCTCGGTCCGGACGGCCCCGGCCCGGGCCGCCTGCTGCTGGTGGCGCCGAACATCGTGCACGTCGAGCGGGAGCTGGACGTCGACCCGGCCGACTTCCGGCTCTGGGTCTGCCTGCACGAGGAGACCCACCGCACCCAGTTCACCGCGGTGCCGTGGCTGCGCGACCACATCCAGTCCGAGGTGCAGTCCTTCCTGTCCGAGACGGACGTGGACCCGGGCGCCCTGCTGGACCGGCTGCGGGACGCGGCCGGCGCGCTCGGCGGCAGCCTGCCCGGCCTCGGCGGCCGCGGCGACGGCTCCGCGCCCGGCACGCTGCTGGAGGTCGTCCAGTCGCCCGCGCAGCGCGAGATCCTGGGCCGGCTGACGGCGGTGATGTCGCTGCTGGAGGGCCACGCCGACGTGGTGATGGACGGGGTCGGCCCGGCCGTGGTGCCGAGCGTGGCGGAGATCCGGGAGAAGTTCCAGCAGCGCCGCGACCGCGGTGCCAACCGGCTGGACCTGGTGCTCCGCCGGCTGCTCGGCATGGACGCCAAGCTGCGCCAGTACCAGGACGGCGCGGTCTTCGTCCGCGGCGTGGTGGACCGGGTCGGCATGGAGGGCTTCAACCGGGTCTGGACGTCGCCGAACACCCTGCCGACCAAGGACGAGATCCACGACCCGGCCGCCTGGGTGGCCCGGGTGGCCCGCTGACACTCGGCGGCCCGCCGCCTCGCCGTCGCCCCGCCCCACCGTCGCCCTGCCGCGCCCCGGCCCGCCCGCCCCTTCGCGGTGCCGGCGCGCGGCGCTTCGGCCCGGGCGCGCAGGGCGTTGGTCCGAAGGGCGGTCGGCAGCGGTCAAACCCGTTCGTACGAGTGGTCCAATCGTGCAGATGGCGGGTGAAGATACGTTTCTTCATTCACCCGTACGTGGGACGGTGGTCGTACCGGTGGCGCGGGTGGCGTAGCGGGTGCCTCCTTTCTGCCACCATCTGTGAGCGCCCGGTAACACGGTGCTCACCATGTGTGCCGCCCCGCCGCGCCCCCGCCGTCCTGTTCCCCTCCGCCAAGGAGTCGTCCGCCGTGGGCCCACACCCCGCCGTCGCAGCGATACGCCTGGCCGTACGCCGCACGCTCACCGACCTCGCCAGCGAGGCCGGCACCACCTTCACCGCGCCCGTGCGCGACCCCCGTGACCGCCCGACCGGGGCGCCGCTGGCCGTCGCCGCCGTCGGGACCACCCTGATCGGCAACGCCCACCGCCACCCCTCGGGGCTGCCCCGCACCCCGGCCGCACCCGGCTCCCCGCTGGTCCTGGTCGCCGTCAGCGGCGGTGCGGACTCCATGGCGCTGGCCATCGCCGCCGCCTTCGAGGCGCCCAAGCTGGGCCTGCGGGTCGGCGCCGTCACCGTCGACCACGGCCTCCAGACCGGCTCCGCCGACCGCGCCGCCCAGGTGGCCGAACGGCTGCGCTCGCTCGGGCTGGACCCGGTCGAGGCCGTCCCCGTCCGGGTGGGCCGGGAGGGCGGCCCCGAGGCCGCCGCCCGGGACGCCCGCTACGCCGCGCTGGACGCCGCCGCCGAACGCCACGGCGCGGTCGCCGTCCTGCTCGGCCACACCCGCGACGACCAGGCCGAGACGGTGCTGCTGGGTCTGGCCCGGGGCTCCGGCTCCCGCTCGCTGGCCGGCATGCCGGCCCAGAAGGGCCGCTACCGGCGCCCGCTGCTGGAGCTGGACCGCGCCGCCACCCGGCAGGCCTGCTCCGCCCAGGCGATCCCGGTCTGGGACGACCCGCACAACTGCGACCCCGCCTACACCCGCTCCAGGGTCCGCCACGAGGTGCTGCCGGTGCTGGAGAAGCACCTGGGCGGCGGCGTGGTCGAGGCGCTGGCCCGCACCGCGCGGCTGTTCCGCGACGACGCCGACGCGCTGGACCAGTGGGCCGTGCTGGCCGAGCGCGACCTCCGGACGGGCGAAGGCACCCTGGACGCCGTGAAACTGGCCGAACTGCCTCCGGCGGTCCGCCGCCGGGTGCTGCGCAGAGCCGCGCTGCGGGCGGGCTGTCCGGCCGGGGACCTCTTCGCGCGGCACCTCGAAACGATCGATCTGCTGGTCACCGGGTGGCGCGGTCAGGGGCCGCTGCACCTACCCGGGGGCGTCGAGGCCACCCGCAGGTGTGGCACGCTGGTCTTTCGGCGGCAGGGCGACTGACGGGCAGGCATGCCCCGGGGGCGCCGGGCCGTCGGCCACACAGACCCCGAACGTTTGAGGACGTATCCCCGGTGGACCAGAACGACATGGGCGCTGACCTCGCGAAGGTGCTCATCAGCAAGGACGAGATCGACGCCAAGCTCCTGGAGCTGGCCGAGCGCATCGACCGGGACTACGCAGGCAAGGACCTGCTGATCGTCGGCGTCCTCAAGGGGGCCGTGATGGTCATGGCGGACCTCGCCCGCGCCCTGCACTCGCAGGTGACCATGGACTGGATGGCGGTCTCGTCGTACGGCATGGGCACCAAGTCCTCCGGCGTGGTGCGGATCCTCAAGGACCTCGACACCGACATCGCCGGCCGGGACGTCCTGATCGTCGAGGACATCATCGACTCCGGTCTGACGCTGTCCTGGCTGCTGGGCAACCTGGGCTCGCGCGGCCCGGCCTCCCTCGAGGTCTGCACCCTGCTGCGCAAGCCCGACGCGGCCAAGGTCGAGATCGACGTCAAGTACGTCGGCTTCGACATCCCCAACGAGTTCGTGGTCGGCTACGGCCTGGACTACGCGGAGAAGCTTCGCAACCTCCCCTTCATCGGCACCCTCGCGCCGCACGTCTACGGCGGCTGAGGGCGGCCCGGGACCTCGTTCGGGTTACGGGCGGGAACAGTACGCCGTTCCCGCCCGTTGGAGCGGGGGACAAAGTAATACGTCGTGTCGCTGTGCTCCCGCCACGGGCGGGTCGGACTGCGGTACGGTCCAATAAAACCGCTCTTCACATGAGCACAGACCGGATGCGCCGGCGGCCACGGCCCCGCGGCGCCGTTGAGTGGCAGGAGGGACGGGGCGGCAACGCCCCGCATGGATGGACGTCAAGCGATACTTCCGTGCGCCGATCATGTGGATCGTGCTGGCCGTCCTCGCCGTCATCGTGCTGATGCAGGTCGTTTCCGACTCCAACGGCTACAAGACGGTGGACACCGGGCAGGTCGTCGCAGCGATCGATGCCAAGCAGGTCAAGTCGGCGCAGATCACCACCGGTGACTCGAACACGATCAAGATCCAGCTGAAGGACGGCGCCACGCTGTCCAACGCCGGTACGGGCAAGACCCCGTCCGGCAGTAAGTTCCAGGCCTCGTACATCGGCGACCAGGGTGTTGCGATCGCCGACAAGCTCCAGGCCCAGATCAACGACAACGACCAGAACACGCTCTCCGAGGGCTACACCATCAGCCCGGAGAAGCAGAGCACCTTCGTCAGCCTGCTGCTGTCGATGCTCCCCATCGTGATCATCGTCCTGGTCTTCCTGTTCCTGATGAACCAGATGCAGGGCGGCGGCTCGCGCGTCATGCAGTTCGGCAAGTCCAAGGCCAAGCTGCTCACCAAGGACACCCCGAAGACCACCTTCTCCGACGTCGCAGGCGCGGACGAGGCGGTCGAGGAACTCCACGAGATCAAGGAGTTCCTGCAGGAGCCGGCCAAGTTCCAGGCGGTCGGCGCCAAGATCCCCAAGGGCGTGCTGCTGTACGGCCCGCCCGGAACGGGCAAGACCCTGCTGGCACGCGCCGTCGCGGGCGAGGCCGGCGTGCCGTTCTACTCGATCTCCGGTTCGGACTTCGTGGAGATGTTCGTCGGTGTCGGCGCCAGCCGGGTCCGCGACCTCTTCGAGCAGGCCAAGGCGAACGCCCCGGCGATCGTCTTCGTCGACGAGATCGACGCCGTCGGCCGGCACCGCGGTGCGGGTCTCGGCGGCGGCCACGACGAGCGCGAGCAGACCCTCAACCAGCTGCTGGTCGAGATGGACGGCTTCGACGTCAAGGGCGGCGTGATCCTGATCGCGGCGACCAACCGCCCCGACATCCTGGACCCGGCGCTGCTGCGCCCGGGCCGCTTCGACCGCCAGATCGCGGTCGAGCGCCCCGACCTCCAGGGCCGACTGGACATCCTCAAGGTGCACCAGAAGGGCAAGCCGGTCGCGCCGGACGTCGACCTCTCGGCCGTCGCCAAGCGCACCCCCGGCTTCACCGGTGCGGACCTGGCGAACGTCCTCAACGAGGCCGCTCTGCTGACCGCCCGCTCGGACAAGAAGCTGGTCGACAACGTCACGCTGGACGAGGCGATCGACCGCGTCGTGGCCGGACCGCAGAAGCGGACCCGGATCATGTCCGAGAAGGAGAAGAAGATCACCGCGTACCACGAGGGCGGCCACGCCCTGGTGGCGGCGGCGTGCCCCAACAGCGACCCGGTGCACAAGATCACCATCCTCTCCCGCGGTCGGGCCCTCGGCTACACCATGGTGCTGCCGGACGAGGACAAGTACTCCACCACCCGCAACGAGATGCTCGACCAGCTGGCCTACATGCTGGGCGGGCGCGCGGCGGAGGAGCTCGTCTTCCACGACCCGACCACCGGTGCGTCGAACGACATCGAGAAGGCCACCGCCACCGCGCGGGCCATGGTCACCCAGTACGGGATGACCGAGCGCCTCGGCGCGATCAAGTTCGGCTCGGACAACTCGGAGCCGTTCCTCGGTCGTGAGATGGGTCACCAGCGCGACTACTCGGAAGAGGTCGCCGGGCTGGTCGACGAAGAGGTCAAGAAGCTCATCGAGAACGCGCACAACGAGGCCTGGGAGATCCTGGTCGAGAACCGCGACGTGCTCGACAACCTGGTCCTGGAGCTCCTGGAGAAGGAGACCCTCAACAAGGAGCAGATCGCCGAGATCTTCGCGACCATCGTCAAGCGCCCGGCCCGGCCGGCCTGGACGGGCTCGTCCCGTCGGACGCCGTCCACCAGGCCTCCGGTGCAGTCCCCGAAGGAGCTGGCGCTGACCAACGGCGCCGCCGCCATCGCCGCGGAGGCCGCCCCGGTCGACGTGGTGAAGCTCCCGCCGCTGCCGGTCGAGCCGCCCACCGAGGGCTGACCGGCCCGCAGGGCACCGTACGGAATGGATGCCGCGTCACCAGGGTTTGTACCCTGGAGGCGCGGCATCCGTGCTGTTCAGCCCAAGTTCGTTTCACTAGTTAGCGAGGCTCGCATGATCGACCCGGTGACGCTCGACGGTCCGTCCACCGTCGGGACCTTCGACCAGAAGCGGGCCGAGAACGCCATCCGCGAGCTGCTGCTCGCCGTGGGGGAGGATCCGGACCGCGAGGGCCTGCTGGAGACCCCGGCCCGGGTCGCCCGCGCCTACAAGGAGATATTCGCCGGTCTCTGGCAGGAGCCGGAGGACGTCCTCACCACCACCTTCGACCTCGGCCACGACGAGATGGTGCTGGTCAAGGACATCGAGCTGACCTCCGTCTGCGAGCACCACCTGGTGCCGTTCCGGGGCGTCGCCCACGTCGGGTACATCCCGTCCACCAGCGGCAAGATCACCGGCCTGTCCAAGCTGGCCCGGCTGGTCGACGTCTACGCCCGCCGTCCGCAGGTACAGGAGCGGCTCACCAGCCAGGTCGCCGACGCGCTGATGCGGATCCTCGAACCGCGCGGAGCCATCGTCGTGGTCGAGTGCGAGCACATGTGCATGTCGATGCGCGGCATCCGCAAGCCCGGCGCCAAGACCATCACCTCCTGCGTCCGGGGCCAGCTGCGCGACCCGGCCACCCGGGCCGAGGCGATGAGCCTCATCATCGGGCGCTAGGCCCGGTCCGAGCGGCCGGCGGCGCCGGTCAGACCGCGTCGTACGCGGCGTGCGGAGGGGCCGGGATGCCCAGGGCGTTGCGGCGCTCGGGCATCCGCAGCCGCACCATCCGCCGCCAGCCGTACGCCAGGTCGTAGAGGTACAGCGCGTGCACCCCGGCGGTGACCACCGCCCGCTGCCAGCGCGGCCACCCCAGGATGCGCGCCATCCGGGCGGTCACCGCGAGCCCGACGTCCCGGTGGGTGCGGATCTCGCCGCGCGCGCTGTGCTCCAGGGTGTGCCGGATGAACGGGCTGTGGCCCTCGGCGGAGAGCCGCAGCAGCTCCTCGTGGCAGTACGCGAGGTGGTTGTCCTCGTCGGCCGAGATCATCCGCATCGCCCGGCCGAGGTCCGGATTGTCCCCGTAGACCCTGACCAGCTGGCGCATCTGCTCGGCCGCGCGCTGCTCGGTGACCCGGCTGTGCACGAGGTAGGTGATGATCTCGCGCTCGGCCAGCGGCGCCTCGCCGTTCAGCCGCTCGTGCGAGAGGCCGACTCCCCGGCGCTCCAGCAGCATGCAGTAGTCGGCCTCGGCGGGGACGTCGATCTTGGGCAGGCCGCGCTTGTTCAGCAGCTGGGTGAAGATCCGGCCGTGCTTGCGCTCGTCGGCGCCGTGCCGGGCGATCTTGGGGGCGAGCACCGGATCGCGGGTGAGCGCGGTGATCCGCTCGTTCTCCCAGCCGCCCTGGTCCTCCCCGCCCGCGGCGATGCTGCAGAACAGCTGGTACGCCTCGTCGTTCTGGTAGATCTCGTTGAAGAGTGATCGGGTGCTGAGCATGGGGCCTCCTGCCCTGATCCGGGGCGGCGCCGGCCGTTCGGCCGGCGCGGTCGCGATACGTTCCCCCGCGGCGGGGTGCGCCGCGCCCGACCGGCCGGAAATCACCCGGCTGCGGACCTGGGACGGCGGCCGGACGGGCGCCTGGGCGTGTTGGCGGAGTCGCTTCGGACCCTGCGGGACTTTGCAGGGCCGCCCTACGTCCAGGCGAGGCGGGCGCTCATCCACTCCAGGGCGGCGGGCAGCTCGCGGCTCCAGCTGTCGAAGTTGTGGCCGCCGTCGTCCAGGTACATCGACTCGATGGTGAACTGCGGATTGCCGGCCGCGACCTGCTGGGCCAGGTCGACGAACTTCAGCGTCTCGGGGTAGTCGGTCTCCTTGCGGGTGGAGACCACCAGCAGCGAGAGCTCCGGCGCGGGCAGGTTGTGCAGCCGCCAGGAGAGGTCGCTGTGGTTGGTCAGCGTCTGGTCGCCGCCGAACAGGTTGCCGCCGGTGCCGGCGTCCTCGGCGACCTTGAAGTCGGCGTGCATCCCGGTCGCGCTGCGGTAGACGTCGGGGTAGCGCATGGCCAGCCGCAGGGCGCAGCTGCCGCCGGTGGAGTAGCCGAGCACGCCCCAGGAGGCGGCCGAGCGGCTGACCCGGTAGGCGGAGCGCAGCGCCTCGGGGACGTCCTTGGCGAACCAGGTCTCGGTGCGCGGGCCGCCGGGCACGTCCACGCACTCGGTGTTGCGCGGCGGGGCGACGGTCGGGCGGGCCATCACGATGATGGTGGGCGCCATCCGGCCGGTGCGCTGGAGCTCCCAGGCGGTCTGCGGGACGGGCAGCTCCTTCAGCAGGTGCAGGGTGGTGCCGGGGAAGCCGGAGAGGGTGAGCAGGACGGGAAAGCGAACCTTTGCGTACTTCGGGTTGAAGTATTCGGGCGGCAGGTAGACGAACAGCTGGTCGGACAGTCCGCTCTCGGTGCCGGTGATCTTCACCGCCTCGACCCGGCCGACCTCCTCGGGTGCCCCTTTGGGCAGGTCGGTGATGGTCTCCAGGCCGCCCTCGTTGGTCGGCTGGAGCAGCTCGTCGGCGGGGGTCGCGCCCTTCTGGTTCTCGTTGCTGGTCAGGGCGAGCTTGGTGCCGCCGGGGTTGAGCAGGTCGTCCCAGGAGGTGTAGAAGCCGAAGGAGTTGTTGACGGACAGCGCCAGCACGGCCAGGGCCGTCACCTGAATGACCGTCAGCAGGGCGACCCGTCCGAGGACCGGCAGCGGGCGCTGGCGGCCCAGCCGCGGCCAGATCCAGAGGGTGGTGACGAGGGCCGCCGCACCGAGTGCGAGCAGTGAGTTCACCAGTGCATCGCTGGTCAGTTCCATTGCCGTCGGCCTTCCGGTGGGACGCTGTCGGTGCAGGCTTCATCGTCTGGCGGTGCGTCAGCCCGGGCCAGCGCGACTAGGCTGTCCGGACGCCGGGGCGGGCCAGGAGGCCGGTGGCAGTGGTACGCAACCGGCGCCCTAGAATGCGGCGTCCACCGTACGTACCGCGTGCGCGACGCCCCGCCGCGCCACGCCACCCGGGGCTCCGGCTCCCACCCCTCGGCTCAATCGCAGCGCGCGATCGGCACCGGTTGCCTTCCGTTTCCGGTTCCTTGGTGTGCGCATTGCCTGATGAAGGAAAAGGCATGAAGGTCCATCACAACTCCTCCTCGGGAGTGACCGGACAGCGCTCCGAAGCCTCTACGCTGAACCCCCATGAGCGTTCCCGTGTCCGTTGAGCCGAGCCCCGAGCAGCCGCCCCGCCGTCGCGGCCTGCAGGCGCTTCGTACCCAAGCGGCCGCCGTACCGAGGGCCTGGCTCCCCGGTGCGGTCGGTTACGCCTGCCTGCTGATCGGGCTGGTGGACATCGCGAGCGCGGTGTTCCCCAAGCTCCGGCACACCAGGATGCACACCTTCGCCGGGCAGCTGCCCGGCGGGACGACGACGCTGGCCGCGGCCGGCACGCTGATGGTCGGCCTGCTGCTGGTGCTGCTCGCCCACGCGCTGCGCCGCCGCAAGGTGCGCGCCTGGCGGGCGGTCTGCGTGCTGCTGCCGGTCGGCGCCGCGCTGCACATCCTGCGCTGGCACCAGGTCGGCCCGGCGGTGGTCTCGCTGGTGCTGTTCGTGGTGATGCTGGTGCACCGCCGCGAGTTCTACGCCAAGGCCGACCCGCGCACCCGCTGGCGGGCGGCCGTCAACCTGGTGGTGACCGGCGCCGTCAGCGTGCTGCTCGGCCTGCTGGTGGTCAGCACCAGGACCGGGTACGAGATCGGCCACCCGGGCCTGCTGAAGCGGCTGGAGCACGTCGGGTACGGGCTGTTCGGCTTCGAGGGGCCGGTGCACTACACCTCGGACCGGATGGCCGACCTGGTCGGCTACCTGCTCGGTGCGATGGGCCTGATCACCGCCTTCACCACCGCCTACCTGGCGCTGCGCCCGGAGAAGCCCAAGCCGGAGCTGACCGCCGAGGACGAGGAGAAGGTCCGCGCGCTGCTCGCCCGGCACGGCGAGCGGGACTCGCTGGGCTACTTCGCGCTGCGCCGCGACAAGAGCGTGCTGTTCTCGCCGACCGGCAAGGCCGCGATCTCCTACCGCGTGGTCTCCGGCGTGATGCTCGCCTCCGGTGACCCGGTCGGCGACGTGGAGGCCTGGCCGGGCGCGATCAAGGTGTTCATGGCCGAGGCCCGCGAGCACGCCTGGGTGCCGGCCGTGATGGGCTGCAGCGAGGTCGGCGGCGAGGTCTGGACCCGCGAGGCGGGCCTGGACGCGCTGGAGCTGGGCGACGAGGCGATCGTCGACGCCACCACCTTCTCGCTCGCCGGGCGGGCCATGCGCAACGTCCGCCAGATGGTGAAGCGGATCGAGCGCAACGGCTACTCCTGCCAGGTGCGCCGGGTCTCCGAGCTCACCCCGGACGAGAAGTACCGGATCGCCGAGGCGGCCGCCCGCTGGCGCGGCACCGACACCGAGCGGGGCTTCTCGATGGCGCTGGGCCGCTTCGGCGACCCGGGCGACGACGAGTGCGTGGTGGTCACCGCCCACAAGGCCCCGGAGGAGGGCGAGGGCGGCGACGACCTGAAGGCCGTGCTGCACTTCGTGCCGTGGGGACCGGACGGCATCTCGCTGGAGCTGATGCGCCGCGACCGGGCCGCCGACCCGGGTCTGAACGAGCTGCTGATCGTCGCGGCCCTGCAGGCCGTCCCCGCGCTGGGGGTCCGCCGGGTGTCGCTCAACTTCGCGATGTTCCGCTCGGCGCTGGCGCGCGGTGAGCGGATCGGCGCGGGCCCGGTGCTGCGCGCCTGGCGCGGGCTGCTGGTGTTCTCCTCGCGCTGGTTCCAGATCGAGTCGCTGTACAAGTTCAACGCGAAGTTCCAGCCGGAGTGGGAGCCGCGTTTCCTGGTCTTCCCGAACAACCGGGACCTGCCCCGGATCGGTTTCGCCGCGATGCAGGCCGAGGCCTTCATCACCCTCGGCATGCCGCGCTTCGGCCGCAAGCGCCAGCGGGAGGGCCTGATGCCCGCCCCGGCGCGCCCGGAGGTCACCGAGGCGGCCTGACCCGCCGCCGTCCCGCGGGGCCCCGTCGAGCATCCTCGGCGGGGCCCCGCGGCCGTCCCGGGCCGGGCCGCCCCGGCGGTGCGCGGGTGAGTCGTCAGATAATGGGCGTATGAGCACTCCGCTGTCGTTCACCCTGCCGGCCGGGCTGCCGCGGCTCGACCGCTGCGCCGTGATGGGCGTGGTCAACGTGACCCCCGACTCCTTCTCGGACGGCGGGCTGTGGCACGACCCCGCGCGCGCGATCGCCCATGGACTGGCGCTCCGGGCCAGGGGCGCGGACCTGGTCGACGTCGGGGGCGAGTCCACCCGGCCCGGCTCGGAGCGGGTGCCCGAGGAGGAGGAGCTGCGCCGGGTGGTCCCGGTGGTGCGCGAGCTGGCCGAGGCCGGGGTGGTGGTCTCCATCGACACCATGCGCGCCTCGGTCGCCGAGCAGGCCGTGGCGGCCGGCGCCCGGATCGTCAACGACGTCTCCGGCGGCCTCGCCGACCCGGCGATGGCCCGGGTGGTGGCCGAGACCGGGGTGCCCTTCGTGGTGATGCACTGGCGCGGGCAGTCCGCCGACATGGACCGCCTGGCGGTCTACCGGGACGTGGTCGCCGACGTGCTCGGCGAGCTGACCGCCCGGGTGGAGGCGCTGCAGGCGGCCGGCGTTAAGGAGGAGCAGCTGATCCTCGACCCCGGCCTGGGCTTCGCCAAGACCGCCGCGCACAACTGGGCCCTGCTCGGCCGGCTCGACGCGCTCACCGCGCTCGGCCGTCCCGTCCTCGTGGCCGCATCGCGCAAGCGGTTCCTGGGTACGCTGCTCGCCGACCCGGAAACCGGGGAGCTGCGCCCGGCCAGGGAGCGCGACGACGCGACCGCCGCGGTGTCGGTGCTGTCGGCCCGGGCCGGTGCCTGGGCGGTGCGGGTGCACGACGTGTCCGGAACGGCGGACGCGGTCCGGGTGGTCGCCGCCTGGCAGCGCGCGGCCGGGCTGGACGCCTCCGGCCCGTCGGCGGGCACGGAGGGCGGCTGAGAGGGGAGGTTCTGTGGCAGGTGACGGCAGGGTGAGCGGAGAGACCGCGGGTCAGCGGGCGCGGGAGGCGGACCGGGAGGCCGTCCTGGCGGCCAACCAGGCGTTCTACGAGGCGCTGGAGAACGGCGATCTGGAGGCGGTCGAGGAGGCCTGGCTGGGGGCCGCGGACGCCGACGACAAGGGCGGCGTGGTGTGTGTGCACCCCGGCTGGCCGATGCTGCGCGGCCGGGCCCAGGTGACCCGCTCGTACATGCTGATCATGATGAACACGGAGTACATCCAGTTCTTCCTGACCGATGTCGAGGCCGAGGTGCACGGTGATGTGGCCCTTGTCACGTGCACCGAGAACATCCTCTCCGGCGGTGAGGCGGAGGAGGAGGGGGAGCTCGGCCCGCTGGTCGGGGGAAAGGTCGTTTCGACCAATCTCTTCCGTCGTACGCCGGCCGGGTGGAAGCTCTGGTCGCACCACGGTTCACCCGTCCTGACCAGCGGTGACGACGAGGACGAGGACTGAGCCCCGGGCCGGTCGGCCGACCGTGCCCCGATTTGGCCCGGGAATTCCCGAGCGGTCACCGAACGTTCACGTCAATCGCCATTCCGGCGGGCGTGGCGACGGTTCGTGCCGGGTAGGACGGTCAGGCGTTGTCCGCGCTCGCGGGTAGATTCACAACGGAGTGGCGGGCGCGACGCCCGCCTTCGCCCTGCCTGTGACCGTTGCCGTGCAGGGTCCGTCCGACTGGGAGCAGTGATTCGTTTGCTGGACCGCGTCACCCTGCGGGGCCTGCGTGCCCGGGGCCACCACGGCGTCTTCGAGCGCGAGCGCGTCGAGGGCCAGACCTTCGTGGTGGACCTCGTGCTGTACCTGGACACCCGCCCCGCCGCGTCCGGCGACGACCTCACCCGCACGGCGCACTACGGCGTGGTGGCCGAGGAGGTCACCGCGATCATCGCCGGTGAGCCCGTCGACCTGATCGAGACCCTCGCCCAGCGGATCGCCGACCAGTGCCTCAAGCACGACGCGGTGCAGGAGGTCGAGGTCACCGTGCACAAGCCGGACGCCCCGATCACCGTGCCGTTCGACGACGTGACCGTGACCATCCACCGGGGCCGCGGATGACCTCCGTGCGCACCGTGCCAGCCGCAGAGCCCACTCCAGTTGCAGGGGAAGTCCGATGAGCACCAGCGACCCGACGGCCTCGCCGACCACGTTCGACCTGGAGCGCCGGGTGGACTCGGTCGACACCACACTGCACAGCCAGCGCTGCGCCGTGATCGCGCTCGGCAGCAACCTGGGCAACCGCCTGGAGACGCTGCAGGGCGCGGTGGACGCGCTCGCCGACACTCCCGGGCTGAGGATCAAGGCCGTCTCCGCCGTGTACGAGACGGAGGCCGTCGGCGGCCCCGACGAGCAGCCCAACTACTACAACGCGGTGGTCGTGCTGCGCACCAGCCTGCCGCCGCGCGACCTGCTGGAGCGGGGCAACGCGATCGAGGACGCCTTCGGCCGGGTCCGCACCGTCCGCTGGGGTCCGCGCACCCTGGACGTCGACATCCTGGCCTACGAGGGCGTCACCAGTGACGACCCGCAGCTGCTGCTGCCGCACCCGCGCTCGCACGAGCGGGCCTTCGTCCTCGCCCCCTGGCTGGACGCCCAGCCGGAGGCCGAGGTGCCCGGCCGCGGCCAGGTCGCCGAGCTGCTGCAGGCGCTCGGCGGGGCGGTCGCCCAGGGCGTCCGCCGTCGCGAGGACATCCGGCTGACGCTGCCGGAGTAGCCGACCGGTGTCGACCGGCCCGCCCACCGGGCCGGTCGGGCGGGCCGGGGAACTCGGGCGGCGGCCCGGCCGTACGAGTAGGTGTCCGCCGTACGCGCGGGTGCCCGTCCGGCCCGGCCCGGTACGGTGGCCTGACGTCGCCGCACCCCGGTCCGGGGGGCGGCGCCCGTCTCCGGTACCCGGGAAGGACCCTGTCCGAGTGAAGCTGCTTCGCCTCCGTCTGCTGGTCGGCATCACCGCCGCTACGACGGCGCTGTCCTGGGCCGGCTCCAAGCTGTGGGCCTCCCTGGACACCCTGCCCGCGGTCCCGGCCGCGGCGCCGGTGGTGCTGGCCGCGGTGGCGGTGATCCTGCTGGCCACCGCGCTCTCGCTGCGGTCGCGGCTGAAGGCGGCGCGGGAGCGGCAGCCCGGGGCGAAGGGGGTCGACCCGATCGGCGCGGCCCGGGCGGTGGTGCTGGGCCAGGCGAGCGCGCTGGTCTCGGCGGTGGTCACCGGCGTCTACGCGGGCGCCGGCATCTACCTGCTCGGCGAACTGGACGTCCCGGCGCGCCAGGACCAGGCCATCACGGCGGGCTTCGCGGTGCTGGCCGGCGCGGCGGTGATCGCGGCGGCGCTCTGGCTGCAGCACGTCTGCAAGCTGCCGGAGGATCACGACGACCCGACGGGCCCCGCGGCCTCGCACCGCTGAGCAGGCACTTTTCTGTGATCTTGGGTGAAGGCCCGGGCACGTGCGGTAAAGCTCGTGGAGTGTCAAGGGTTAAAGGGCACCCTGGGCTGACACGGCCCCAATTCGCACGCTAGTTTCTTGGCATGTCTCGCGGACGCCATCGTCATTCCTCCGTCCTCGGCCGGGTCTTTCCCCCCACCGCCGCCGGCGTGCTCATCGTCGCCGCGGTGGCCGCGCTGCTTTTCAGTCAGGACGCCGTCCTGGTCCGCTCGGTGGGCGTCGCGGCGGTGCTCGCCACGCTCGGGATCGGGGTGCTGCTGCGGCAGCGCGACCGCGCCGCCCGGGCCGCCGCCGAGCTGTCCGTCGCCCAGCGGCTGCGGGCCGAGGAGCGCTTCGAGGAGCAGCTCGCCGAGGCCGAATACGCGGCGGAGGTCGCCGAGGAGCGGGCCACCCGGTTCGGCCGACGGCTGACCGCGGAGAAGTCGCGGCTGGCGAAGGCCGAGACCGAGATCGCCCGGCTGCTGCGCGAGCGCGCCGTGGCGGTCGCCGAGCAGGCCCTCAAGGAGGCCGAGGCGACCCAGAAGGCCCTGGCCGCGAGTAGGCCCAAGTACCCCGCGAGCCCGGCGGCCTTCGTCCGTGCCGCGGCCGTGCTGCGGCACCTGGAGCGGCGCGCGGCGCAGCAGGAGGCGCAGCGCGAGCGCGCGGCCGGTGCGCAGGTCGCCCTGCGGGCGGCGCGTACGGCGCCCGCGGCGGCCCCCGTGGCCGTCCCGGCGGCCGCTCCGGTGCCCGCCGCCGCGGTGCCGGCTCCGGTGGCGCCCACGGTGCCGACGCCGGCGCCCGCCGCCGGGGTGGCCGAGCGGCCCGCGGTCGGGGCGACGCCGGTGCGGCCGGTGCTGACGGCGACGGTCGGACAGCTGGGCGGGACGCCCGCCGCGCCCGTGGTGCCGGCGGAGCGGCAGCGGCCGCGTCCGCAGTCCGGGCAGGCCCGGGGGCAGGGCTTCAGTTTCTTCGGCCGTACTTCGGGTGCGGCCGTCCGGGCGGCGGCTCCGGCTCCGGCCGTGGGGAGCATCGCCGAGCTGGGCGAGCGCACGGACCTGGCGGACGTGGTGGGCGACGAGGCGGTCGCCGCGGCCAAGGCGCAGCCGGTGGCGGCGCCGGTCGAGCAGCCCGCGGTCGACCAGGCCGGGGTGCACCGGGCCGGGGTCGAGCAGCCCGAGGAGGAGCAGGCCGCGCCGGAGGTGGTCGACCTGACCCCGCACGACGAGACCGAGCTGCTCCAGCTCCCGGAGCTGCGCGCCTCGCGCTGAACCCGTGGTACCGCCCCGACGCGGCGCAGGAGACCGGCCCGGCCGGTCTCCTGCGCCGCGTCGTTGCTACGGGCACGGGCACGGCCGAGCAGCCCGTCACCGGCCGGGAACGCCGAAGCGCCCGGCCCCTGACGGAGGGGGGCCGGGCGCTTCGCGGTCGGGCGTCAGATCTGGACGCCGAAGTCCTGGGCGATGCCCGCCAGGCCGGAGGCGTAGCCCTGGCCGACGGCACGGAACTTCCACTCGGCGCCGTTGCGGTAGAGCTCGCCGAAGATCATGGCGGTCTCGGTGGCGGCGTCCTCGGAGAGGTCGTAGCGGGCGATCTCGGCACCGCCGGCCGCGTTGATCACGCGGATGTAGGCGTTGCGGACCTGGCCGAAGTTCTGCGAGCGGGCCACCGCGTCGTAGATCGAGACCGGGAAGGTGATCTTGACGGCCTCGGCCGGAAGGCCGGCCAGGTTGACGTTGATCGCCTCGTCGTCGCCCGCGCCCTCGCCGGTGCGGTTGTCACCGGTGTGGACGACGGTGCTGTCCGGGGTGCTGGTGTTGTTGAAGAACACGAAGTGGCTGTTGGACAGCACCTTCCCGTCCGCGTTCAGCACGATCGCGCTGGCGTCGAGGTCGAACTCGGCGCCGGTCGTGGTCCGGACGTCCCAGCCGAGGCCGATGGTGACCGCGGTCAGGCCGGGGGCCTCCTTGGTCAGCGAGACGTTGCCACCCTTGGAGAGGCTCACTGGCATGGTGTTTGCTGTCCCTTCGTTGCTTTTGCCCGGGATAACGCGAGAGACCACGGGCTTGGTTCCGCGCCCTGTCGCAAATTCTTCGGGGCGAATCAGGGCGCGGCAATGGCTGGATCAATACCCGGTCAGATTCGGCGGAAGCGGCCCTGAAGTGACCAGATGTTCGGATTGTCGGCCAGGTCGGGGTGCATGTCGAAGAGATCGGCGAGCGTGTCCTGGAGGAAGTCCCGGGCCTCGCGCCGCAGGTCGCCGTGGCGCAGCACGGCGGGCGGCTCGTCCGGCAGCCAGGTGGCGCTGACCTCGACCCAGTTGAAGCGGCGGGCGAAGCGCAGCAGCTCGGTGTTCTGGGTGAAGTCGAGGTCGGCGCTCTGCACCCGGGCGGCGCGGCCGCCGTCCGGGTCGCGGTCCAGCTCCTCGGCGATGTCGCACAGTGCCCAGGCGAAGTCGAGCACCGGAACCCATCCCCAGGCTGTGGACAGCTCCGCCCCGTCGGCTTCGAGGTAGACGTCGCCGCAGAACAGGTCGTACCGCAGGGCGTGCACCGAGGCGCTGCGGTAGTCGGTCTGCGGGGGGTCGGGGAAACGGTTGGAGAGGGAGTAGCCGAGCTCGATCACGTAGGCCATTGTCGGGGCTGCGGGCGGTGCTGGATAACCGGGTGACCGGCGGGCCCCGGGCGCGGGATGATGAACCCATGCCTGAGCCCATCCGCGTCCGGGGATCGGTGGTCGTCCCTGACGCCGAGCTCGTCTGGCGCTTCTCCCGTTCCTCCGGCCCCGGTGGCCAGCACGTCAACACCTCCGACACCCAGGTCGAGCTGCGCTACGACCTGGCCGCCTCCGCGGCGCTGCCCGAGGTGTGGAAGCAGCGCGCCCTGGAGCGGCTGGCCGGCCGGCTGGTGGACGGTCGGGTCCTGGTGGTGCGCGCCTCCGAGCACCGCTCGCAGTGGCGCAACCGCGAGGTCGCCGCGGCCCGGCTGGCATCGCTGCTGGGCGAGGCCACCGCGCCGCCGCCGAAGGCCCGGCGGGCGACCAAGCCGAGCCGGGGCATGATCGAGCGGCGGCTGTCCAACAAGCGCCACCGCTCCGAGCTGAAGCAGGGCCGGCGCGCCAAGGGCGGCGAGTAGCTCAGCCGAGCTGCCGGTAGCCGCCGTGGAAGTAGAGCAGCGGGCGGCCGCCCGGGTTCGGCACCACGGCCTCCAGGACGCGGCCGAGCAGCAGGGTGTGGTCGCCGGCGGGTATCCGCTGTTCGGTGCGGCACTCCACGGTGGCCAGCGCGCCGTCGATCAGCGGTGCGCCGCTGGCCGGGCCGCGGTGGTGCGGGGTGTCGGCGAAGAGCAGCCGGTCGCTGAGCCGGCCCTTCATGGCGAACCGCGAGCCGAGCGCCTTCTGCCCCTCGGCGAGCAGCGAGACCGCCCAGGTCTCGGCCCGGGAGAGCACCTCGTCCATCCGGGAGTCCTCGCGGACGGAGATCAGCACCAGCGGCGGCTCCAGCGAGACGGAGAGGAAGGACGTGGCGGTCATGCCGACGTCCTCGCCGTCCTCCGGGTCGTGGACGGTCACCAGGCTCACTCCGGAGGCGAGCTGGGAGAGCGCAGCCCGGAACTCGTCGGGCGTCGCTTGGGAGGCAGCCTCGGGCTGCGGGGACGAGTACACGTACCGCACGGTAGTCGGCGGCCGGGGGGAACGGCATCGGGCCGTGGTCGTAGGACCAGGGCTGCAGAAGGTTACGGCCGGCGGCGACGCTCACCCCTGGGAGTGAAGGTGAGGGCCTGGCGGGCGTCAGTCGGCTTCAGTGTGCGGCCAATGCGGCCGACCACGAAAAATGTTCCGATGAAGCCATATGTCCTGTTATGGGGCGGATGAGCTGATTAAGGGCGCATAAGTGTCGTGTGATTTAAGTCACAAGTGACTGCCTATTGCTGACCGAGCGTGCCGAACGCTGTGCTCCCTGTGATTCAGTTCTTCTGGCAATCGGACGATAACCATTCAAGAACTATCCGAAGCAGCCGGGGAGCCCCCGCATGGAAGCCGAGTCGGAGCCGTACGTCCGCCTCGCGACCCTCCGCACCTTGCACCGGGTCGTGGCGGACCTCAACGCTGCCCGCAGCCTGGCGGGCACGCTGCAGGCCGTGGTCGAGGGCGCGGTGCACGGGCTCGGATTCGACGCCGCCGCGGTCAGCCTGGTCCGGCCGGACGGCGACCTCGTGGTGGCGGCCGTCTGGGAGCTGGAGGAGAGCGCCATGGGCGGCCCCTCCGTCCTGCTCGGCCAGGTCGGCTCCCGCGAGTCCTGGGACCGGCTGCTCGGCGTCAGCGACCACTGGGGCACCCTCCGCTTCCTGCCCTACGACCGGGGCTGGGCCGTCGCGAGCGACATCCCGCGCTGGATCGGCGACGGATCGCTGCCCGTCTACGCCAACGACTGGCACCCCGCCGACGGCCTGCTCGCCCCGATGTACAGCGCCGGCGGCGACCTGCTCGGCGTGCTCTCGGTGGACCGCCCGCGCAGCGGCAAGCGGCCCGGCGCCTGGACCCGCGAGGCCCTGGAGATGTTCTCCCTCCAGGCCTCCATCGCGATCGGCAACGCCCGGCTGCGCGCCGAGATGCAGCGCGCGCTGGCGCGGCTGGAGAAGGAGCAGCAGGCGCTGCGGGCCAGCGAGGAGAGCTTCCGCCAGGCCTTCGAGTACGCGCCCAGCGGGATGGCCATCACCGAGCTGCACGGCGCCGGGCGCGGCCAGCTGACCAGAGTCAACGACGCGCTCTGTCGCCTGCTCGGCCGCCCTCGCGCGGTGCTGCGCCAGCAGAGCTTCGCCGACCTCGTCCACCCCGAGGACCGCGCGCTGCTGGAGCGCACCAGCGCCGAGAGCGGCCGGGCGGAACTGCGCCTGTCCCGGCGGGACGGCGGCTACCAGTGGGTGTGCCTGCGCAACTCGATCGTCGCCGACGCCGCCGAGGGCCCGAGCTTCCTGCTCACCCACGTCGAGGACATCGAGGACCGCAAGCGCCACGAGCTGCAGCTCGCCCACCGGGCCAGCCACGACGCGCTCACCGGCCTGCCCAACAGCGCCGAGCTCAGGGCCCGGCTGGGGCGGCGGCTGTGCGGCGAGCCGCAGACCGCCGTCGCCGCGCACGCGGAGAGCCCGTACCCGCCGCAGTACGCGGGCTACCCCGCCGACTCCTACAGCGCGCACACGGCGTACGACGGACTGGAGGGGGCCGGCCCGGGCCTGGGGCAGGTGCACGGCTACGGCGCCCCCGAGGGGCACCCCGGGGCCGGCCTGGCCGGGGCGGACCGGCCGGGCGGCTACGGCGAGCACGTGCACGCGGTGGTGCCCGCCGACCACGGCTCGGGCGGCGACGCCTGGGCGGGACCGTTCCGCTCGGGCGGCGCGGCCACGGCGGAGAAGGGGCTCGCGGTGCTCTTCTGCGACCTCGACGGTTTCAAGTCGATCAACGACCGGTTCGGGCACAACGCGGGCGACGCGGTGCTGGTCGAGGTCGCCCGCCGGCTCAGCCAGGCCGTCCGGGACGGCGACACGGTGGCCCGGCTCGGCGGCGACGAGTTCGTGGTGCTGGCCGACGGCATCGGCCGGGAGGAGGCCAAGGACCTCGCCCACCGGCTGCGCAACGCGATCATCCCGCCGATGCGGATCGACGGCCGGGCGATGCGGGTCGGGGTCAGCCTCGGCGTCGGCTGGGCGGGCTGCGGGATGAGCACCGAGGAGGTCCTGCACACCGCGGACGAGCGGATGTACGACGAGAAGCGGGCCCGCGGCGGCGCCATGCGCGGGGCCCGGGGCGAGCGCTCGCACCGCCGGGCGGGCTGAGCGCTCCAGCCGTGCCGCACGCGTTCGGCGCGCAAAGCTACTCGCGGGTTGTCAAGGGGTCTTTTCCGAGGGTCGCGCCCGACAGGTAGGGTTCCCGGGTACGAGCGACCACCACTTGCGCCGGCGGCACGGCAGCCGGGCGGCGCGAACGCGACGGGGGAGTTGACCACCGTGACGACCGCCGGCAACAACGGAGTGCCCGAGAGCCCGGAGGGCGGTGCCCCGCAGGACGACGATCCCTTCGGCTACCTCTACCGTCCGGCCGAAGGCGCCTCCGCGCAGCCGGCCGAGCCCCAGCAGGGTGTTCCGCGTACGTCGTACAACCGCCCGATGGAGGTCGGCCGCGCCCAGTACGGGCAGCAGGCGCGCCCGCAGCAGCCGTACCCGCCGCAGCAGCAGCCGTCCTACCCGCAGGGCGGGCAGGGCGGCCAGCCGTACGGGCAGCAGCCCGAGCACGGCGGTGCGATGCCCACCCAGCAGACCCGCTACGCCGAGCACTCCCGCCCGCAGCCGGGCGAGGAGCGGCCGAGCGGCGGCCGGGGCAAGGGCGCGGTGATCGGCGCGGTGGCGGTGGTCGCGGCCATCGCGATCGGCGCCGGCATAGCGCTGTCCACCGGGGACCCGGACGACAAGAAGGCCAAGGGCGGCACCTCCAGCAGCGCGCCGGTCGTCCCGAGCACCGGGGCGGGCAGCCCGTCGGCCTCGGCCTCCGCCTCCTCCTCGGCGAGCGCCACCGCGGCCGGGCCGGGCACCTACGACGCCACGCAGCTGCAGGGCCAGAACGCGCCGTCCGGGAACACCGTGAAGGGCGCCAAGTCGGCGGACGGCGGCTACCTGACGCTCCAGCCGGGTGGCTCGGTCACCTGGGCGGGCGAGGTGGCGGCGGCCGGCACCTACAAGCTCACGGTGCACTTCAACAACCCGGCGACCGACGTGAAGGCCGCGGCGACGGTGAACGGCAAGGACTGGCCGAGCGGTCTGACCTTCAAGAACTACTCGCCGGGCAAGGACGCCGCCGCGTCCTGGTACACGACCTTCATACTTCCGCAGCTCCAGGCCGGTCCGAACACGATCACCATCTCGGGCCCCTCGGGCGGGACGGTCCTGATCGACCAGGTGGTCCTGGAGGCCTCCTGACCCGCTCCGCACACACCGCGGCCGCCCGTTCCCCTGTCGGGGGCGGGCGGCCGTGTGCGTTGCCCGGACGACCGGATGGTCGGGGCCGCCGGCCGGGCGGTCCAGGGCCCGGCCGTCAGCGGCTCGGGCGGGTGGTGGCCTGGGCGGGTGGGCGGCTCAGGCGGGCTTCACCGCGGTGAACGTGTCGCGGCCGGTGATCCAGCGGCCGCGGCGCATCACGGCGACCAGGTCGTGGGTGTCGGAGTCCAGGACGACCAG